>JBBQKN010000020.1:0-64102 GCA_038326945.1 Hyphomicrobiales bacterium
GCCGCCTTGACGGCTTCGCCGCGCTCTCTGGCCGCGCAGCAACCGCCGGCCATTCCGGCTTGGCTCAAGGCCCATGTCGGCGATGGCGACGGTCAGATCTCAGCTGTGGTTTTGCAGCGGGCGCGCGCGCTGTACCTGCAAAAGATGCGCGCAGGCGCGGTCAAGAATCCCTGCTACTTCGCCATGGACGCCACGCGCCCGGCCGGATTCGGGCGCCGGTTCTACGTGATCTGCGAGGCCGGCCGGTCGTTTCGCGCGACGTCGTCGGGACACGGCAACGGCCGCAACTTGCAAGGCATCGCGAATTTCGCCAACGGAATTCGATGCGCCAAGAACTTCAGCAATGCGGAGGATTCCAAGCTGACGACCGGCGGCGACTATGTGACGGCCGAGACCAGACCGTCGTTCAAAGGCTATTATCGCGTGTCGGGAAAGAGTGTGGCCTTGACACGCTCCTTCCTCCAGTTCGAAGGCGAAGGCGATACCGCGAACGCCAGAGCGCGCGCCATCGGCGGGCATCCGGCCGTGTTGTTGCGGGGCGTGTGTCTGCGCAAGGCTCCGGACAGTCCCTATGCAGACGACAAGGGTTACGTTCCGTTCGGAACGCTGGTCAATTACGCCGCCGGCCGCAGCAACGGTTGCACCAGCTGGACGCCGTCGGACTCCGATAAAATCTTCGCCTTGGTGAAGGACGGGCCGACGACGCTCTATATCTATCCTGAATCGCGCGATATCGACGCCGTGGCTCAGGCGGTGAAGGCCGGCCGGTCGCCGTCCCGCGCCGGGCTCTATTGGAACGCCTCCTGCTTGAAAGAAATCGGCGCTCCCAGATTTTGGCCCAGAGAAACGCTCGAGCCGATCCTCGTTCAATACAAGAAGGATCATCCGGCAGGGCCGCCGCAGCCGACGCCAATTTGCAAGGGGCAGTAAGACTTGTCTCTCAGGGGCGCGGGATCAACCGCGTCGTCTAACCTCGAAGCCCCCGGCGCCATCGAGTGGGAGCAGGGAACGTTTACCGCTCAATGCCGGCTAATGGCCCGAAGCGGACATTCGGCGGATCGCTATCCAAGGGGTTTGCGTGGCGGTCGTACTGCCGAGCGCAAGCTGAATTTTTGTCTTGAGCTGGCCAAAAGCGGATTTAACTTATCCCCGCGCTCCGGACCTCCAATAGACTCCACCCACCTCGTTCGTTGAGGGGCGTCATCGCGAGGCGTCGTGAGAGCGGGATGAGGTGCGGCGCCCTGCGGGCTTGGATCGCTCGCCAAGCACTCGGGCGGCGCCGGGGCTCCGCCCGGGTCCATTACGAGACCCTGCCAGGAGCTGGCTGACGACCGTCTGGCCTAAGACCCTCGGGCCTAAGACCCTCGGGTCTACGACCCTCGGGTCTCAAACGCGTCCCGTCCGTCGACATTCGTCCGGTCTAGGGATCGCGGGGCACTGACGGCGAAAGCGCGGCCCGGCGCTGCGAAAAAATCGCCGCGAAATAGCATGCGCTTGGCTCTACTGCTTGAGCGCATGTGGCGCGCCGGAAAGCGCCCGCCGCGGTCCCGCCAAGGATCGCGGATGCCATAGGTCCTGCGCTTTTCGGCGCGCCACCCCCTCGGGGCGAGCCCCGACGGGGGACGAGTTGCCCGAAACCCCGGGCGCGACGCGTCGCGGGGATGCCATTGCATGCGTGTGGAGACGGCGTTCTGCCTGGTGACGAACGGGCAGAAGATGATAGCCGGCGACATGGATAGGGGACTGGCACTATTGAAGTCGGTGGTGGAGGGGGCGAAGAAGACGTAACGTCCGCTCCAGGGCACAAGCAAACGGGGGCCGTCATGGATTTCGACTGGAAGCAGTTCTATCTCACGGCGCAAGGCCGGGTTGACCGCAAACAGTGGTGGCTCAGGCTCGTTCTGCCCTTCGCCGTCATCAGCGTGGTGCTGGCCTTCATCGACGTCGCGGTGGGCACCTATGACGCGCGGACGGGCGGAGGCTTGTTGAGCGGCCTGTTCGGCCTTGCGGTTTTGATCCCTTCGATCCTGGTCGACATCAAGCGCTGGCATGACCGCGACAAGTCGGGATGGTGGATGTTGATCCTGTTCGTGCCGATCGTCGGGGCGATCTGGTTCCTGATCGAGCTTGGCTTCCTCCGCGGGACACCCGGACCGAACCGCTTCGGTCCGCCGGCCCTCGATTAGACCGCTTGATTCCAAGCCCCGAGTGAAGCCATGACGCTCCTTATCATCGGCATCATCGTCGTCATCGGCATTCATGTTGTGCCGGCCTATCCGGATATCCGCGACGGGCTGATCGAGCGCCTGGGGAAGAACGGCTACCGTGTCGTCTTCTCGGTCATCTCCACCCTAGGGTTCGTGCTGCTGGTCTGGGGCTTCGCCCGGGCGCCAGTCATCCAGGTCTGGTCGCCGCCCGGCTGGACGCGCCATATCGCCATGCTGCTGATGCTGCCGGTGTTCATTCTCGTGATTGCGGCTTATTTGCCTGGCCGGATCAAGGCGAAGCTCCGGCATCCCTTCCTCACGGCGATCAAGCTTTGGGCGCTGGCCCATCTCATCGCCAATGGCGACCTCGCTTCGATGATCCTGTTCGGATCGTTCCTGGCCTATGCCGTGTTCGATCGCATCAGGCTGAAGCGGCGCGCGAAAACCGGGCTGATTACGGTGGCGGAGACAGGGGCGCCCCGAAACGACGCCATCGCCGTCATCGGGGGGCTCGTGTTCTACGTGGTCTTCCTGGTCTGGCTGCACCCGCTCCTGATCGGCGTCCCGGTTCTGCGTTAGGCGCTGCGGCTTTTTTTGCACTGCAAAAATCCCCATATTTCTGTCATAAGACGCTGAAACCTCGGTTTCTTCTGTTGGGAGTTCTTAAGTGGCTGATGAATTTGCCTTTAAGCGCGTCACCGCGCCGGATATCGCCAAGCGCAAGGGCCAGTCGCCGGTCGTGGCGCTGACGGCCTATCACGCTCATACCGCCCGCATCATCGACCCATACGTCGACATGCTGCTCGTGGGCGATTCGCTGGGCATGGTGATGCATGGCTATGAAACCACCGTACCCGTGCCCCTCGATCTCATGATCATGCACGCCCAGGCCGTGGTGCGGGGCTCGTCCCGAGCTCTGGTGGTCGTGGACATGCCGTTCGGATCCTACGAGGAGAGCCCCCCGGTCGCTTTTCGCAACGCCGCGCGGGTGATGAAGGAGACGGGCTGCGGCGCGGTCAAGCTGGAGGGTGGCGCCCATATGGCGGAGACCATCCGCTATCTGACCGATCGCGGCATCCCGGTGATGAGCCATATCGGCATGACGCCCCAGGCCGTGAATATGATCGGCAGCTTCAAGCCGCGGGGACGCTTCCGTTCCGAATGGGCGGCGTTCGAGGAAGACGCCCGAGCGGTGGCGGAAGCGGGGGCTTTTGCCGTCGTGCTCGAGGCGCTGGCGGAGCTTCTGGCCGCGCGCATCACCAAGCAGATCTCGATCCCGACAATCGGCATCGGCGCCAGCGCCGAATGCGACGGCCAGATCCTGGTGCTTGAGGATCTGCTCGGACTTTCCCCGCGAGTGCCGAAATTCGTCAAGGAATACGCCCAGATCGGTGAAGCGATCGAGACCGCGGTCAAAACCTACGCCAACGAGGTCCGCGCCCGGGCCTTCCCGTCGGACGAGTACACCTATCCGATGTTCGACGAGCCTGCTGCAGTCACCAAAAAGCCCAAAATGACAGGCAGTTAGGCCCCTCTTTTGGACGGGGTTGCTTAGCCTAATCGCCTCGAGTCTGACGCTCAGTGCCTTGCGCGAGTAGCACACCTTCACTATACGGCGGGGAGGGGGAAGCAGGCCGTTTACCTGCTTCCAGATTGGTTCGTTCCGTCACGCAAACAGAGTTCGCCGCCAATGAGCGACCGTGATTTTTTTCGCGAGGTGGACGAGGCCGTCCGCCATGACCGATACCGGGTACTTTGGGACCGATATGGTCTCTATGTCCTGGGAGTGGCCTTGCTGGTCGTCGTCGGTGTGGCTGGCTACAAGGGCTGGACTTATTGGCAGGCGCGCCAGGCGCAGGACGCTGGCACCGAGTTCAGTCAGGCCTTGGCCGAGCTGGACAAGGGCGAGGCTGCGACGGCGCGCGAGGCTCTCGGCGCTCTGGCGGCGAAAGGTCCCGCCGGCTATCGGATTTTGGCGCGATTTCAACTCGCCAATGTCGAAGCGCAGGCCGGCGACGTCGATAAGGCCGTGGCGGATTACGATGCTCTCGCCGCGGATGGCGAAACCGATAACATCCTAAAGGGACTGGCCACGGTCCAGGCGGCGACGCTCCGGCTCGATAGTGCGGACTATGCGGAGATGGAACGCCGTCTCAAAGGGCTTATCGACCGAGGGAGCCCTTGGAGATATTCCGCGCGAGAGCTCCTTGGGCTTTCTGCTTACAGGCTCAACAACATGCCGGAGGCTGAAAAGCAGTTCAGCGCGCTCATCGCCGATCAGGGAACGCCCTCGAATCTGCGAGAGCGAGCGGACATGATGCTTGCGCTCATCGTGGGCGCGCCGCAGGCGTTGAGCACCACGGCGAAGTAACGACCAAACCGAGGGTGGCTCAAAGGGTGAGCCCGGTTCTTACACGGGGAAATAGCGGCCATTTGTGGCGCGCGTGCCTTGCGGCATTGCTGGCCGCGAGCCTAGCCGGCTGCGCGAGTAGCCTTCCGTCGATCCCGAATCCGTTCAAGAAGGCAGAGGAGAAGCTGCCCGGCGAGCGTGTCGCCGTGATCACGGATCCGAATCTGGCGAATGTGGATCCCGCGGCCGCCGCCAAGCCCATTTCCTTGCCCCCGCCCGTCGCTAACGCGTCCTGGTCGGAACCCGGAGGCAGTCCGTCCAACAATCTCGGCCATCTCGCTCTGGGTGAACGCCTGAACCAGGTGTGGCGCGTAGATATTGGAACCGGATCTTCGTCCAGTGGGCGCCTAAGCGCCATCCCGCTCGTTGCCGACGGCAAGGTGTTTACGCTCGATGCCGGTGGCACCGTCTCGGCGTTTGCCGCGGCCAGCGGCGGTAGGCTATGGGCGACGAATGTGACGCCCAAGAAGGAAAAGCGGGCCGAAGGCTTTGGCGGCGGGCTCGCCCTCGATGGTGGGCGCCTCTACGCCACGACAGGTTACGGCATTGTCGTCGGGATCAACCCCGAAAAAGGCGAGGTGCTGTGGACGCAGAATGTCGGGGAACCGGTCCGAAGTTCGCCGACGGCCGCCGGTGGCAGGGTTTATTTCGTGTCGACCGACAGCGTGCTGCGCTGTCTCGACGGCGCCGACGGGCAGGAAGTGTGGACGGCCCGCGGCGTTCCCGAGCCGGCAACGCTGCTCTCCAATGTGAGTCCGGCGATCGGAAAAGGCCTGGTCGTTGCAGCCTTTCCCGCCGGCGATATCGGCGCTTATGGGGCCGGCAATGGTCAGCCGAGTTGGAGAGATTCGATTGCGCGAAGCAGCGAAACGACCGCGGCCGGTATCCTGGCCGATCCGGCGCGGCCGGTGATCGATCGGGGCGTCGTCTATGTCGCCAGCCATGGCGGCAAGATGATCGCCACCTCCGAATCGAGCGGCGAGAGGCTGTGGACCCGGAGCCTGACCAGCACCCAGATGCCTTGGGTCGCCGGCGATACCGTCTTTGTGGTGGAGGTGACTGGCAAGCTGATGGCGCTGGGGCGGGCCGATGGCAAGGTTCGTTGGCTGACCGAGCTTCCCGGTAAAGCGAGGTGGAACGGGCCGGTGCTTGCAGGCGGCCAGCTCTGGCTCGTTTCGGCCGAGGGCTCGCTGGTGGGGGTCGATGCGAGAACCGGCCAGGTCGCGAGCACGACAAATCTCGGCACCAAGGTCTTTGTCTCCCCTGTTGTGGCCGGCGGCCGTATGTATATCCTCGCCGACAACGCTTCGCTTTACGCCCTGAACTAGCCTCCTTGACGGGAGCGCCACGCCCTTCACGCTCCGGTCCCTGCTCCATGGTCTTCACTATCGCCATCGTCGGACGGCCAAATGTCGGCAAGTCGACACTGTTCAACCGTCTCGCCGGCAAACGCCTTGCACTGGTGGACGACCAGCCCGGATTGACGCGCGACCGGCGTGAGGCCGACGCGCGAATAGGATGGGCCGCCGTCAGACTCATCGATACCGCTGGCCTCGAGGCCGGCAGCGTGGGGCTGACGGCGCGCATGCGCGAGCAGACTGAGGCCGCGGTCAAGCAAGCCGATCTCGTGCTCTTTGTCGTGGATGCGCGGGCAGGGCTGGTGCCAGCCGACGAGATCTTCGCCGATCTCGTTCGCGCCGCGGGCAAGTCAGTGATTCTCGCTGCGAATAAATGTGAGGGCCGCGCCGCGGAGTCGGGCGTTTATGAAGCCTTCTCGCTTGGACTTGGCGAGCCACTACCGATCTCCGCCGAGCATGACCGCGGTATCGGCGAGCTGAACGACGCCATCGAGCGGGCGCTCCACTCAGACGCTGGCGTTGTCCCGGAAGCGGAAGACTCCACCGAGGACGACGAGGGAGTCGATCATCCTTTGCGCATCGCGGTGGTGGGCCGGCCGAATGCCGGCAAGTCCACGCTGGTCAATGCGATCCTCGGCGAGGAGCGCATGATCACGGGACCGGAAGCCGGAATCACGCGGGACGCTATCGCCGTCGAGCTCGACTGGAAGGGGAAGACGCTGAGGCTGTTCGATACCGCGGGCCTAAGGCGAAAGATGCGAGTCGAGGGCAAGGCCGAGGAACTTTCCGTCGGCGACGCCCTTCGTGCCATCAGGTTCGCGGAGGTTGTCGTTCTCTTGCTCGATGCGGAGAACCCCTTCGAGAAACAGGATTTGCAGATCGCCGACCTCATCGTCCAGGAGGGCAGGGCGCTCGTCATCGCCGTGAACAAATGGGACCTCGCGGCCGAACCGCAGGAGAGGCTTGCCGAGCTCAAGGAGGCCTGTCAGCGTTTGTTGCCTCAGATCAAGGGGGTGGCGCTCGTCCCGGTCTCGGCGCTCACCGGCAAGGGGCTCCCCGCGCTCATGCGCGCAGTGCTCGCCGCCAACGAGCTGTGGAACCGAAGGATAGCGACCCACGCCCTCAATCGGTGGCTAAGGGAGGTCGTCGACGCCCATCCGCCGCCCGCCGTAGCCGGTCGCCGCATCAAACTCAGATACGCGACCCAGAGCAACGCCCGGCCCCCAACCTTCGTGCTGTTCTGCTCGCGGCCCAATGCGGTGCCGGATTCCTATATTCGCTATCTGGTGAATTCGCTGCGCGACAGGTTCGATCTTGGCGGCGTGCCGATCAGACTGCATCTGCGCAAGGGTGCCAACCCTTATGCCAAGGAGAGTTGAGGGCCGATGAGCGACGGCGCTGCAACCGAGATATATTTCTACCATCTGGAGCGCCGGACACTCGAAGATGTGCTGCCGACGCTGCTTGAGCGTTCGCTCGAACGGGGCTGGCGCGCGGCCGTGCAGGCTGCGAGCGAAGAGCGGGTCGATGCGCTCGATACGTTGCTCTGGACCTATCGTGAGGACAGCTTCCTCGCTCATGGAACCGCGCGGGACGGCCCGGCGGAGGCCCAGCCGATCTATCTCACCACCAATGACGACAATCCCAACGGCGCGCAGGTCCGCTTCGTGGTCGACGGCGCGGAGCTCGAGGACGCAACGTCATATGCCCGCGTCGTGTTCGTGTTCGACGGACGCAACTCCGACGCCGTAGGACGTGCCCGCGCCACGTGGCAAAAGGCCAAGGCGGAAGGTTTCAGCGCGAGCTATTGGCAGCAGGACGAAGCCGGGCGCTGGCAGCAAAAGGCGTGACGTCGCCTTGTGACTGTCAAGGGCTGCGGCTATAAGCCCGTAAATTTTCAACGGTTTGAGGGAATACGCGACCATGGGCATCGAACGCACGCTATCGATCATCAAGCCCGACGCGACCGAGCGGAATCTCACCGGGCAGATCATCGCGCGCCTGGAAGCAGCCGGCCTTCGCGTTATCGCCCAGAGGCGCATCTGGTGGAAGAAGAAGGACGCCAAGAGCTTCTACGAGGTGCATAAGGGTCAGCCGTATTACAAAGACCTGCTCACCTTCATGACCTCCGGCCCGATCGTGGTGCAGGTGCTGGAGGGCGAGAATGCCATCGCCAAGAACCGCGAGGTGATGGGCGCGACCAATCCCGTCGATGCCTTGCCAGGCACCATCCGCAAGGATTTTGGCGTCAATCACCAGAAGAACTCCGTGCATGGCTCCGACGCGCCAGAGACGGCGAAGAAGGAGATCGCCTTCTGCTTCAAGAAGAGCGAGATAGTGGGGTAGCTTGCCGCAAGGATAGGTTCGCGCGTCAGCAAATATGTCACCGTGCCGGCGACGACACCGGCCTTCGATATGGATTGACGCGCGATCGCATTCGATGGCGAATTATGGCTAGTCCAGGTCGGGTGGACATGCCCGAGGGACGCGGCGGGTAGACCATGAGCAGACTTCGCGTCGCGATCGTCACGGAGGCTTGGCGTGTCGCCTGTTCTCTTCTCTTCCTTGTTGTTGCATCTGTGCCGGTGCCGATTCTGGCCGAGGCTGGGTTGGCACAGACTGGGCCGGAACAGGGCGCGGCGCAGGAGCTGGACAGGGTTCGAGCCGATCCTTTGGCGCTTCGCGCCTACCTCAAGCGCATGCCGAAGGGCGCCGATCTGCATAGTCATTTGAGCGGCGCCGTCTATGCCGAGACCCACATTCGCGACGCGATCGAAGACGAGCTCTGCATCGATCCCGATGCCAAGGCCTTTGCCAAGTCGCAGCCGGTCATGGCCGGCGCGCAGCTCGAGCCAGTGTGCGAGCAGAATCAAGTTCCCGCCACTGAGCTGCCCAAGAACCAGTCGCTCTATAATGGCCTCGTGGATAGCTTCTCGATGCGGGGCTTCGTGCCGTCGGATGGCGTCACCGCGCACGACCATTTCTTCGGGGCGTTCGTCAAATTCGGCGGCACCGACCCTCGTCACACCGGCGCGTGGGTCGACGAGGTCGCGAGCCGCGCCGCCGCCCAGAACATCCAATATCTCGAGCTGATGGTGACCCCAACCTGGCATCGGCTCAACACCATCACCAAGGATGTGGTGTGGCGCGAGGATTTGAAGTCGCTGGCCGACGAGATCATCGCCAAGGGCTTGTTCGACGACATCGTCGCCGCCCGCGCCTTCCTTGACGAGGCCGATGCGCTGCGACAGTCGAAAGGGAATTGCGGCACGCCCGACGAGAAGCCGGCCTGCAAGGTCGAGACGCGCTACATTTATCAGGTCTTCCGCAATACGCCGAAGGAGAGTGTTCTCGCTCAGGCCCTGCTCGGATTCGAATTGACATCAGTCGATCCGCGAATCGTCGGCATCAATCTCGTCGGCGCCGAAGACGACTACGCCGCCATGGCGGATTACGCCGACCACATGCGCATATTCGCTTTTGTGCGCGGGCTTCATCCGAAGGCTCACCTCAGCCTGCATGCTGGCGAACTCGCGCTTGCACTCGTGCCGCCTGAGGGGCTGTGCTGTCACGTGCGTCAAGCGGTTGAGGTCGCTGGTACCGACCGCATCGGCCACGGCGTCGATGTCATGGACGAGGAGGACCCAGAGGCCCTGCTCAAGGACATGGCGGCGAAGCACCTGCTGGTCGAGATCAACCTCACCAGCAACAAGGATGTGCTCGGCGTGAGCGGCAAGACCCATCCGTTTCAGACTTACCGCAAATTTGATGTGCCAGTCGCGCTCTCGACCGACGACGAGGGTATCGAACGCATCGATCTGACCAATGAATATGTCCGCGCCGTCGAGAGCTATGAACTCAGCTATGTCGACCTCAAGCGGATTGTCCGCGCGAGCCTGGAGCATAGCTTCCTGCCGGGGGACAGCCTGTGGCAGGAGCGGGACGACTTCACCGGCGCCGTCTCGGATTGTGCGGGCGATGCGTCGGGGGCCGAGGTGCGGTCACCGGCCTGCGCCACCTTCCTCGAAGGCAGCGAAAAAGCGAGGCAGCAATGGGAACTCGAACGCCGTTTCCATGCATTCGAAGCTGGATTTTGATCTAAAAGAAACGGCACGGTCGATGCGACGGGAACCAGGAACCCATAGGAGGATGCAGTGGCAAAAGGCCAGCAGAGAAGCAATCGCGAGAAGAAGAAGCCGAAGCAGGACAAGAAGAAGCTAGCGCCGGCGTCTTCGCCCATGGCGTCGGCCGACCAACGTGGCAAGCCCGGCCAGGGCGGCGGCCAAAAAAAGGGCCGCTGACCGTTACGCCTTCGTCGTGCTGGGCGGCTCCTCAAGAAAGAAGCGCAGCATTTCACGCGAGGCATCTGGTCCGCGCGGGTCGGTGTAAGAGCCGTCTGGGCTGCCGCCGGACCAGGCGTGGCCTGAGCCGTGAATGAGCCATTGCTCAATTACAGCCGAGCCCTTCTCATCTCGGGTGACCGCATGCGTATAATCCCGGCCGGCGGAGCGGCCTCTCGTGCGCTCGGCGCTGTCTCCCGCTCTAGCCTGCGCGTCGACGATCTTGGTGGCGTTGGCGGGATGGACGATGCGATCGGTGTCGCCATGGAACACGATGGTCCGCACGCGCGTGGCGTTGTTTGGCAAGCCGGTAAAGCGCCGCTCCCGTCGGGCCAACGGACCGAGATCGCCGCGCATCGCCGCAAAGGCCGACGCGACATCGGCGGCGGATCCGTGAGGGAGCCCGGAATGAATGCCGATGGCCGCGTAAACCTCAGGATAGGTTGCGCCCATCACAGCCGCCATGGCACCCCCCGCTGACAATCCGGCCACGAACACGCGGTCGGGATCGACGTCGAACTCCGCGATAATGTCGCTGGTGATCCCAGCAATAATGGCCGGCTCGCCGGCCCCTCGCGTTTGATGTTCAGGATGAAACCAATTCCAGCATAAGGAGACGTTTGCGGCCTTCGTCTGGTTTGGGTAGGCGACCAGCAATCCATGCTCCTCGGCGAGGGTGTTCATCCGCGTCCCGGCCGCGAAGTCTTCGCCATTCTGCGTGCCGCCATGAAGCATGATCAACAGGCCGCGTTTGCCAGCGTGTTGGCGGTGCGGGACGTAAAGCCGGTAGCTTCGGCTGCCGGCAGGGCCGTCGAACGACCGACTCAGGAACAGAGCTCCCTCTGGGATGGTGAGAGCCTTGCGCGGACGACTGCCTGCCAAGCCATCAAGACTGAACCCTGGAAGGTCGATGCCGGGGAACTTGGCTGCGACCTCTCCCATCGCGCGCACACCGGACTGCTGCCGGTCTTGCTCGGGCGTCGTGGTCTCAGGCTCGAGGATTTCCGCTGTGAGATCGATGACTCGCGGTTTCTCGATGCTGCGGTTCTCGATGGCTCGGCCTCTTGGCGCAAACTGTGAATCCGGCTCGCCTCGACCCAACAGCAGAGCGCCTTGGATCAGGCGCGTGGCCTCCATGGGCTTTTGAGCGCGGGTCAACTCGGTTGCGGCGAGCATGGCGTTGGCAAAATTAATGTTCATGACTTGGATCCTAGGCTTGGGGGATGTGAAACGCCGGTCAGCTGATGCGATCGGCCAACGCGCTCTTGATTTCCTTCGTCGCGTGGAGCGCGCCCAACACGGTGATCGATTCGATGGTGGCCAAGGCCAGCTCCGGCGATACGTCCGGAGCGATGCTTGTGAGGCCGAGCACCTTGATGTGAAGGGTCTCGCCGGCAGCCCTGACAGCCTCCAAGTCCTTACGGGTGAAGTGTCGGAGCCCGAGTTCAAGCGTGTGGCGAACGATGGATTTTTTGACTTCTTCGCCATGGGCGGCGAGCTGGTTGCGGATCGCCGTGCGAATGAAGTCGGTCCGGTTGGAATAAAAGCCCTCCTGCACCAAGAGATCGATATGACCGAGGTCGACGTAACCGAGATTGATCGTGATCTTTTCGGTTTCGCCCGCTTTATCGCGGAGCCGGTATATCTCTGCGGCCATTCCATCCTCCTACCATCTATATGGATGGTATATGGATGGTCAGAGAGTGATCGTCAAGAGGTCAGTCGCACGCCTCCTCTTGCTCAACGGCGCGACGTCTTATTGCGTGTGGCGGTCAGAGGGATGCCGCCGGACGGACGGGTCCCGTCCGGCGGACGCGTGCGCGACGCCAGCGTGCGCTAGCTCAATTCGCGGATGCGGAAGGGGAGGCCGCCCTTCGGGCAGAGCGTGACCGTGGCGTGGATCTTCGCCGGTACCGGCCCGGCATATTCGGGCGTGAAGCGGCGCAAGAGCTGCACCAGCGCGAGCGTATTTTCGATCTGCGACAGGGCGCCGCCGATGCAGGCCCGCTTGCCGGCCGCGAAGGGCAGATAGCTGTACTTCACCCGCTTCTTCGCCCGCTCCGGCGCGAAGCGCTCGGGATCGAACTTCTCCGGCTCGTCCCAATATTTCGGACTGTGATGGGCGATATAGGTGAGCATCACCACCTTGTCGCCGACTTTGATCTTGTGGCCGCCGATCTCGTCGTCGCCGGCGGCGATGCGGATCAGGGCCCAGATCGGCGGGAACAGCCGCATGGTCTCCTGGATCACCATGCGCGTATAGGAGAAACTCTGCACCTGGTTCCACTCCGGATCGCTCGTGCCGCAAACGGCATGGGCCTCGGCGCGGATGCGCTCAAGCGCGTCGGGATGCTGCGACAGCAGATAGAGCGACCAAGCGAGCGTGAGGGCCGTGGTCTCGGTGCCGGCCCAGAGATATTGCTTCATCTCGTCGATCACCTGTTGGTGATCGAATTCCGGGAAGTTCGGATCGGATTCAGCCGCCTCGATCATCTTGAGCAGCGTCTTGTCGCGATGCTCGAGAATGTTGGCGCCCATGACCGTGTCGGGGATCGAGCCCCAGACCTGCATGGCTTTGGCGGCGTCCTCTTGCGTGATCTCGACCAGTTCGCCGCTCACCTTTTTGAGGCGAATGGATTTGTGGTTGATCACGTCGGTGTAGGTCTTCACTTGGCCGAAGACGAAATGCGGGTTGAACGGCATCTCGCGGTCGAACAGCGCCTTGCACACCATGTCGGCGGCAAGCGTCCATGTTTCCTCCACCATTTCGATGGTTTCGCCGGTCTCGGCGAATTTCTTCCAGCGCGCCATTTTGGAGTCGATGGCCGCCATCAAATAGGGAAAGTACACCTCGAACATGTTGGGGTGGAAGGCCGCCTGCTGGGGCCTACGGATCTTCTGCCAGAGCGCGCCGTCGATTGTAATCATGCTCTTGCCGAAGATGGGCCGAAGCCCTTCGAAATATTTGGTGTAATTGTCGGCATTCGTCACAAGCACGCGCTCGGCATGCGCCGGCTCGCTCAAGAGGATGATGCGCTGGTTTTTGAGATTGATGGGGATGACGCCCCCATATTTCTCGCTAAGGGCCATAAGAACCTGCATCGGGTTCTCTTGGGCGAGCAGCGGCGTGAGCTTGAACCAGATGCTCTGTTCTTCGCCGAGCCCATGCTCTGGAGAATAGGCGACGTTCATATCGGCCATTTTCCCCCTGATCCTATAAGAGACGAGGCAGGCGGCCGTCTGATGTAGGCGCGGCCGGGCAAGATTGGGAGAGGCCCGCCGGACTGGGCGGCGGAATGCCTCAAGGTGACCTTTGTCTGTAGCATTCGGGGTCCGTCATTGTCCATCTTTGGCGCCAAAACTTGACTGCATCTTGTCGTGCGACAAGCCGCCACGTCTAGAACATGTTGGGACGGCCGTTAATGATCCCCATCAACTTCGCGTGCGAAAGTCCTTACACAAGTGGGGGCGAAAACAGCGGCCCCTGGGCGCGCGGGTCGGTAACCCCCAAAACCCTCTCGCCACTGACAGAGACGGCGCCTGAAGCCACGAGCGCAAGGGCATGAGGATAAAGGCGATGTTCGGCTTCAAGCACCCGGGCGGCCAAGCTGCCGGCGGTATCCTCGCCATGCACCGGAACCGCCGCTTGTGCCACGATCGGACCGTCATCGATCTCGGCGCGGACGAAATGCACGGTGCAGCCGCTGATCTTGGCACCGGCGTCGATAACGCGGGCATGGGTGTCGAGGCCCTTGAAGGCCGGCAGCAGCGAGGGGTGGATATTGAGGTGGCGGTCGCGCCAGCCCTCGACGAAGCCGGGCGTGTGCAGCCGCATGAAGCCTGCATTGCAGAGGAGCTCGATCTGGGCCTCTCTCAGCGCCCCGTCGATCGCGGCGTCGAACTCCCCGCGCGAGGGGAAGTCCTTGTGGTTGATGGTAAGGGTTGGAATGCCGGCTTCCTCCGCGCGGACGAGGCCGTAGGCGCCGGGCACGTTGGAGATGACGAGCACGATCTCCGCCGGGTAGCGGCGGTCCTTGCAGGCGTCGATCAGGGCCTGAAGATTGGAGCCGCGGCCGGAGATGAGAATGCCGACGCGCTTCCTGGTCATCGGGCCGCACCCGCCAGGCTACCGCGATAGAGTACGGCTTGCGCCTTCTCGCGCCGCGCGAGGCGACCAAGGCGCCAGGGAGTCTCGCCCGATGTGCGCAGGCTCGCGGCAACCGCGTCGGCCCGCGCGCCGGCAACGATGACGACCATGCCGATGCCGCAATTGAAAGTTCGGAGCATTTCCGCATCGTCCAGCGCCGCCTGCGTCTGAAGCCAGTGAAATACGGGCGGAAGATCGAACGAGCCGAGGTCGATCTCGGCCGCGAGGGCCTCCGGAAGCACCCGCGGGATGTTCTCGGTGAGGCCGCCGCCGGTGATATGGGCGAGCGCCTTGACGTTGCCGGTTGTGCGAATCGCTTCAAGCATTTGGCGCACATAGATGCGCGTCGGTGTCAGCAGCGCCTGGCCCAGCGCCCGGTCCGGCCCGAAGGGCGCTGGGTCGTCCCAGCCTAGGCCCGATTGTTCCACCACGCGGCGCACGAGGGAGAAGCCGTTGGCGTGAACGCCGGAGGATGGCAGCGCCAGGATGACGTCGCCGGCTTCGAGGTCGGCCCTCGGCAGCAGCCGGTCCCGCTCAACCGCGCCAACGCTAAAGCCGGCGAGGTCGTAGTCGCCGGCGGCGTAGAGCCCGGGCATCTCGGCGGTCTCGCCCCCTACCAGCGCGCATCCAGCTTCCCTGCACCCCGTGGCAACGCCTCCAATCACCCGCGTGGCCACGGCCACGTCGAGCTTGCCACAGGCGAAATAGTCGAGAAAGAACAAGGGCTCCGCTCCTTGCACGACGATGTCGTTGACGTTCATGGCGACGAGGTCGATGCCGATGCCGTCATGGTTGCCGGTCTCGATGGCGAGTTTGAGCTTGGTGCCCACACCGTCGGTCGCGGCGACGAGGAGGGGGTCCTTAAAGCCGCACGCCTTGAGATCGAATAGGCCACCGAAGCCGCCAATGCCGCCAAGCAGCCCCGCACGGGCGGTCTTCGCGGCAAGCGGGCCGATCGCCTTGACCAAAGCGGTACCTGCGTCGATATCGACGCCAGCATCGCGATACGTCAAAGGGGCCTTGTCGCTGGATTTTATGGGCACCCTGGCCGTTCGGGATCGAGATGCGGGTTCAAGAGCGTTGGCATATCAATAAGGAGGCACCCGTCAAGGCCGGTGGCGGGCTCAAGCTGGCGATGCCGGCCCTGCCGCCGTCACATTTGCGCAATTTACCGGCCTCTGGTGAAATGGGGTGGGGTGACGAGGTGTGGACGGAGTGAAATGGGCTCGGTGGCGCATGGTTAAGTCCGGTGTATCGCAGCGACGATCGCGTCTGTCGGCGGCTTGCTTGGCCGCCTGCGTGACCGTGCTCGGGCTCGTCACTGAAGCCGCTACCGCTGCGGATGAAAGTCCCTATACCGTTTCAAAGATCGCGGTCGACGTCACCGCCAAGAGCGCCGTTGCGGCCAAGGCCGAGGCCATGGCCGCAGCGGAGCAACGCGCCGCCAATATCGTGCTGCGGCGCGTCACCCCTTTCAACGCTCATGCACAACTGCCCGCGCTCGACCCGCAACAAGTCGAAGGCATGGTGAGCGGGCTCTCCATTCGGAAAGAGCAATATTCCACAACGCGCTACATCGCGTCGCTTGACATCATCTTGAACCAGCAGGCGGTGAAGCAGCTTCTTACGGGCCTGGGGCTCCCCATCAGCGACGAGCGCGCGCCGATGATCTCGGTGCTGCCGCTGGTGATGGAGGGGGATAAAGTCAAAACCGGCGGCAATGACGATTGGCAGCAGGCGTGGCTCGACCTCGACCTCACCCACAGTTTGACCCCCGCCAATATCATGCGGGCCAGGTCCGATCTCGACGCGGGGACGGTAAGGGCGGTTTTGGCCGGCGACGTCGGCGCCTATGCCTCGCTGCAGGGGGACTATGGCAGCGCACCGCTGGTCATTGCGATCGGGCAGCAGGTCGACGGTGGGCAGTTCGTTACGCGCCTCGCCGGTGCCGACAGTGTGGGGCGCATCAATTACGGACGCGCCGAGCAACTCGATGCCGGACGCGCTAAGGCGAAGACCGGCGACGCCGCGGCGCTCGCTTATGCCCTCCTGGAGAACCGTTGGAAGGTGACGCGGTCCTCCGGCACGCCTGTCGAGCCGGTCCGCTACGAGGAAGGCGTTCCCGCCGCCGCGGCTCCCCAGGGAGAGCCGGCGCGGAGCGTCGTGGCCATGGTGCCATTCTCGGGGCTCAAGGAATGGCAGGACATTCGCGCCCGGCTGACGCAGGTTCCAGGCGTCCAGGGGCTCGAGATCAATTCGCTGTCGCCGCGGATGGCCTCTGTTGGGTTCGATTTTGCGGGCTCGCTTGGCCTGCTACAAAAGGTCCTCGGAGAATATGGCTTTGCCTTTGAAAACAGGGCGGAAGGCTTTGTCGTCCGCGCCCGTTGAGCCGGGACTACGAAGCGGGTCATAAATCTGATACCTGTTTTGGCCTAAGCACTTGAATCGGATCCCGGGTCGGACGGGGCCAGGAGTGTGACGAGTGAATATACCCAACACGCTGACGCTGGCGCGGATCGTGCTTGTGCCGCTGGTTGTGTGGCTGATCGTCAGCCATGAGATGCGAGGGGCCTTTATCCTGTTCTTGCTCGCAGGCGTCTCCGACGCGGCCGACGGCTATCTCGCCAAGCGCTTCGATTGGCGCACTGAACTCGGCGCCTATCTCGACCCGATCGCCGACAAATTGCTCCTGGTCAGCATTTACGTCACCCTCGGTTTCGCCAACCATCTACCGGCTTGGCTGGTGATCGCGGTCGTTAGCCGCGATATTCTCATCATCGGCGCCTTCCTGTTGTCATGGGTTCTGTCGCGGCCAGTTCCGATCCATCCGCTGCTTGTAAGCAAAGCCAACACCCTCGCCCAGATCGTGCTGGCGGGGCTCGTGTTGGCCGAGCTCGGCTTGGGGCTTGGGCTCGAGAAGCTCGTCTTAATTCTGATTCCGGTGACCGGCGCGCTCACCATCATCTCCGCCGCGGCCTATTTCTGGACCTGGCTCACGCATATGGCGAGCTACGAGCCCACGCCTGCGCCCCGGCCTTCGCGGCCTGCTAAGTCCGTCCCGCTGAAGCGCCCGGACCAGTCCCGGGTCAGGGCTTCGTGACGGTCGAGCAACTCATTCTCGACTTGCCTCACCGCGCGGCCTTCGGCGCGGAAGATTTTCTGGTCAGCGAATGCAATCTGGGCGCCGTCCGGCTGATCGATTCTTGGCCGTCCTGGCAGGGCAATATGCACCTCCTGATCGGGCCGCCCGCGAGCGGCAAGACGCATCTTGCCCTTGTGTGGCAGGCCTTGTCCGGCGCCGAGACCCTTTCGCCCGACACCCTCGACATGACCTCGCTGGACACGGTGAGGCAGGGCGCAACCCTCATCGTCGAGGATATCGACCGCGCTGGCTATGACGAGAAGGCGCTGTTTCACCTGCTTAATCTCGCAAACGAGAAGCGCCTCTTCGTGCTGCTCTCCGCGCGCGAGGCGCCGGCCCGCTTCGACTGTTCGCTTCCGGATCTCAGATCGAGGCTCAATGCCTTGCCTGCCGCGCGCATCGGCGCGCCCGACGATACGCTGTTGAAGACGGTGATGCTCAAGCACTTCGCCGACCGGCAGCTCGCCATCGATCCGAAGGTGCTCGATTTTCTTTCGCTCCACGTTGAGCGCTCTCTGGCCGCGGCGGCGCTTGCCGTGGCTTCGATCGACCGGGCCGCGCTTGCCTCGGGGCGCAGGATCAGCCGTCAGCTCGTGGCCGACGTGCTGGGCGCTGCGGATCAGGCCGATTAGCCGGGCACCCATTTGGCGTTGGCCGTAACGCAAGTGATACAATTGTTGAGCTATTCTCGATGCCGCCCTGTTCCTGCGACGGGGGCATACGTTTAACGAGGTTTTTCATGGCTTTATCAGATCACGTGCAGCCGGTCGACGGCAGCGTCGGCATTGCCGCTTACGGTCCGAGCCGTTTCTTCAACCGCGAACTGTCCTGGCTGTATTTCAATCGGCGGGTGTTGGAGGAAGCTGAGAACGAGCGGCATCCGCTGCTTGAACGCCTGCGCTTCCTCTCCATCTCGGCCTCCAACCTCGACGAATTCTACATGGTGCGCGTGGCGGGCCTGCGCGGCCAGGTCATCGCCGGCATCGACACGCCGAGCCAGGACG
This sequence comes from Hyphomicrobiales bacterium, assembly GCA_038326945.1. Classification (GTDB taxonomy): domain Bacteria; phylum Pseudomonadota; class Alphaproteobacteria; order Rhizobiales; family Methyloligellaceae; genus Methyloceanibacter. The sequence continues at coordinate 18,609 of JBBQKN010000020.1, forward strand.
GGCTCACGCCTGCCGAGCAGCTCGACCGCATCACGCGATTTGTGAGCGAGCTAACCGATGAGCAGCAGGAAAGCTGGGTGCTGCTCAAGGGCCTGCTGGCCGAGGCGGGCATTCATGTGTTGCAGGCCGATCAGCTCACGGACAAGGAACTCAGCTGGCTCGAGCAACATTTCCTCAGCCATATTTTCCCCGTGCTCACGCCGATCGCGGTCGACCCGGCGCATCCGTTCCCCTTCATCCCCAATTTCGGTTTCACGCTCGGGCTTGAACTCGTGCGCGAGGGATCGCTCCGAACCATGAACGCGCTGATGCCGATCCCTTCGCAGCTGAGCCGCTTCATCCGGCTGCCCTCGGACGGCGAAGGTCATGACGCGATCAGATTTATCCGGCTCGAATCCGTGGTCGGGATCTTCGTGTCGCGCCTGTTCCCGGGCTATCGAGTGAGAAGCCAGGGCGCGTTCCGCGTGCTGCGAGACAGCGACATCGAGGTGCAGGAAGAGGCAGAAGATCTGGTGCGGTTGTTCGAATCCGCGCTTAAGCGCAGGCGCAGAGGCTCGGTGATCAGACTGGAGATCGAGGCCTCGATGCCGGCGCGCCTGCAGCGTTTCGTCATGAAGGAACTCAAGGTCTCCGAGGGCGAAAGTTTCGTGCAAAAGGGGCTGATCGGGCTCACCGATATCAACCAGCTCATCGTCTCCGACCGCCCCGATCTCAAATTCCAACCATACATCAGCCGATTTCCGGAGCGCATTCGCGAGCACAGCGGCGACTGTTTCGCCGCCATCCGCGCCAAGGACATCGTCGTCCACCACCCCTATGAGTCGTTCGACGTGGTGCTCCAATTCCTGAAGCAGGCCACGGCCGATCCGGACGTGGTGGCGATCAAATGGACGCTTTATCGCACGAGCAAGACCTCGCCCATCATCGAAGCCTTGAAGGACGCGGTGGAGGCCGGCAAATCGGTGACCGCGGTCGTGGAGCTCAAGGCCCGCTTTGATGAGGAGGCTAACATCAAATGGGCGCGTGACCTGGAAAGCGCGGGCGTGCAGGTGGTCTATGGTTTCCTCGAACTCAAGACCCACGCCAAGCTGAGCCTTATCGTACGGCGCGAGGGGGGCGATCTCGTCACCTATTGCCATGTGGGCACGGGCAACTACCACCCGGTCACGGCTAAGATCTATACCGACCTCTCCTTCTTCACCGCCGACCGCACTGTCGGCCATGACGTTTCCCGTATTTTCAACTTCGTCACGGGCTATGCGGAGCCGGCGGAGCTCGAGGCCATGGCCGTCTCGCCGCACGGGATCAAGGCGCGCATCCTCGATCACATCCGCGAGGAGATGTACCACGCCAAGGCCGGGCGTCCGGCGGCGATCTGGATGAAGATGAATTCGCTCGTCGATGTCGAGATCATCGACGCGCTTTACGATGCAAGTCAGGCGGGCGTGGAGATCGATCTCGTGGTGCGTGGCATCTGTTGCCTAAGGCCTGGTGTGCCTCATCTGTCCGAGAACATCCACGTGAAGAGTATCGTGGGGCGCTTCCTCGAGCATTCCCGTATCTACTGCTTTGGTGCGGGGCATGGGTTGCCTAGTCGCAACGCAACCGTTTATATCAGCTCCGCCGACATGATGCCGCGCAACCTCGATCGCCGGGTGGAGGCCATGGTTCCGATCAAGAACCCAACGGTGCATGAGCAGATTCTCGACCAGATCATGGTGGCAAATCTCAAGGACAATGTGCAGAGTTGGCGCGTCAGGCCCGATGGCAGCTCCCAGCGTATCGGGCCTATCGAGGGTCAGGAGCCGTTCAGCGCGCAGGACTACTTCATGACCAATCCCAGCCTGTCTGGGCGCGGCGCGTCGCTGAAAGAAGACATGCCGCCGCGTTTCGCGCGGTTGGTCGAATCCGGCTGAGGCTCGGCAAGCTACGTCATGGCCCGAAGACACGAGCTTCTCCCAGTTGCCGTCGTCGATATCGGGTCGAACTCGGTTCGTCTCGTGGTCTACGAGGGCGCCACCCGCGCGCCCACGCCCCTCTTCAACGAGAAGGTCTTGTGCGGCTTGGGCCGCTCGCTCGCAACGACCGGCCGGCTTGGCGCCGACGCGGTTGCCCGCGCGCTTCGGGCCCTTCGCCGCTTCCGCGCGTTGATCGACCAGATGGGCGTGACCCGAGTCGAAGCCATCGCCACGGCAGCTGCCCGCGAGGCCGAGAATGGTCCGGATTTCATCGCCCAGGCCGAGCGCATCCTCGATCTCCCGATCAGGGTGCTTACCGGTCCCGAGGAGGCCGAACTCGCGGCGCTCGGGGTGATCGCCGGCATTCACGATGCGGATGGCTTCGTCGGCGACCTCGGCGGCGGTAGCCTCGAACTGATCGATGTCCGCAAAGGCAAGCCTGGCGAGGCCGCGACGCTGCCGCTCGGCGGCCTGCGGCTGATCGATGCCTCCGGTGGCAATCTCAAGCGCGCCCGGGAGATTGTCGATACCGAGCTTGCCAAGGTGAACTGGCTGGAGGAGGGCGCGGGCCGCGACTTCTACGCCATCGGCGGGACCTGGCGGGCACTGGCTCGGCTCCACATGATTCAGACCAACTATCCGCTCAACATCATGCACAATTACCGGATCGAGACCGCCGACGCGCTCAGATTCGCGGCGCTGCTCGATCAGCAATCGCAAAGCTCGCTTGCCGGCATCCGCGACATTTCAGGCGCTCGGCGAGAAACCATTCCCTATGGCGCATTGGTGCTCGAACGGCTGCTGCCGCGGGTCCGCCCGCGCGCGGTGGTGATTTCCGTGTTCGGCATCCGCGAGGGGCTGCTCTACGACCTTCTGAGCGAGGAGGAGAAGCGGAAAGACCCGCTGCTTGCGGCCTGTGACGACTTGGCCCAGCGGCGGTCACGCTCGATCCGCTGCGCCCAAGAACTCTGCACCTGGACCGACGCCCTGTTTCGGGCGCCAGGACCGACCGAGACGCCGGAGCAAAGGCGACTTCGTCATGCCGCCTGTCTCCTCTCCGACATCGGTTGGCATGGTCATCCCGATTATCGCGGCGTTCAGAGCTTGAATCTTGTGGCCCATGGCAATTTCGTCGGCGTCGATCATGCCGGCCGCGCGTTCCTGGCGCTCACCGTCTATTATCGCAACGAGGGTACGATCAAGGACGAGATCAGCCAAAGCCTGGTCGGCTTCGTCGACAAGGACATGCTGAAGCGGGCTCGCATTCTTGGCGCTGCGTTCCGCGCGGCGCATATGGTTTCCGCAGCGATGCCGGGCGTGCTCACCAATACGCCGATCGCTTATGAGGGCAACCGGCTCGTCTGGACCTTGCCGGAGCCCTATTCCAATCTCGAAGGCGAGCGCGTCGACCGCAGATTCAAGGCTCTGGCGAATCTGCTCGAGCGGGACGGCGAAATTCGCGTCGGGCCATCCTTTCAGTTGGCGGCAAGCTGACGCCAACGGGCTGGACGAGGCGGCCTTTCCCAAATCATTATGCTATGAGGACTGTTCCCAGCCTTTGGCGTCAATCAGCCCTGCCGAGGGGCCCAGCCGTAAGCGAATAAATGGCAGATGATCTTTACTCAGTTCTCGGCGTGGCGCGCAACGTCAGCGCTGGAGACATCGCCAAGGCGTATCGCAAGCTCGCCAAGAAGCTACACCCCGATCTCAATCCGGGTGACAAGGCTGCCGAGGCGAAGTTCAAACAGATCACCGCGGCCTATGACATCCTTGGGGACGCCGAGAAGCGGCGGCGTTACGACCTGGGCGAGATCGACGGAAGCGGTCAGGAGCGGCCGCAGCAGCGCTACTATCGCGAATATGCGGGTGGCGAGGACGCGGCGCGCTATCGCTCGACCGCGGGCTATGAGGATCTGGGCTCCTTTTCCGATCTTTTCGGCGATTTGTTCGGAAAAGAGGCGGGAACCGCGGGTGGCGGCCGGCGCTTCTCCATGCGGGGCTCAGACGCGCAATATCGGCTTCAAATCGACTTTCTCGAGGCGGTGAACGGCGCGAAGAAGCGCATCACCTTGCCCGATGGCGGCACCCTCGATGTGACCATTCCCGCCGGCGTCGCGGAAGGCCAGGTGATGCGGCTCAAGGGCAAGGGCATGCCGGGCAGGGGTGAGGGTGGGCCCGGGGACGCGCTGGTGGAAATCCTGGTCAGCCCGCATCCCGTATTCGCGCGCGAGGGCGACGACATCGTGGTCGAGGTGCCCATCACCTTCGACGAGGCGGTTCTCGGCGGCAAAATCGAGGTGCCGACAATCGGCGGCAGAGTGTTCGCGACCGTCCCACCAGGGTCCAGCACCGGCAAGACGCTTAGGCTCAAGGGGCGAGGCATCAAAGGCAAAGGCGGCAAGCAGGGCGATCAGTTGGTCAAGCTCACGGTGGTCCTGCCGGAGCGAATTGACGAGGACCTGAAGAAGCTCGCGGAAGAGTGGCGCGACAAGCACGGCTACGATCCGCGGCGGAAGCTTAGAGAGCAGGCCTGATGCTGAGCGAGCGCGACATCATTGCCAAGATCCAGCACCTCACGGTGACGCGGCTGCGCGTGTGGGTGCAGCAGGGCTGGATCAGACCCGTCGCCAAGGCGGAGGAGGCTTTTACCGAAGCCGACATGGCGCGAGCGGCGCTGATCCGGGATCTGGAGGACAAGCTCGGCTTCGACGAAGAGCAGGTGCCTGTCCTGCTCAGTCTGATCGACCAGATTCACGGTCTTCGGGTTGAACTGAAGACCATCCTCGAAGTTCTGGACGACCTGCCAGAGGATGTGCACGCCATGGTCAAGCTGCGGATCGAAGAGAGCAAGCGGGCGCGCTGATGGCGCGGCGCGCATGCCTCACTTCTCGTCAAGTCTGGGTTCACGCTCGGCCTTTGCCGGATCGGCCGGTAGCACCGCGACCTCGCCTTTGTTGATGACGAGCGCAAGCTCGCCCCGCTTCAGCGCCAAGGCATCGTCGCCGAACAGCTTCCTGCGCCAGCCCCGCAATACCGGAACGTCGATGTCGCCGGAGCGCGCGATCTCTTCGAGTTCGTCGCTGGTGGCGATCAGCTTCGGCGCCACGCCATTCCGTCCGGCCGTGGCCTTGAGCAGCACTCGCAGCAAATCGACCACGGCTTGAGCCTCAGGCGGCATGGGCTCGCCGCGCTGGATCGGTGGGACCGTCTTCGGATCGCGCTCCAGGCCCTTAGCCACCGCCTCAAGCACGGCGCGGCCACGATTGGAACGGGCAAAGCCGTTATGCAAGGTGCGGAGCGAGCCCAAATCCTCGGCCGTCCCAGGCGCCTGACTGGCGATGTCATAAAGCGCCTCGTCCTTGAGGATGCGCGATCGGGGCACATCCTGGGATTGCGCTTCGCGCTCGCGCCATGCTGCAAGTTCCATGAGCACGGCCAACGCCTTCGGCGTCTTGATGCGCATTTTCAAGCGTTTCCAGGCATGTTCGGGGTGGAGCTCATAGGTGGCGGGGTCGGTGAGCACCGCCATTTCCTCGCTGAGCCAGCTGACACGCTCGGACTTGTCGAGCTGGGCCCTGAGCTTGGGATAGAGGTCGCGCAGATGCAGGACGTCGCCAAGCGCGTATGTAAGCTGCCGGTCGGACAGAGGTCTCCGGCTCCAATCGGTAAAGCGCGAGGTCTTGTCGAGATTGAAGTTCAGCATCCGCTTGACCAGCATAGAGTAGCTCACCGCCTCACCAAAGCCGCAGACCATGGCCGCGACCTGGGTGTCGAAGATCGGGTGAGGGATCACTCTCGCCAAATGATGAACAATCTCAACGTCTTGTCGCGCCGAATGAAAGACCTTCAGCACCCGGTCGTTCAGCATGAGGTCGAAGAACGGGGTGAGGTCGAGGCCGGGCGCGAGGCTGTCGACCAGCACCTCTGTGCCGTCGGCCGCCATTTGGATCAGGCAGAGCTTCGGCCAGAAGGTCTGCTCCCGCATGAATTCGGTATCGACCGCCACAAAGGGGGCAGCCCCAAGCCGGGCGCAAGCCTCGGCCAGTTCGTCGGTACGCGATATGAGACGCATGGGCTGTCGTATAGCTCAGCCCGCAGGCCAAGGCCAAGAGGCCGATGGTATCAGGGGCGCGCTGTCAGCCGGACGGAATGCCGCAGAGCGGGTGGACTCGTATTGCTGGGTTCAAGACACGCCACCCTTACGCGGTGAGGTGACTACGTCAATACGACAATCGAGCCGCGCTTAAACTTTCGCCTGGATTTGAACACTGACCTGCTCGATAGCGTGTTCCACACTCGCTGGGGTACGATAATGCGTGAGCGTCGACATCAGCGAAAAAAGCGTCACAACAGCTGCAACGATCCAAACTGCGCCGGGCAAGCGCGTTCGGACCGGAACCGTCTCGGTGATCATGAGCATGGCAAATCTCCCTCATCTTGCCGTTGTCGATGAAACGCCGATGGACGCCCTTTGTTCCAAGCGACGCGCCCGTCTTGACAGATGGGGCCTCCCATGCGCTGTTCCGCGCGACTTCCGTAATGCATCTTATCCCCCGGTTCATGCACCCCTATCGCACCGAAACTTGCGGCGAATTGCGTAAAGAGGACGTCGGCAAGACCGTTAGGCTCTCTGGCTGGGTGCACCGCGTGCGCGACCATGGCGGGCTCCTCTTCATCGACCTCCGGGATCATTACGGCATCACCCAATGCGTGACCGATCCGGAGTCGCCGGCGTTTGCCGAGGCTGAGAGGCTGAAGCCCGAATGGGTCGTGCGCATCGACGGAGAGGTGGTCGCCCGCCCGGCTGAGACGATCAATCCCAACCTGCCCACGGGAGGAATCGAGGTCAGAGTCGCAGTCATCGAGGTGCTGTCGGAGGCGAAGGAGTTGCCGCTGCCGGTGTTCGGCGAGCCCGACTACCCGGAGGAGACCCGGCTCAAATATCGCTTCCTCGATCTCCGGCGTGACAGCCTACACCGCAACATCATGAAGCGGCAGGCGATCATCTGGTCGATGCGCCACCGCATGCGCGAGGCGGGTTTCTTCGAATTCCAGACCCCGATTCTCACCGCGTCTTCGCCGGAAGGCGCGCGCGATTATCTTGTGCCGTCGCGCGTGCATCCGGGAAAATTCTATGCGCTGCCGCAGGCGCCGCAGCAGTTCAAGCAGCTCATCATGATGTCGGGCTTCGATCGCTACTTCCAGATCGCGCCCTGCTTCCGCGACGAGGACGCCCGCGCCGACCGCTCGCCCGGTGAATTCTACCAGCTCGACCTGGAGATGAGCTTCGTCACCCAAGACGACATATTCGACACGCTCGAGCCGATCATGCGCGGGCTGTTCGAGGAGTTTGGCGACGGCAAGGCGGTGACGCAGAAATTCCCGCGCATTCCTTACGCGGAGGCCATGCGCAAATACGGCACCGACAAGCCGGACCTCAGAAACCCGATTGAGATGGCCGATGTGACCGAGCATTTCCGCGGCTCGGGTTTCAAGATCTTCGCCGGCATGATCGACATGGACGCGAACACGCGCATCTGGGCGATCCTGGCGCCGGGCGCCGGCAGCCGCGCCTTCTGCGACCGCATGAATGGCTGGGCACATAGCGAGGGGCAGCGGGGGCTCGGCTACATCATCTTCGAAAAGTCTCCGGGCGGCTCACCGGCCGATCTGAACCCGCCCGGCAAAGGTCCCATCGCCAATAATCTCGGCCCGGTTCGCACCAAGGCGATTCGCGAGCAGCTCGATCTGAAGGCGGGTGACGCCGTCTTCTTCGTTGCCGGCCTGCCGAAGGAGTTCGTCGATTTTGCCGGCCGGGCACGGACCCGCATCGGCACCGAGCTCGACCTCATCGCCAAGGATTGTTTCGAGTTCTGCTGGGTCGTCGATTTTCCCATGTTCGAGTGGAACGAGGAGGAGGGCAAGATCGACTTCTCGCACAATCCCTTCTCGATGCCGCAAGGCGGCCTCAGAGCCCTGGAGACCATGGAGCCCGAGGATATCCTCGCCTACCAATATGATCTCGTCTGCAACGGCGTGGAGCTCTCTTCCGGCGCCATCCGCAACCATCTGCCCGAGATCATGGAGAGGGCCTTCGGCATCGCCGGCTACGCCAAGGAGGAACTCGAGGCGCGGTTCGGCGGCATGATGCGGGCGCTGCAATATGGCGCGCCCCCCCATGGCGGCATCGCGCCCGGCATCGATCGCATCGTCATGCTGCTCTGCGGCGAGGAGAATTTGCGCCAGGTGGTGATGTTCCCCATGAACCAGCAGGCAGAGGATCTGCTCATGGGCGCGCCGGCGGAGGTGGACGAGAAGCAGCTGAAAGAGCTCAGCATCCGCCTCGCGCTGCCTAAGCCGAAGGTCTAGCCCTCGCTGCGGTCAGTAGGCTGAGGGGCTTTGGGACGGCGAGACCGTGCCCCGCGGGCAATTCCGAGCCCCGGTTTCGCCCGCTCCTCCAGCGCCACCAGATCCTCCTTTTGCGCGATGTCACGGCGCCCCGTCTCGACCACGATTCTCAGGGTCTGGACGAGAACATCCTTCTGCGACTCATCGGCTTGCGCGATCAGCTGGCTTAGGCTGCGAGCAAGATGGATGAGTACGGACGGCGAGCCGATACTGTGCTGACGGATCTGTTGAAAGGCTGTCTGCACGAGGCCGGCGAAGCCGGAGGTCGGCGCAATTACGCGCACGGTGCCGTCCTCGTCGGCCCAGAAGCTTTGGGGAGCGCCCAGCCGCATGATCTTGGCGAGCGATTCGGTCAGCCGGTTGATCACGGCGATGGCGGTGAACGGATCGCTGATGCCGGGGGAAAGCGCACGCAGCGCGATCTCGACCAGCTGCCGGATGGAGGTTTCGAGGTCCTGGATCGAGGCTTGTTCGCTCCCGAGCACGATGCATTCTTCGGCGTTGCTTTGCACGTCATCCGTCGCCGCTTCCAGAGGGGAAATCCAGGCGAAAGTGGCGCCCTGAATGGCGTGATGCCCCGCCGTGAATGCGAGCTCGATCGCGGCGTCCGCGTCCGTTGCGATCTTCACTAAGCGTCGATGATCGATGGCCTGCACATAACCGCTTGCCGCGAGGTGAAGCGCCGCGCCCCATTCGCGCGGGCGAGTGGGTGGAGGAGGGCATTGCTTGAAGTCGGAGGCGGGCAGCAGCCGCTTGGCGTCGGCGTCGAGTGCGTCTCCCACGCGGTCGATCGTGTTGTCGGCGATGATCGAGGTGGCGAGGTGATGGACGAAGATCAGCAGTGCGACCAGGCATAGTAGGACGAGCGCCGTGCCCGCGGTCACAGCCAGATTGGGCACGCGATCCGTGGCGCCATAGGTCGAGCGGAGAACCAGCAGCAGATAGACAACGGTTGCCACGAACAGGCCGAGCGTCACTTGCGTCCGCCGGTCGGCCATGAAGCTTCGGATCAGGCGCGGTCCGAGCTGCTGTGCCGCGAGCGTCAGTACCACCATGGTGATCGAAATGACCAGGGTCGCCATGGTGATCATGGCGGTGACCAGATTGGAGAGGAACTGGGGCGCGTCCTTGGCGTCGCCGCTATAGAGAAACCAGACCGGATCGTCGCTCTGACTGAGCGGTATGGTTACCGCGAGGAGGGCGATGATTGCCGCTGCCGCGACCATTGCCAGCGGTAAGCCCCAGAGGCTCGAGCGCACATCGCGCCAGATCGACAGCAGCCGCGGAAACATGGGCAAATGCCTTTGAACTTTGAGCGGCTTCGGGACTAGGCGCTTAACCCCGATTTGGCAACCGTCGCGGCGGTGCCAGGGTGCGATACCGTGGTTTGTCAGCTGCCTAGAGCTATGAGGGGACGTGAGAATTCACTCAAATCGATGCCAGATTTTTCAGCCCGCTTCCTTGTCGCAGTTGCCCAAAGATTGATTCATTCCCTATGCTTAGATGCGGCAGTTGAGCCTCCGCTTCCGGAGTGCCGATGCGCGTCAGGAGAGTGACATGTTGCGTGGTGTAAGGCGTGGAGTTTTCATGGCCGGGCTTTCAGTGCTCATGCTCGTCGGCGGCGCGTCGAATGAGGCGCTGGCGGCAGGGCTCAACACCGAGGCTTTCGTCGCCGCTTGTGTCGAGGACCCGGTGGTGACGGACGAGCCGGGATTGGCGCCGGGCAGCAAGGTGACGCCGCAGGTCTATTGCGGATGCGTAGCCAGCAAGTTCGATGAAACGAAGCTGAGCCAGGCCGACGTGGACATGCTGACCAAGCTGCACAAGGACGATATCACCGACGAGGACGCTGAGACCTATCCGACCTTGGAGGATCTCATGCAGGCCAATGAAGGCATCGAGGACGGCTGCAAAGAGAGCCTCGGCATGCCGGCCAGCAGTGACGACGAGGAGGAGGGGCCGCCGATCGACGAGGAAGACATTCCCCAGGACGAATAGGGCCTACTGGGCTCCCCAGCGGCGCCAGAAGTCGATCGTCGAGTTTCGGAGGGTGTAGTAGCAATTGAAGCTGCAGCGGACCCAAGCTCCGCCCGGGAGACGAACTTCGTCGCCGCGCGCCGTCCGCCGCACCGGGGCGGAAATGGTCTCCGACGCGTAAATGTCGCTCTGCACCGTGATCTGGGGATAGCTGGAATCGCCAGGGCGCCACTTCTCCGCTGCCGTGGGCCCGGTCAGCGCCAGCGTCAAGGCACCGGCAGTCACGATAGCGGCAATTCGCCCCGCGCCCGCGCTCCGGTAAAAAGACCTTCCCGCCGCTTTCATGCCGGACGTCCCTTAAAGCCCCAGTCTCCAACGAATCCAACATAGGCCGTGCGACTGGGGATGAAAAGACGCTTATCCCGGCTGCCCTTGGCAGCGTCTCACTAAACATATATATTTGATATTTCTTATTGTCCGCCGGAGCGACGAAGATTCATGACAAAGCCGATGGAATCAGGCGCAGAGCGGCGGGCGGCGATCACCACTGCGATTCGAGCCGACACCGGCATTGATGAGGCGATGATCGAGGGTCTCGTACGGGAATTCTACGCCCGCATTCGGGAAGACGCGCTGCTCGGGCCCATTTTCGCTGCGCGCATCGCCGATTGGGAGCCGCATCTTCGTCAGATGCGCGATTTCTGGTCATCCGTGGCGCTGATGAGCGGCGCCTATCATGGCCAGCCCATGCAGAAGCATTTGCCGCTGCCTGTCGACGCCAAGCATTTTGACCGTTGGCTTAGCCTGTTCGAAGCGACGGCTTTCGACATTTGTCCCCCCAAAGCCTCGACCCATTTCATCGACCGAGCGCGGCGCATCGCCGCCAGCCTCGAATTCGGCATCGCTGCCGGGCAGGGTGTGGTGCTCGGAAAAGGTGAGAGGTTTGAACGACGGGATCTTGCCAGCGTCACGGGTGATGCGGCTTCCAGCTAAAGCTATACTTTCCCTCACGCGGCGCGCTGTTGCGCGCTTTCGCGTTCCATCACAGGCTCGCCGCATCGAGGTCTTGTGATCGGGCCTTCAAATCGCTTTGGGATGGAACTTTGCCCAGCGCCGGCACTTCTAGCCCGATGGGAGGAGGGGGATCATGAACCTCAGCCAGCACGTATTTCTCTATTGCGAACGGGGCGCGAGCGTTGCCCTGCTGGCGGAACCCTTCAATGCCGCAAGTAATGCCGCCTTTGTCTTGGCCGCGCTTGCTGCTCTTTGGCTGCTCCTGCGCCGCCCGAGGCTTGAGCGCAGCGCCGATCACTTCCTCTTCATCGCGCTCGTGTTCGTCATCGGGCTTGGCAGCTTGGCCTTCCATCTGTTCGCCACGCAAGGATCGGAGCTTGCCGACATCATCCCCATCGATGTGTTTATGCTCGTCTATCTCGGCTTTGCCCTGAATCGGCTGTTGGGGGTTCCGCCGGGCTGGACCGTGCTGACCCTGATCGGCTTTGCCGCGATCGTGGTGCTCACCATGCAGGTCAAATGCTGGGGCGGTGGAGTGGGTTTCCCGGATACCAGCGTGACGGACGCGAAGGAATGCCTAAACGGCAGTCTCGTCTATTTGCCGGCTCTCGCCGCCATGGCCATCGTCGGTGGGCTCCTCTGCGAGCGAGGGCAGCGGGCGGCGCCCCTTATCCTCTGGGCCGCGCTCGTCTTTGCCGTCTCGGTAACCTTCCGATCGCTGGATATAGTGCTTTGCGACGCCTACGCCATCGAGGGCCACAAGGTCGGCACCCACTTTGTCTGGCACCTCCTGAACGGCCTCGCGCTGTTCCTCCTCCTCAGGGCGAGCTTCGAGGTCGGTGGCGGAAGCGAAATCCGGACGACACCGGTAAGGGCCGGCTTCGTCCTACCGCCGCCAGATGGAAACTGAGCGGACCGGAGCCAATCATGGTTCGGGCCCGGGCGGGCTGCACCTTGTGCCCATGTCAAGGCGCCGGTCGCCGATCTGCCGGTGAGGAAGGTGCTGGCCGTGCGGCAACTCATGGTCGATCTCACCCTTCCTTACGGCCGGGTGGCGCTCGGCTACAACCGGACGCGCTGAGGCGCGGAGATCGCGGGCAGGCGCGTCCCGCCCGCGACCCTCCGTTGGCAGGTCGCTTAAATTCTGCCGAGCAGAAGCAAGATCAGCAGGATAACGAGGATGAGGCCGACAATGCCGGACGGGCCGTAGCCCCAGTTCCGGCTGTGGCCCCAAGTCGGAATGACGCCGATCAGAATCAAAATCAGAATGACGATCAGAATAGTGCCGAGTGACATGTGATGTTCCCCCAGTCTACGATGGCCCACTCTAGAACCTGGTTGAGCGGCGTGGATAGAAAAACTTTTGCCAGCTGGCCTTTGTCCGACTGTTTTCGTCTTGCCTGGCAAGCCGGCTCGGCGACGACCGGAAGTGGCAGCGGGTCAGCCCCTGGCATCCTCCCGCACAGCCTGTAGAATCTCCTCGATGCCCATGCGGTGTCTGAAATCCGGGTCGACGAAGCGGGCTTTGACGCAGCCGTCCCGGCCAACCACGAGGGTCGCGGGGATCGGCAACAGCCAGCCGCCATTGCCCTGGAACTGCTCAAGGTCGATGCCGAAGCCCTTGTAAAGGGCCATGATCTTCGGCCCGATCCAGAACACGAGACCCAGATTGAGCGCATAGCCGAGGTCGAGATCCGTCAGCACGCGGAACGGCACGCCACGCGCTGCTCGCAGATTGCGCGCATATTCGGCCGTCTCCGGCACCAAAGCGACCACATCGCCCCCCGACGCGACGATCTCCGGGTATGCGCGGGCGAGTGCATGCAGTTCCAGTCCGCAATAGTCGCACCAGGGGCCGCGATTGAAGCTGATCACCAGCGCACCGTTCGCCAAGAGTGAGGCGAGATCGACGAGCCGACCCTCGCTGTCGGTCATGCAGAAATCGGGTAGGACCTCCCCGACCGCCGGGACTTGGCTGTCGGGAGCATTGGCGGCGATGCGCTGCACGAGCTGATCGTAGGTTGTCTCCAGCTCCGGAAGCAGCTGGCGCGAGGCGTCGAGATAAACGTTGAGCCGCCGGTCGAGCGGGGCATCAAGCTGGTCGGCTTCCTGAAATGCCTCGGCGAGAGCCTGTTCCAGCGACTTTCCTGAGTCAAACGCACCTCCCCAAGTGCCGCCAGCCAGCTCCATCGACCCCGGTTAACTGACTACGCCGGGGCGCCCAAATAGCAATTGGCTTGCATTCGGAGAAGCCGACATCTCCAAATTTATGCGTGGCTTGGCTTCTTTCGTCTAGTGCTATCGCTCGGACTCCTGGGTGAAGAGCGGGGCTTGATGCAACCATGCCCGTGCATTCTTCTGAAGTTTTGCCGTTTGATGATCGACAAGTGAGCGGGCTGTCCCTAGGCTCCTCCGAACGAATGAGCGGTCCGTCAAGAGTCCGCAGGGTCAATGCCTCTAGGGAGGACGCAAGGATGAACGAACAGCCGGCACGCGAGACGTTTTTCGGCGGATGTCCGCACGACTGCCCGGACACTTGCGCCATGATCTATGAGGTCGAGGCCGGCAAGCTTGTCGAGGTGCGCGGGAACAAAGACCACCCGATGACCCGCGGCACCCTCTGCGTGAAGCTGAAGGACTATGACGACCATCACTACAATCCAGACCGTGTGCTTTATCCCTTGCGCCGCGTAGGGCTGAAGGGCTCGCGTCAGTTCGCGCGCATCTCTTGGGAGGAGGCGATCGCCGAGATCACCTCACGTTGGACCGAGATCATCGCCAGATATGGCAGCCAGGCGATCATGCCTTACTCCTATCTCGGCAATGAAGGGCTAGTGCAGGGGCTGACCTCGGGCGACGCCTTCTTCAACAAGCTCGGCTCGACCGTGAACGAGAAGACATTCTGCGCCTCCGGCTCATCCACGGCATGGCTGCTCACGGTGGGACCGACCGGCGGCGTCGATCCCGAGAGCTTCGTCCATTCCAAATATATCGTGATCTGGGCGTGCAACTCGATCTCCACCAATCTGCACCATTGGCCCTTCGTGCTCGAGGCGCGAAAGAGAGGCGCCAAAGTCGTGGTCATCGACAGCTACCGGTCGCGCACGGCGAAGCAGGCCGATTGGCACATCATGCCGAAGCCGGGGACCGACGGCGCCTTCGCCATGGGCGTCATCGCGGCGCTGATCGAGAACGGTCTCGTCGATCAAGATTGGGTGGACCAACATACCGTTGGCTTCCAGGAGCTGGCCGAGCGTGCGGCAGAGTTCACGCCTGACTATGTCGAAACGGTCACGGGCGTGCCCGCTGCGGATGTGGCACGCTTCGCCCATGACTTCGCCAAAGCCCAGCCTTCCGTCATCCGCATGGGGGTTGCGCTCGAGCGTCATGCCGGCGGCGGCCAGACCATTCGCGCGGTCTGCGCTATTCCCGCCCTCACCGGCTCTTGGCGGCATGTCGGCGGCGGGCTGCTGCAGATGCCGCTATGGGAGTTTCCCGTGGATTGGGGACGCGTGTCGCGGCCCGACTTCATCCGGCCAGGCACCCGCGTGGTCAACAATCTCCAGCTTGGCCAAGCGCTCACCGGCGAGATGAAACTCGATCCGCCGGTCATGGGTCTCTACATTTACAACACTAATCCGGTCAGCCAGGCGCCGGAGACCAACAAGATCGTGAAGGGCTTGAGCCGCGAAGATCTGTTCTTCGTCACGGCCGAACATTTCGTCACCGACACCGCAGCCTATGCAGACATCGTGCTGCCGGCGACCATGGCCGGCGAGCACGATGACATGATGTTCTCTTGGGGTCATTTCTACCTCACTCTCAACGAGAAGGCGATCGAGCCTTGCGGCGAGGCGAAGTCGAATGCAGAGATCTTCCGGCTGCTCGCCTCCGGCATGGGCTACGACGACGCTCAATTCAAGATGAGCGACATGGAACTCGCCGAGCATTATGTGAAATGGGACGCGCCGCAGATGGGCGGCGTCGGCATGGATCATTTCCGGCGCTACGGTTATTTCCACCTCGCGGTCGGCACGCCCGACGATCGGCTGCCGCATGCCAACGGCAATTTCCCGACGCCATCGGGCAAGGTCGAGTTCCTGGTCAAGGACGCCAAGAACTTCGTCGCTCCGCCCTTCCGCATGATGTACGAGGAGATGCAATCGGGAGAGGCTGTCGATCCGCTGCCGGGCTATACGCCGCCGCGCGAGAGCCCCGCGAGCAATCCGCATCTCGCCGAGAGCTATCCGCTCAACATCATCTCACCGAAGAGCCACGGCTTCCTCAATTCCTGCTACGCCAACGAGCCGCACAAGATCAAAGGGCAGGGGGAACAGTTCGTGATGCTGAGCCCCAAGGACGCCGAAGAGCGCAGCATCCGCGAGGGCGACCCCGTGCGCGTGTTCAACGGCCGCGGCGATTTCGAGGGTTTCGCCCGTGTCACCGACGACGTGCAGCCCGGCGTGATCGTCGCCACGCTCGGCTATTGGCGGAGCCTCAACCGCTCCGACGGGTCGGTGAACTCGATCTCTTCGGACGCCTTTTGCAGCCTTGGCCGGGCGCCTACCTTCTCCGACAATCTGGTTCAGGTCGCGCGCGTGAATTGACGCTGGTGGGGCTATTTCGCCTTCACCTCTTGCAGCACGGTGAAGCCCTCGAATTCGGGATGGCCGAGATAAAGAGGCTTGTTGGCGCCGGTGCCGCCATGCGCCTGGCGGAAGGCCTCTGATCGCGTCCAGGCTGAGAAATCCGCCTCCGACCGCCAGATCGTGTGCGAGGCGTAAAGCACGTGATCCTCCTTCTCCGGGCCTTTGAGCAGGTGGAACACGATAAAGCCCGGCACCTCATCGAGATGCGTCTTGCGCGTTAGCCAGACCTGCTCGAAGTCGTGCTCGGAACCCTTCTTCACTTTGAACCGATTCATGGCAATGAACATGATCGCTCCCTTCGAGCTCTTCTACCGCAGGCTCAATCGTCAAGATAGCGAAGCTGACACGATCCGCCCAACCCATTTCCGGTGCGGAGTTTAAGATGGAGAGGTGGTACTTGGGCACCGGCGTGACAGGACGCCTCAGGGGGAAAAGCCGGAGCGCGCTGTTTTTTGCGCCCCCGGGCTCCATATGTCCAAACAAGGTCTGTTAGAATTGTCGGAAATGTGGAGGCTTGCATGACCAAGGAATCGACCGCGAAGGATCGGCGCAAGGCGCCGCTTGAGACCCCGACAGACCTCGGTGCCAATGCGCGGCGCGACATCGCCGGTGCGTTGAATGTGCTGCTCGCCGACATGTTCGCGCTCTATATGAAGACGAAGAATTTCCACTGGCATGTGAGCGGTCCTCATTTCCGTGGCCACCACCTCATGTTCGACGAGCAGGCAGAGCAGATTTTCGCCACCACTGACGAGATCGCCGAGCGCGTGCGCAAAATCGGTGGGTTGACGCTCCATTCCATCGGCGACATCGCGCGACTTCAACGCATCCCGGACAATGACGCCGATTATGTCGATCCCCTCGATATGCTGGGTGAGCTTCGTTCCGACAATCAGGCTCTGATCGCCTCGTTGCGCGAGGCGCACGACCTTTGCGACGAGGAGAACGACGTCGCCACCGCGAGCTTGTTGGAGAATTGGATCGACCAGGCCGAGCGCCGCGTCTGGTTCCTCTACGAGTCAAGCCGCCGCGGTGACCCTGGCCATTAGGCGCAAGGCCCGTATCGGGCTCCTGATCTAGGAACGGTTGCGGGCGGCGACGCCACCCCGTGGGACTCCTGCCCTCGCCGCCGGCGCGGCCGGCAGATTCGTCTGCCTTAGCCGTCTCTTTGGGTTGGCCCCTGGCCGAGCGGCGGCTATAGGAACGGACCGCGTCCCGCCAAGGCCCATTCATGTCTCAATCTCGCCGGTCCAGAACGACCTTCAAGCGCTTTCTCGATTCGGAGACCTCCGGCGGACTCGTGCTGATGGCGAGCGCGGCACTCGGGCTCGCCGTGGCGAACTCTCCGCTGGCAGGGACCTATGCGGAAGCGTTGCACACCCCGATAGCCGGTCTCGACGTCCTGCATTGGATCAATGATGGGCTGATGGCCATTTTCTTTCTGCTGGTCGGTCTCGAGATCAAGCGCGAGATGATGGAGGGCCAGCTCGACACCTGGCGGCGGCGCGCGCTTCCCCTTGTCGCGGCCTTTGGCGGCATGCTCGTCCCGGCTCTGGTGTTCATGGCCGTCAACCTCGATCACCCGGAGAATTGGCGCGGCTGGGCCATTCCTACGGCCACGGACATCGCCTTCGCTCTTGGCGTGCTTGCTCTGTTCGGCTCACGCGTGCCGAACTCGCTCAAGGTGTTTCTCACCTCGCTCGCCATTATCGACGATCTTGGCGCGATCCTGGTGATCGCGACGTTCTATGCCAAGGATTTGTCCTTGGTGGCGCTCGCGGTGGCGGCCCTGGCGGCGGCCGGCCTGTTTGGGCTCAACCGGTCCGGGGTGAGCAAGCTTGCGCCTTATCTGCTCCTCGGCCTTGTGCTCTGGGTGTCGATGCTCTTCTCGGGCATCCACGCGACGTTGGCCGGGGTCATCCTTGCCATGGCGATTCCGCTCAACGATGAGGCCGACAGCAGTCACTCGCTGCTCCACAGCATGGAGCAGACACTCTCGCCTTGGGTCGCCTTCATCGTGCTGCCAGTGTTCGGCTTTGCCAATGCCGGCGTTTCGCTCGGCGCGACCGGCCATGCGTCGCTACTTTCACCGCTCTCCCTCGGCATCATCCTTGGCCTGTTTTTCGGCAAGCAAGGCGGCATCCTCGTCTCGGTCTACATTGCCAAGAAGGCGGGCCTTGCCTCCTTGCCGATGGGGGCCAGCTGGCGCCAGATCTATGGTGTGGCGATCCTCTGCGGCATCGGCTTCACCATGAGTCTTTTCATAGGCTTGCTCGCCTTCTCTGATCCGGAAATGGAAGCCGTGACCAAGCTCGCCGTGCTTGCGGGCTCGCTCCTGTCGGCGCTGGCGGGGACCGTGGTCCTGCTGACCGGCAGCTCATCCGCACGGCAAAGCTCTCACGCCCCGAGCTAGGCTGGTCCTGGGAGCGTCGGCCCGTAGAGCCAGTCGAAGCCCCGAAGCAGCGATTGCGGCTGGCGCCGCCGCAGGATGAAATTTCGCGCCAGCGCCGCGGGGCTGCTGAGATGGTAGAGACGACCGTACCGCGCCGCCTGGCGCTGAATGCACCGCGCACGTTTTTGCCTCAGCGCCTCGTAATGGGGAAATGCAAGCAATGTGTCGCCGCCGCAAGCGACGAGAGCCGCCGCGAGGGTCGCCGCGTCCTCGACGGCGAGTGCCGCGCCTTGCGCGAGATAGGGAAGCACGGGATGGGCCGCGTCGCCCAGCAGCGCCATGCGGCCATCGGTCCAACGGGGGAGCGGATCGAGCCGGTAGAGCGACCAGCAGCGCCAGCTCTCGACGGTGTCCAGCAGCCCGCGGGCGGAGCGGGCCCAGGGCCTGAACGCCGTGTGCAGGGCGGTGGCGTCAGATTGCCTGTTCCAGCCATGCTCGGCACTGCCGTCCTCGATGACCGCGACGACGTTCACATCCCTGCCGCCGCTTACGGGGTAATGCACCAGATGGGCTCTCGGCCCGAGCCAAAGGCCGACGATCGGCGCATTGAACGGAGCACCGACGCGTTCGCGTGGCAGGATCGCCCGCCAAGCGGTGGCGCCGGCAAAACGCAGTTCTGCGTTTGGGGCGATCCGCCGACGCAAGCCAGACCAAATCCCGTCGGCGGCGATCAGGCTCGATCCTTCCGCCTCCCTGCCGTCAAGGGTCTTAGCCATAATCGCGTCGGCGACGGTCTGCACGTCGTTCACGTCGAAGTTTGCTCTCAGCTCAATCGAGCTAAGTCCTTGGCAGGCCGCAAGGAGGCTCGCGTGAAAATCGGCGCGATGCAAAGTGAGATAGGGGGCGCCGAAGCGCTCCTCGATCGCGCGTCCAAGCGGCATGGATGCGAGCTGGTGGCCAGAGGGTGCATCAAACAGCCAGATTGCCTCAGGCCTAAAGGATGCCGCTTCGATCGCATCGAGGACATGGAGCTGCCGCAAGATCCGTGTTGCATTGGGGCCGAGCTGAATGCCTGCGCCGGTTTCCTCGCCCAGATCCGACCGCTCGAGCAGGGTCGTACTCATCCCGCGCTGCGCCAGCGCAATGGCGGTGGTGAGGCCACCAATGCCGCCTCCGACGATAAGCTGGCGGCTCGGCACCCTAGGCGCGCTCAAGCGGCCGGCGCGCCCGGCGGCGACGTCGCCGCGAACACGCAAGTGGGCGGGTCGCTCTCGGTCGGCTCAAGCGTGGCGTCGTAGTCAAAGACGGTCGAGCAATAGGGACAGACAAGTTCGGCTTCGTCGCCCATATCGAGATAGACATGCGGATGGTCGAAAGGGGGCGAGGCGCCCATGCACTGGAATTCCTTGACGCCGATCTTGATGCGGCCGACGCCCTTGTCGTTGACAAAATGGGGCACAAGCGTTTGAGCCATGACATTCGCTTCACATGGTTCCGGGAGGATCTCAGCGCGTGAGCATAATCGCCCAATGCTTCGAGTGGTAGAGCCCAATGCCTAGTTTCAAATCCGATGGCGTGGACATCGCTTATGTCGATGAGGGGAAGGGGGAGCCGATCCTGCTGATTCACGGCTTCGCCTCCAATATCGGGGCGAATTGGCGGGATCCCGGCTGGATCGACGCCCTCGTGGCGAGCGGGCGCCGCGTCGTCGCCCTCGACAATCGAGGCCACGGCAAGAGCGAGAAGCTCTACGAGCCCGAGTTGTATGGCGCGCCGAGCATGGCCGAGGATTCCCGGCGACTGCTCGACCATCTCGGCATCGAGAAGGCCGATGTCGTGGGCTACTCGATGGGCGCGCGCATTGCGGCCTTTCTCGTGCTTCGGCACCAAGAACGCGTCCGCAGCGTCGTCATTGCCGGAATGGGCATCAATTTGGTGCGCGGCATGGTGGGGAGCGGACCCTTGGCGAAAGCGCTGGAGGCTCGAAGCATCGACGATGTGGGCAACGACGCGGCGAGGAGCTTCAGGGCCTTCGCCGAGAAGACAGGAAGCGACCTCAGGGCGCTTGCCGCCTGCATGCGAGGCCCGCGCGAGAAGCTGTCGGCGGAGCAGCTGGCCACAATCGCGGTTCCCGTCCTAGTCGCGGTGGGAACCGAGGACGTGATCGCTGGCTCGGGCCCCGATCTTGCGGCACTTATTCCGGACGCGGGGCTCCTCAATATCGAGGGCCGTGACCATATGAAGGCGGTGGGCGATGCCAGTTTCAAGCAGGGCGTGCTCGACTTTTTAACCCAGCGGCCCTAGTTCCCATGCTAGGGATGGCGACAAAGAAGCCCCCTTTTCGGCGGGGTACCACAGTAGAGGTTACCATGCGCAAGACCTTCACCGCGGCAAAGCCGCAGATCCAGACTTACGATCCCATCTGGACGCAGGTGCGGAGTGAGGCGGAAGAGACGAGCGCGAACGAGCCCGTGCTCGCGAGCTTGATCTACGCCACGATCTTGAGCGAACCGACACTCGAAGATGCCGTGTGCCATAGCCTGGCCTTCCGGCTACAGCCCTCAGTCGATGCGGGTCTGTTGGACAAGACCTTCCGTGAGGTTCTCGCGGGCGATCCGAGCCTCGGGGAAATTTTCCGCGCCGATATCATGGCCGTGGCCAAGCGCGATCCAGCCTGCCGCCGTTTCATCGAGCCTTTGCTCTACTACAAAGGCTTCTCGGTGCTGCAAACGCATCGCTTCGCCCACCGGCTGTGGCTCGAAGGCCGGAAGGATTTCGCCCTGTTCTTGCAAAGCTTGTCGAGCCGCGTCTTTGGGGTGGACATTCATCCCGCCGCGCGGATGGGCAAGGGCATCATGCTCGACCACGCCACCGGCATCGTCATCGGCGAGACGGCCGTAGTCGGCGACAATTGCTCCATGCTGCATGGCGTGACGCTTGGCGGTACGGGCAACGAACGTGGCGATCGCCATCCCAAGATTGGGTGCGGGGTGATGATGGGTTCCGGCGCCAAGATCCTCGGCAATATTAAAATTGGCGACTGCGCGCGCGTCGCGGCAGGAAGCGTCGTGCTTCATGATGTCCCGCCGCGCCGGACGGTTGCCGGGGTGCCGGCACGCGAGATCGGTCCTGCCGGTTGCGAGGAGCCCGCACTCACCATGGATCAGTTCGTTGGCGACGAGACCGAGGGCCCAAGCCCATGCGACTAGGGGTTCGGGGACCACAGGTGCCGGGAATTGAAGGGGTGTAGCGTGACACGCGACGAGATCATCAAGCTTGAACGATATTTGCAGCGGGTGTTTCGCCTGCCGGCGCTCGAGGTGAAGCAACGGCCGCAGAAGGACGATTCCGCCGAGGTCTATATCGCCGACGAGTTCATCGGCGTCTTGTTCCGCGACGAGGATGACGGCGAACTCGCCTATCAGTTCCAGATGGCGATCCTCGATTACGACCTCGGCAGCTAGTCTCCCAGCGACCTCCCACCCCTTGCACCCTTTGCCGCGGCGCAAAAAAATGAGCCGGCGCTCTAAACGAGGCCGGCTCTAGTTGAGGCCCGGATGGGTCGGGTTGGGGGGATGATCACCGGGCCTAAAAGTGATCTCCAGTCAAAAGCGGTGTCGACGCCCTGCGGTTAATTGCTGTAGGAGGCTGAGACCGTGGTTTGAGGTGCGTCACTCGGCGGCAGCAGCGACGTCCAAACAAGCGGATTGCGGTCGGATTGCTGCTTGACGAAGGTGTAGGGCGTGTCGGTCCAGCGAACGATCTCTTGGCGCTTGTTGTCGAGCACGAGATCGCCGACATCCGTCCGCGCGGTCAGGATCGCATGGCCTTCATTGTTCTCGTCGCGAACGACGGTGATCAGCAGCGTGCTTTCGGGCCAGCCGCGCTCGATCAGCATGCGCCGCTTGAGCAGCACATAGTCCTCGCAGTCGCCTTTGCCCTTGGGATAGGTCCAGACCTCGACCTTACCATACAGCTCGAGATCGGTGACGGGGCTGACCTTCCGATTGACGTAGCGATTGACCTGCTCGAGCTCGCGCCGTTTGGCGGAGGTGAGCTGCAGGCGGTCGGTGTAGCGCCCGGAGGGGCGGCATTCGCTCTGGTGGTCCTGGCAGAAGGTCACGTAGCCGATCGGCGGCAGGCTGTTGCCAAAGGACTGCATGAACGCGGCCTTTTGCGGCGCGAGCGGTTGCGCAAGACGAACTGTGTGCTCCTTGGTGGGATCTGCAGGCAAGGACGAGATAAACATCAAGAATGCTGCACCCAACGCGAAATGTTTCATTTTAACCCCCCTATTGTTGGGAGGCACTATCTCAGAAAGCTTTTGACATACCGATAAAGCAACAGCGGTTTTTGAAATAGTATTGATAAGGTATTTTTAGGGACAGTTACGCAAGGTTGAACGGCCGTGATTCAATTAAAGTTTTGGATACTATAAGGGTGCGGATGAGAGGAATGGCTAAGCTACAGAAGGGTGTTCGGCCCTGCGCTTACCGCGCAAGCGGGTTCAAAAAGCCCGTAAACAGTGCAGGCTCGTCGCTTTCAGTAAGACCCCAACCTCGCGCCGGGGCCAATATTGTGGCCGTCAAGGCGCTCATCGGGGGGATTCGACGGCAAACGATCCCGAATTGACACGGATGAGCAGAGCGCGAGCGCATACCGGCTTGCGCCAAGCGGGCAGCGTGGACACCAGAAGAAAGCTCGCGCCCATCGCGTCGCCCTTGCTAAGGTCGGCCGGGTGGGTTGCGGGGGCGGCGGGGGCCTGACGCTGCCCCGATGGTCAGGGGCTCTAATGGAAAATCCGGGATTGGGGGCGCCACAGCCGATGTTCAACGTGCCGCGCAGCGTCCTCCTCGCGGCTGCGGTCATGATTGGCATGCAGATCGTGCGGTCGCTCCTGCCGGATGAGGCGGGCGTTAAGTTCCTGCTTGCGCTGGCCTTTATCCCCGCCCGCTATAGCGGGGCCGCGCCCGAACTGCCCGGTGGATATCTCACCGCCGTCACGTCTTTCGTTACCTACATGGTGGTGCATGCCGGGTGGGTTCACCTCCTCGTCAATCTGCTGTGGATGGTGGCTTTCGGCAGCGCCATCGCCAAGCGCGTGGGCGACTGGAGATTCCTCACCTTCTCGATCTCCTGCGGAATTGCCGGGGCGCTGACGCACCTTGCGTTCCATTTCGGCGAGATGGCGCCTGTGGTCGGGGCGTCCGCCGCCATCTCGGGCCAGATGGCCGCCGCCTTGAGATTTATCTTTGGGGCGCGGCCGGAACGGGGGCAGCGGATGCCGGACTTCGCCCGGGCTCCGCTTGAAAGCCTCTCCAAAACCCTTGGCGACCGCCGTATCCTCTTTGTCCTTGGTTTCTGGGTGGTGCTCAACGCCGTCTTCGGTCTCGGAGTGGTCTCGATCGCCGGAACCGAGGGCCAAATCGCCTGGGAAGCGCATATTGGCGGCTTCCTCTTCGGACTCCTGTCTTTTGGCTATTTCGACCGGCGCGGCGACCAGGCGGTGCCCGAACTAACCTAGCACTTCCCGCCTCTTGCAACTTTCACGGCAACCCTCTCTTGCGCGATCCGTCCAGCGAGGACAGAATGTCGCAGGCGATCGGGACGGAGTTCTCGAGGCTGGAGGAAACGAGCATGAACGTTGCGACAATCTTGAAGCTAAAGGGTAGGGATGTCGTCACCACCACGGCAGACACGCCATTGCTCGAAATCGCAAAGCTGCTCCAACAGCACGGTATTGGCTGCGTCGTGATCAAGGGGACCGACGGCAAGGTTGCGGGCATCGTGTCGGAGCGCGACTTGGTGCGAGCGATCGGTAGTTCTGGGATCAAGGCCCTAAAGGACGCGGTTAGCGATTACATGACAAGGGCCGTGGTTACCGCGCGGGAATCCGACACGATCGACCGGCTGATGTCCGAGATGTCGTCTCACCGGTTCCGACATATGCCCGTGGTCGAAAGGGGCCATCTGGTCGGGCTTGTCTCGATCGGGGACGTGGTGAAGATGCGTATTGCGGAGGCTGAGATGGAGGCCGCCGCCATGCGGGAGTACATCACCACAGGCTAGCTGGTGAAGGCGCGCACCAATGTCTTGATCTCGTCGATTTGCCGCTCGGCGGCCGTGGCGCCATGCGCAATCGCCTCGGCGCCGCGGTGAAAATCGAACAAGCCGATCGTGCCGACCTTTGGGGCGATGGTCACGTCGGGCGGATCGCCCGCAAGCCGCGAGCGGGCAATGCGATCCTGGGTAATGTTGATCGCATCCATCATCACCGCTGAAATGCCGGGCGCCCCGCCGCTTCGGCCGAAGATCTGCCGGTGCAAAAGGTGAAGCGCCGCGCGGCCGTTGCTGCCCGGGAGCTGCGCGTCCTCAGGCGGGGCCACAGGTTCGGCGATGGCCTCCTGATCGTGGATGACGCCACCCTTGCCGATGACGTCGCTGTTGAGATTGACGGCGATGACGATGCGGGCGCCGAGAGCACGGCAAACCGAAACCGGGATAGGATTGACGAGAGCACCATCGATCAGCCAGCGACCGTTAATACTCACCGGGCGGAAGATGCCTGGGAGCGCGAAGGAGGCCCTCAGCGCATGCACGAGGCTTCCTTTATTGAGCCAGACCTCATGGCCGGTCCCGAGCTCGGTCGCGACCGCAACAAATTTGCGCTCGAGGTCCTCGATGCTGAAATCCTGGAGATGCCGCTCTAGCCGGCTGTTCAGGCGTTGACCGCTGATCAAGCCGGAGCCGTTGAAATTTAAGTCAAGGAAGCCAAAGACGCGGCGGCGGGTGAGCCCACCGGCGAACTCCTCAAGAGCTTCAAGCCGGTTCGTGACGTAGCAAGCGCCGGCGACCGCGCCTATGGAGGTTCCCGCCACGATGTCCGGCTCAAGCCCCGCCTCGACGAGGGTCCTCAGTACCCCGATATGGGCCCAGCCGCGGGCCGCGCCACCACCGAGGGCGATGCCAATGATCGGTCTCGCCATGTCATTCCTGCCCACACACACGCCTGGCGGTCGTTCTAGCACCTCGCGTGGCGAGGGACCGCCCAGAGCGCCCCCGGGCCGTGGCCGTTTCTCGGATCGCTCTGTTGCGATACCAGCCTACTTAGAAGTCTTTAAGGTTCCCTTTGCGGCGTGAGCGTGGCCATAGACGCGCTCCGGATCGAACACTCTCTCCGTCTGAACGAATTCGAGCGTGACCCTACCTGCAGTGCCGAGGCCGAGAGGTACGGCACGATAGAAACACGATCGGCGGCCGGTATGGCAGCAGGCTTCGGTCCCAGCCATCTCCACCGCCAGCCAGAGCGCATCCTGGTCGCAATCCGTGCGCAACTCGATCACGCGCATGGTGTTGCCGCTGTCTTCGCCCTTGCGCCAGAGTTTGCGCCGCGACCTGGACCAGTAATGCGCTTCGCCGGTTTCAAGGGTGCGGGCAAGAGCCTCGCCGTTCATATAGGCGAACATCAGCACTTCCCCGGTCGTCGCCGACGTCGTCACCACCGGGATCAGCCCGTCGGCGTCGAATTTCGGCGTGAACGCGGTTCCTTCTTCGATCTTTGCCTGATTACTATTCGGGGGTGCAGGATTGGTCACCGCGATCGATCCCTCGCGGCCTTACCCATCACAGGCGGCCGCGTTCCGTGGCAAGCTGCATGAAGCGCGCCTGCTGCGCCGGGTCTTCCTTGAAGATGCCGGTGAACTGGGTGGTGATGGTGGCGACGCCCGGCTTCTTAACGCCGCGGATCGACATGCATTGATGCACGGCCTCGATCATCACCGCCACGCCCTTGGGCTTCAGCGCCCTGTCGATGGTCTCGGCGATCTGAGCGGTCATCGTCTCCTGCGTCTGAAGGCGACGCGCGAACACTTCGACCACGCGCGCGAGCTTGGAGATGCCAACGACACGATCGGTCGGGAAATAGGCCACATGCGCCTTGCCCACGAACGGGATCATGTGGTGCTCGCAATGGGAGTGCAGCTCGATGTCGCGGAGCATGACAATATCGTCATACCCCGCGACCTCGTCGAAGGTGCGCGACAGAATATCGAGGGGACATTCTTCGTAACCCGCGAAGAATTCGTCATAAGCGCTCACCACGCGCTTCGGCGTTTCGAGCAGACCCTCGCGGGCTGGATCGTCGCCGGCATAGGCCAAGAGCGTGCGAACGGCGTCCTCGGCCTCCTCTCGCGAGGGGCGCTCGATACCTGGTCCACGGCCGATGTCGACCTGGAGGCGTGTGGGCAATCTCTTTACCGTGGCGTCCATCGAGCTTCCTTGCCTTATCAACCGCGAAGGAGCGGGCCAATTTCCCTACCCTCAGCGGAGGATAGTATAATCGGCCGGCCAATCTTTTCGTCACGCTTTCGGGCCAGCACACTGCGCCGCCCGCTTATCGTGCATATATAATGCGTGAGTTTCGCCTGCAAGGCGAGGCTGCCCCAACCAAAGTGGGAGTGCAATGAGCCTGCCGGACGACATCTACAGCCAACGCATCTTGGAGATCGCGGCGAACATTCCGCGGGTGGAGCGATTGGCTCACCCTGACGCCATTGCCACGGCCAATTCGAAGCTCTGCGGCAGCAGGGTCACTATCGACCTCGTCATGCGGGGGGACATGGTGATTGACTATGGCCAAAACGTGAAGGCCTGCCTTCTGGGCCAATCGTCGGCGGCGGTGATGGGTCGGGAGATCGTCGGCTCGAACGCCGCGGAGCTGCGCGCCGTGGGAGCTGTGATGCGCAAGATGCTGAAAGAGGGCGGCCCGCCCCCTGAGGGCCGCTGGTCGGATCTCGGGGTCCTGCAGCCGGTGAAGGACTATAAGGCCCGGCATGCCTCGACCTTGCTGGTATTCGACGCCGTCGAGGATGCCATCGGCCAGATCGAGGTCCAGCGCGCCGAGGAGCCCGGGGACGCGCTCACCCCTAATGAGCATGTTTGAGGCGCTTCGGCCGGGAATGGAGGGCGTGCGGACTGTCGTCACGTGTGTCGCCAAGGCGCTAATGCTCGCTCCAATCGTGGCCTACCGCTACACCGTGTCATCGCTGCTCGGGGTCAATTGCCGGCATCTGCCGTCCTGCTCGGACTATGCGCATGAGGCGATCGACACGAACGGGCCATGGAAGGGCGGATGGCTCGCGCTGTCGCGGTTGCTGCGTTGCCACCCCTGGGGCAGCCACGGCCTCGATCCCGTACCCAATTTGAGCGGGGAGCATCATCCCTTCGCGCCTTGGCGCTACGGACGATGGACTCTCGCCGGCGACGCCGTACACCCAGATGACATCGAGGCGAAATCCCGGTAAAAGCCCAGCACCACAGCAATCTCTTACCTGCGCTCGTACGCAGGAGTGAGAGGAGAAGAGATGATTTCACTCACATTCCCAGATGGTTCCAAACGCGACTTCAAGGCCGGAGTCACGGGCCGCGAGGTGGCCGAGTCGATCGCGAAATCGCTCGCCAAAAAGGCCGTGGCGGTTTCGCTCGACGGCAAACTACGCGACCTCGCCGAGCCGATTGAGGCCGGCGCCGCCATCCGTATCATTACTCGCGATGACGCCGAAGCCCTGGAGCTCATCCGCCACGACGCGGCCCATGTCATGGCCGAGGCGGTGCAGGAGCTCTATCCCGGCACGCAAGTCACCATCGGCCCGGTGATCGAGAACGGCTTCTACTACGACTTCGCCCGGGACGAGCCCTTCACGCCGGACGATTTTCCGGTGATCGAAGCCAAGATGCGCGAGATCATCGCCCGCGACTCCCCGTTTACCTGTGAGGTCGTGGAGCGCGAGGCCGCGAAGCGGTTGTTCGCCGACAAGGGCGAGACCTACAAGATCGAGCTGATCGACGCGATCCCCGAAGGCCAGGAGATCAGGATCTATTCGCAGCGTGAATGGCTCGACCTGTGCCGGGGACCGCACATGACCTCGACCGGCAAGGTCGGCAAGGGCTTCAAGCTGCTGAAGATCGCCGGAGCCTACTGGCGCGGGGATTCGAACAAACCCATGCTTCAGCGCATCTACGGCACCGCCTGGGCCACCGAGGACCAGCTCAACGCCTATCTGCAACAGCTCGAAGAGGCCGAGAAACGCGACCATCGGCGCTTGGGGCGTGAGATGGATCTCTTCCATTTCCAGGAGGAGGCGCCGGGTGCGGTTTTCTGGCATCCGAAGGGCTGGGCCCTGTTCCAGGCGCTGATCGGCTATATGCGGCGGCGCCAGCAGGCCTGGGGCTATGTCGAGGTCAACTCCCCCGACATGCTCGACCGGGCGCTGTGGGAGCAGTCCGGACATTGGGAGAAGTTCGCGGAGAACATGTATATCGCCGAGACGCCGGACGAGCGGGTCTATTGCTGCAAGCCGATGAACTGCCCGGGCCATGTGCAAATCTTCAAGCATGGGCTCAAGAGCTATCGCGATCTCCCCTTGCGCATCGCTGAGTTCGGCAAGATGCATCGCTACGAGCCGTCGGGCGCCCTGCACGGGCTCTTGCGCGTGCGCCATTTCACCCAGGACGATGCGCATATCTTCTGCACCGAGGATCAGATCACCGAGGAGTGCGTGACGCTGAACGAGCAGATGCTGTCGATTTATCGCGATTTCGGCTTTGAGGATGTGCGCATCAAATTCTCCGACCGGCCGGCGAATCGCGT
The DNA here is from genome assembly GCA_038326945.1 of Hyphomicrobiales bacterium. GTDB lineage: Bacteria > Pseudomonadota > Alphaproteobacteria > Rhizobiales > Methyloligellaceae > Methyloceanibacter. The sequence goes on from JBBQKN010000020.1 coordinate 47,655, forward strand.
CGGCTCCGACGAGGTCTGGGACAATGCCGAAGCCGCGCTCAGGCGCGCGGTCGAGGCCGCCGGGCTAAATTATGAGCTCAACCCCGGCGAGGGGGCATTTTACGGCCCCAAGCTCGAATATGTGTTGCGGGACGCAATCGGCCGCGATTGGCAATGCGGTACGATTCAGGTGGATCTCAACATGCCGCTCCGGCTTGGCGCCTTCTATATCGGGCCCGACGGAGAGAAGACCGTGCCGGTGATGATCCACCGCGCTATGTTCGGCTCGCTCGAGCGCTTCACCGGCATTCTGATCGAGCATCATGCCGGGCATCTGCCGCTCTGGCTCGCGCCGGTGCAGGCGGTCGTGGCCCCCATCGTCTCCGACGCCGACGCCTATGCGCGGAAAGTGCTCGAAGCGCTGAAGCAGGCAGGCCTCAGGGCCGAGGCCGATCTCCGCAACGAGAAGATCAACTACAAGGTGCGGGAGCACTCCGTCGCCAAGGTGCCGGTGCTGTTCGTGGTCGGCAAACGCGAGGCCGAGGAGGGGACGGTGTCGCTGAGACGGCTCGGCTCGCAGGAGCAGGAGGTAATGCCGCTCGCGGACGCGGTCAAGGCAATCGCGGCCGAAGCAATGCCCCCGGATTTGAGAAAATCCCAGGCGGCCGCTGCGTAGCCGGCTCGCCGCCGCCAAAGGCCATGCCCGCATCGGGCCCGCTTGGCGTATCCCCTGGGGTCTCGGACGGTGGCGGTGGAGGCGGTTCCGTGATCGCTTTCAGGACCTCCGGCGTGGCGGGACCTTGCTCCATCACCACCTCGATTTGCTTGGCTTCGCCCGTGGCGACATTGAATTTGCTCGTGTAGCTCTCGCCATTGTGGTTGGCCACGACGGCATAGTCGCCGGCGGCAAGAATGTTTGTCGGCAGCGCCCCCGCGATCTCCTTCACCACGTCTCCGGTCGGCGTGAGGATGCTCCATTTCGTATCGGCCAGAGCCTCGCCGCCGGGCCTCTGCACTAGCCTGAAGGTGACAGGCGCCGCGGCGTGCTTGATGGTGGCTTCGGTGATTTTGCCGGGCTCGACCGTGACGTCCGCTCTCACGGTCGCATTGGCGCGCCCGTAGAGACTGACGATGTGATAGGCGCCGGCATTCAGTCTGATGACCAGGTCGGGCTTGGCGTTGGCTAGAATCTCGCGGCGATTGCCGAATTGATCCTCTTCATCCGAAAGAATCTTGAAATGCACGCTCGCCTGGGGAAGCGGCCGGCCATTGGCGAGAACGGCCCCAAGCTTCAGGCCCCCGGTATTGAGGACGAAAGTCTCCTCGACCGACCGGCTGCTTTCGACCTTGACCTTCTTGGTCAGGTTGGAAAGGCCAAAGGCGGCGTTGACGAGATAATCCCCCGGGGGGAGGGCGGCGGTCGGGTTGGGTTCGTGATACGTGGTGATGAGCTTGCGCGCACCATCAGGGCCGGGTTCGACCGAGAAGACGCGCCAGACAAGTCCACTGGTGACCTTCGGTCCAGCTTCGGTGAGCAGGGCCTTGAAGGTCACGGGCACGGGCAGCGTAGACCCGTCCTGTGCCGTCGGCGCGGACCGGGGAGGTGCTGAACTTTCATGTGGCGGAACCGCCGCGAGCTTCGGCATGTCCGTCTGCGTTGGCGCCTTTGGTCCTACGATGTCCGCCGGGGCGGGCGGGGGCGCTTTTACCGGTGAGTCGGCGTTGGCTTGGGCTTTGGCTGACGGCTGCGCCCCCTTGGCGGCTGGTGGCTCTGCCGGATCTTCCGGTGAGGGAGCTGTTTCGGGAGCGGCGGACGCCGCCTGGTCCTGCTTCGGCGTTGCTTCGGACGTCACGATCGGCGGTGCGGTTGTCGCTTCGTTTGACTTGGCCGCCGCCGGTGGTGCCGCGGCCGCTGTTGCTGGAGGCGGCGGTGCTGGCGTCGGCAGGGGAGGAACTTGCGCCGCTTCGTCCGCTTTCGTTTCGGCTTCTGGAGCCTGGGTCTCGTCGCCCTCGGCTTGGGCCACGGGTGCGGCCGTCGCCGACGGCTTGGCCACGCCGTCGAGGATCGCGGTCAAGCCTTGCTTCAACTCGCTCGCATTGGTCGCTGAGAAAAATTGACCGCCTGTGTCCTGAGCGATGCAACGAAGCGGCTTGAGGGCTTGCTTAGCCTTGGGATCGAAGCCGATGACGTGGATGCGAAAGCCCGGCGCGGCCTGTTTCAGGTTCTTTACGGTGGCGCAGACATTGGCCTTGCAGCTGTCGAGACCATCGGTGATGAGTACGATGTCGAGGCTGCTCGCGCCCGGGGCTCCGTTTTTGGCGGCCTCGATAATCGCAGCCGCGATCGGCCTCGAGGTCACGGGCTTGAACCCAAACAGAAGCTTGCCTTGATTGTCGGCTGTGAGCTCGCCGGCCTTGGCCAGAAGTTGACTGTCGGCGCAGGCCGCGGCCTTGCGATGGCCGAAGGCGACAAAGCCGAAATTTATCTTGCCCTTGTAGGTGCCGAGTGCCTGGGTGATGGCGGTCCGCGCGAGCGGGACTTTTCCTTGGCCGCCGATCTTGCCCCACATGCTGCGCGAGCCATCGAGCACGATGATCGCCGGGGCGGGTGCCCTCTCAGCCTGAGGAACTGGCTTGGTTTCGGCCGCGGCGACGCCCGCGCATGAGAGAGCGATGGGGACGAGCAAAAGCCCAAGCCCCGCGCAGCAGCGCTTCCCTCCCATAGCGTTCGCTCCCGTCAGGCCGCCGCCGGACCTTATACCCCGTTCAAGCACCCTCACAACGATAGCGAAATTCGGTCACGACTAAGGCCGATTTGGGGTCGGGGGCAGCTTCTGTTGACGTATCGGGGGACCGATCGAGGCGTTGTTTCCCAAAGCTTTTCACGATAGGGAAGCCGGCTCAACCAATATCGCGGCTTCCTCGATGATCAATCCCATCATCGGCCACTTGCTGACCCGCCGCTCGGTCTCCGCCAATAGCCTGGGCGAGCCCGGACCGAACGCGGCCGAGATCGAGCAGATGCTCACGGCCGCGGCGCGGGTGCCGGACCACAAGAAGCTTGTGCCGTGGCGCTTCCTGTTGTTTCAGGGCGAAGCCCGCGAGGCCTTTGGCCAGGTTTTGGCGGATGTCTGCCGGCGGGAGGAAAAGGACCCCGGCCGGTTCCGCCTCGAGACCGAGGCCAACCGGTTCCTGCGGGCGCCGCTCGTCATCGCCGCCATCTCTCGCGTGGTCAAAAATCCAGCTGCGCCCGAGTGGGAGCAAGTGCTCTCCGCCGGGGCCGCCTGCCAGAATCTGCTCGTCGCCGCCACCGCGCTCGGCTACGGCGCGCAATGGATCACCGAGTGGTACGGCTACAGCCAGGGGGTGCGCGCGGCGCTTAAGCTCACCGAGAATGAGCGCGTCGCTGGCTTCATCTATATCGGCACGCCGAAAGAGAAACCGGAAGAGCGGGAGCGCCCGGCCCTCGCTGATATTGCCCAACCCTGGCGCCCGTAGCGGCCGGTCTCAATAGTCGAATTGCTCCCGCACGACGCGCTCGGCCAGCGTATGGCCCGGGTCGAACATCATGAGGATGTCGATGCCGGTCGCTTCCTTGACCTCTACGGCGACGACGTCGCGAAACTCGGTGTTGTCGGCGGCGACGCTTACCGGCCGCTTCTCCGGCTCCAATACCTCGATCCGCACGACGGCTTCGTTCGGCAGCAAGGCGCCGCGCCAGCGTCGTGGCCGGAAGGGGCTAATCGGGGTCAGCACCAGGAGCGGCGCTTTGATCGGCAGAATCGGCCCATGGGCCGAGAGGTTGTAGGCGGTGCTCCCGGCCGGGGTCGAGACGAGCACCCCGTCGCAGATCAGCTCGTCGAGGCGGACCTTGCCGTCTACGGCGATTCTGAGCTTGGCCGCCTGATAGATCTGCCGGAACAGCGACACCTCGTTGATGGCAAGCGCCATGTGCTCCGCGCCCTGGCAATCATAGGCGGTCATGAGCAGCGGGTGGATGATGGTGGTCTCCGCCGCCTCAAGACGTTCAAGCAGCCAATCCTCTCGATAGTCGTTGAGGAGGAAGCCGACGGAGCCGCGGTTCATCCCATAGATCGGGATGCGGCTCTGGATATGCCGGTGCATGGTCTGCAGCATTAATCCGTCGCCACCGAGCGCCACGATGACGTCGGCCTTGTCGGGCGCCACGTTGCCGTATAGCGCGACGAGCGCTTGCTGAGCCGTTTGGGCCTCTTCGGTTTCGCTGGCGACGAAGGCGATGTTGCGGGGTTGGGACATAGTGGCTTCGATTGACTTGGAGCGTGGCGCCGGAGCGGGCACTATAAAGGCTCCGACCCCCTAGCTTTGCAAGTGTGACGGTCGGGGCGAATGGTGACCCATGACGACAGAGGATCGGCCGGTTCTGGTTTACACGACGTTTGCGCGTCTCGACGATGCTAAGCGGCTGGGTGACGCGCTCGTCGCCGCCCGGCTTGCCGCTTGCGTCAATATCTTCCCCGGCGTGATCTCGATCTATGAGTGGCAGGGCGCCCGCGAGGCGGCCGATGAGGTGGCCATGATCATCAAGACGCGGGCCTCGTTAACTGAGGCGGTGCTGGCCGAGACCAAACGGCTTCATCCTTACGAGGTGCCTGCGCTGCTCGTACTGTCGACGGAAGGTGGCAGCGAGGATTATTGCGGCTGGATCGCGAGCCAGACTGGACCCGCCACGCCATGACCGGGCGCGATTGCGTGCTCGCCATCGATCAGGGAACCACGAGTACGCGCGCCATCGCCTTCGATGCCGAGAGCCGGACGCGCGCCGCAGCCCAGCTGCCCCTCACCCAGATCTATCCCGCGCCGGGCGAGGTCGAGCACGACCCGGACGAGATCTGGCGCTCGGTGCTCACCGCCGGACGCGGCGCGCTCCGAGACATCGGGGCGGAATCGATCGCGGCAATCGGGATCACCAACCAGCGCGAGACGACGCTTGTGTGGGAACGGTCGAGCGGGAAACCGCTCGCCAACGCTATCGTGTGGCAGGATCGGCGCACGGCAAGGCTCTGTGATCAGCTCGCCCAAGAGGGCTGGGGCGACCATGTCGCCGAGACGACGGGCCTCGTCATCGATCCTTATTTCTCGGCGACGAAACTCGCCTGGCTGCTCGCCAATGTCCCGGGACTTGCGGCCCGCGCGCGGAAGGGCGAGGTGTGCTTCGGCACGGTCGACAGCTTCCTCCTGTTCAAGCTCACCGGCGGTAAGGCCCACGTCATCGAGGCCAGCAACGCCGCTCGCACCATGCTCTTCGATATTAGAGCTGGGGGTTGGGACGAGCGCCTGCTTGAGCGTCTCGCCATCCCGCGCGCGATGCTGCCCGAATTGCGCGACAGCCAGGACGATTTCGGCGTCGCCGAGAGCGAGCATTTCGGCGCGCCGATCCCGATCCTAGGCGTGGCCGGCGACCAGCAGGCCGCGGCCTACGGCCAAGCCTGCTTCGAGCCCGGCATGTTGAAGGCAACCTACGGCACCGGCTGCTTCCTCCTCGCTAATACGGGCAGCGCCAAGATCGCCTCGACATCGCGCATGCTCTCGACCGTCTTCCATCAAATGAAAGGCCGGCGGACATTCGCCTTGGAGGGCGCGATCTTCATGGCCGGCGCTACGGTGCAGTGGTTGCGCGACAGTTTGAGGTTGATCGCGGAAGCCGGAGAGAGCGAGGCCCTGGCCCGGCTTGCCGATCCCAATTCCGGCGTTTACCTCGTGCCGGCGTTTCAGGGACTTGGCGCCCCGCATTGGGACGCCGAAGCGCGCGGGGCCATTCTCGGCCTGACGCGCGGGGCCTCGGCCGCGGACATCGTTGCCGCCGGGCTTGAGGCCGTCGCCTTCCAAACGCGCGATTTGCTCGAAGCCATGCGAAAAGACATGGCGGCAAGCGGCATCCCGGCCTCGGCCAGCTTGCGGGTGGATGGGGGCATGACCGCCAATGGCTGGTTTCTCCAGAGGCTCGCCGACATTTTGGGCGAGCGGGTCGAGCTTGCGCTCCAGGCCGAGACGACGGCGCTCGGCGCCGCCTACCTGGCGGGCCAGGCGGTTGGCTTCTATGGTAGCCAGGCCGAATTGCAGCGCGCCTGGGTGCCAGGGCGCGTGTTCGAGCCAGGCATGAGCAAGCAGGAAAGGGACACGCGCTATGGCGGTTGGCTCGATGCGGTGGCTAAGGTGAGATCGAAGTCGTGAGGGGATAGAGGGGTGGCCTATATCGTATCGTCACATAGCCGAATCGGGCGGCATTTTCGGCGAGATGGCTTTGATCGACGGGTCGCCGCGGAGCGCAACCGCCAAGGCCAAGATCGACTGCACAGTGGCTCCCCTTAACGAGAAGACCTTCCTCTTCGTGGTGCATGAGACGCCCTATTTCGCCATTGCCGTGATGCGCACGCTCACGGATCGGCTGCGGCGCGTGAACGAGGCCTTCTAGCCCCGTTCCGGGGCCGCTTTCCTCCCGCCTCCCATTTTTTGCGCTTTTCATTGCGACGGGCCCCGGCCATGATCGGCTGCAGCCACAACGTGAATTCTCCGAAAAGCGTCCTTGTCTTTGTCTTCGCTTGCCAATTTGGCGCTGAAGCGCCCGCGCAATGCGGATTTGCCCACCCTTGGTCGTGACGCCCTGGCGGGTGTCATCTCGGCGGTGGTGCAGATTGCGTACTGCATTTCCTTCAGTGCGCTGATCTTCCAGGGTGCGATCGCCGCCGGTTTTTCGCTCGGCCTGGCCGCGCTGATCATGGGCACCGTGGTAACGGGCATCGTGGTGGCTCTCACCTCGACGCTCTCTCCTGCCGATGCCGGCCCCGATACGCCCGCGGTCGCCGTCATGAGCGTGCTCGCGTCCTCGATCGCGGCCGCACTGGCGGCTAAGGGCGCGGGCACCCAAGCCATCATCATCAATGTACTCATCGCCATCTCGGTAAGCACATTGTTGACGGGCGTCCTATTGTTTGGGCTCGGCTCGCTCAAGCTCGGCCAATGGCTCCGCTTCATCCCGTATCCCGTGATCGCCGGCTTTCTCGCGGCATCAGGCTGGCTCCTTATTACCGGCGGGGTCGAGGTCGTGACCCAGAGCAATGTCACGCTCTCGCCGGCAAGCTGGGCCAGGCTTTATTCCGAAATCTACGGGCCGCAGCTCGCCGTGGGGCTCGTCTTCGCGGTGTCCATTTGGTTTTTGAAGCGGTGGGTTCCCGCTTATCTCGCTCTGCCGGTGGCCTTCATTTGCTTTCTCGCTGTCCTGAACATCGTCCTGTTCGGCTTCATGCAGAACGAGGCGCTGCGTGCCGCCTGGTTCCTGCCGAGTCTCGGCGAGCTTACCTTATGGTGGCCGATCGCCGCGGTCATGCGCCATGACATCGATTGGGGCGTATTGGCGGAAAGCAGCGCTGAAATCGGCGCCGTGTGCGGGATCACCGCCATCTCCATGCTGCTTGACGTCTCGAGCCTTGAGGTGGCCCGGCAGAAATCCGCCGATCTCGACAAGGAGTTCCGAACCAACGGCTTTGCCAACATCATCGCGGCGGTGGCGGGCGGAGCTGGCGGAAATCTCTCCTTGAACGGCGCCATCCTGCTTGAAGAATCGGGCGCGGCGACGCGATGGGCAGGCGTCATCGCGGCGCTCGTCTCCGCCGTGGTCCTGTTCTCAGGCGCCGACGTCGGGAGCCTGGTGCCCAAGGCCATTCTGATGGGGATGCTCGCTTATCTTGGCGTGACCATCCTCACCGAGCTGTTCCGGTCGCCGGCGCAGCGGTCCTGGTCAGACTGGGCGCTCGCCGGCGCCATCATGCTGGTGATCGTCAATTTCGGCTATCTCATGGGCGTGGTGCTCGGCGTGATTGGCGCCTGTCTCATGTTTGCGCTGAGCTACAGCCGCATCGGCGTGGTCAGGCGTCATCTCACGCGTCAGGAATTTTCGAGCAATGTCGAGCGCGCCCCCGAGCAAACCCGGCTGCTCCGCGACGAGGGCGAGCGCCTTCACGTCTTCTGGCTGTCCGGCTTCATCTTCTTCGGCTCGTCCAATGGGCTGTTCGAGCGGATCAGGCGCGCGATCGACGCCCAGGATGAAAAGCCGGTCGGTTATGTCGTGCTCGATTTTAGTGCGGTTCCGGGGCTCGATACCTCGGCGGTACTGAGCCTCATCAAGCTCCGCAATTATTGCAACGAGAGCGGGGTCACCCTCGTCTTCTCCGGCCTAGACGAGGCGATGGGCACAGGATTCCAAAGAGCGGGCTTCTTCACCAGCGATCAGCCGCATCAGACCTTCGCCAGCCGCAACGAGGCGGTCGAATGGTGCGAGGATATGCTGCTCATGTTTCATGAGGTGGGCGATGCCTCCGCCCATAGCTTCGAGAGCTGGCTGACGGAGGAGTTGGGCGGGGCCGCGGACCTGTCCCGCATCTTGCCCTATCTCGAGCGTCACGAGCTTGAGGTGGGCGAGGCCCTTTTCCGGCAAGGTGAGCCTCCCGACTCCGTCGAGCTTCTCGCTTCCGGCTGCGTCGCCATCACCATTCAGGACGAGCAGGGGCGCCCGATCCGGCTCCGGCGCATGATGGGCTATACGGTAGTGGGAGAGATGGGCTTCTACCGGCAGGTTCCGCGCACGGCGAGCGTCATCGCCGAGGAGCCGAGCGTTGTCTACCGGCTCACGCGTGTCTCCTTCGACAAGATGCAGGCGCAGGATCCAGCCGCCGCGTCGGTGTTCCACAAGCTGATCATCCGCCTGCTTTCCGACCGGCTTGAATTCGCCAACCGGGAGATCTCGGCGCTGCTCTAGGCGTTGCGCCTGTCAGGGGGCGGCGAAGGCGACCAGCACCCCGACGATCACGAGATAGCTCAGGCCATGCACGAGCTGGTCGGTGCCGAGCGCGTACCAGAAGCACCGGGTTTGCGGCGTCCAGTCGTTACGGTGAACGAGCTGCTCCTTCAGCCAGTCGACGTGATAGTGCAGGACGAACTCGCCGATGGCGATACCGGCCGCGAGCAGAAGCGAGGCTGGGGCGATAACGAGGTAGACGAGGGGCGTTAGCGCTACATGGATGGCGCTGTGCATGAGTCCCCCGGGATGGCCGTAATGTCCCTTGTTCGAATATTGGTACGTGCTCTGCAGATAGAAATCGGCCACCGCATGCTTGAACATGAGGACCGCCACGGCGGCAAGGATGAGCAAGGCGAGCTGGGGCATGGTCTATTTGGTGAGAGCTTCAGCAGTCCCGTCCCAATTGGGCGGGGGAGGGTTCACGCGAAAGAAGTCAATGCGCTCCCGGTAAAGCGCATAGAGCCGCTCGAGACTAACATTCATCCTGTCGCACTCACGGCGGAGTAAATCGGCGGCGTCCCAGTCTCTGGCGCGGTACCGCTTCAGGAATTCGTTGTGGCGCTCACTGAGATCGATAAAGCCGCGCGTCTGCTTGAGGGCGCTGTCGCCGAGCAGCGCGAAGATGCGCGTCGCCCCGCTCTTTCCTTTCACCTTCAACACGTCGAGTTCGAGGAAAGCGAAATCGGGCACCCGGGCCGTGGTGGACTCGCCGACGATGGTGACCATCTCATAGGTCTTGGACTGGCCCTCGAGCCTTGAGGCAATGTTGACGTTGTCGCCAATCACCGAATAGTCGAAGCGCGTTTCGGTGCCGAGATTGCCGACGCAGCAGATGCCGGTGTTGAGCCCGATGCCGATCTTGACCGGCGTGAATTGGCGCCCCTTGGCTTCGGCTTCCTGCTGCCAATGCTCGTTGAGCCCCTTCATCTGTCCCATCATGCGAAGCGCCGCGCTGCAAGCATGTCTCGCATGCTCGACGTCATCGAGCGGCGCGTTCCAAAATGCCATTACGGAATCGCCCATGAATTTGTCGATGGTGCCTTGCTCTTCGAGGATGATGTTGCTCAACGGCGTGAACAGGCTGTTAAGGAAGCGGGTCAGTTCCTCGGCATCGAGACCCTCGGAGATGGAGGTGAAGCCGCGCACATCGCTGAAGAGCAGCGTCATGTCGCGCGTTTCGCCGCCGAGCCTCAGCTGCGCGGGGTCATTGGCGAGGCGCTCGACCAGTGCCGGGGCCATATAGTGGCCGAAAGCGTGGCGGACGCGATTGCGCTCCCGCTCGGTGCGCAGGAACACGAACAGGGTTCCAGCGAGATAGATCGCGACGAGAGCGATCGCCGGGTAAATGGGGTCGACCAGCCAGCCGAAAACGTCAAAGGCATACCACGACACGGCAACGACCGCGGCGATGGCGAGGCCGCCGAGCACGGCGCTGCCGAGCGCGCCCATGCGATAGATGAAAACGGCAATGAGCAGGCCAAGCACCAAAATATAGAGCAGCTCGGCGGGCGTGGCGAAGTCGGGGCGCTGCAGGAAGGACCCTTGCAGAATTTGCTCGATGGCTTGGGCATGCAGCTCGACGCCGGGTACTGAGGCCTCGAGTGGGGTGGCTCTCAGATCGAGCAGGCCCGCGGCGCTCGTGCCGATGACCATGAGGCGCCCTTCGATGTCCTCTTTGCCGATCTCGCCGTTCAGCACTCGCCACGCCGAGAGGTATCGCTTCTTGGCGTGGCGCGTGAACTTGATCCACATCTCGCCATTGGCTTCGGTCGGAACCTCGTAATCGCCGATCCGAATCTTGACGATGCCCGTCTTGGCGCCAAACGACTTCTCGCTGCTGGCGCCGGACGATTTGACGATATAGGAGGAGGCGCCTTGCGCCAGGCGTAGCATGTCCGCGGCGAAGGATGGGTACAGCTTGTCGCCAATCTGGACCACCATGGGCACTTTCCGGATGATTTGATCGTGCTCTGGGATCCAGTTGAGCGAGCCCGCGCCTTGAGCTTTCTCCTGTAGCTCGGGCAGGCTCGCCGCCGCCCCGGGATAGCTCGGGGCAAACAGTCTAGGATCGTCTCCGCCATGGGCGAAGCCGGCCTTCTGCTCAGGAATCGAACTTGCCTGCGGCGCGGCGATGAAGCCGAGCGCGACCGCCCCTTGCCCGATCGCCTCGGCGAAGGTCTGATCGTTGGAGGGAAGTTTCTCCGCCTCTTCACGCAGGCGCGCGAGCGCATCGGATCTCGGCCAGAAACGGAGCGCATTCGCAGGTGACATCCGATCTGGCTCGGGGAAGACCATGTCGAATCCGACCGCCGCGGCGCCATTGGCGGAAAGCGTCCGCACAAGCTGGGCCAGCACGGTGCGTGGCCATGGCCATTGTCCGATTTGCTTGAGTGAATCCTCGTCGATGTCGACGATGCGCACGGGAAGGTTGGGATCGAATTTGCGCGGCGCGATCTGTTGATAGGTGTCGAAGACGACGGCCCTTAACTTCGCCACTGGGCTCGGATCCCAGAGCCGCAGGGCAAGTGCACCAAAGATCACTGCCCCTACGATGAGGGCGTAGAGGAGACGAGGACCCATCCTGCCTAACTGACCCCACGACAAAAATGCGCCGAAAAATCGCCGGCCCCAGCACGCGGGGCTGAGCCTAGTCGATGGCGTCTACCCGCTCCAGTGTCAACTTCCTGGCTCCGTTCGCACGGGAACGGGCCGGTCTGCAGGGCTACGTGGCAATTGAACGGAGGGGCGGAATGAACTACGAAGCGCTGGCATTCCCATCTGTCCATCGCGTCAAATCAAGGGCTGTTTCGTGAACATTTCGATGATTGGGGCAGGCTATGTCGGCCTTGTGTCCGCGGCCTGCTTTTCCGAGTTTGGCTGGACCGTAACTTGCGTCGATAACGACCCAAGCAAGATCGAACAACTTCGCCAGGGGCGGATACCGATCTACGAGCCCCGTCTCGATGAGCTCCTGCAACGCAATCTGCGTATGGGCCGTATCGGCTTTGCGCCCGACCTGGCCAGCTCGATCGGCGATGCGGACCTCGTCTTTCTTGCCGTCGGAACGCCAATGCGCAGAGGCGATGGCCATGCCGATCTCAGTTTCGTGTTCCAAGCGGTTGAGGAGCTTGCGCCCCACCTCAAAGGTTTCACCGTGATTGCCACTAAGTCGACGGTGCCGGTCGGAACCAGCCGGGAGATCGAGAGGCGGCTCAAGGCTCTGCGTCCCGACGCCGACTTCGCCATCTGCTCGAATCCCGAATTCTTGCGCGAAGGCTCGGCCATCTACGACTTCATGCATCCTGACCGTGTCCTCGTCGGTTGCGACGACGACAGGGCCAAGGATCTGATGGAGCGCCTCTATAAGCCTCTCGCCTTGCGCAACGCGCCGGTCATTTTTGTGAGCAGGGAATCGGCGGAGCTGGCCAAATATGCCGCCAACGCCTTTCTCGCCATGAAGATCAGCTTCATCAACGAGATCGCCGATCTGTGCGAGGCGGCCGGCGCTAATGTACAGGAGGTGGCGACTGCCGTCGGCGCCGACCGGCGCATCGGCGACAAGTTCCTGCATCCGGGACCCGGCTATGGCGGCTCCTGCTTCCCTAAGGACGTTGCGGCCCTGATCCGAAGCGCGCGAGAGGCGCGGTCGCCCCTGTCGCTAATCGAGCAGGTGCAAACGGTGAATTTGGAGCGGAAGCTCGCCATGGCCGGACGCATCGAGCGCGCGGCGGGAGGCTCGCTCGCCGGAAAGACCATCGCGGTGCTCGGCATTGCCTTCAAGCCCGACACCGACGATGTACGCGAGTCGCCGAGCCTCGTCGTCATTCCCATGCTGCAGGAAAGAGGCGCTACGGTCAGGGCCTACGACCCGCACGCGCGCGATAATGCCGAGACGTTGCTCCCGGGTGTCGTGTGGAGTGCAAGCGCGCTGGACGCGGTCGAGCAAGCGGACGTTGTCGTAGTGCTCACCGAGTGGAACGAATTTCGCGCCCTCAATCTCGACAGTCTGAAGGCCAGCATGCGCGGCAATGTTCTTGTCGATCTGCGCAACATCTATTTGCCGGAGCAGGCGCAGGCCGCGGGATTCTCCTATTCAGGCATTGGGCGCTAGCCGTGTTGTCTGGGCGAGCGGCTTGGCGCGTGCAGGATAGCAGACATTCCAGCCTATGATGACGCCAGGACCGTCTCCTTGGCGCGTGCAGGAGCCTTGGCCGTTCGCCAGGATTTCAAATCCGCTGTCGCCATCGGGCCGAAGGCGCGCAGCAGCCGCCGCGCTTCACGCCGGTAGGCATGGTAGTTGGTCTCGAGACGATGCCGTTCGCTCTTCACATAAGGGGCGTCGGCGGTCCGCTCAGGCCCTTGCGCCTTCAGCGCGCGGAACCAGGATGCGCGCTCATGGCCCTCCGCCGCCGCGACCAGGAAGCTCGCAATGAGCTTCGATTGATCCTCGGCGGTGCGCCAGATACTGCCATTGGCCTGGATGAGACCGACAGCGAACAAATCGTCGTATTGCGGGTGAAAGACGTGGAAGTAGAGCTTTGGCCGCCGGTCCGCGTCGAAGAGCAAATCATCGTCGATAAAGGGCACGGAGATCTCGTAGCCCGTGGCATAGACGAGCAGATCGGCCTCGACTTCGCTTCCATCGGAGAACCGGACGAGGCGGCCCTTGAGCTCGGTGATCTCCGGCTTCACCCCGATGCGGCCATGGGCCACGAGCTGCGGCAGCACCGTATTCATGGTGGGGTGGGTGTCCATGATCCGGTGCTCGGGCTCCGGCAGCCCGTAACGAGCGTTGGAGCCGACCATGAGCAGGTGCCAAATCGTATAAAGCCGATTGCGAAGACCTCGCGGCATCGGCAGCTTTTCGCAGAAATTGACGATGCCGTCGGTCGGTCGGCCGAGCATGAATTTCGGCACGAAATAGGTGCCCCGGCGGAAGCTTTGATAGACGTTGCGGGCCACGCTCGTCGCATCGACGACGATATCGCAGGCTGAGTTCCCGGCGCCCACCACAACCACTCGCTTGTCGGTGAGCTGCTTCACGCTGCGATAGTCGCGCGAATGCATGATCTCGCCGGTGAATTTGCCCGGAATCGTGGGCAGGCGTGGAATATCGTGATGGCCGCTGGCGACGACCAGCGAGCGGTACAGTCTGGGCCGAGTCTTGCCGGCAATCTGCACCAGCCAACCGTCGTCGACCCGCTCGACGCTTTCCACCGTGGTGTTAAATTGGATGCGATCGAGAATGCCGAAAGTTTGGGCATAGTCGCGCAGATAAGCGAGTGCTTCACGGTGCGAGGGGTAGGTCGGATACTCCTCGGGCATCGGGTAATCCTCGAAGCCCGTGTATTTCCGAGAAGAGACCAGATAGGTGCTGTCATAGACCACACCGGTGCCCGTGGTCTCATTCCACAGTCCTCCAATGTCATTCTCACGCTCCAAGCAATCGAAAGGAATGCCTCTTTCGGCGAAGGTCTTAGCTGCAGCAAGTCCAGACGAGCCTGCACCGATGATGCAGACCTTGTCTGTTTCGTTTTTGGTCTCAGTCGATTGCATATCCATAAGTACAAATTCCTGTATTTATGCGATGTATTTGTCCGCCGCTCACTAATTAGCCCTGTTGCCGCAGCGTTAATCCACTGTGGGATCGAGGTGACATATAATCGTTTTCATTCGTTGTACTCGTAAAAGGCTTTGGTGGCATTCTGTGGCCAGACTAGACTCAAATAGGAAAGCGAATCAGCATGTTGGAGGGCTCTTATGCGTCTTCCAGTCTTAGCAACTGCTGCTATCCTAGGTCTCGGGCTGTTTTGCGGCAGCACTTCGGCACGGCAACTTTGGCTCCCCGAGGTTGATAATCCGTTCTGCGCGATCACGACTTATCTCCTGCCGGAGTTGGCCGAGCAGGCGATGTCCACCTTGGATCGGGACGACCGCCCGATCATCGTGGTCAGCGCCATGACCATGGTCGAATCCCGCGTTTACGGCCGATTCCTTATGGCCCACGAGTGCTGCCACCACACGCTCGGGCATGTCGCGGCCTACCATCGGGAACTCGGACATCTCGGCCCTCAACCCTTCTTCTATATTGCACCGCAACTCAAGGGGATGGAACTCGATGCGGATTGCTGCGCCGTCAGGATGCTGAGGCTCAAGAAGGAGGCCGAGACCATCGAGGCCGCGCGCGCCACGATGGCGAATTTCGGTACGAAGCCTACCGGGGCCTATTACCCGACCGGCATAGAACGGGCCGAAAACATCGCAAAGTGCGCCGCTGAATATTGAAGTCGGCTCGGGCCCAAAGCTGCGCAAACCCCACGCGCCCTGTTCAATTCCTTGATCGAGAGCAAATTTCTGCTCGCTCGCAGGAGCGCCCTGGCACGACCTCGACAGCCCTATGCTATGCTCTGCTGCCCCTGTTGACGAAACGAAAGAGGCTGTCTTGAGGAGTCGTGTCCTGGGCAGGCTGGGATCCAGCCTGAGCCGTTCGATGTTGGCCGCCGCTTCGATGGCCCTTCTCGCTCTGGGTGCTAGCCCCGACGCTCGGGCGCAATATGCCGGCCAGGTTCTCCATGTCTGCGCCGATCCCCAGAACATGCCGTTTTCAAACGAGAAGGGGGAAGGATTCGAAAACAAGCTCGTAGACCTCATCGCCGCCAAGCTCGAGATGAAGGTGGCCTACACTTGGCTGCCGCACGTCGTCGGACATGTCGCCAGACTGCCGGACGGCCGCGAATGCGATATCCTTATGGGCTACGCCCAGGGAACGGGTCTGATCGAAGACACCAATCCCTACTATCGAACGTCCTATGTGTTGATTTACCGGAAGGACGATTCGAGCCTCGCCGGCGTCACGAGCCTTTCGGATGAGCGGCTAAAGGACAAGACGATCGGCATCGTCGCGCGCACGCCTCCGGCGAGCATCATGGCGATGAACGGGCTCGTGGCCAATGCGAGATCCTTCGATAACCAGGGGGAGAGTGATGTCGCCAGTCCGGCCGAGGACGTGATCGCCGCGATCGCTTCAGACGAGATCGAGGCCGGCATCCTTTGGGGTCCGCTTGGCGGCTATTACGCCAGAGGCACCCGCGTGCCGCTGGCCATCGTGCCCCTGGTCAAGGAGATGGCGGGGCCGGCAACGGTCTATGGCATTACCATGGGAGTGCGCCCGAACGAGCCGGAGTGGAAACACGCGCTCAACAAGCTTATCGCCGAGAATCAGGGGGACATCTACGACATGCTGCGGGAGTACAATGTCCCGCTTTTGGACGAGAGCGGCAATCCGATCGAGGCTCCCACCGCGGAGCGCTGACGGCGCTGGCTGCGGGTCCCGCTTACATCTTGCACTTACTGTCAGGCTGGTCGATGCCGAGCGTGTCGACCTCCATGTCGGGATGGCTCGCATGGGGGAAGCCCTTTTGCGGCGAGACCGAGACCGGGACCTTGTCGGTGGCAATGAGCAAAGGCTGCCTGAACTGCCCATCCCAGGGACGATATTGCTGCTTGATGCCCTTGAAGGGCGCGAGCTGAAGCTGGTCGCTATGGACGAAGGCGGCAACCTCGGAAAATGGGGCGCCGTGCTTGCGGGTCACGGCCTCGCCGATCGTCCGCATCGCCACATAGGCCTGATAGT
>JBBQKN010000021.1:0-58641 GCA_038326945.1 Hyphomicrobiales bacterium
CGATGGCGCGATCGCGTCCTTCGGACCAGCGAAGGCTTATGGTGGCGCCCCTTATTCGTACTAATCAGAAACTCCTTCGTTGACTTCGAAGGTTTGCATTAGGAGCCGCATGGCTCGGGGAGTGAATGGTGATGAGATTGATAATGGCACTGGTGATTGCCTTGGTGCCCATAACCGCGATGGCTAAAAGTGAGTGCCGGGACGACAAGAAGAGGTTTTGCAAGGAAGTGTTCGCCGCGAAGGGTGATATCGGCGAATGCCTGGAGCAGCATTTGGCCGAGCTGAGCGAAGCTCGCAGAATCAAGCAGCAGACCAAATCCAATAAAGCGGCCCAGAAGAAGAAGTGGGGGACCTCGGGGAGTGGCGATCCGACGAGCGCTAACCACGAGGGCTCCGCTAAATCCGCCAATTAGGCAAACCAGGTTGTCACCCCGACCAGGCCGACGGCCTCCTGCAAGGGCAGCGTCCGTGCTCCCCGGGTGTCTGCCGAGCCGTCCACGGCTCCACTTGCTCAGTGGGGGCACCGTTGGTATCGGGGTGTGGCTCGTTCCCTGGGGCGCGGAGGGTTGGTTGGTGGAAAAGCGGTACTGCACGTGGCTGATCGACAGCGATCGCTGGCGCGCCTTCCGCCCGCGTCCTGACGACGTTATCGTTGCCACCTATCCCAAGAGCGGCACGACCTGGATGCAGCGCATCCTGAGCCTGCTGATCTTCCGCTCCGTTGAACCTGTTGCGCTCGATCGGACCTTTCCGTGGTGGGAGGTCAACCGGCGCCCTATCGAGACGCTGGTCGAAGATTTCGAGGCGCAGCGGCACCGCCGCTCGGTCAAGACGCATGTGCCCTTCGACGGCATCCCGCATTTCGACCAGGTCAAATACATCCACGTGGTGCGGGATGGCCGCGATGTGTGCATGTCCTACCACAATCACTGCACCGGCTTTCGCCCCGAGGCATTGGAGCGGATGGACGCCATCGGCCGGGCCGAGCCGAGCTTGCGCCGGCCCTATCCCAGGGTCGATCCAGACCCTGCCATTCATTTCCACAACTGGCTGACCACCGGCGCCATCGACGGCCAGGATGACGGGACGCCTTACCTCTCGTACTTCGCCTATGAACGGAGTTTTTGGGATGCGCGCCAGCACAGCAATCTGCTGTTCGTGCATTACGACGATCTACAGGCCGACCTGATCGGCGAGATGCGGCGGATCGCGGACTTCCTCGACCTCGATGTTGCCGACGCCGAGTTGAGCCGAATGGCGGGCTCGGCGAGTTTTGCCTCCATGCGCAAGGACGCAGCCGTGCTGATTCCGGAGATGGCGAAGAATTTCGAAGGCGGCGCGTTGCGGCTCTTGAACAAGGGCCAGTCCGGGCGCTGGCGCGGCCTCTATGACGAGGCCGACGTAGAGTTGTTCGACAACAAGCTCCGGAACGCCGTTCCCGCCGCCTATGCCGATTGGCTTATTGCGGGCCGGATCGCCGGCGGTGGCGTCGATCCCTCAGCCATGTAGGTCACGCCATCGGGGCGAGACAGCATCTCAAGACCCGGCGGTGCCTTTCAAGCCCCTGGGCGGTTCCAGGCCTTCCTTCACGGTGTGGGAGATGAACGGCACGGAGCGCGGGTCGACGCCGTTCAAGGCGGCAAGATGGAGCGACGTGACATCTCCGATCATTACCAGATCCATCAGCACGGCGAGGGGTGTATCGCCTTCGCCGCGAACCGAATGCACCGGAACCTTGCCGTGCAAATATTGCGCGAGGAGATCGATGCGCTGGCTCACCCGCGGATCTTCATACCCATGTCGCAACAGCATCGCGGCATCGCGCTCCAGGGTGAGGTCGTTGCGGCAATCCCAGGCGACGGCTTCATTATGGCTGGCGTTAGGCTGTTCTGACGTTGAAGCGGGTTGTCTCGCATTCTGATTGATCTGCGCTTTCCAGCGTTCGGCCGCCGTCGCCCCGATCGGCGCGTCGCCCTGACAAAGCACATGCCGTCCCACCAAGAGTGACGCCAGCCGCTCGGCGGCGTTGCCGTCCCGGCAATACTCGTCGCGGCGCCGGCGCAATTGCGCGGCGGCGCTGTCGAGCCAATGCCTCGCCTCGGGCAGAAAGCCAACCTGCTGCAGCGTCGCCAGCAGCGCGGCGACCACCACGCCGAAGGTGGCGCGCGCCGGCTGGATCTCCGGCGGGATGCGGACGATGGCGGCGCCGCACTCCTCGGCAAAGTCGGTCAACCAACCTCCCGCGCTGATCGCGACGAGCCGCGCGCCGCGCGCGACCGCAGCCGCAGCAGCATGATTGACCTCGTCGGTTTTGCCCGACCCGGACACGGCAAAGACGAGCGACCGGCTGCCAATGCAGCCGGGAATCTCGTAGGAGCTCTCGACCAGGATCGGCACCTTCATCGTGGCCGCGCCGACGGCGCGCACGACCTGACCGGCGGTTCTGCCGGTCCCCATGCCGAGGATGAGGATGTTTTCGATGTCCGACCGCTGCGGCAAGCCATGAAGCGCGCCGGCTCCGAGCAGCAGATGGTCGGGGAGCGCGAAAGCAAGATCGAGAAGCGGCAAGGTGATGGCAGGTGCAGCGCTCACGACTGTTCAACCGTCGGCAACGCCGAGAGGCGTCCGCCGTCCTGGAGGATGATTTGACCGGTCACATAGCTGTTGGCGCTTGAGCTCAGAAAGCCGATCAGCGCGGCGACCTCGTCGGCCGATGCAAGTCTGCCCAAGGGAACGCTCCGCTCGTAGCGCTTGACCTTGTCGGGATCGTCGGGCCAGTCCGGGTTGAAGAACTTGCCCGGCGCGACCGCATTGATCAGCACCTGCGACAAGCCGAGCTCGAGCGCGAGCAGGCGAGGCAGTGCCGCGACGGCCGCCTTGGACACGGAGTAGGACAGCGCCGCTGTCGGCGATGCAGACAGCCCGGCAGTGGACGAGACGAGGACGATGCGACCACCTCGGGCCCGCTTCATAAAGGGCAGGAAGGTCTCGATCGTGAACACGATCGAGGTGAGGTTGACGTCGAGCACTTCCCGCCAGTGGCCGCGATCCAAACCGCCCAATCGCGCCGATCTCCCCCCGGCGCCTTTGCCTGAGAGCGCGTGTGCCAGCACGAGCGACGGCGGACTGAGCCACAGAGACTCCGGCAGCGACGCCGCGATTGCCTTGAGGGCGTCCGGCGCGGCGACATCCGCCGCGATGGTGGTCAGCTCCGCGCCGCGCGCGTCGATATCGGCCCGCGCATTCTCCAGCCTGTCCGCGTCTTTGTCGATCAACACAAGATGGGAGCCGGGTTTGGTCCACCAGCGCGCCACGGACCGGCCGAGGTGACCTCCGCCCCCGGTGATGATGATCGTCTTGACCGCCTCCATCGCCGGGCTCCGCGGGATCACAACGTTTCGAAATGCGAGACGGAGGCGAGGCGAGCGAGGAGCTCCAAGCAGCCGGGGAAGGACACGCTGACCCGCTCCCAGCCGGACATGGTCGTCGGTTCCTCCAGCGAGCTTGCCAAGGTCATCGCAGCGAAGATAACGCGATGGTCCGGCGGCAGCACCAGCGATTTCGCGCCCGAAAGCGCGGATGGTTCGATGACGAAGCCGTCCGCGCGACCCTCGACCTTCACGCCGAATGGGCGAAGCGCGGCGACCGTGGTCGCAATGCGGTCGGTATCCTTGTCCTTGAGCTCTTGCGCATCGCGGATGACGGTTGGGCCCTCGGCCCTGGCTGCGAGCGCGGCAAGCAGGGGAAGCTCGTCGATCATGCTCTGGACGAGCGACGCGCCGCCGACCTCGATGCCGCGGAGCGGGCGACCGGATTCAACGACGATCCTGCCGACCGGCTCGTTGCCTCGCACTTCCGTAGGCTCAATCTCGATGCTCGCACCCATTGCCTGGAGCGTGCGAATGAAGCCGCTTCGCGTCTCGTTGATGCCGACATCCTCGATCACGAGGCGCCGGGGAAGTGGACTGGCAACGATGCAGGCGATCGGGAACGAAGCGGTCGAAATATCGCCGGGAAGCGTGAGGTCGAACGCGGGAAGCCGGTCCGGCGGCGCCATACGCACAGCCATCTCCGTCTCGTCGATGGCGACTCCCAGGTGACGGAGCAAGCGCTCGGTATGGTCCCGCGCCTTGGCGCGGCGCTTGATCACCGTTTCGCCGCTGCTTTGCAGCCCGGCAAAGAGCAAGGCCGACACCGGTTGAGCGCTGAAGACGTCAACTTGATGGTCGATGGCGCCAAGCCTCGATCCGCGAATGAAGGTCGGCAAACGCCCCTGCTCGGCTTCGTAGATGATATCAGCTCCCGCCTGGCGCAGCGGCTCGACGATCCACGCCATCGGGCGCTGGCGCAACAGCTCGTTGCCGTCGATGCGGAATTCGCCGCCGGGGGTGCCTGCAAGGAGGCCCATGAGGATGCGCGCCGTCGTCGCGGAATTGCCCGGGCTCAAGGTCAATCCCTTCTGCGACAGTCTCAGGCCACGCAAACCCCGGCCTCCGATCACATAGGAGGTATCTGCGGCCTCCCAGATGTCGGCTCCGAGTTGACGCAGGATGCCGAGATTGCCTTCGATGTCGTCGGAGTGGGGAACATTATTGAGCGCGCTGGTGCCATCCGAGAGAGCCGCGGCGAAGGCGGCGCGTTGCGCGATGGCCTTGTCTCCCGGCGGACGCCATACGATCTCGCGGGCACTGGCGAGATTGAGCCCGACCGTCACCGGCGCCTTTTCACGCCGGCCGGCTGTCTCCGGACGGCTCGGCATGATCCGCATGTGGGACGACATGCGGTCGATGACTTCCGTGTCGGTCAGAAGCGTCTCGGTCTCCTGATAGTCGACAGGGGCCAAGGGAACCCGGTCAGGCATCGCCTCGGCAAAGGAGGCGTAGCGGAAACGCTTCCGTTGCAGCCCAAGATTCTCCTCGCTGACAAAGGCCCTGGGTGTGACGGAGGCGAGGCCGAGTCGAACCGCCGCTTGCACGATTTCCTCGCCTTCCGCGGTTCGCGTCATCACGATCGATTGCCGGGGCGGCTTTGCCCCGCTTTGACTGCTGGCATAAATGTTGGGATCGCCGTCGGAAATGGAGACGTCGGCGAGGCCAGACCACCAATCGCCGCAGACGAGACAGCGGTGCGTCTTGAAGCGCTTGAACTCGTCGACAACCTCGAAGAAAGGCAGCGATCGCCGTTGGCCGTCGCGTGTCTTCACGGCGAACTCGCCGGGATATTCGCCATCGCGGTAGCGCATCTCGACCACGTCTTCGAGCGCGACGCCGAGCTTCTCGGTGATGAGATGCTCGGTGCCTGCGAGCATGGTGCTCGAGGCGCAGGCTATCTCCACCGCCAGCACGATTTTTTCGGCAACCTCCGGTAGCGGCACCAGGTTCTTCATCTTGCGCACGGCCTGAATCTCGCACGGTACTCCCACCACCGCGATGCGCGAAAAGCGGGGGTCGCGGAGCAGCTGCAGATTGGGTGTCAGGCAATAGCTCGTCTGACCGCAACGAATCACCTCGTCTTCGCTGTCGGTGATCAGTGCCGCGGGCACCCAGGGCCGGTTGGCATCTCGCCCCACGACGATGACGGCGTCGGCCAGCCCGGACCGCAATGCGGTGAGCATCAGCGTAGTCCCCGCGCCGCCGGCGGCCGCGCCCGCGAGCACCTTTGGATCGGTGGAGGCGAGGACGAGGCTCTGGCGGAAGATCCCGGTCCAGCGCTCGGCCGGCGTGCGGCTCCGGCCGAAAATATTGATCTCTGATCTTGGGGTTCCGGTGTCCTTCCCCGGGCAAACGTCCAAGCACAGCGAGCACTCGCCGCATTCCATCGCTTCAAGCTTGATCGCGGGAACCGGCGTGCTGTTGTCGCCGATAGCCAGCCACCCGGGCGGACAAACCGCGACGCAGGCGCCGCAACGCGTGCACATATCCTGATCGAGAATCTCGTGTTGAAGATCTGAAAATGGCATTCGCCCGTCATTCCGTGGTGACGCAGGGCGCCGGAGAGACCACAACTATATCGTCGCGTGGGACTCGTACAGCCGGTATGGGGCCCCCCGTCAATGCCCTCGACCTTTGCGGCGGCGCTCTGCTATGAGAAGGCGCGTGTGGGCCGGGCACGCCTCGAAGTTGATCGACGGATGGCGCGGGGAGCCAGAGTTGAATTCTGTAAATTTAGCCGATGTTTTTGTGGGGCTGGCGAACCGGTGGCCGGACCGCCAAGCAACCATCTCGCCGCACCTTAATCTATCTTTTGGACAACTCGTCGCGCGATCCGCGCGGACGGCGCGAGAACTGCGCGCGCGTGGCGTCGCGGCGGAAACAAATGTCGGCATCTGCCTGCGCGATAACGCCGAATACCTCGTTTTGATGATCGCGCTCTGGATGTTGGGCGCGACGGCCGTTCCCATGGATTTTAGGACCAATGCGGCGGAAAGGACTCGGCTCGCGCATGAATTCGACCTCGCGGCCATCGTCGAGGACCGGAAAGTGCCGGCTACCGGATACCAGTCGATCTTCGTCGATGACTCATGGGCCGAACTCATCGCCAGGCACGACGTGAGCCCCGTCTGGGCGGGTCGGCGCCAAGCGCCGGCCGCGTTTATCTCGCTCACCTCGGGTACCACCGCGCGCCCGAAAGGCATCGTGATCGAGCATGAGCGGATGCTGTTGCGTTCAATAATCGATACGGAGCGGCTTGAAGGGCCTTTGCTGCTTCCGCTGCCTTTGTCATTCTCCGCCTCCCGCACCCACGCCTTCTCGGCGCTGCTTCAGGGCTCGGCCGTCTACTTCTATCCGCTGCTGTTCTCGGCCGAGCAACTGGCCGAGACCATACTGGCCGGGCACGCAAGCGCGCTTTGCGCCGTCCCGACCATCATTCGCAACCTGTTTGAGCTATTTGGCGACGCCTCGGCACCGGCATTCCCCAAGCTTGAGGCGCTCTATTGTTTTGGCGCTCCGATGTCACCCGCGGAGAAAATGAGGGCCAAGAGGTCGCTATGCGACAATTTCGCCCAAGTCTATGGCTCGACCAATTGCGGCCGCATCAGTGCGCTTTCTGGACCAGAGCTTGAGGCGCGGGCCGACACGGTGGGCCGAGTCTTGCCGCATGTGGTTATGCAAATGGTGAACGACGATGACGAGGTTTTGCCGCCCGGGGAAGGTGGCGTTATCCGCCTGCGCTCGCCGGGCATGGCGCGGAGCCTTTATGGCGACACGAGCGGATCGGGGGATAGCTTCAAAGGCGGTTGGGCCTATCCAGGCGATATCGGCGCGATCGACGTTGATGGTTTCCTGCATCTCTTGGGGCGCACCTCCGACCTCATCATCCGCGGTGGCGCCAATGTACACCCTTCGGAGGTTGAGCTTGTCGTAGCAGAATGTGAGGGGGTGCAGGACGTCGCCGTCGTGGGGTTTACCAAATTGCCGGAGGGCGAGGAGATCGCGGCCTTCGTGGTGGCCTCCAGTAATTTGACCGAAGCCGCGCTCGACGCCCATTGCCGCACCCGGCTTCCGCCGGACAAGAGGCCGCGCAAATTCGTCTTCGTGCACGACCTGCCGCGCAACGCCAATGGCAAGGTTCTTCGCTCTGAGCTTCGCAATCAGCTTGAGCACGCTTGAATGGGTGGCGCACCCGCGGCAGCCACGATCAGCGGTGACATAGACTTAACGGCCCTGGCTTAGAGCAAGGTTACAAATGAATCCCTTGAATTGGCTTGGTTTGAAAAAGCAGAACGGCACGCCGACCCGTCCGGGAAAGTCGCGCCGGACTAAAAAGTCGCGGACACCGCGGCCCGAAACGATCGGTTTCGACGTCACTCAAAATGAAAACGCGTTCAAAGTTGAAGGCGACGACATCAGCCTCGATTTTATTGTCGAGGGTGTCGAGATGCCGCCCGAAGCAGACGCAAGCTTTGCCGTCTGGGCCCTCCTCTCCCGCGCGATGGCGGAAGGATTCAACCTTCAAATAAATCGGCCCATCGATCCTGAGGTCGCGGCGAATGCGGAGCGACTGAGCCGAATTTGGGAAATGTGGGTTCCGAGCAGGTACCGATCAATCAAGGTGAGCGGCAGGGGAGAATGGTCGAGGATTGCCAGGACCCGGTTACCGCGCGCAGATTTGTATTCTGGTGGGGTGGACTCGACCTATTCGATTCTGCAACTTGCCGATCCCAAAAATCGCGGATACGCCCTGACTGTGGAGGGACTCGATTACCGCGACAAGTCCGAGCCGGAGAGCTTCGCCAGGTTGATCGCCAAGACCGACCCGCTGCTCGAACGCTTAAACTATCAACGGTTCATCGTCCGCACCAACGCGAACCACAAGCCGCAAGTGTTGACCCACGGCTTCACCCTTGCGGCCTGTCTTTTTCTCGTGAGCGATCTCTTCGAAGCGGGCACGCTGGCCGCTGACAGAACTCCGGCTCAGGACATGGTGACGTTTCCCTGGGGCACCAATCACGTCACCAAGCCGTATTTTGCCGGATCGGATTTCACCATGCGGACCATGCACGAAATCGGCCGCGTGGAAAAACTCGCGGCAATTGCGGCAGGTGAAATCGGTCTGCCGTTCCTGTCGTTCTGCCGAAGGCACGAAGTCATTCCTTCTAATTGCGGTGTTTGTGGCAAATGCGTTCGAACCAAAGCCATGTTTCTCGCGACGGCCGGCTACATTCCCGAAATCTTCCTCGATCAAGCCTTTAATCAGCGCCTGATGGAGAGCATCAATCTCGATGGGCGCGAACGGACACATCTTCTGGACCTCTATGGATACGCCCAGGACAAAGGCGTGGTCGACAACGTTCCCGGCTTGATGTCGCTCGTGGAACAATGCCGTGAGCGAGATTCCAGCACATCTGATTCATCGCGCATCTGATGCAGAAGGTCACTATTTTGCCAGAGCAATACCCCGCGACTACGTGATCCCATCGTGTTGCCAATGGGCCAGAGAGTTGCGCAAAACTAAAGCCTCTTGCCGCAAGCCAGAGGCGGCGGTCTAATGGCCGGGCCTGCCATAACTTGGGGGGTCGGGTGGCGCGAGACACACAATTAGCTGCCAGCGGGGCAAAGGAGCAACGGCGTTTGGACGATGTTGCCGCACAGCAGACGGTGCGACGGGCGGATCTCGACGTCTCGACCGAGTACCGAGCGCCCCAAACCGAGCCGGAACGGAAGCTCGCCGCCATTTGGCAGGAGGTGTTTGGCATCGACGCCGTCGGGGTTTCCGACGACTTTTTTGAGCTGGGCGGAGATTCATTCGCCGCAACGACGCTGGCCGCGGAAATCGAAGCGACATTCGGGGTGCGCTTTACGCCATCCGACATTATCCGCCTATCGACAGTTGCCCAGCAAGCGAGCGTGCTGGCGCAAGACGGCGGTGCGGCGCCAGAGCTTCCCACTTGTCTTATCCTGGGCGCCGCGGGCGGCTCGAAGCCGCCGCTGTTCATGGTGCATGGCGGAAAAGGCTTTGCGTTCTTTCGGCCGGCCTTCGCCGAAATTATCGGGAAGGAGCGGCCGGTTTATCTGTTCCAAGCTCCGGGGCTCGATGGCCGCACGCCACTCGAAAGCGCCGATGAAGCCGTCACCGTGGAACAAATCGCCGCAGTCTACGCCGAAGCAATTCGGTCAATTCAGCCTGTCGGCCCCTATCATATTGCGGCAATCTGCGCCGGGTCATTCATCGCGGTCGAGATGTGCAAGCACCTTGAGGAGGCGGGCCACACCATCGGTTGCCTCATCTTGCTCGATCCAACGCCGATGCCTCCCCGGATCAAGCCGCCAATCAAGGTGAAGCAGAAGAAGCAGCGTGCAGCAAAGAAGGCATCAACGCTGAGTCTTGCTGCGCGGATTGTTGGCCTCTTTCGCCGAGACGGCAAAGGCGAAGCGACGACGGTGGACCTGGATCCTGCCAAGATGCCGCAAAAGAAGATGGAACTGCACCGCGATATGATCGAACGACGCGTGGAGCAGATGGAGGAGGTTCCGCCGGATCAGCGTTCTTACACGGCTGAGCGAATCTTAAAGATCTCACTCCAGTTCCGCGCGGCGCTCTACCATCACCAGCCTCGCCCATACTCGGGTGGCGCCACGCTTCTCGTAAGCTCGATCAGAGCGGAGGAGACCCTGGCCGACACGGCATTCTGGCCCAACAATCTCGGCAGCATGCAGTACACGGTGCTCGGATCGAACCACAGCGACGTGTTCAATGAGAGCTTGGAGGAGACTGCCAGGTTCGTCAGGGACACTCTTAACGGACGGCGTCCCGATACGGTGCCGGCTCAAGCCTGAGGCCGCGCCGCCAGATAGGCTGCCATCATTGGCCCATTGCTGATCCGAGCCACGTCCTCTTCGGTCAAGATGGACTCGGCGGTCTCGCCAGCTTGGTGGGGGAAGGACGTATTTGGTTTGATGGGCATGCCGTTGAAAGTCTGATGCGTTAGAACGGGGTCCCATTCCAACCCGACCCGGGCGGCCAGGGTGCGCATGACGGCCTCGGTGTCGGAGGCCAATCGCTGATAATCCACAAGGATGAATTGCTCTCCGAACAGCCTGCCGTTCTCGTGCATGGCACGAATATTATCGACATAGGCGGTTTCGGCGGCGTCTGGACCGTAATAATGAGGCTTCACCGAACTCTTCCGCTCATTGCGCCCGGAGGAGCGTTGCTTCACCGAGGAATACCAGGCCAAAGGTTCGCGGATGACGCTTATCAGCCAGCCGTCCGGATAGGCCTGACGGAATCGCGCCATGCCCGATGGCGCCAGAGCCAGCATGGATGCGAACGCGGTGACATACCGCTTGGCGCCATAGCGCCGCTGGTGATCGAGCCATGCGTTGAAGAATGACGTGAAATAGATGTCGAGCCATTCCCGATCGGTCGATGGCTTGTGCTCTGCGGCCAGTTTCAGAAACAGCTTGTGCTGGACATCCGCACGGAAAAGCATCGGGTGCGTTTCGTCGGTTCCCTTGGCATAGACGCCGCTTCCGAGTCTTTCGTCGACCTTGGCATAACGAAGGAGGCTCCAGACGTCGTCCAAATCGGTTGCGGCGGACAGGTCTGGCCATTGCCATTTCCGGCGTGAATCACCGAACCTCAATTCCAGCGGATGCGCCCAGACTTGCGGGTGATGATCCAATAGCTGGCTGAGCCAGGTGCCTCCCGACCGCGAAATCTGAGAAATGAGCAGAAGCGGGCAGCGGATCGGGCCTGATTTCTCGATGTGACCCAACAGATGCGGAACGAGCGTGTCCGTATCCCGCGGCGGAACGTTACGCCTACTGAAAACCCCCTGAAGCATCGGGGGACTTTACCCCGATCGGCGGCACAAGGACAGCTCGCACCGCCCCGCACCCCCCAGCCAACGCGGCATTCTGCGGCTTGAGGCCTTGGGTGGGAGCCGGCGGCGCCTCATCGCCAACAGGCATCCGGTGGGCGGCGCCCCGGCAATGTGCCTTTCGGGACTACTACGACGACGACACGCGCGATAGTGTGGGCGCTTGCAAGCCGCACGAACCGAGGGCATCTATGGCGCATTGGCTGAGATTCGAGCGCGACGGCCAGCAGGGCTTCGGCACATTGCGGGATGGCACGATCGCGATTTTCGACGGCGATATGTTCGGGGATCAGGCTCCCACGAAAGAGTCCGTGCCGCTCTCCGGCGTAAGCGTCCGCACGCCCTGCGATCCGAGCAAGATGATATGTCTGTGGAACAATTTCGGTGCCCTTGCGGCCAAGCTCGGGTCTCAGCCACCCGATGAGCCGCTTTATCTTCTTAAGGCGCCAAGCGCCTTTCTCGGCCAGGGCGAGACCATTCGCCGGCCGAAATCATATGACGGCAAAGTGGTCTATGAGGGCGAGCTCGGCATCGTCATCGGCAAACGCTGCTCGGACATCAGGGAGGACGAGGCCGAGGATCACATTTTCGGCTACACCTGCATCAACGACGTTACGGCCGCAGAGATCATCGGCAAGGATCCGACGTTTGCGCAATGGACGCGGGCCAAGAGCTTCGACGGTTTCGGTGTGTTCGGTCCGGTGATCGCAACGGATCTCGATCCGATGGTGCTGCGTATCAAAACCGTCCTCAACGGCGAGGTGCGGCAGGACTATCCGGTGAGCGACATGGTATTTCCGCCGGCGAAGCTGGTCAGCCTGATCTCGCGGGACATGACGCTGCTGCCAGGCGACGTGATCGCCTGCGGAACCTCGATCGGGGTAGGCGCCATGAAGGAGGCGTCGAACACGGTCGAAGTGACGATTGACGGCGTTGGAACGCTGCGCAACATTTTTCAGCAATGACGGAGCCCGCAAGCGGCATGAAGCCGGTGATGTACCATTATGTGCGGCCCGGGGCGGAAGGCCTGCCGCACTTTCCCTATTTGAGCCTTGCGGATTTTGAGCGCCAGCTCGAGGATTTCGCGACCGTCCACGGCTTCGTTAGCCGCGACGCCTTTGCCGCCTGGACGGCAGGGGGCCCTGCGCCGAGCGGCGTGCTGCTCACCTTCGACGACGGCTTACGCGACCACATCGATTTTGTGCTCCCCGCGCTTAAGGCGCGGGGGCTGTTCGGCCTGTTTTACGTGTCCTCGGGTCCTGCGGTCACCGGGCGTATTCTCGACGTGCATAAGGTGCATCTGGTGCTAGGTCATCTGGGCGGCGCCGGCGTTCTCGCTTGGCTTGAGACCAACGCAGCGGAACTCCTGCCCCCAGCGGAGACACGACGCGAAGGCAGCCCGCACTACGCTGGACAGGTTTCGGATGACGCAACCAAGTTCGTGAAGCGCCTGTTCAACTGGGACTTGTCCGGCGAGGAGAGGGGGGCGGTTCTCGATGCGCTGCTCGCCCATGCCTTTGCCGGCTCGCCCCCGCCCTGGCAAGACTTCTATCTCGACCAACAGGCCCTGCGTGAGCTGAGCCGCGCCGGCATGGGGGTGGGCCCGCACAGTCATACCCATGCGGTCTCGGCCGAGCTGTCACCACAACGGCAGCGGGAGGAAGTCGAGCTCTCCTGCGAGTTTGTGGAGCTGAACGGCGGTAGCCGCGAGTGGGGCTATTGCTATCCGCACGGGCTGGCAGCGTCGTTCTCGCCGGAAACCGAGCGCGCCGTGGCTGCTGCCGGGTGCCCGATGGCTTTCGCCGTCGAGGCCCGCGATATCGCCGTGCCCTTGGCAGAGGAGAGGCGTTACGCCCTGCCGCGGCACAATTGCAACGCCTTCCCCCATGGTACTGCCTCCTATGGCGGCGCCGAGGCGGCGTCAGCGACTTGAGACGAGCAATCCCTCGCTACGATGCCGAGGTGTATTTCCACCCACGCCACTGCCCGGGATCGCGAAGCACGAACGGGGTCAGGGCGTCCGCATAGGCCTGCACCGCGGCGGCGTAATCGACGGTCCCGTCAGCAGCTTCGGACAGCTCGAGGGGAGCCCCGATCGTGACCTCGAATTTGCCGGGCGCCCGGCGCAAGGTGTAGGTCGGAAGCAGCACCGCGCCGGCCGAGCGCGCCATGGCCAGCGGTCCTGTCGCGAGCTTGATCCGGCCACCGAGAAAGGCCGCGCTTGCCGTGCGGCGGCCCTTATTGCCCACCGTGATCGAGATCGATCCATTCGCCTTTAGGCATTGGCGCAGCCGCTCCAAGGCGTCGGCGGTCTCGTGCTCCTCGGCCATCAGCCGCTTGCCGAGAAACCGATCCTCGATGCCCCGGCGCACCGCGTTGAGATAGCGAACGCCGAACTCCGTGGTTGAGAAGCCATGGATCGGCCGGCTGAAGTGCCAAACCGCAAGCCCCAATTGGTGCCAGGCCATCTTGGTAACGAGGTCGTTGAAGCTGAAATTCCCGGCCCAAAAGATGGTGCCGCCGCCTTTGCTCAGCGCCGCCTGGACATGACCGGCGCCAACAACTTTGATCTCTGGCGTCCAGCCTCCCGGACGCCAGGCGCGCATATAGTGGAACCTCTCCTCGTAGCGATTGGCCCAGTTCTCTGCGGCGATGCGGCGCGCCAGGCCCGCGAGAGGCGTGCCGGCAACAGCTGCGGCGATGTCCGCGGTCTCGCGCGCCGTCCGCGAGGGATGCGTCGCCGCGTTGATCTCGCCGAACCGGCGTGAGAGCGACCACCAGGACGATTCCGGCAAGGCCCAGGCAAGCACGCCCTGCACCGCCAATCGCGGCACCTCGTAAACGTCCTTGGCGGTGATCATCGTCCTGGCCGGCCGGGAAGGGGCGGCTTCGCTCGATTGACCAGCTGTGGCGGGCGACGGGTTCGCGCTCATGACCGGTACTTGCCTTGTTCTCGCCGTTATTTCGGTTTGCCTCTCAAGGGGGTAGGCCTTGCCTTACTTGCCCCCTTGTGCCGCGGCAATATAATGCGGCTGAGCGGTCAAATAACTCTAGAAGGTTCGCCTGCAACAAGTTTCTGGGCAGCGTGGCCTAACCGTCACAAAGCATTCGAGAAACGGGGCCGTTCATGACCACAGGGGGTTTGAGCACCTTGGTGAGCTACGAGGGGGTTCTATGAGAATCTGCGTCATTGGTGCCGGTGCGATTGGCGGTCTTCTCGCGGTGAAGCTTGCTGGTGCGGGAGAGGTCGTGTCGGTGATCGACCGCGGCGCCCACCTTTCCGCCATCAGGGCCAATGGGCTTGAGCTCCATTGGGACGATGGCAGCGTCCTCAAGGCGAAAGTTACTGCGTGCGAGACGGCAGCGGAGGCTGGCAAGCAGGATCTCGTCGTGCTTGCGGTCAAGGCTTACGACCTTGAGGCCGCCACCAAGGACATCGAACACCTGCTCGGACCCAAGACCATGGTCATGACCGTGCAGAACGGCATCCCGTGGTGGTATTTCGAGAAAGCGGGAGGCAGCTTTGAGGGCAAACGCCTGCAAAGCCTGGACCCGACTGGCGTCCTGTTCGACACGATCGACGCAGATCGGATCATCGGTTGCGTTTCCTACCCTGCCGCGTCCGTGTCGGCGCCCGGAATCATCCATCATGTCGAGGGTATTCGCTTCCCTCTCGGCCAATTGGACGGTCGCGAGACCGAGCACGTGAAGCTCGTCAGTGAGACTCTGATCAAATCTGGGCTCAAATCGCGCGTTCTTACCGATATCCGCTCTGAGCTGTGGCTCAAGGCCTGGGGCAGTCTTGCCTTCAATCCGATCAGCGTCCTGACCCACGCGACCATGGCCGGCATCTGCCGATGTCCCGAAACAAGGCAACTTGCCGTGACCATGATGACCGAGGCACAGGTCGTCGCCTCGAAGCTCGGCATCAGCTTTCGCCATACCATCGAAGAGCGGGTCATCGGCGCCGAGAAGGTCGGAGAGCACAAGACCTCCATGCTCCAGGACCTCGAAGCTGGCATGCCGCTCGAGACCGAGGCCCTGATCGGAGCGATTCTGGAAATGAGTAGGCTCACCAAGACCGAGACGCCAGTCATCGAGGCAGTTTATGGCATGGTAAAGCTGCGCGACGGAGTCAGGCGCGGCAAAGGCGTAGCAGGCAGCGGTCAGGCTGCGGCGGTCAAAGCGGCATAGTGGGCAGACCCTCCGCCGCACCGGGCCTATCGGCTATGTTGGTCATCGGATGAGCGACCAAAGCCGAGCCGCAGACCGTGTTTCTTGGCGCAGCATTTTCGCGAGGTTGCCAACGTGACCGCACGTCCGTTGCTCTATCTGCCGGTTGAGACCAAGGCGCGCGAGTTGCTCGGTAAGAGCTTTCTCGCGGCGCGGGCGGTTGAGCGCGGCTGGATCGTGGTGATGGGCGCTCATCCTGACACGCGCGCCTTCATGCTGAACCATCCCCCCGGAATCTATGTCGAGACCAGCATCCCCGACGTGAAGGCCGAACGGCTGGAGCGGTTTCGCCGTGACGGCCACCGCATCGTCAATATGTGCGAGGAAAGCGTCGTCTATGCGGAGCCAAGGGATTATTGCCGGCGGAAGCTCGGTCACACCACGCTGCAATTGACCGACCTGCTCCTCGTCCCCGGCGAGCGAAACGCCGAACACATCCGCACCTATCGCCCAGAAGGTGAGAGCAAGATTGCGATCACCGGAAATCCTCGCTTCGACACCCTGCTGCCCGGGATGCGCCGCGTATATGAGCGTGAGGCCGACGCCATTAGAGAGACATTTGGCCGCTTCATCGTGGTCAACACCAATTTCGGCCGGCCCAACCCCTTCCGGCGCGACGCCGACCCGGTCGCCGTGCTGATCTCGCGCGGCATGCTGCATGAGGGCGAGGAAGCGGATTTCATGCGTCGCCATGTGAGCTTCAAGCGCTGGCAGATGCAGGGCTTGAAGAGCCTGCTCGGCGAGCTTGCGGCCTCAGGCTCCGTCGAAAAGATCGTCGTGCGCCCGCACCCGGTCGAGAATCACGATGTGTGGCGGGAGTGGGCCGAGCCACTGAACATCGAGGTCCGCTTCGAAGGAAGCGCCAACAACTGGATGCTGGCCGCCGACGCTGTCCTGCATCCCGGCTGCACCACGGGCATGGAAGGTCTGCTGCTCGACCGCGCCGTGTTCTCCTACGTGCCGGACGCCGACAGCGAGTTTGTCGGCGAGCAGGATCGCGCGAGCGAATGGGTGACCACCGCGAGCGAGCTCTCCAAGGGGCTCGAACGGATTCGCGGACTCGGGGAGGATGAGGTTCGCGAAAGTCTTGCGCCCCAGAGGGAGAGGCTCGGCAATTCCATCGCCAACGTGCAAGAGCCCTATGCGGCAGACCGCATCCTCGACGAGTTGGAGAAACTTGACATCCGGCCGGTGCGGTTCGCTCAGATTGGCATCGGCAGCAGCTTCTTCGCCAAGGCCATGCGTGCCGGCAAGAAATTGTTGTCGCCGCTGACCGACGCCAAGCGCAATGAGCGCAGTATCCAAAAGTTCCCGGGCCTCGAACAGGAGGAGATCAGTGAACCGCTCGCCCAATGGGCCGACGCCGGCATCCTGGCGCAGGTTCCGCACCTCACGCGCCTCAACCCTCGGCTGTGGGCGCTGCATTAGCCGCGCCAAATTGGGGTCGACAGGTGAATGATCTGAATATCGCTGGGCGTCATGTCGGACCGGGTCACTCGGCCCTGATCGTCGCCGAAGTCGCCCAAGCCCATGATGGCTCGCTCGGCATGGCTCATGCCTTCATCGACGCCGCCGCCGAGGCGGGCGCTGATGCGGTCAAATTCCAAACCCACATCGCCGCGGCTGAATCGACACTGGACGAGCCGTTCCGGGTGCGCTTCTCGCGGCAAGACGAGACGCGTTACCAATATTGGACGCGGATGGAGTTCACGCCCGAGCAATGGCAGGGACTCTCCGACCATGCCCGCAAGCGCAGCCTGATATTCCTGAGTTCGCCCTTTTCACTCGCCGCGGTGGACCTGTTGGAACGGATTGGCATGGCCGCCTGGAAGATCGGCTCAGGCGAATTCGCCTCGCGCGAACTTTTGCGCGCAATGGCGGCAACCGGTGCGCCAATATTGTTCAGCACGGGGATGGCCAAGAGGGCCGAGATCGCCGACGCCGTGGCCTTCTTTCGCGGCGAGGGCGCGCCATACGGTCTGATGCAATGCACGAGCGTCTACCCAACGTCGCTCGAAGCCGTCGGGCTGAATGTGATCGATGAGCTTCGAGAGGCGTTTGCTTGTCCGGTCGGACTTTCCGATCACAGCGGCAGCATATTCCCATCCCTCGCGGCTCTGGCTCGAGGCGCCGACATGGTTGAAGTCCACGTCGCCTTCCATCGCGAGATGTTCGGACCCGACGTCCCAGCTTCGCTCATTTTCGACGAGTTGAAGTTGGTCTGCGGCATGCGCGACGCGCTGGATACAATGGACTCACATCCAGTCGATAAGGATGCTATGGCTGAGAAATTGCTGGGTACCCGCGAGGTTTTCGGCAAGAGTCTTGTGCCGGTTCGCGCCCTTGCTGAAGGTAC
The DNA here is from genome assembly GCA_038326945.1 of Hyphomicrobiales bacterium. Taxonomy (GTDB): domain Bacteria; phylum Pseudomonadota; class Alphaproteobacteria; order Rhizobiales; family Methyloligellaceae; genus Methyloceanibacter. The sequence continues at coordinate 17,913 of JBBQKN010000021.1, forward strand.
GGTGCTTAGACCCGAAATGCTCGTGTCGAGAAAGCCGGGTGGGGGGATTCCACCCGACGCTATCGAGCTAATCTCCGGGCGAAGGCTTGCACGCGATGTGGTGCCGGATCGCATCCTTCGCTGGAACGATCTCATGGAGGATGGAGCTTGAAGCCGCGTAAGGTCTGCGTTGTCGTCAATAGCCGCGCGAACTACGGTCGCATCAAGACCTTCTTGCGCGCGGCGGCGGATCACCCTGATCTTGAGCTGCAGCTGATCGTCGGCGCCTCGGCGCTGCTCTATCGCTTCGGCAAGGTCATCGACGTAATCCGCGGCGATGGCTTCGAGCCGCAAGCGATCGTGCATTCCATCATCGATGGTGAGACCCCCGTCACCATGGCGAAATCGGTTGGCCTCGGCATCATCGACCTTGCCACGCATTTCGAGACGCTGAAGCCTGACCTCGTGCTCACCGTCGCCGATCGGTTCGAGACCATCGCCACCGCCATCGCCGCGGGCTACATGAATATCCCCGTCGCGCACACCCAAGGAGGCGAAGTCACCGGCTCGATCGACGAGAATGTACGCCATGCCATCACCAAGCTGTCGCACATTCACTTTGCCGCTACCGAGCGCGCGCGTGAATTTCTGATTCGCATGGGCGAGCAATCGGACACGGTTCATGTCACCGGCTGTCCATCGATTGATGTTCTCGTCGAGACTGACTTATCGCTGCCGGCCGACATCTTCACGCGCTACAGGGGCGTTGGCGCCGAGCTCGATCCCGCGAAGCCCTTCATCGTCGTGCTTCAACATCCCGTCACCACCGAATATGGCGCTGGTCTCGCGCAGATCGAGGCGACGTTGAAGGCTGTCGACCGCGTCGGACGGAAGGGCATGCAGGCGGTATGGCTATGGCCGAATGTCGATGCCGGCTCCGACGACGTGGCCAAAGGCTTGCGCGTCTTTCGCGAGACCCATAACCCCGACTATCTGCATTTCTTCCGCAACTTTGCCGTGGAGGATTACGCGCGGCTCATCAAGAACGCGGCGTGCATTGTCGGTAATTCATCCTCTGGCGTGCGTGAAGCGGCCTTTCTCGGCACGCCGGCCGTCAATATCGGCAGCCGTCAGCGCGGACGCGAAAGAGCGCGACATCTCATCGACGTGCCGCACGACGCGGACGCCATCTACCGCGCGATCGAAACTCAACTCGCGCACGGCACCTATTCGCGCTCCCTGATTTTTGGCGATGGCCGCTCGGGGGCGCGCATCGCGGACATCCTCGCGACCGCGCCGATCCGGCTGGAGAAGTCACTGAACTATCTTGATGAGACGGCGGTATTGTCGCAAGCCGCGCTAAGGACGATCAATTCTTAGCCTCGAACCTCGGTGATCTGCCTCATGCTCGCGATCATCCCCGCCCGCGCAGGCTCCAAGGGTGTCCCAGGGAAGAACAAGGCGCTTATTGGGGGCAGGCCGCTGGTCGATTACACGGTGACGGCACTGGAGCGCGCTCGCTCGGTGATTGGAATCATTCTAACCAGCGACGATTCCGATATTCTCGATCGTTATCGCGACAGCGAAAGCGTCCTGGCGGTCAAGCGGCCCGAGGCCATCGCCAAGGACGACTCGACCACGGCCGAGGCCGTGAGCCATGCACTCGAGGTGTGGCAGACGCTCGGCCGCGATATTCCCGACACGCTCTTCGTCGCCCAGCCGATCACGCCGCTCCGTACCGCGGCCGACATCGATGCCGCCTATGATCAGTTCAAGCGCGCGGGCTGTGAATCCCTCATCAGCGCGTGCGTGGCCGAGGGCATCCGCCACCCGAGCGGCATGTATCGGTTCAAGGAGGGCCGCGGCACGCCCTATTTAGAGGGCACGGAGCAATCGACGCTGCGGCAGGATCTGGAAACGGTCTACCAGCGGAACGGCGCCATCTATCTCGTGACCACCGAGTTCTTCAGGCGCACCGGGTTGTTGCGAAGCGACAATCCGGAAATCTACGAGATGCCTTGGGAGCGCTCGATCAATATCGACGTGCCAGGCGATCTTATGATCGCCAAGGCCTTGATCGAGAGCGGCGCTCTCGACGACGAGGCGGCGCGATGAAGATCGGCACGATGAAGATCGGCACGATGAAGATCGTCGTCACCGAGCCCCTGCATCTGGCTGACGCGGCAAAGCGGAGTCTTGGCGCGCTCGGCCGCATTGTCTATGGCCCGTTCGACGACCGCGCACTTGCCGGCGAGATTGCCGATTGCGACGTGCTGATGGTACGGCTTTGTCGTCACATTGACGCGCCGCTTTTCGCCGCGGCCTCGAAGCTGCGCTTCATTCTGACCGCTACCACCGGCCTCGACCATATCGACCTCGATGCGGCGCGCGCAGCGTCGGTGCGGGTCGTCAGCCTGCGCGACTGTCCGGAAGCGATCATGGATGTATCGGCGACGGCGGAGCATTGCTTTGGCTTGTTGCTCGCGCTCATCCGCCATACGCCGGCTGCCGCGGCCCATGTGCTCGCCGGCGGCTGGGACCGGGATCGGTTCTGGGGTGCGCAGCTCAAGGGCAAGCGCTTGGGCACCATCGGCTATGGCCGCATCGGCGCCATGGTTGCGGGCTACGCCGCTTCCTTCGGCATGAACGTTGTGGCTTACGACAAGATGCCGGAAAAGATTGGACCGCCGGCCACGTCCGTCTCTCTCGATGACCTGCTGCAGAGTTCAGACGTCGTCTCAGTGCACGTCACGGCAACGCCGCAGAACCGCCATCTCATCGACCGGGCCGCGATGACCAAGCTGAAGCGCGGCGCCGTGCTGATCAATACCGCGCGGGGCTCGCTGGTCGACGAGGCGGCTCTGGCCGAGGCGGTGGAAAGCGGGCAGCTTCTCGGCGTGGCCACTGATGTGCTTGCCGGAGAGGAGCGCGGCGGCGTAGCACATAGTCCACTCCTGGCATCCGCGCGTGCAGGCCGCAACGTCCTCATCACACCGCATATTGGCGGCGCCACGCGCGAAGCCATCGCCCGCACCGAGACGGTCCTGGTCGAACGCTTCTTGCGCGTGCTCGAAGAAGAAGAGGCCCGCGCGGCCAAAGTCACAGTACCCTAGGGTGCATGGGTTCGATGCTCAATCCCGCCAAGACTGACAGGTCTCCCGATCTCGGCCCCAGCGTGCCGCCGCCTAAAGCCGCGCCGAGGCATGGCAAAAAGCGCCTCGCGCTGGTGATCTCCCATCTCGGCCCGGGAGGGGCGCAGCGCGTGGTGGCCAATGCGGTCGAGGTGCTGGCCGAGCGCGGGCTCGACCTGCATCTGCTCGTCTTCACCGAGCGCGCCGATGCCTACCCGGTCCACCCGGGGGTGACCTGCCATTTCTGGTCGCGGCGGAACCACCGTGACCCCATGAACCTCGAACAGGACGACGCCGGCGATCTCGCACCGGCGCAACCATCGAAGCCGGGGAGGGCGGGGTTGCGGTCGTTCCGCCGTCTAGTGCCGAGCTCGCTCGCCTTCGCCTTCGAGCTGATGCGCATCTCGGCTTGGCTGCGGCGCACGATCAAGACCATCGAGCCTGACGCCGTTCTCTCTTTTCTCACTCAGACGAATATCATGACGATCCTTGCCACGCGCGGGCTCGACATCCACACGGTGATTTCGGAGCGCAACGACCCACGCCTCCAGCGCCATCGTCCGCGCGTGGAGTTGATGCGGCGCCTCGTCTATCGGCATGCCGACGTGGTGACCGCCAACAGCAAGGGCGCGCTCGCCGCGCTTGAGCCGTTCGTGCCGGGCGACAAGCTCGCCTTTCTTCCCAATCCTTTGATGGATTCCTCCACGGACGAGGTGGCAAAATACGCCGCTCCGACCGTGGTCACCGTCGGACGTTTGGTCGAGCAGAAGGGCCTGGATGTCCTCCTGGCTGCCTGGGCGAAGGTCGCCGAGGCCCTGCCGGTCTGGCGTCTCGTGCTTGTCGGCGGCGGTCCCCTGGAAGGCGATCTGAAGGCGCGTGCGGCCAAGCTCGGCATCGATGGAGGCATTGACTGGATGGGTCACGTTTCCGATCCCTTTCCGTTGCTTCGGGGCGCTGAGCTCTTCGTCATGACCTCGCGTTTCGAGGGCACGCCGAACGCCCTGATCGAGGCCATGGCGTGCGGGCTGCCGGTCATCGTGTCGGACGCCTCTCCCGGCCCGTGCGAGCTGATTGGCACCGGCGACAGCGCCGCCGGGATTGTCGTTCCGGTTGAGGACGCGAGCGCCACGGCTGATGCCATTATTCGCCTGGCCCGCGACGAGACCTTGCGCCGGCGGCTCGGGGTGCAAGCGCGCGAGCGCGCCAGCGCCCATGACGCCGACCGGGCGATCGAGGTCTGGCTTGGCCTCCTGCGCTGCGAGTGAGCGGTGCGCATTCTCTTCGTCATTCCCAATCTTGGCCCGGGAGGCGCTGAACGCGTCGCCAGTCTCTTGGCCAATGACTGGGTCAGGCAGGGCCATGACGTCACCATAACCACCTTCGAGCCGACCGGTGCCGAGCCCTTCTTTGCCTTGGAGGCGGGCGTGGCGGTGCTTGGACTTGCGGCAACGGCTGCGTCGCGCGGGCTCGTCTCCAGGCTCGGCGAGAACGTCGCGCGAATTTCGCGTCTAAGGTCGCTGCTGCGGGAGCGCCGGCCCGACGTCGTGGTCGCGTTCATGACCGAGGCCAATGTCGTGGCGCTCTGGGCCGCCAAAGGGCTTGGTGTGCCGGTCGCAATTTCCGAGCGCAACCAGCCGGACAGGCCCGGGCTGGGGCACCTGCGCAAACTGGCCCGCCGGCTGTCATACCCTTTGGCAAGCGTGATCGTGGTCCAGACCGACGCTATTGCCGCATGGATGACGGCCCGCTTCCGTGGGCCTGTTCATGTCATTCCCAACCCGGTCGCGCTCGACCCCGGCGCACCCCACCGTGAGCAGGGGGACGTCCATGAGATCGTCTCGCTCGGACGTCTGACCCATCAAAAGGGCTTCGACGTGCTCCTGCGCAGCTTCGCCGCCTTAGCCGGCAAGCATCCCGATTGGCGGCTCGTTATTTACGGCGAGGGACCGGATCGGGGGGCCTTGGTCCGGCTCAGCTCGGCCAGCGGGTTGGAGGCGCGAGTTGGGCTTCCTGGTCTCACCCGTGACAGCGCCGCCGCCTTGAGCCAGGCAAGCCTGTTCGTGCTGCCGTCTCGGTTCGAAGGCTATCCCAACGCCTTGCTCGAAGCCTTGGGCCGCGGGCTCCCTGTCGTCGCCACCGCCTGTCCCGGCGCTACCGCCGAAATACTGGCAAACGGGGTACACGGCATACTCGTGGCGCCCGACGACGTGAGCGCCATGACGGCGGCCCTCGACGCCATGATGTCGGATCCCGTGCTGCGCCAGGCCTATGCGTCGCGCGCGCGGTCAGCCGTCGCAGGGCTCGATGTCGCTGCCGTGAGCAGCCGCTGGCTCGATCTCTTTGCTCTACTCAAGGGCTGATGCGGCTTGGGGAATGTGTGCTAAGACCGAGGCCAAACGTGCCCCGGCCGAGGCGGCGAGTTAGCCAAGGGCTGCCTCTTGCCACGGCTTTGCCATGCCGCGAGAGCAGCTTGGGTCGGGCACTCGAGCGACAGTCTGACGAGCGCCGCGAAGCCGGGCAGCCACAGGGGCGGGACGATATCTGATGCAAAAGGACGTCTCCTTGAGAGACATCGTCAAGCCGGACGTCTTTCTGTCCCGCATCTTTAGACAGGGCCGGAACTATTCGAGCCTCGTCATCCGGCTTCTCATTTCCGCCTTTCGCGGACGCATGATGAAGCTCGTCACCGCTCTCACCCTCAGCCTTGTGCATATTGGAACTCAGGGCGCCGCGATCTACGCCGTCTATTGGTATGGCAAGCAGATGGAGAGCGCCAAGCCCTATACCGTGCCTTATCTCCATCTCGAGTTGAACTTGAAGGACCAGCCCGAATGGCTCTGGGCTGTCGTGATTTTCTCGTCCGTGTGCTTCATTATTAGCGCAGCATTCAATTATCTATCTCGCCGCCAAATCCTGAACGTCGCCGAGACACACTTCGCCCTCAAAGTTGAGGAATTGGCGCTCGCGTCCCTGAGGCTCCCCGATCCGCGGGCCCCCGTCGCTTCCCATCTGTTCAAGGAACATCGTCTCGGCGCCCTAGCAATGGGGTGCCGCCGCAGCGCCATCACGGCCATCGGTTTCGCCAATGCCATTACCGCTGTTATTGGCGGCATTGGCGCCGCCTTCTTCCTGTTTTGGATCGATGCACCGCTGACGTTCCTAATTCTGGTCTCCGTGGGCGTCGCAGCTCTCTTTCTTTACCCGCTTACGCTGCGTGCCGTGCAAGCCGCCAAGGACCGCGAGAAAGCCCAGACGAACTTTAGGAGCGAAACGCGCAGGCTTGCCGAGGAGAGATCTCCCGATCAGGTCGCTCAGAGTCTGGAGAGTGCGGACGATCTCGCGCGCGCCTTCATCATGCGGCGGCGCGTGTTGACCGAGCTCGTCTTCGCCGTCGAAATCGGCATAACCGTCATTCTCAGCCTCGTGGTCTATTACATGGCGAGCCAGGCGCTGGCCGGAAAGGAGCAGTGGGCCGTCTTCGTCGCCTATATCGCCGCCCTGCGCATGATGCTTTCCGGGGTCACTCAACCGATCAGAGTCTTCGCCAGCGTCAGCCGTTTCTATCTGCAAATGGTCCGCTACGACCTCTTTTCGAAGGACATGCAGAAAATAGACACGGTGCCCTTTGCCAAGGTCGAGGCGGGCGGCCTTGTCATCCTCGGCACGCTGCGAACCGGTGAAGACGCCGTCGCCAAGGCGGGGGATTGCGTCGCGGTCCTCACCAACGAGCGCCTGCGCGATCCACGATATGCGTTTATCGGCGCGAGACTTCCGGGTTCGACCGCCCCGCTTGCCGCGACCGTTTTCGATCCTGCCAATGTCGCCGGCAAAGAGACCTCGCTGGTGCTGATACCGTTTGAACATCTCGACAAGGACGGGGTCAGGCTCGCGGCGCTCGGTCCGGACTTTCTCAAGGACAAGATAGCGTTGGTCGTGTATCCGGACGCCGACAACGTGGGCGCCTTTGGGGAAAAATACGTTCTGACGCTTGTTGGCGGCGAGATGCGGCGCTTTGCGCTGCTCGGTACCGAAGACGCGGACAACGCGCTCAAGGAGTTCTCAATTGCCGCCAGCTCCAAGTCGCAGAAAGCCCGTGCGGCCGTCGCCGAAGAGGAGGACGACGATGAAGATGACCTCTAACGGCCGAACCAAGGCTGGCGGGTGAATTTGCAAGGCCGACCCGTTGACTGGTATCAATGCGGAAGAGGAATCTGCCGGAGGGAGAGAGTGGTCTACACGCCAAGCCCATGAGTAAGACGTCGAAAAACTTCATAATTCTGGTCGAGATGGTTGAGAGAGAGCTGCCTGCAGGTGTTCTCCTGGGCTCCGAACTCGCGGCGCGCGGTCACACCGTGTGGCTGATCGAGAAGGGACGATTTCGTAAATCGCCGGCGTCGTTCGAGCCGAGCATCGTGCTGGAAAAGGGGCTGACGACCGGCTGCCTTCCCAGATATCGCGCGATGCGGGCTGCGGGCCACGTCCTCGCGGTGATGTGCCAGGAAGGGTTTACCTACCGTTCGGGCGAGGACTATGTCGAGCGCCGCGTTTGGGGGGAAACACTAAAATGCGTCGACTACCTCTTTTTGTGGGGAGAGAGGCAGACAAAGGATCTGGAGGCCTTCCTGCCGGAAGTCCGCGGCTATTACGTCACCGGCAGCCCACGTTTCGACATCCTTCATCCCCGCTTCCACGGATGTTGGGAAGCGCAAGTGGCCGAGTTAAAGCGAACATACGGCGATTTCGTTCTGTTCACGTCTCGGTTTGGCGCGGTCAATCACTTCAGGAGAAGCTTCGACCGGACCATCGACAGGAGAATGGAAATTTACACCGGTGAGGCCTTGCAGAGCGCCCCCCAGCGCTTTCAGTTCCTCCGCCAGCTGTTCCTCGATTACATGGATGTCGTGAAGGAGATCGCAACACGGTTTCCGGATCAGAGGTTCATCGTCCGCCCGCACCCGCTCGAGGACCCCGACACATGGAAGTCTCACCTCACCGATGTTGGAAATGTGCTCGTCCGTGATGGGGGCTCGCCGATCCCGTGGCTGAGTGCGGCGCGATGTGTCGTCCATAGTGCCTGCACGACTGGCATCGAAGCCTATATCTTGAAAACACCAGTGACCGAATATTATCCGGGCGCGATTCCGCGCAGCGAGCTCGATCCCGCTCTGCCCGGCGAGGTCACCGGAGCCTGCCACAGCGTCGACGAGCTGGCACAGTGGATCGAGGCCCACACCTCTCAAGATGTCGTCGCCGATCACAACGCCGCGTCAGACGATCTGATTGCTCAATATTTGCAGAACGCACGGCACCCGGCCGCTTATGCGGAGATGGCGGCGGCCATGGAAAATTTCCGCGGGCCCCGGCCCTGGGCTAAGATTCTGAACAAGGTGTCGCGTGAGCGCGTCCCCGGCAAAATGAAGAAGCGCTACATCGAACTCGATGAGGTCAATGGCTTTTTGCGATCCTATGTGGACTGCCATGTCAGGGACCGGTTTATCCCGGCGGTGGTCGACGAGGTCGGTATCAAGTTGCGGGTGAGCTGAGCTGTTTTCCGAGCTTCCAATCGATGCGTTGGGGGCAAGTCCCGGAAGCGCCAGCGTGGCATGCTGCGGATGAACACCAAAGGTCCAGACTTCCTCGTCATCGGGGCTCAGCGGGCAGGGACCACTTGGCTCCATCGTGTGCTCAGGCAGCATCCGCGCTTGTGGCTCCCGCCGGTGAAGGAGCTGCATTATTTCGACAGACTCGACTCCACCCGCACCATCCTCGATGCGAAGGAGCGCCGCCGGGTGGGGCTCCGAGGCCTGCTCTCGCTCGACCCCTGGCTGTTCCGCTATTGGTTCGGACGGCGGAGCGATGACTGGTACGCCAAACTGTTTCAGCAGGCGCAAGATGAGGGGCTTATCGCGGGCGAGATCACGCCAGCTTACGCCACTTTGGACGAAGACATTTTGCGACGCATCCAGCGGATGAACGGAAAGGTCCGGCTGGTCTTCGTCATGCGCGATCCCGTGGAGCGAGCGTGGTCGGCGGTCAACAACGCGGCCAAGAAGGGCCTCGTTGACGATGCGCACAGCGTCGAGACGACCATCAAGCGCGCACGTACGCCGGGGAGCGTGGCTCGGTCCGCTTACGCCGAGACCATTAAGCGCCTCGAGCACATCTTCCCGAAGGATCAGATCTATTACTGCTTCTTCGAAGATCTTCGCGATCGGCCTGAGAGCCTCACCTCTGCCCTGTTCTCGTTCCTCGGGGTGGAGCCAGGCCCCTCCGTTCCGATCCAGTTGCCGAGGGCGGTCAACGTCGCGGCAGGAGCGAAGCCGATTCCGTCCGAGTTCTCACGTGAGATGGCGCGCGACTATCTGCCCGTCGTTGGTGATCTGTGCCAGCGTTTCGATGGTCCGCCGCAAGAGTGGCGCGCGCGCTATGAGAGGCTTCTCAACGATGGTGGCAGTAAATGACGTCTTCAGTCTCCACGTACGCGGATCGGTCCAGGATCGCGCCGGGTGCAACGAAAGTCATTTTTATTGCGAGTTTGAGTCATAGTGGCTCCACGCTGCTCGACTTGATGCTCAATGCGCACCCGCAAATTGTTTCCGTGGGTGAGCTGAAGCAGCTGGGGCGTTTCGCCCGCCAGGAGAAGGTCAATCGGCAGCTGCGATGCACATGCGGCGCCGAAAGCCTCTTGGCCTGCGATTTCTGGGCGCCCGTCAGCGCGCATACCGAAGCTGCGATTGGACGGACAATTCGCGAGCTGAATGTCGAGGACTATAACAAATTTGACAGTTTCGACACGGACAACGTCGCGTTGTTCCGGGCGATCTCAGCCGTTTCCGGCAAGAAATATGTCGTCGATTCATCCAAGCACGTGTCGCGGCTCGCGCGTCTGATGGAAAATCCAGCGCTGGACGTCGTCCCGGTCTTTCTGCTTCGCGATCCGAAGGGGCAGGTTTGCTCATCCCAAAAAAAGACCTCCAGCCTGATCAAGCTTATTGGCAACTATGTGCGGACCAATCGCGGCATCTATGGGATTGTGAAGCACCGCGCCCACGCCGTGATCCATTATGAAGACCTTGTGCGGAGCCCAGAGCAAACCTTGGGTCTCCTGATGCAAAGGCTTGGCCTGTCCTTTGATCCGCGGCAGCTTCAATGGGCCTCTGGGGCGCGGCACAATGTCGGCGGCAATGGCATGCGTCGAGGCGATTCGAGCGAACTGAAGCTTGACGAGAGATGGCGCCAGCACTTCACTCTGCCGGAAAAGCTCGTCATCGACGCCGGAACGCTCCCAGGACGGTACCCATTCCTCAAATTCCAGCTCCCCAAAACCCTCTGGAAATCATCGGGGAAGATCTATGGCGATGGTTCGGCATAGCATCCATCCCCCGTGGCGATGACAAGGCACGCCGATGCGTTTGATCCTCATCGGTGGTGCGCAGCGTTCCGGCACGACGCTGCTGCAAACGCTGGTGGCGAACGCGCTCGATGCTCCGGTCCTGCCGGAGTCGCACATTCTCTGCGATATCCTTGCGGCCTATAAGCGGGCCAAGGATGCCGGCCAGAAGACGCGCTATTTTTACGGCACGGACGCGGCCCTTCTCGCTTTCTTCCAATCCTGCGCCACCCGGCACATCGCCGACATCGCCGAGACCATCGGCGCAAAATCGGTGCTGGTGCTGAAGGACCCGAATCTGGTCCAGGTCGACGCCGAAGCAGCCGCAATCTTCCCGGACGCCATTCGCATTGTCTGCTTGAGGGATCCGCGCGACATCGCCGCGTCCTTCCTGCGCATCGGGCAAAGGGAGCAGCCCAAGGGTCAGCCAGGCAAGTACCGGCGGCGGGATATCGATTTCATCGGCAAGAAGATCCTAGGATCCTACGCACCCTTGATGCGAGGGGACGAGACGTCGAGCCTGCATTTGGTGCGCTATGAGGACGTTGCTGCCAATCCGCGAGAAACGCTTCAGAAGCTTGCCCGCGCGACCGGGCTGGTGCTGTCCTTGGAACGGACCGACAATCCGGTTTGGCTCGATGCCGATGCCCGTCACGAGGCATCATGGATCAGCGAGCTCGAGGGGCGGGGGCCAAGTTCTGCGAGCGTGGGGGCCTACAAGACTGTCATGCGGCCGAATGAGATCGCGCTCACCGAGCAGATTTGCTCGCCCTACATGGCCTGGGCAGGGTATGAACGGTCGGCCGCTGGTGCCTCACCTGCGCGATGGAGCCTAACAGGTCTCCGACACCTCGTGCGTTGGATCAAGAGACGCTACTGGTCCTTCCGCGAGCGCCTCACGCAACTCTAGATCGCGAGGTGATCAAATCGTGCGCAGGGGGAGGTCATCGCGGACCTCATGTTCGAGCCGCTTGGTAGCAGGGAAATGGGAAACGATGGTCGCATGAGAAAAACTGTCGCGTTCGACGTTACTCAAGACGGAAATAGAATCGACATCCACTCAGACGGCCTCGATGCCTTCTTCGCCGTGGAGGGCATTAGCCTGCCGCCAAACGCCGATTCGAGCTTCGCGATATGGGGTCTGCTGCCGTTGGCGATGGGGGAAGGCTTCGACCTCCGCATCAATCAACCCATCGACCCGCAAGTCGCGGCGAATGCCGAGATTCTGTCGCGAATCTGGGAAATGTGGGTGCCAAGCCGATACCGGTCGGTCAGGGTGAGCGGTGGAGGCGGCTGGTCGCGAGTCCAATACCCTAGACTCCCTCTGGTCCAGTTATTCTCCGGGGGTATCGATTCAACGTTTTCTGTTTTGAGGGATCGAGATCCCGAAGGGAATGGGTTTGCCGCGACGGTCTGTGGGGTTGATCGAATACAAGAAGACAACGTGGCGCGTCTTGTCGACAAGACGGAGCCTTTGCTCAAAAGTTTGGACTACCGAAGAGTTATCATCCGTAACAGCGTTCATCGTGAGCCATCCGCCCTCACTCATGGTTTCACGTTGGCCAGTTGTCTATTCCTGCTGAGCGACCTGTTTGAGGAGGGGACCATAGCGGCCGACTCAACCTACGCGGAGGACATGGGCACGTTCCCGTGGGGCACCAACCACGTCACAAATGATTATTTCGCCGGTTCTGATTTTTCGGTGCGAACGGTTGGAGCCGACGTTAGGCGAACGGAGAAGATTGCTGCGATCGCCGCTGCCGGACTGGACCCCCATTCACTGTCGTTCTGTCGCAATCGACACACACTCCCGGCGAATTGCGGAACATGCCGGAAATGCACTCGAACGAAAGCGATGTTTTTGGTTGCGACGGGCAGCATCCCTGACATCTTCGTGGATGAGTCCTTCAACGCCACTCTGATGAAACGGACGTTTCAAAAATACTCCGATCGGGTGCATCTGTTTGACATCTACTTTCAAGCCAAGGACCGTGGAGTTGTAAATAAGGTCCCCGGTCTGGCGGCTCTCATGGAAAAATATCGGAACGACGAATTCCGGAATTGATCAAGTGCCGCGGGATCAGCACCAGCTCACTCGCGGATGTTTAATCCCCACGGCGAAACCGGGTTCACATGGCGCCAGCCGCGCCACTGCCCTGGGTCGCGCAGGACAAACGGCGTGAGCTCGTCGGCATAGGCTTGGACGGCGCCGGCGTAATCGGCCTTGCCGTCCCCGTCTCTGGGGATTTCAATGGGAGGGCCAATTGTCACCTCATATCCGCTAGGCCCCACGCGGCGTGTATACAGGGGCAACATGGCCGCGCCCGTCGCGTGCGCCATGGCGAGCGGCGCTGTTGCGAGTATGAGGCGATCCCCGAGAAATTTCGCGGTGGCTGTCCGGCGCCCGCGGCCGCCAACCGCAAAATGAACCGTTCCGTTTTCGCTGAGGCAATCACGCATATGCTGTAAAGCAGCTGGAAATGCAGCCGCCTTCACCATCAACCGTTCTCGAAGATAGCGATTTTCAACGTCCCGGTAGAGTCTATTGAGATAACGAACACCGAAGGCTGTGTTGGAAAGGCCGTGGAGTGGAACGGAAAAGCCAACTACGGCAAGTCCCAAGCGATGCAGCGCCATCTTGGCCACCAGACTGTTGAAGCTGAAATTGCCTCCCCAGAAAATGATGCCCCGCCCTTTGTCCAAGGCCGCGGACACATGGGTGCCCCCTACCACATCGATCTGGGGCTCCCAGCCGCCTGGACGCCATGCGCGTAAATATTGGAAACGCTCCCCATAGTGATTTGCCCAGTTTTCGACAACGATGCGCAACGGATCACACGCTGCCTGTGTGCCGATGATGAGGGCTGAGACTTGAGCGGTTTCCTCGCGTGTTCGACGGGGATGGGTGGCGACCTCGAAGCGCCCCAGCAAATGTGAGACTGGCCACCACGCACGTTCGGGCAACGACCAGGCCAGCACGCCCTGTGTCGCCAACTTAACGACCTCAAAGAGATCTTGTGCACTAGCGCTTAAGACCAGCTTCCGACCGCGCTGAAGCAATTTTCGTGCGCGACGAAAGGGATTTCCCAGGAATCGCTTCCGACCCATTGAGATGGTTGCCAAAGGCACGAGGTTCGAGGCTGGGGGCAGGGGTTTGATTCCCCCGGCGCACATGCTTATCGCGGATTCCCGTCCTTGTCTCATGCGTAGCAATTGCCTGTGCCGCCTCGGCAATTGATAGATGCGCTGATCCGCGCTGGCCACCTCGCCGACGTTACCCAGTTCTGACCTAACTGGCCTAACACCAAGCCGCGATCGCGGTTATACTTGGCCGCGAGAAGCTAAGAGCCAGCCGATTGGGCCTCGCCGATTGGGGTGATGGGCGAGAAGCTTGACCCCCAATCACATGGGGTTCTTTCTCATGCCGTAGCAATTGGGCTAACGCGCTAAGCAGCATGCCGCTCCTCAACAATTCAGATCGCCGCCTCCTGGTCGTCACCGAATCGCTGGGGGTCGGCGGCACCGAGAGCCATCTCATCCGCACCCTCCCGCGGCTGGTGGAGCATGGCTGGAACGTAATGACGTTCTGCCTGACCGAGCGCGGAGAGCGCGCCGAGCAATTGGAGGCAGCCGGGGTTGAGGTGCTTGCCGCGCCGGGGCTCGCCAAGCACAAAGGGTCGATCTTGCGTTATCCGGCGCACGTCACGCTGGCCTCGAGCAGGCTTTATCGGCTGATGCGGCGTTGGCGCCCCCAAATTGCGCACTTTTATCTCCCTGGGCCCTATCTGATCGGCGCGCATGCGGCCATCGCCGCCCGCACGCCGATCAAGGTGATGAGCCGGCGGAGCCTTTCGGCCTACCAGCAGAATTGGCCGCTGGTCGCTCGGCTGGAGCGGGGTCTGCACGCCAAGATGGATGCCATCGTCGGAAATTCGGCCGCGGTGGTTCGCCAGCTGATCGAGGAGGGCGTTCCGGAAGAGAAGGTGAGGCTGATCTACAATGGTATCGATATCTCGCGGAACCTTCCCGATCGCGGCGAGGCCAGGCGCGCCCTCGGGCTCGAGGACGGTGAGCTGGTTGGCGTCGTCGTCGCCAATCTGATCCACTACAAGGGTCACCGCGAGCTTGTCAGGGGCCTTTCCCATGTCGAGCCGGAGCTCTCCTCGCCTTGGCGCATTCTGGTGGCGGGGCGAGATCACGGCATCCGAGACGAACTTGAAGCGCTCGCGGCCGCCCGAGGCATCAGCCACCGCATTCGGTTTCTCGGTGAGCATTCCGATATCCCGCTCCTGCTCGCCGCCGCGGATTTCGGCCTGCTGACCTCACGCGAGGAGGGCTTCTCAAACGTCATTCTGGAGGGCATGGCGGCGGGATTGCCGATGATCGTGACCGACGTTGGCGGCAATGCGGAAGCGGTGATTGACTCCGAGACTGGACTTGTCGTTCCGCCGCTCGATCCGAAGGCCATTGGCGAAGCGATTCTCCGCCTCGCCCGCGATGCCGGGCTCAGGGCACGGCTGGGGACAGCCGGACGCAAGCGCGTCGAAGAGGAGTTTTCGATCGATCAATGCGTGAAGGCGCATGCCGAGCTTTACCAATATCTGCTCGATAAAGCCGAGAGCGCGAGGATGGCGGCATAATAGTGGCGGCTCTCCGATGGCGCCTCAAGGTCCCCCGCCGGCAAAAGACTGTCATAAACCACGTGAAGTGCCGGTCGGACGGCCGAGTAAGGACTTGCGTTTCGTCAGGCGCTCTTCTTTGATAAATCTTCCCCTGAAGATGTTATGAAAACGAGATGGTTGGGCTCATGACCACTTTGAGAGAATGCGCCAATACGGCCGCAGTCGCGCTGGTGGAGAAGTTGCGGGCGTCCCGCGGCAAGCTCGACCCCGAAGCCTTGGCCGATGTCATCGAGAAGGTCCTGAATCAAGCCACGAATGAGAACAAGGAGGGTGTGGAACGGCGCCTGGTGGATCTCCAGGCATCGATGCAGGAACGGCTGACCCGGCTGCTCGATGCCTCGCCCGCGGTGATTTATAGCTTCAAGGCCAAGGACGACTTCGCCCCGATCTTCGTCAGTGCCAATATCGAGACGTTGTTCGGTTATGCGCCGCAGGACTATCTCGACGACGCTAATTTCTGGCGCGAACGGGTTCACCCCGAGGATCTGGCCGAAGTCGAGGCCGAGGTCACGAACCTCTTTACCAATGGCAAGCATTCGCTCGAATATCGGTTCCGCCGTAAGGACGGCACCTATTGCTGGGTCAACGATGCCCAGCACATGGTCCGGGACGACGAGGGGAACCCGCTCGAGATTGTCGGTTCCTGGAGTGACGTATCGGATCTCAAGCGGGCCGAGGAAGCCGAAGACGCCGCGCGCCGGCGTCTGGCTCTGTTGCTCGAAAGTGCGCCGGCGGTGATTTACAGCTTCAAGGCAAGCGGCGATTACGCCCCGACCTTTGTCAGCGAGAACATCAAGCGCCTGCTCGGTTATTGCCCCGACAAGTATCTAACGAATGCAGATTTCTGGCGGAGCCGCGTGCATCCGGCTGATCTCGCTTCGGTCGAGGCCGAGCAAGTCAAGCTCTTCGAACAAGGCTGGCACGCCTCCGAATATCGCTTCCGCAACAAGGACGGCACCTATCGCTGGCTCAATGACGAGCAGCATTTGATCCGCGACGAGAAGGGGGAGCCGCTCGAGATCGTTGGCTCGTGGAGCGACATCACCGAGCGCAAGGCCGCGGAACAGGCGGAGGACGCTCTGAGAGCGCGCATGGCCCTCCTGCTCGAGACCGCCCCCGCCGTCGTTTATAGCTTCGCTGCCAGTGGCGACTTTGCTCCGACCTTCATCAGCGAGAACATCAAGCGGGTGCTTGGATACTGCCCCGACGAATATCTGCAGAATGCCGAGTTTTGGCGGGCCAATGTGCATCCGGAGGATCTCGCCGCGGTGGAAGAGGAGCAAGCCAAGCTGTTTGAGCAAGGCGCCCACACGGCCGAGTACCGTTTCCGCAAGAAGGACGGCAGCTATTGTTGGGTGAGCGACGAGCAACATCTGCTCCGTGACCGCAACGGTCAGCCGTTAGAAGTGGTCGGTTCCTGGAGCGAGGTCACGGCACGGAAAGCAGCCGAGCAAGCTGCCTTGCAGCAAAGCGAGCAGCGCCTGACCGACGCCATCGAGTCGATCTCGGAGGGATTTTCGCTCTATGACACCGAGGACCGCCTCGTCCTCGGCAACTACAAATATGCGGAACTGTTCGATCACGGCGGGGGCCCGCCCAAGCCGGGCACGCATTATGAGAGCATTCTGCGCGGGGCGGTAGAGAATGGTCTCGTACGGGATGCGCGGGCTGATCCGGAGGCCTGGATCAAGCAGCGCTTGGCGCAGCACCGCAATCCCGGGGAGCCCGTGCTCGAGCACCGGGCCGATGGGCGCTGGATCCAGGTCAGCGAGCGGCGCACCGAGAATGCCGGGCGGGTCGCGGTCTACAGCGATCTGACCGAGCTCAAGGACAGCGAGCAACGCGCCGCCGCCGCCAACCAACTCATCCTGCAGAGCCTGCGCTATGCCAGGCGCATTCAGTCGGCGATCCTGCCGGCCTCGCGCGACTTGGCCACGGTGACCGCGGACCATTTTCTGATTTGGGAACCGCGCGACATCGTCGGCGGTGATTTCTTCTGGTTCCAACCGATCCCGGACGGCCACGCTGTCATTGTGGGCGACTGCACCGGCCACGGCGTGCCTGGGGCCTTCATGACCCTGGTCGCTTGGGGATTGCTCGACCGAATGCTGCAAGCGGCGGCCGGCGAGAGCCCAAGCGAGGTCTTGAGCGGTCTGCATCGCGGGGTGCAAAGTCTCCTCGGTCAGGACCACCAGGCCGGCGAGACCGATGATGGGCTCGAAGCCGGCGTTTGCTTCATCAATCCGCGAAAGCAGAAAATGACCTTCGCCGGCGCGCGCTTCTCGCTGTGGAAGTCGAATGACGACGGCGTCATCGAGATCAAAGGTGACCGCAAGGGCGTGGGCTATCGCCGCTACCCGAAGGAGACGGCCTTCACCGATTTCAGCCTGCCCTTTGCCGCCGACGACTCATTCTATATGGCCACCGATGGCTTGATCGATCAGATCGGTGGCCCGCGCGGCCGCTCATTCGGCAAAAGGCGTTTCCAGCAGCTGCTTAAGAAACATCAAGGGCACCCCATGCAAATGCAGGCCGACGCCGTACGTAAGGAGCTGGCCAAATATCAGGGCGACCAGCTCAGGCGCGACGACCTGACAGTTCTGGGCTTCGTCCCAATCGGCGTCTAGGGGAGACGCCGGACATGCTGACCACGGAATTGTTCAGCCTGCGCGCGCTGCTGAAACAGCAAGGGATTATTTTCGCTTATAGCGGCTATATGACCGAACCGGTGTTGAGCGGCGTCGGCGAGGCGCTCAAGCGGAAGCTCACGATCGACGACGCCGACACCAAGACGCTGCGCAGCGTGTTTGCCGTCTTTGTCGAGCAGATGCAAAACATCATTCGCTACTCGGCCGAGAGGACGTCCGGCGCCCAACCGGAGGGCGCCGAAGGCGCACCCGAGGAGATTCGCCATGGCATTCTCACCATCGGCAAGGAGGACGGCGAATACGTCGTCTATTCCGGCAATCTCGTCGAACGTGCCGACGTCGAGCGCTTGCGCGCGCGCCTGGTCAAGATCCGCGACATGAACAAGGAGGAGCTGCGCGCCTTGCACAAGGAGCAGCTTCGGTCGGAACCTGAAGCAGGCAGCAAGGGCGCGGGCCTCGGTTTCATGGAGATCGCCCGGCGCGCCTCGAAGCCGATCGAATTCGACTTCATCGACGTCGACGCCAAGTACGCCTTCTTCTCATTCAAAGCCACGGTCTGAATAAGAGCGCACGATGCAGAACCTTGACCTCCCCGCCACGGCCCGCACTCCCGCAGTGATCTTCGACTTCGGTCAAAATCACCTGAGGCTCACGGGGGAATCCTACCCCGAAGACGTGACCGAGTTCTACAACCCGGTCTTCGCTGCCCTCGATGCGTATCTGGCCAAGCTCGGCAAAGGCAGCTGCCGCTTCGAGTTCGAGCTGATCTACCTCAACTCCAGTAGCGCCAAGGCCGTCATGATGCTGATGGACAAGCTCGACTCGGCGGCGGCCGGCGGGGCCTCCGTGCATGTCTTCTGGTATTACGACAAGGAAGACGACACCATGCAGGAGCTCGGCGAGGAATTCGGCGAGGATTTGACCAACGCCGAGTTCCATCTCGAGAAAATGGCTGACTAATGTCCGGCGACGACCTCTTTGCCGCCGAAGAAGACGTCATCGCCGCGGCGGAAAGATTGCTGGCGGTCGATGGCTTCGGCGACGAAGAGCGACAGCACTACCAGCAGCTGCTCAAGAGCTACCAGAAGCTGTTCCGCACCGCGCGCAGGCTGATGCGCATCGGCGACCATAACGAGCGGCAATTGAATGCTGCAGCCGAACTCATCGCCCAGAAGAATAGGGAGCTCGAGGTGCTGTCGACCAAGTTGTCGAAATATCTGTCGCCGCAGATTTACAACTCGATCTTCACCGGCGCCCAAGGCGTGGAGATCGCCTCCAACCGCAAGAAGCTGACCATCTTCTTTTCCGACGTGGTCAATTTTACCGAGACCACAGAGAAGCTCGAATCCGAGGATCTCACCAACCTGCTCAATCGCTATTTGACCGAGATGTCGGACATTGCGCTCCAGCACGGCGCGACCATCGACAAATATATCGGCGACGCGATCATGGTGTTCTTCGGCGATCCCGAAACCAGAGGGTTGAAGGAGGATGCCCGCGCCTGCGTGCACATGGCCGTGGCCATGTTGCGGCGGATGCGCGAGCTGCGCTCCGAATGGCAGGAGCTCGGAGCGGAGAAGCCGTTCAGCGTGCGCATGGGCATCAACACGGGTTACTGCACCGTGGGCAATTTCGGCAGCAACGACCGCATGGACTATACGATCATCGGCAATGCCGTGAATCTTACCGCCCGGCTACAGTCCCATTCCGAGATCGACGGCATCCTTCTCGGGCACGAGACCTATTCGCTGGTGAAGGATGAGGTCGCCGCCGAGGAGCAGACCCAGATCAAGGTCAAGGGGTTCGCCGAGCCGGTTCGCTGCTATCGCGTGCTCGGCCTCTATGACGACCTTGCCAAAGAGGGAAGCGTCATCCGCGAGGAGAAGGATGGCTTCAAACTTGTCTTGAACCTGCAAAAGCACGACAAGGCGCAGGCCATCGCGACGCTGGAGACGATCCTGTCGCGCCTCAAGGGATGAGCGGCGCGTCCGGCCTTGTCGGGTCTCACAGCAGGGATGCAAGCGTGAGCAAGGCGAATAGCGGCAGCAGAATGCCGCCAGACCAGAGCATGTAGCCGAAGAAGCTCGGTATCGCGATGCCGCGCTCCTCGCAGATCGACTTCACCATGAAATTGGGGGCATTGCCGATATAGGTGATGGCGCCCATGAACACCGCTCCGGCGGAGATGGCGGTGAGCGTTCCGGCCAGCGGCCCCATCAGCTCTTGCGGGTCGCCGCCGGCCAGATTGAAGAAGACGAGATAAGTCGGGGCATTGTCGAGAAAGCTCGAGAGGCCCCCGGTCAGCCAGAAATAGGCGGTTTCGACGGGCAGGCCGTCAGGCCCCGTAACGAGATCGAGCAGCGGTCCAAATGGACCTTGGTGATTGGCCCGAAGCATCTCCAAGACCGGGATCATGGTGATGAAAACGGCGGCGAACAGGATCGCGACCTCCTGGATCGGCGTCCAGGCGAAGGCGTTCTCGATGCGGATCGAGGTCCGCGTGGTCTTCCAAGACAGGTAGCTCAACACGAGGAGGGCGATGTCGCGCGCCAAGCCCGTCACCGGTATGCCGCACCCGAGGCCGATCGGGATGGTGGCGCCGTTGTCCCAAATCCCGCTCACCAGCACCGCCGCCACCACGCCGGCGAGGTAGAAGACGTTATGCAGGCCCTCGATGCGCACTTGGCGGGGCGCGCGGCTTTGGGCCCTGACCTCCGCCGACTCGCGGCTCCAGGCCAGTCGGTCGGCCACGTAGAACAGCATCACCAGGATCCCGCTCACGAGCAGCATCGGTCGCAACAGGGCCTCCAGCGGCCACAGAAAATCGATGCCCTTGAGGAAGCCGAGGAACAGCGGCGGATCGCCGAGCGGGGACAGCGAGCCCCCGATATTGCAGACGAGGAAGATGAAAAAGACGAACACATGGGTGTTGTAGCGGCGGTCCTGATTGGCGCAGATCACCGGCCGGATCAGCACCATGGCCGCGCCGGTCGTGCCGAGCAGGCTCGCCGACAAGGTTCCAAACGCCAGCAGCGCCGTGTTGGTCGCCGGCGTGCCGACGAGATTCCCGACCACCCGGATGCCGCCGGCAACCACGAACAACGTGAACAGCAGCAGGATGAAGGGCAGGTACTCGACGATGAGCGCGCGCCAAGCTTCTGCCGCCGCCGTGGTGCCGCCGAACACGGCCGCGGCGGGCACGATGAAGGCAAACGCCCAGAAGGCTGCGATCTTGGCGAAATGGTGTTCCCAGAGACGCGGGGTCAGCAGCGGCAGCAGGGCGACGGAGAGCAGCATGCCGACGAAGGGAAGCGCCCAGAGGAGACTGAGGTCTCCGCCGTCGATCGCCGCGAATGCATCCCCGCCGGGCGTCGCCGTGTTCACCTGTCCCCCCACACAGAATTTCGGACATAAGCCGCCCACGGGCGGCGCCAGACCGCCTCGTCGGCGGCTTTGGGGGGTCGGATCATGAGCAGCGCGCCGGGACCGACAACTCATTCATGGATTGACTAATTGCCTTAAAAGCGGAACAGCTGACGGGCTCCCATATCACGGATTTCGGCGTTATCGCGCAAGGGGCCCATGACAACTACAAAAATCGCAAGACCGGCGGTTGCGCCGCGAAAGCGCGGCGGACGGCAGCCGCTTCTAACGGGGGAATCGTTGAGGACTGGGTCGCTTGCGCCCCAGCCGGCGGGGAGTCTTTCCCTCGCCGGCGCCATCGGGGTCCAGGTTCGTGCCTTGCGCCGGAAGCTCGATCTGACCGGCGCGGAGCTCGCTGACCAGGCCGGTCTCTCCGCCGGCATGCTCTCCAAGATCGAGAATGGCGTGGTATCGGCCTCTATCGAAAGCCTCGATGCGCTCGCGCGCGCGCTGAACGTGCCGCTCACCACGTTTTTCGCGAGCTACGAAGAGCAGCGCGACTGCTCCTTCGTGCCATCGAACAAGGGTGTAACCATCGAGAGACGTGGCACCAAGGCCGGTCACCAATATCAGCTGCTGGGCCATTCCATCTCGGGGGATGTGGTCGTCGAGCCCTACCTCATCACCCTCACCGAGGAGGCCAAGCCTTACATGCTGTTCCAGCATGCCGGCGTGGAGTTCATCTACATGCTCACGGGCAGGGTGCTCTACCGCCACGCCGACAAGGCCTACCCCATGTCTCCGGGGGACTCGCTTTTCTTCGACGCCGCCGCCCTGCATGGCCCCGAGGAACTCACCAAGCTCCCCATGACCTACCTCTCGATTATCATCTACCCCCGCAACTGATCCTGGCAGCCGCAGCCGAGGGGCGGGATGTGTTTCCCGACAGGAAAGTAATGTTCCCAGTAGTTGACAAAGACTGTGTCCGTCGCTACCTTGCGTCAGGGTTCACGAACTTTGCAAGGATGAGACTGAATGTGCGGAATTGTAGGCATCTTCCTGAAGAACCGATCGCTCGAGCCTGAGCTTGGCAGCATGCTGGCGACGATGCTCGGCACCATGTGCGATCGCGGTCCGGACAGCGCTGGCTTCGCCATCTATGGCGCGGGCGACCCCGAGCATGTGAAGCTCACGCTTCGCGCCGATCGGGACGATGCGGACTTCGCCGGCCTGGCCGAGAAAGTCGGCGCCGCGGCCGGCGTTCCGGTCGCCGTCGACGTCCACGCGACCCACGCCGTCTTCAAGGTCCCGACATCGTCCGAGCAGGCGGTACGGGATAGCATCGCCGAGCTCGGCGAGGGCGTGAAGATCGTGGGCTCCGGCACCCGTATGGAGGTGTATAAGGAGGTAGGGCGCCCCGACTCGGTGGCGATGCGTTTCGATCTTGCCCATATGGCGGGCTCCCACGCCATTGCCCATACCCGCATGGCGACGGAATCGGCCGTGACCACCGACGGCGCTCATCCCTTCTCCACCGGGCGCGATCAATGCCTCGTGCATAACGGCTCGCTCTCTAACCACAATGGGCTCCGTCGCGAGCTCAAGCGCAAGGGTCTGAGCTTCGAGACCGAGAACGACACCGAGGTCGCGGCGGGTTACATCACCTGGCGCATGAGCGAGGGATCGAGTCTCGGCGAGGCGCTGGAGCAGTCGCTTGACGATCTCGACGGCTTCTACACTTTCGTTGTCGGCACCGAGGATGGCTTCGGCGTGTTGCGCGACCCCATCGCCTGCAAGCCCGCCGTGATGGCCGAGACCGATGACTATGTGGCCTTCGGCTCCGAATATCGCGCCCTCGCGGGATTGCCGGGGATCGACCAGGCCCGCGTCTGGGAACCTGAGCCCGCCAAGGTCTATTTCTGGGAGCGTCATTGATGGGCGTGATCGATCTTGAGGTCACGAGCCTCCGCGACCTGAACCAGATGTTGCATGGACTGAGGGAGGGGACGAACGAGACCTTCCGCGTGATCAATCCCAAGGGCCGTCACGCCATCGCTGCCGGTCTTGATGCGCCTATCACCGTCGAGATCGACGGCAATGCCGGCTATTACTGCGCCGGCATGAACAAGCAGGCCAACGTGATCATCAATGGCAGCGCCGGTCTCGGCTTGGCCGAGAACATGATGTCGGGCATCGTCCACGTGAAGGGCGATGCGTCATCCTCCGCCGGCGCCACCGGCTGTGGCGGCCTTCTCGTGATCGATGGCAATGCCGGGGCGCGCTGCGGCATCTCCTCGCGCGGCATCGACATCGTGGTCAAGGGCTCGGTCGGCCACATGTCCGCCTTCATGGCCCAGGCCGGCGCGCTCGTCGTGCTCGGCGACGCCGGCGATGCGCTCGGCGATTCCATCTACGAAGCCCGACTCTTCGTGCGCGGGTCGGTGACGAGCCTCGGCTCCGACTGTATCGAGAAGCCGCTTCGCGACGAGCATCGGGAGAAGCTCGGCAAGCTGCTCGAAGCAGCTGGATTGAACGGAGAGATCGACATCGGCGAATTCCGTCGCTACGGGTCGGCTCGTAATCTTTATCATTTTCACATGGACAATCTGGAGGCTTATTGATGAGCGCGGAAACCCGCTGGGTCCACACGCCACCTCGGGAATCGGCGACCTTCGATGCGCAATCGATCGCTGAGATTCACCGCGCCGCGGCGACCGGCCTCTACGACATCCGCGGCTTCGGCGCCAAACGCAAGGTCCCGCATTTCGACGACCTGCTGTTTCTCGGCGCGTCCATCAGCCGCTATCCGCTCGAGGGCTATCGCGAGCGCTGCAGCACCGAAGTTGTGCTCGGCGACCGCTTCGCCAAGAAGCCGCTGCATCTCAAGATACCGATCACCATCGCCGGCATGAGCTTCGGCTCCCTGTCCGGTCCGGCCAAGGAAGCTCTCGGCCGTGGCGCCTCGGCGCTCGGAACGTCGACCACCACCGGCGACGGCGGCATGACCGAGGAGGAGCGGCACCATTCCAACCTACTGGTCTACCAGATCCTGCCGTCGCGCTACGGCATGAACCCCGACCATCTCCGCAAAGCCGACGCGATCGAGATCGTGGTCGGGCAGGGCGCCAAGCCCGGCGGCGGCGGCATGCTTCTGGGGCAGAAGATCTCGCCCCGCGTGGCCCAGATGCGCACGCTGCCCGAGGGCATCGACCAGCGTTCGGCCTGCCGCCACCCCGACTGGACCGGTCCTGACGATCTTGAGATCAAGATCGGCGAGCTGCGCGAGATCACCGATTGGCAGAAGCCGATCTACGTCAAGATTGGCGCCGCGCGGCCCTATTTCGATACCGCGCTTGCGGTCAAATCCGGCGCCGACGTGGTCGTGCTCGACGGCATGCAAGGCGGCACCGCCGCGACCCAGGAGGTCTTCATCGAGCATGTCGGCATTCCCATCCTCTCGGCCATCAGGCCCGCCGTTCAGGCGCTGCAGGAACTCGGCATGCACCGCAAGGTCCAGCTGATCGTGTCGGGTGGCATCCGCAACGGCGCCGACGTGGCCAAGGCGCTCGCGCTTGGCGCCGACGCCGTCTCCATCGGCACCGCGGCCTTGATCGCGCTCGGCGACAACGCCCAGCATCTGGCTGAGGACTACGCCAAGATCGGCACCAAGCCCGGCTGCTACGACGATTGGCATGAGGGGCGCGATCCGGCCGGCATCACCACCCAGGATCCGGAGCTGATGCGACGCTTCGACCCCATCGCCGGCGGCCGCCGCCTCGCAAATTATTTGTCGGTACTGACGCTCGAGACCCAGACCATCGCGCGCGCCTGCGGCAAGAGCAATGTTCACAATTTGGAGCCCGAGGATCTCGTGGCGCTGACCGTGGAATCGGCCGCGATGGCGGGCGTGCCGCTTGCCGGCACCCATTGGATACCAGGCAAACAGAATGACTCGTTTTAGCTCAGGAGAGTAGGGATGGCGACGGATCTGGCGGCAATCGCGAAAGAGCGCGGGATCAAGTATTTTCTCATTAGCTTTGTCGATCTCTTCGGTACCATGCGGGCGAAGCTCGTGCCCGCCACCGCGATCAAAGGCATGGCCAAGAACGGAGCTGGGTTCGCTGGCTTTGCCAGCTGGCTCGACATGTCGCCGGCGGACCCCGACGTGCTTGCCATCCCCGATCCCGACAGCCTGATCCAGCTTCCATGGCGGAAGGAGGTCGCCTGGCTCGCCGCTGATCCCTACATGCACGGCAAGCTTGTCGAGCAGGCGCCGCGCAACGTCTTGAAGCGCGCTCTGGCGGACGCCGAGGCTATGGGCTACGAGCCCAAGACTGGGGTTGAATGCGAGTTCTTCTTGATCAGCCCGGATGGCGAGAGCATCGCCGACGCGAGCGATCATCAGTCGAAGCCCTGCTACGACCAGCAAGCGTTGATGCGGCGCTTCGACATCATCAGCGAAATCTGCGATTCGATGCTCGAACTCGGTTGGAACCCCTACCAAAACGACCACGAGGACGCGAACGGCCAGTTCGAGATGAACTGGGACTACACCAACGCGCTCACGACCGCGGACCGCCACGCGTTCTTTAAATACATGGTCAAGTCGATCGCCGAGAAGCACGGCTTGAGGGCAACATTCATGCCTAAGCCTTTTTCGAACCTGACCGGCAACGGTTGTCACGTACATTTTTCGATGTGGGCGGACGGCAAGAACCTGTTCGAGGATAAGAACGACCCGCTGGGGCTGTCGAAGCTCGGCTATCAATTCATCGCTGGCATCATCCATTCGGCCGAGGGTTTGGCCGCCATCACCAACCCCACGGTCAATTCCTATAAGCGCATCAATGCGCCGCGCACGACGTCTGGCGCGACCTGGGCGCCAAACACGATGACCTATACCGGCAACAACCGCACGCACATGATCCGCATTCCGGACGCAGGCCGCTTCGAGTTCCGCCTCGCCGACGGCGCGACCAATCCCTACACCCTGGAAGCGGCGGTCCTGGTTGCCGGTCTCGACGGCATCGCCAATCAGCGCGATCCCGGACCCCGGCTCGACATCGACATGTATACCGAGGGTCACACGGTGAAGAACGCCAAGCGCCTGCCGCTCAATCTGCTCGATGCCCTGCGTGAACTCGACAATTCGAGCGTCATGCGCAAGGGCCTGGGCTCGCCGTTTGTCGACGCTTATCTCAAGCTGCGACACGCCGACTGGAACGAATATTCCCGCCAGCTGACGGATTGGGAGCGGCGCACCACGCTCGACTGCTAAAGGACGCCCGCCATGCCTCGGCCGCCGCTTAGCCTCGTGTGGCTGGGCGGCTCGCCGAAGGCGCGCTTATAGGCGCGGGCAAACTGGCTCGCCGAGGTGAAGCCCGTCGCCACGGCAACATCGAGGACGGGGTAGGCGGTCTCCCGCAACAGCTGCCGCGCACGTTCGAGCCGCATCGATCGATATTGCCGATGGACGCCGTGCCCTAAATGGCGCTGGAACAGGCGCTCGAGCTGCCTAACCGAGACGCCCGCGAGCTGCGCCAGTTCGGCGCGAGACTGAGGGATCTCAATGCTGTCCTCCATGCGGCGAAGCACGCGGAGCAGCTTCTCGTCCGCCACGCCGAGCCTTACCCGCAAATCCATCCGCTGTGGACCCATGCCCTCGCGGATATGCGTGTGCAGAAACCAATCCCCGACCGCGGCGGCAAGTTGCCGGCCATGATCCCGCCCGATGAGGGCGACCATCATGTCGAGCGCCGAAATGCCGCCCGAGCATGTGATCCGGTTGCCGTCGATCTCGAACAGCGACGGGACGACGGCGATATCGGGAAACGCTTCGGCGAAGGGCGGCTGATGCTCCCAATGCAGCGTCACCGTGCGGCCCTCGAGCAGCCCGGCTTTGGCAAGGATGTAGGGCCCCCCGGAAATGCCGCCGATGGTGACGCCACGCCGCGCCAGCCGCCGGAGCCAGGCGAACACGCCCCTGTCATTGAACAGCGCGGGATTGCCGCCGGCGCAAACAAACAGCATGTCGGCGTCGCGATCGGTGCCTACGCCGACATCGGGAATGATGGCAACCCCATTCGAGGCCGTCACCGGCTTGCCCCCCGGAGATGCGTGCCACCAGCGATAGAGGATCCTGCCGGAGATGAGGTTCGCCGCGCGCAACGGCTCCACCGCGGCGGTGTACGACATCAGGGCGAAGCCCGGCACCAGCAGAAACCCCACCGACTGCGATCCGTTTCGGTCTGGCGGGGCTGAGATCTTGGCATCGGCGAGTTTGTCGGCGCGCTCTGTCGTCATGTCGTAAAATGTCAAGCGCCCGTCGCTAATTGTCAATGGCTCAATCCTACCAGGCGCACACTGGGGCCATGCGCTACTCGGCTCTCGCCCTTCTCTCCAATGCCATTAGCGGCAATCGCGGCTGGGCCCCGGCTTGGCGCAAGGCCGAGCCGAAATCGACGGATTACGACATCATTATTGTCGGCGGGGGCGGTCACGGCCTCGCCACTGCCTTTTACCTCGCCGAGGTACATGGCATCACCAATGTGGCCGTGATCGACAAGAGCTATCTCGGCTCGGGCAATGTCGGCCGCAACACCACTATCGTCCGCTCCAATTATCTGATCCCGCCCAATACAGCCTTCTACGAGCATTCGATGAAGCTCTGGGAGGGCCTCTCGCAGGAGCTGAATTTCAACTGCATGGTCAGCCAGCGCGGGGTGTTGAACGTCCTTCATTCCGACGGCCAGCGGAACGCCTATGCGCGGCGTGGCAATGCCATGCGCCTCGCGGGCGTCGATGCCGAATTGCTCGATCGCGAGCAAGTGCGCGAGCTGATCCCCTTCGCCGATTTCGACAATGCCCGCTTCCCCATTCGCGGCGCCTTGCTGCAGCGGCGGGGCGGCACCGTGCGCCACGACGCCGTGGCTTGGGGCTATGCCCGAGCCGCCGATGCGCGCGGCGTCGATATCATCGAGCATTGCGAGGTGACCGGGATCAAGGTCGAGAACGGCGCGGTGAGGGGAGTGGAGACGACGCGCGGCTTCATCGGCGCGCGCAAAGTCGGCCTTGCGGTTGCCGGTAACAGCTCCCGCGTCGCAGCCCTCGCCGGCTTGCGGCTTCCCATCGAGAGCCACGTGCTCCAAGCCTTTGTCACCGAGGGGCTGAAGCCTCTCATCGACAATGTGGTGACCTTCGGCGCCGGGCATTTCTATGTGAGCCAGTCCGACAAGGGCGGCCTGGTGTTCGGCGGCGATCTCGATGGCTACAATTCCTACGCCCAGCGCGGCAATCTCCCCGTCGCCGAGGACGTGATCGAGGGCGGGCTCGCGCTCTTCCCCAATCTTGCCCGTCTCCGCATGTTGCGGAATTGGGGCGGCGTCGTCGATATGAGCATGGATGGCTCCCCCATCATCGACAAGACCGATATTCGCGGCCTCTATTTCAATGGCGGCTGGTGCTATGGCGGCTTCAAGGCGACGCCGGCCTCCGGTCACAGCTTCGCTCATCTCATCGCCCGTGATGAGCCTCCCGATCTGATCCGCGCCTACAAGCTCGACCGCTTCAAGGCCGGCGCCATGATCGACGAGAAGGGCATGGGCGCCCAACCGAATCTTCACTGAGCTCGAGACCATGCGGATCAAATGTCCATATTGCGGAGAGCGTGACGCCCAGGAATTCGCTTATCTTGGCGCTGCCGACCTCGCGCGCCCCGATCCCGAAGCTGAGGACGCAAGCGACGCTTTCTATGAATATGCCTATCTGCGGGACAATCCGGCCGGCATCTTGGCCGAGCTTTGGTACCACGTCGCCGGCTGCCACGCCTGGCTGCGGGTTGAGCGCGACACCCGCAGCCACGTCATCCATGCGGTGGCCTACGCCTCCGCTTTGAGCGAGGCCGGCGACTGATGACTTCCGCGGCGAGAGAGAGCGAGCCATTTCGGCTCCCGCAGGGCGGGCTCATTGATCGCGACCAGGCGGTCGGCTTCAGCTTTGATGGCAGGACTTATCGCGGCCACCAGGGCGACACGCTCGCCTCGGCGCTTCTTGCCAACGGTGTTCATCTCGTCGGGCGCTCATTTAAATATCACCGCCCGCGCGGCATCTTCACCGCGGGCGCGGAAGAGCCCAACGCCCTGGTCGAGCTGCGCCGCGGCGCGCGGCAGGAGCCGAACATTCTCGCGACCGTGGCCGAGCTCTATGACGGGCTCGATGCCCAGAGCCAAAATCGCTGGCCGTCGCTTGCCTTCGATGTGCAGTCGGTCAACTCGGTCTTGAGCCCGTTCCTGACCGCGGGCTTCTACTACAAGACTTTCATGTGGCCCCCGGCCCTTTGGACGAAACTCTACGAGCCGATGATCCGGCGGAGTGCCGGGCTTGGCCGTGCCTCGCTCGACCCCGATCCCGACCACTATGAGAAGGCGAGCGCCCATTGCGACGTGCTCGTCATCGGGTCCGGTCCCGCAGGGTTGATGGCGGCGTTGACGGCGGCGCGGGCGGGGGCGCGTGTCATCCTCGCCGAGCAGGATTTCAGATTCGGCGGCCGACTTCTCTCCGAGCGGCTCAGCATCGATGGAGCGCCCGCGCTGGACTGGGCCGAGGCGGCGATCGCTGAGCTCAAGAGCCTCGACAATGTAAGGCTGATGCCGCGTACCAGCGTCTTCGGCGTTTACGATCAGGGGACCTATGGCGCGGTTGAACGCGTCAACGATCACGTCGCACTGCCGCCGGCGCATCAGCCACGCCAGCGTGGCTGGCGCATCATGGCTCGCCACGCGGTGCTTGCCTCGGGCGCGATCGAGCGGGGCGTGGCCTTCGGCGACAACGACCGCCCCGGGGTGATGCTGGCCTCGGCCGTGCGCAGCTATGTGAACCGCTTCGGGCTCGCTCCGGGCAAGCGCGCGGTGGTGTTCACCACGGGCGATGACGGTTGGAGCACAGCCCATGATCTTGCCGCAGCTGGCGTGGAGGTCGCGGCCGTTGTCGATACGCGCGCCGCGACGCCGAGCCAAGGGCATCCGTGGCGGGTCATCCCCGGAGCCGTAGTCGAACATGCCTCGGGTGGACACCGGCTTCGTGCCGTCACCGTCCGCCAAAAAATCGGTGCGACCAGCGAGATCCCTTGCGATCTGCTCGCGGTCGCCAATGGCTGGAACCCCTCGCTGCATTTAACCTGCCATCTGGGCGGCAGGCCGAATTGGGATGAGGGGATCGAGGCGTTCGTGCCGGGCACTCTCCCGCCCGGCATGAACGTCGCCGGGGCGGCAGGAGGGCATCTGACCCTGGCCGAGGCTCTGGCCGACGGGGCGCGGCTTGGCGCGGGCGCGGCAGCCAAAGCCGGCTTCAATCTGCCATTGCCGCCGCTTCCCGTCGTCGATCGGACCGAAAGCGCCGGGGTGGAGCCGCATTGGCGGGTGAAGGGCGGTAAAGGTAAAGCCTTCGTTGATCTCCAGAACGACGTCACGGTGAAGGACATCGAGCTCGCCACGCGCGAAGGCTATAGCGCGGTAGAGCATCTGAAGCGCTACACGACCCTTGGCATGGCGACAGACCAGGGCAAGACCGCGAATGTCACCGGTCTCGCCATCCTCGCCGAGATCGCCGGCCGCAGCGTTCCCGAGATCGGCACCACCATGTTTCGGCCGCCCTACACCGCGGTCAGCTTCGGGGCGATCGCGGGTCACCATCGGGGCAAGGAATTTCGCCCCACGCGGCTTCCGCCCTCCCATGTCTGGGCGGAGGAGCAGGGCGCGGTATTCGTGGAGGCCGGGCTCTGGCTCAGGGCCCAATATTTTCCGAAGCCCGGCGACAAGGGTATCGACGCAAGTATTGCCCGCGAGGTCGAGACCGTGCGCAGCGCAGTCGGCGTCTGCGACGTGTCCACGCTCGGCAAGATCGACGTCCAAGGTCCCGACGCTGCGGCCTTCCTCGATCGCGTTTACATCAACAAGCTCTCGACCCTGGTCGTGGGCAAGGCACGCTACGGCCTGATGCTGCGCGAGGACGGCATTGTCCTCGACGACGGCACCGTGGCCCGGCTGGGGCCGGAGCATTACGTCACCACCACCACCACGGCGATGGCGGCCAGAGTGTTTCAGCATCTCGAATTCTGCCACCAGGTGCTGTGGCCCGAGCTCGATGTCTCGCTCGCCTCCATTACCGATCAATGGGCGCAATATTCCATCGCCGGCCCGCGCTGCCGCGACGTGCTGCGCAAGCTGGTCGATCCGGCCTTCGACATTTCCGATAGTGCGGTTCCATTCATGGGCGCGGTCGAGCTCACGGTCTGCGGCGGGCTCGAGGCGCGCCTCTTCCGCGTTTCCTTCTCCGGCGAGCGGGCGTTCGAGCTTGCGGTGCCTGCGCTTTATGGCGATGCGGCCATGCGCGCGCTGATGGATGCCGGTGCCGAATTCGGCATCACGCCTTATGGGACCGAGGCATTGGGTGTGATGCGCATCGAGAAAGGGCATGCCGGCGGCCCGGAGGTCAACGGGCAGACCACGGCGGCTGATCTCGGCCTCGGTAAGATGATGTCCACGCAAAAGGATTTTGTCGGCCGGGTTCTGGCGGGGCGTCCGGCGTTCGCCGCCCCCGACCGCCCGGCGCTCGTCGGCGTCAAGCCTGTCGATCCGTCGAAGCGCCTCGCGGCCGGCGCGCATTTCATTCCGCTCGGGCACCCGGCGCGGGTCGAGCACGATCAGGGTCATCTTACCTCCGTCGCCTGGTCGCCGAGCCTCGAGCACGATGTCGGCATTGGCTTCCTCGCCTTGGGGCGGGAGCGGATCGGCGAGCGCATTCGCGCGGTAGATTTGCTCCGCGGCCGGGACATCGAATGCGAGGTGGTCTCGCCGGTGTTCATCGATCCATCGGGAGAACGCACCCGTGGCTGATTTAACGCTGAAACCTCGCAACAGCTTCGAAGGTCTCGCTGAGCCTGGCCGCTACGGTCACGTCGGCGGCGGCGACCGGCCGGTCGTCATCGCCGAGCGGCCGCATCTGTCGGCCGGGCAGATTTCGGCCCAGCGCGGCAAGACGGCCGCACTGGCGGAAACGATCCGCGCAGCCGCCGGGCTCGATCTGCCGCAGGGACCGCGACGCGTCGCGAAGAACGGCATCGCTGCGATCGGCATGGGGCCGCATGAATGGCTGGTGACAGGAGAGGGCGAGAAGGGGAGGGCCAGTTTCGCCCGCATCCGCAAGGCGCTACCTGGCCTCGCCTCATTCGTCGATCAGTCCCACGCCAAGGCCGTGCTCCACCTCGCCGGCCCGCGCGCACGCGACGTGCTGGCCAAGGGCTGTGGGCTCGATTTGCATCAGCGAGTGTTCAAGCCGGGGAATGCCGCGACGACGCAGATCGCGCTGATCCCGTGTCAGCTCTGGCAGCTCGACGATGTCCCGACCTTCGAACTCGCGGTGCCCTTAAGCTATGCCGGGAGCTTCTGGTCCTGGCTCACCGCCTCGGCGGCCGAATATGGCTTCGAGGTCTTGGCGCCCATTGTTGATGATGCCTAGTCCACGACGCAACGAAAGGTGACGCTGTTGCGGCCCGTCGTGGTGACCCGGAGCTTCAGCTCCTTCGCATGGCAATACTCGCCCGCCTGACCGACGGCGGCAGCCATCGCCTGCTCCTGGTTTCTGGCGTTGCCCAACCCCGACCCCGCGCTATAGCCGATGGTGTAGAGCCCGGCTCCGGCCTCCTTCACGTCCTCGATCTTTGGCGGCGAGGAGGTGCAGCCCGCTGCCATGGCGGCGAGACAAGCCGCAACCCCGAACGTCATGCGAAGATTAGCCATGGTGTGACGGTCCTCCGCCAAATTCTACCACGGTATGTCATGTCGACGGGAGGCGGCCCGTGATGGACTTGGGGGGCGTGATTCGCGGGGTTAGCCTTGAATTCGAGGACGCAATTGACACAGAAACGTCTGCACGGACATTTTCCACAAGCTGTCCACACGCAAGAGCTGTCATTCTTGGGTCGGCTGTCCGTGAGCTTCGATCGCGCAGGCTTGCAGGCAGTGCGTCGTATGCGGTTGGTTCTTTTGGCGTTTGGGGTTGCTCGCTGTCGACGCGGTGGGTGCGTCGCCCATCCATTTTGGCAATCCGGCGTTGAGAATCTGGTGCCGGCACGTTTTGGTCTAACAACTGCAACGCCAGCTTGTGACCGCATCCACCCGTTTCTAAAGTTGTAAATATCTTGAGGGGGATTCGGAGGGGCTAAAGCATGTTCGTCAAGAAGCCGGAGCGGGGGATGGGGGATGCGAAGCTTCACTCCACCATTGGTCAAGGCCTGGCATTCACCGGAAATATCGTCGACGCGGGCGCGATCGAGTTCTCAGGCAAGCTTAAGGGCGACGTGCAGTGCCATTCGATCGTCTTGGGTGACACGGCGCAGGTCGTAGGCTCGGTGACGGCGGAGGAGGTGATCGTGCGGGGCCGGGTCGACGGCTTGATCAGGAGCCTCAGGGTGACGCTGCAAGGCGAGGCTTATGTCGTGGGCGAGATCCATTGCCAGAGCATGGCCGTCGAGCACGGGGCGTTTTTCGAGGGCAAGACACGCCGCATCGAACCTCCCCTTCTGGGAAGCGAGGCTCTGGAAGAGGACGATACCTCGACTGCCGACGCTGCTCGCCTCGTGTGGTTACCGAAACAGCCGATCCAAGCCGCGGAATAGTCGTCGGCCGGTGCCTGGCGGAGGAGAAATTCCGCCTTGCTCCCGCGTATGGTAGGAGGTCTTCAGGCGGTTCTCGGCGATCAATGCCCTAGGCGAGGACTTTGCGACCTTGGCCCCCAAGCGCAAGCTCATTGGCTTCGATCCCGAGACCCTGCGGGCGCTTGGGCTGCTGTCGCTTGATAGCGGCAAGAGCATTCAGCAGCTCGCCGACGAAGCCTTCGCCGACCTTCTGACCAAGCATGACCGGCCACGGACGCTGAAGGACGCGCTCAAGCGGAGCGCGCGGCGAGAGCCAGCCAACGAGAACAGGCCGCCGAAGCGGCGTGACTCCTGAGCGGCTCAGCGGTTCAGGCGAAATAGCGCGCCGTGGGATCGAATGGCGG
Source organism: Hyphomicrobiales bacterium (assembly GCA_038326945.1). Lineage (GTDB taxonomy): Bacteria > Pseudomonadota > Alphaproteobacteria > Rhizobiales > Methyloligellaceae > Methyloceanibacter. Next base: position 52,162 of record JBBQKN010000021.1, read on the forward strand.
CAGTTGACGATCCCTTTCGGACGTAATGGTCGACGCCGGGTCGCACCCCCAGTCGATGCCGAGGAAAGGGTCGTCGAAGCGAATGCCGGCATCATGCTCCGGCGAGTAGGGGTTCGAGACTTTGTAGCTCAGCACCGTGTCGGGCTCGAGCGTCAAGAACCCGTGGGCGAAGCCGGCGGGCACCAGAATCTGATTGCCGCCCTCCTCGCTCAGCACGACCGAGAAATGCCGGCCAAAGGTGGGAGAACCGCGCCTCAGGTCGACGACGACGTCAAGCGCGGCACCCCTGATGACGCTGACGAGCTTGACTTGCGCCAACGGCTCCCTCTGAAAATGAATGCCGCGAAGCGTGCCGCGCGGCCTCGAGACGGACAGATTGTCCTGGACGAAATCGGTATTGATGCCCGCGTCGGCCAGACGGAGCTTATTGTAGGTCTCGCAGAAGTAACCGCGAGGGTCCTGGAAGCGCCTCGGCTTCAGGATCAGAACGCCGGCGAGGGGAGCAACGGTCAATTCCATAATATCCGGGTCCAGTCGCGCCCAAGGTGCTCGCCGTGGCGGCCCGCTGTTGTGGTGGTACTGGGCGACATAAGTGAGGGCCTTTTAGAGTGGCTCTCAGCGAGTCGCACCACATTCTTCCCCGCACACCTTCGTCAGCTGGACGCGCCCCGAAGTGAGTCGGGCGACATTCTTCCGAAGCCGGTCGGCGCCACCCACGCGGTGCCACCCATAAAGGCAAACCCCGAAGTGAGTCGCACAACATTCTTCCGTTCCGACCGTGCCCCTCAGGGGCAGAGGCCCTCAAATATCGCGCGACTCATCAACCGCCTAAGGAGAAGGGCTTACGCTCACGAGTTATCCACGGGCCTTCAGCCACGGTACACGGAGTTGTTTTGATCACTTGCCCCGCGTAGGAGAGACTTTGACCCAGGCCAACAATCCGCGGTGGAACTAAAAGAGCTTCTGGCGAAGCGCTTCGCTGTGATCCGTTTTTTCGACTTGGCTGGCGAAGACAGCCTCAAGCGCTACAGCAAGGAGCTGAGCGATTTCCTCGGCGGGAAGAACCTCGCGCCGTTATCGCCACCGATCTACGCCTCGTGGGGCGGTTGCCGCTATCTTAAAGCCCCCGCAAAACGTGGCACTAGACGGCGCCGCCGGTTGCACCTGGGATCGGCATCGCCGGCTCTTCTGGTTGACGATCACACATGCCACAGCGCTCAATCATTCTTACCAGGTCTGCCAAAGTCCTTACGCCCATCTTTCGCATGCCACGGGCGCGGTGCAGCTTCACCGTGACCTCGCTCAATCCCAGCTTGGCCGCTATTTGCCTATTCAGGTCTCCCGCCACCACATGTGTGACCACTTCTCGCTCGCGGGGGCTCAAAGACTTGAATCGCTTCCGCAAGGCTGAACGCGATTGTTTCGTTCTGAGGCGGGCCCTGTCCTGCTCCAGGGCGGTAAAAACTGCATCCAGCAATTCCTGATCACGGAAGGGCTTTGTCAGAAAGTCGGCTGCTCCTGCCTTCATCGCGCGCACCGCCATCGGGATGTCTCCTTGGCCGGTGACGAAAATGATCGGAATTTGAATGCCAGCTCTCGCCAATTCGTCTTGAACCCTAAGGCCACCCGCTTCGGGCAATGTCACATCGAGCACCAGGCAGCTTGGAGCGTCTGGAGTGCGATCTTCCAAGAACGCACGCCCCGATGCGCAGAGCCGCACTTTCAGTCCAACAGACTCGAAGAGCTCCTTCAGGGCGGCCCGGCACGAGGGATTATCGTCAATCACGACGACTTCCTCTCTGGTTGCGGTGTCCTCCATGGGGCGCTTGTCGCTTAGTTGCTGCACGGGTGAGCCGACTCAGGGTCCAGCGTCTGACGTCGACGCTGCATAAGGTGATGCCAGTTTCGCGTACGCACCCAGATCGCAGTCTAGGTGCTACACACTCAGCTTCTGCAAAATGACCTTCATACGCATTTCATCGTCGGCTCGGTGATCACCAGTTTGAGTGCGATCATCTTTGACGCCGGCACTCGTAGAGCCACAAACTCGTGGAGGGACACTCCATCGCCAGCCTAGTGCGGGCGGTACCGGCTTCTCGGTCGCGCGCCTCGGTGGAAAACTCACCGCTGCGAGCGCCCATCTGGCTTACCACTCAATCTCCAGTTGAGTTGTGATCGGTGTCACACTTTGGAAAATTCATTTGAATGTGTGCGTCTTTGGGCCGACTGCTAATACTCAGTCGCCGCGGCGCGTCCATCGCCGACTTCTTCAAGCCAAATACGGACGCAGCTGATGACGCCTAATCCTCTCTGATCCAGCGCCGGTCGAGGCCGGCTCAGGTGTTTGCGAAGATCAAGGTAGGGTGGCTGACGAGGTGGGGCTTAACGATGGGCGTCCGTCGATGGTTAATGCGTGTCGCCAGGCCGACGGTCGTGCTCCTTGGCGTCTTCGACCAAAATTGGCCCTAGTCATCGATTTCGCCTTTGAGCTTCGCTTTATCAACGATGAGATAGGAGTCCGACGATTTGATCACCAGCTTATTTCGCGCCCACTCGCTCAAAATTCGACTTGTGTTCTCCCGGGCCACTCCAGCCATCGCGGCGATGTCTCCTTGATTGATTATGCGGGGGATCAGCACTCCGCCAGAGTCCGTCTCCTTTCCAACATTCTCGGCGAGCGCGAGCAGGGCGCGGGCGACGCGAGCCTTGGCGGGAAAGAAAGCCAAGGACGCGATGATATCGTCGGCTTGTCGTAACCGAGCGGCCAGCATCCTTACAAGGTACTGATGGATTTCCGGGTGCTCTTGAGCGATGCGCTCGAAAGCACCTCGGCTTAGGAAGCGAAGCTCGCAGTTGGTCAAGGCATGGACCGATGCGGACCTTGGCAACCCATCGATCACCGCAAGATCACCTACTACGGCACCCGGGGTTATCATCGCAATTATGCGTTCTCTCACTTGCGCCGATATAAGACTGACCTTGAGTAGGCCTTTGTCGAGCCGGTAGCACCCATCGCCCTTATCGCCGGTCTGGAAAAGCGTGTCGCCGGCCTCAAGTTGACGGAGTGATGCGCTAGCAAACAGCTCAGACGCTATCTCATTTGGTAGGTCCGACCATGTGCCGTAGAGTGAGAACTCCATAAAGGACCCGCGTAAAGTTGGACGACCTCACCATGCGCTCAGCAATATAGCAGATTGGACGAGGAAGTTTACGCAGTCCGCGAAACCACGCGACAAGGTCTTCGAGGCAGCTGGCGTGAAGTTCATCCCCGCCGAAGATGAGAACGGTTGTGCGGGGGTCGCGCGCTAAAGATTTGGGGTCTGAAACTCCACTCGATACCGCACGACATTGCAGGACGAGCCTTGGCGTTCTGATAGTGATCGCCACGTCTTTGGTAAGACCAATGCGGCCAAAGGAGCGAGACGCTTGCGCCTGACCTTACGAGCGCTTGCTATCTCCGAGGGCTGTCGCCGCGGAAGCAATATCTACTTTGCATGGGGTTGTTTTCAATTTTGAGTTCGCCTCTACGAGAGTTCGGTTAGCGCCCCAAGACGCCGGTACGCTTCAGCCACCAATACACAAGAGCGGAAACGCCGCCGATAATCCCCATGGCCCCGATGAACCCGTACGCCACCGCGGTCAGGGGCAGCCCCTTGACGTTCATGCCGAAGATGCCGGCGACGAGCGTCGCCGGCAGAAATACCGTCGCCACAATTGACAGCACCTCGAGGTGGCGATTGGTTTCCTCGGACATCTTCAACGTGACCTCCTCCTGGAGCAGATGCGCCCGATCGCGCAACGCGACGACTTCGGTATCGAGCCAATCGAGGCGCTGAGCCAGGCCTTCGGTCGCGAGACGGAGGATCGGCTTGGAGGGTTGCGCCTCGTCGCGATCGAAGCGGTGGAGGAGGGAGCGCGACATCGCCAGTTGGCGGTGCAGCCGCACGATCGTTCGCCGCATGCGGCCGAGAACCTGACGCTCGTCCCCCACGTCTTCACCCAGGATCCGCTCCTCGATGTCATCGAGCGTCTCGGCGAGATCATCGGCATAGTCCTCGACCGCGTCGACGACGTGCTCGACGATGGTTTGGAACAGCGCCGCGACACTCGGAACCTTTCGGCCCTCCCGCAAGGCGTGGCGCGTGGCATCCACGGCGTGCACGGCGTCGCGGCGGCTGCTGACCAGCACCTTCTCGTTCATGGCGAAATGGAGAAAGCAGATGTCCTTCGTCTCGGCGTCTGGCCCCGAGACCAGATCGCCGAACACGCCATAAACGCAACTATCGTCGGCATGGAGTTGCTGGTGCTCGTCGTCGGCAACAAGCAGGTCCTTGGCCGCGTCCGAGAGGTGGGAAATCGACCGCAAGGACTGCGCCGCACGCTCATCAGCCAAGTCGAAATGCAACCACAGCCCGCCGGCATGAGGGTCGGGCATGGGTTGATCGACGGCGATTTCTTCCGTGACCCCATTGGGGTGAAAGCTGTAAGCCCACGCCAATCCTGGCAAGGCCTCCGGAAGCGTTCCAGCCTCAGCGACAGACGTGCCAGGCTTCTCAACCATGCTTCTTCCTCCACGAATTTTCGCTAGAGCCGCCAATCCCGGTCTCAGGCTAAATCGACCTCGTCATGGGGTTCGGTTTCGGCCGGCAAGCTCCAATGTTACAAGCCGCGCCAACAGCGTTGCAGGATAAAGCTGGCCGATGATGGACTCCACATTGCTGAGGCTTCGGGCCAACGGCGACACCGGAACGATATCGCCATAGCCGGTGGAGGTGAGGGTGACGAAGCTGAAATAGATGAGTTTGCTGGCGAGCTCCGGGTTCTCCTCGATGCGGATGCCTGACAGCGCGTTCGGCGCAAGCGAGGCGACCAAGGTGAAAAGCCCGACGAACACGAGCCCGATGGTCAGATAGAGCAGGATGGCGCCGATGATACGATGATAGGTAACGCGCCCTGACGCGAACACGGCGCGTGAAACCACCCAGATCAGCGCAACGCCAGTTATGATCCAAGCTATCGCCTGGATGTGAACGTCAAGGATCGCATCCCCGGGGAACGGGTGAACAGCGGCGAGGATGGTCAGGCCGATCGCGATCAGCAAGACGGTGACGGCGAGCGCGCTTCCCGACATGAGAAAGACACCGCCGACGAGGACGAACGCAATGGCGAGTCCGTAATTCTGGGAGGAGATGGCTCCCGCCGCGTGAAGCGGTGCGACGCCGAACAGCAGCAGGATCAGCAGCACCGTAAGCACGGTGAGCAGCGGATCGCGGAGCCGATCCTGCGTGCGTTTGAAGCGCTCTCTATGAGCCTGCCAACCTACTCTACCGTCATCACGCATGAATGCCGTCCGCCCCAACAACTGCAATTCTGGATTGTTCGTTAAGATCGGTCGGGTGCTCTTGAGTCTGATCGCTAGACGGGGTCATCCGCATCCCGATCAATCCCATCACCCCCGGGGACCGATAAGATGCCACAAAGCGTGGAGCCGAGCTCAATCGAAATCGCCGCGACTCAGGAATAGCCCGCTTCTTGACGTTTCGCGCCGGGACCGCGTCGCCCTCAGATGCGGGGTTACGGCTCCGGCAAGAGTGCGCGCCGGTAGTGGCTGGGTGGCGTGCCCGACCATTGTCGAAATGCGCGTGAGAAGCTTGCGACATCGCTATAGCCCAGAGAAAAGGCGATGGAGGTGATCGGCTCCCAACTTTCGCGCAGCAGATCAAGCGCCCGCTGCATGCGCAGCTGCTGTACCAGCTCGCGATAGCTGAGATTCTCCTCCGCCAATTGCCGCTGCAATGTCCTCGAGGCGACGCCAAGGAGTTTGGCCGCGCCTTCGATGTCGACGCTGGAGTCCAACAGCCGCAGCCGGACGATCTCCCGTGCCGCTTCGACCTGGGTCCGGGGCGGCCTATGCATCACGATCTGGCGGAGATCGCGCCAGGTGAAACTCTCCTTCACCGGAATCGGTTGCAAGGCATGGCAGGCAAGCAGCCGGGCCTCGAACAGGATCGCGTTGGCATTGGCCCCAAACACGGCTGGCGCACCGATTTCGTGCTCGATCACGCGCCAATTCGAGGGCTGATCGTATTCGAACTCGACTTGGATGGGCAACCATTTGGGCCCGAGATACCGGCGCAAGGCCCGCAGCATCGGATGGATCAGATGATCGCGATGCTGTCGCAGTCCGAAACTGGATCGGTCGTCTGTTCGAATACCCCACCGCGTCAGCCGCCCGGAAACCTCGAAGCTGAAATAGCATCCTGACGCATGATAGTGCAGCGAGCGAACCGAGCGCTGGATCATGGTGCGCAAATCCGGAGCGGACATCATGTACCGGACCACGGGACCATAATCTTCCGGCTCCATCGCCAAGCCCAGATGCAGCCCGAATAGATCCTCGCCCATTTCGCGGGCGGCTCTCTCGAACAATCCCATCATGGAGTGCAGGGGGATCTTGCAGCCTTGATCATGGGCGAGCCA
>JBBQKN010000022.1:0-51822 GCA_038326945.1 Hyphomicrobiales bacterium
TTACAACTTCACACATTCGATAGCTAAGCTATCCACGCTATCCACGCCGTGTAAGGCACGTGAGAACGTCGAGGCCGCCCTCGGGCGGCGTGACCTTCAAACACCGAGCGCGTCAGGATGGGCGAATCCGCAGTGATTGGCTCCGCCTTAAAGGCCACACGGAATTCCCACCAGAACGTAGATGGCAAAGCCTCTAGAGACTGACCAAAATAGAACGCATGCGCCATTTCCGCCGCTCCGGAGAGGGCCGTACCTGCTGATGGGCAGTAGTGTTGGATTGCTGCATTGGAGGAACGTTCATGTCTCGCTTTGGTTCGGTTTAGAATAAGATAAAGACTGATTGCTCGGCAACATGGCGACGACAACGCGTTGGGGTCGCAAGCCTGAGCATGCAACGAAATGAAATGGACGCGGTGGTTACCGGGGTTGATTACTCTGCGCCAGTATCAGGCAGAGTGGCTGACTCACGACATCGTCGCCTCGCTGGTATTGACGACGATGTTGGTCCCGGTCGGTATCGCCTACGCCGTAGCCTCGGGTGTGCCGGGTATCTATGGCCTCTACGCGACCATTGTACCATTGCTCGTTTATGCCTTGTTTGGGCCCAGTCGGATTCTGGTGTTGGGGCCTGACTCAGCACTTGCCCCGGTCATCCTAGGCGTAGTCTTGCCGTTGTCTGGCGGCGACCCCCTTCGTGCTGTCGCGCTCGCCGGCATGATGGCGGCAATTTCGGGCATCGTGTGCATTGCGGCAGGGTTAGCTCAGCTGGGCTTCATAACCGAGCTCCTGTCCAAGCCGATCCGCTATGGCTACATGAACGGAATAGCGCTGACCGTGTTGATCAGCCAACTGCCCAAGCTTTTCGGCTTTTCGATCGAAGGCGATGGGCCGTTGCGAGAGCTATGGGTGATCGCGCACGCGATTTTTAACGGAAAAGCCAACTGGGTAGCATTTGCGGTCGGTGCAGGCACGCTGGCACTAATACTCTCACTGAAGAACAACAAGCGTATACCGGGCATACTGATTGCGGTGGTCGGGGCGACAGCAATTGTCGGTGCATTGGATTTGGCTGGGCGTGCCGAAGTGTCGGTGTTGGGTCCGCTTCCCGAAGGCTTGCCCACATTCACTGTCCCCTGGATTAGTTATGCCGACATCGTCCCGGTCGTGACCGGAGGTCTCGCCGTAGCCCTTGTGTCGTTTGCTGATACGAGCGTCCTTTCCCGCGCATATGCAGCTCGAACTGGCACGAACGTCGATCCCAACCAAGAGATGGTGGACTTGGAGCGGCCAACCTAGCAGCGGGATTTTTTCAGGGCTTTCCGATCAGCAGCAGCTCCTCTCGTACCCCGGTCGCAGAAGCTGCGGGCGCTCGAACACAGTTGACCGGGGTGATCGGCGCGCTGAGCGTGGCCCTGCTCTTGTTGGCGGCTCCGAATTTGCTGCAATACCTGCCGTCGGCCGCACTGGCCGCGGTTGTGATCGCTTCGGCAGTCGGTTTGTTTGAGGTCAACGATCTGGGCCGAATCCTTCGTATCCAGCCCTGGGAATTTTGGCTGTCGATAGTTTGCTTCTTAGGGGTCGCAGTGTTCGGTGCGATCCCGGGCATCGGCCTGGCGGTTGTCATCGCAATCATCGAGTTTCTTTGGGATGGTTGGCGTCCCCACTCTGCGGTGTTAGGCCGCCCCAAAGACATTGAGGGCTATCATGACATCACCCGCCACCCCGACGCTCGACAGATCCCTGGCCTCGTGCTCTTTCGTTGGGACGCACCCCTATTTTTCGCGAACGCCGAACTGTTCAGGGAGCGTGTCTTGGCGGCGATACGCGGATCGCCTGGCACTGTGCGCTGGTTGGTCGTTGCGGCAGAACCGGTCACCAGCGTGGACGTGACAGCGGCTGACGTGCTTGCTGAGCTGGATGAGACGTTGCACGCCGACGGAATCGAGCTTTGCTTCGCCGAGCTTAAGGATCCCGTAAAGGACAAGCTCAAGCGCTTCGGACTCTTTGGGCAGATCGGTCAGGAGTACTTCTTTCCCACCATCGAAACTGCCGTCAGAAGCTACATGCAGAAGCTCGTCACACCGCCAAACCTCTCAGTTGATCCTGAGCGAGAGCATGATATGGGCAGCCGGAAATGCTTCGCCCTTATCATCCCGCGGGGGTAGCAAGATCTGGATTAGGTTCATCACTGGCCATTGGGTCCGCGGCGGCTGCCGAATCAACCGCGGTTCTGGATATTCGGCTCATTGACTACCATCTAAGGAAGATCGACCGGGCATTTCGCCTCCGCGCAAAAAGTCACACTGAAGACGCGATGAGCCGATCAGCCATTTCGAAGCCGACCATTGCGGCGCTAGTAGAGCGCTTCGCGTCCGAGCCGCAGTGAAAGCGAAATGACGAGGTTAGCGATCCAAAATTCTAACTGAGTCACAAAGGTGGGTGCGGTGACCCGCCGGGTCGCCGGCGCCAAACTCGGCCAATGACAGCCGACCGCTTAGCTCGTCCATCGTGGTCAACCTGGCCCGGCGTTCAGTAGGTTCAGCCGCAAGGGACGGCCGTTATGCCGCTCGCGCACAATGGCCGAGCCTGAGACCCAGCGCGATGCGTTACTAAGATTGAGACCCATACACGTCGTCAATACCTTCTTGCCTACCGGCGTCTCCGTGCGTAGAAGCCGCCGCCACCCAGAAGAAGGACGACGAGAAGGATTATTAAAAGTGTGGTGGTGCTCATGATGTCCTCTCAGCGCCAAACTAAAGGGACAGCAGCCTGTGTGGGGGTCCACGAAAGGAAGGGCAGGTCCGATGCGCTAAATGGACAAGCCCTCAAGAGACGATAGGTTCCATGCCGGTGCGGTCACCGGGAGGATCAGAATGACCGCCTCACCCCAAGAGCAGTCCTGCGCAGCGTCGGATTATTGTCGGCTAACCCAACAGCCGACATCGCCCCGTAGCTTATTTCCTCCCTCCTTGAACGGACCATCGGTTGGGGCGTTAGCTGGAGGGAAGGATCTATAGTCCAATGTCCCAACGAGCCGAACATTATCGTGGCTATTGCATCCTCGGAAACACGCAAGGGCGAGGTTGGAGTGTCGAAGTTCATCCAAACACACCTGATCTGCCCATTCTTCGACGAGCCGCTTTTCGCGTGATCCACCCGGCATGGACCGAGGCACTCGTCGAGGCGCATGCGCGCATTGACGCGATGCTGCGATAGGTCGAACCTCCAGCAACTGGAACTAAGTTCACGTGGCCCAGTTCTCCTCCTAGTGGCATTGGCGCGGTTCCCCCGACGCCCCCCGTCAGCCAGCCCCGATGCCCAGTACTAGAGTAAAAAAGACGCGTTAGCGACGCCGCGTAGTTAACGGCACGTGATGAAGCGGCCTCGGGTCTTTCCTGGGGCCGTTTCCTTTTTCCGGTACCCGACGAGGTTCGGTTTCTCCACGGAGTCTGCTAGACTCCACGCACAGACCGAACGAATAGAGCGGACTCTTCGGCGTGGCCAAACCCAATCCTTTCGTCGCCATCGCTCATGGGCATGACTTGGCCGAGGCCATTGTGGACGCCATACGCGAGCTCCTTCTTGTGCTCGACCCGGATTTGCGCGTATCCCTTGCGGACACGGCGATAGTACGATCCTCCGCCAAGGTCTTATCCAGGGCCATTCAGCGACCCTGAACGGGCCACGCGCTGACGTCCGAAAGGAGTTCGGAACCCGAGCCAAGCTAAAGCGGAGTAAGTGATCTAATCGATATGCGTCAGAACGCGGTCGATACGCTTCCTAGCATCGGCCAGGGCATCCCTCTTTCGCGGCGTCAGACTTCTCAGAGTGGATCGCGATAGAATGGGCAGATCTGAGCGCGTAGGGTAGACGCTAACGCACCACTGTGACCATTGACGCCTCGGTATGATGTCATAGCCGCGATACGAGCTAGTTTCTGTGGTTATCATTTGAACCTCGGGCTCAGTTCATAAGCGCCGTCTCGTGCCCTTAATGCCGCAACATCAATGCGTTTCGTCATCAGGGAAAAGAAGAAGCCCCGAGGACGGGGGGCCATTGCGGGGGCTTCTTTGGTTCCTCTTTGGGGGAACAATGATGGGGAGGGAAATTCCATCAAGCTTATTAGCTAATCATCGGGGACCGCCTTATCAACCCCGGCCAATTGCTTGACCACCAGGGCCCGAATGTCCGCTTCGGGGTCAGAAGGAGACATTGCAGCCAGGACTCGTAATGTCTGTTTTGCGTCGGGTTGCCGACAACCCAGGAAAGCTGAGCTAGGGTGCCACCTTCGACTGCCCAAATTGCCCAGGTATGATTTTGGCACCATCTCCCCAAGCATCGAGCTGATCGGCCCAGACTTGCATCATCTCACGGCGCTCAGGCCAATACTCCGCTGCATGAGTGTAGGCGCGACGCACAGCATTCGGTTCCTGATGGGCCAATTGCCGCTCGATGGCATCCGCGCTCCAACGGCCCATTTCGTTCAGCCGCACGGCAGCCATTGACCGGAAGCCGTGAGTTGTTGCCTCGTCCTTGCTGTAGCCAAGGCGACGCAGCGCGGCATTCAACGTGTTCTCCGACATCGGCCGGACTGAACTGCGAATGGACGGAAAGACAAATCGGCCGTTCCCGGTAGTCAGGTGAAGATCGCGTAAAATGGTCAGGACTTGTCGAGACAACGGCACGCGGTGAAGCTGCCGCATCTTCATCTTGGTGGCTGGAATGCGCCACTCCGCTTGTTCGAGTCGATCTCGTTCCACTCGGCTCCACGTAATTCGCCCGGACGGACGAATACGAGGGCTGCCAGGCGGAGGGCAGCCGAGGTGACCGGATGGCCGTCGTAGCCCTCAATGGCTCTCAGCAGGGCGCCTATCGCAATTGGTTCGGTGATCGCCGACCGGTGTCTGACCTTGGGGACGGTCAGGGCGCCGCGCAGGTCGGCAGAAGGATCGCGCTCGGCTCGCCCAGTGGCGATCGCATAGCGCAACACTTGGCCACAGGTGCTTCGCAGCCGCCGAGCGGTTTCATAGTGGCCGCGAGCCTCCACCCTCTGAAGCACGTTCAGCAACATTGGCGCGGTGATGGTCGAAATTGCTGCTCGCCGATGAGTGGATATGCCAGATCAAGCAACCAGCGGATCTTACTGAGGGTCCTCACCGCTCGACCTTCACGCTCCAGCTTGGCCATCCATTCCTCAGCCACCAGCCGAAACGTGTTGGCGGAGGCCGCCATCGAAGCGATCTTGTCGCGTCGGCGCTGAGCATTCGGGTCTATCCCCGAGGCCAGCTGCTTCTTAGCGAGTTGGCGACCCGCTCTGGCCTCTGAAAGGGTCACCACGGGATACACTCCGAGTGCCAACGTCCTGCGCTTGCCGTGCCACCGGTAGTCCATGCGCCAGTAACGGGCGCCGTCCGGCCGGACAAGCAGATACAGCGCCCCGCCATCAGCCAATTTGTAAGTGGCGGCTCGGCCCTTCGCGTTGCCGACCTTTACTTCGGTCAACGGCATGACGGTACATTCCCAAGACGGTATATCCATCGGACCGTCAAATGTACCGTCACCCACGTTGGATGGCAACGGATGTCGCCGGACGTCGCTGACCTCGAAAGACGCTTAGAATAGGAGGATTTTGAAGTTGCTCGGACGGGGGTAGACGACGCTGAACAAACAAGTGGTGCCGCAAGAGGGATTCGAACCCCCGACCCCATCATTACGAATGATGTGCTCTACCAGCTGAGCTATTGCGGCATGAGCGCTAACAGATGCGGCTCGGTTACGCTGGAAATTGTGCCTTGTGCTTAATGCCAAAGCCCCGGCCTGGCAAGGTTGGGAACCGACCGGTTAGCGCTCATTTCAGCGGATCTGCGCCGCGCGGAGGCGCTCCAAGGAGGCCGGGCTCTCGTCGGGATCCGCGGGCGAGATGCCGGGATCGTCGGGAGGACGGGGCGGCACATAGAGTTCCGGCTTCGGCCTGGCCGGACCCAGATCCTGGCGCGGAGGAATTGTCGCGACGCTTTCCGGCTCCGGCTCCGTCTCGGCCTTGCCGGTGGCGCCAGCGGACGGCGTTGGCGGTGGGGGCGGTTCGCCTGCGTCCTCCTGATGCTCGATTTGGGCGGGAGACGCCGTCACACTCGGCGGGGGCTCGGGCGTATCGAGGCCTTCCTCGATCAGGAGGGTCGCATCGCCCCGGCCGATCGCGTCGACGGGGGCTTTCCACTCAAAGGCGTCGACGGCGCCGGTGACGGGCGAAACCGGCAACCAGCGATCTGAAATATAGCCGTCGGCGATCCAGGCGCGGTCGCGGGGCGCGCGCACCGCGCGTGCCAGCCACTCCCGTTCGCGGCCTTTATTGCCTTCGCCCGCCTCGATCCGGGCCATCAGGGCGCAAATCCGCGCGGGCGGGCTGTCATGCAGATAGGGCGAAATCGCCGCTTCGGCCTCCCGCCAATCGCGGGCTTCGATGGCCGCCATGGCGATGGCGATCTGACCCTCGATGTCGCCAGGGGTGAGGCTCGCCAGATACTTGACGCGCTTCAGCCGGTCCCGCGGCGATTCTCCCGGCTTGGCGAAGGCATAGACGAGCGCGAGGGCGGGATGGGGCGCAAGCTTCCAAGTCCGGGCAATGAGACGGCTCGCCTGGCGGCTCTCCCCCTTGGAGGCAAGCAGGCGTCCCGCAATTTCCGCCGCGGGCACGAGCGATGGCGCCAGCCGCAAAGCTTCGGTTGCGAGTGCAAGCGCCTTATCCGGCGCCGTGGCCTCAAGCTCGCGGGCTTCGGCGGTGAGCAACGCCGCCCGGCGCCTCAGCGCCACGGCCGGCTCGACATTGCCGTGCTGCCGCGCGAGGGCGAGGGTGTCGAGCGCGCCCTCCCAATTGCCGGCGCGCGCTTGCAGGTCGAACAGGGCATTGACGCTCCAGGCAAGCTGAGGATCCCGGCGCACGACCTGCTCGGCGATGACCCGCGCCGCCTCTTCGTCGTCGCCGCGCTTCGCCTCCAGGAACAGACCGCGCAATCCCAATAGCTCGGTCTCCGGGCGGTCGAGCATGGCTTCGAACACACGCCGGGCCGAGGCGCGATCGCCCTTGAGCTGGGCCGCCTGGGCCTTGAGCAGCGCCGTCAACGGCTCGTTGGGCAGATTGCGGCGCGCCACGCCGGCATAGCGCTGCGCCAGCGCCCGATCGCCGACGCCGATGGCGAGAAGTCCGCTGGTCAGGGCGTCGAAGCCCTGGCGCCGGCGTCGCTCCTGGAGATAGGCGGACATGGCGGCGGGCCGGCTGATCAGAAAGCGCATAAAGGCCCAGACCACGCCGAGGACCGTCGCGATCACCGCGAGCACCAAGGCGCCGACAAAGGCGCTGGTCCTGATCTCATAGCCGAGCCATTCGATGGTGATGGAGCCCGGCCGGTCGGCAAGCCAAGCCAGGGCCAAGGCGGCCGCGATGATCGCGATGATGAAGAAAAGGACGCGGGTCATGGGTTCAGGGCTTCTCCGCGGCGCCGTCCGCGCCGCTCAGCGACAGAAGCACCGTGCTTTCAAGTTTGCCAAGCGTCTCGTTCGCGGCGATGCGCGCGCGCGCGCCGTCGAGCCAGCCGCTGAAGGCGTCGCGTGACGGTGCCGGCAGGGTCTCGACCTCCTTCACGGCGGTGGCGAGGTCGTCTTGTTTGAGCGCAGCTTCCGCTCTCGCCAACACGTCGCCCGGTTCGCCGCTCTCGCCCGCCGCATCGATGCGACGAACGCTGATGGCCGATTTTGCACTGGCGATGACGCTGTCGAGGAAGGACTCGCTCGCGCTTGGCGGCGGGGGCGTCAGGCTCGCCTGCGCCAGGGCCTGAAGCTGTTGCGCGAGCTCCGGCACCGTCGGGATGCCGGTGCCGGCATAGGCCCCCAAGTCGCCAAGGTCCTGGGTCTCGGGCAGCAGAGTCTGGACGGCGGCGAGCTCCGCCGCAAAGGGGCGACCGGTGCCCACCGCGTCGCGCAGATTGGCGAAGGCGATGGCGAGGGCTCCAGACCGTGCGCTCGCGGCCGACCGATCGATCGCGGTACTCAGGGCGGGAAGCGTCCCTTCCAGCTTGGCAAGCCTCTGGTCGATCCCGGTGAGCTCGGGTCCCAGATCAGCCTCGTTGCCCAAATTCGCTTCCGCCAAGGCGCCGAGCTTCGCCTTCAGCGCGGCCAGTTCTCCTTGCACGGCTTCAAGCGCGGCGGCGGTCTCGGCCTTTTGCGCGTCGAGCGCGCTGGCGACGCTGCCCTGAAGTCTCTGCTCCATGTCGTTGACCTTGGCGTCGAGCGCGGCGCCCTCCGCCACCGAGCCGCCCGCCTCGGCCGTCTTGGCCAGGGAATCCAAGGAGCCCTCAAGCCTGGTGACGCGGCCGGTCAAATTTGACAGGTCGGGCGCCGCCTCCACTTTGCGCGTCTCGAGAGTCTTGACCCGCTCATCAAGCGCCGCGAGCGCCTTGGGGTTGTCCGTGGCCGGCCGCGCCGCTTCGAGCTTGTCCATCCTGGTCTTGACCGCCGATACCTCGGACAGATCGGCGTTGCGCGCGGGAATCAACTTCCAGGCGAAGGCCAAGGCCAGAACGCCAACGAGGCCGCCGAGGAGACCGGCAGCGAGATGGGTGAGGAAGCTCTTGAACTCGGCGCCGCTCGTCCGCGGAGGCGCTTCCGCCGCCTCGGCATCGGCCTCTGGCGTTTCCAGGCCGGGCTCCGTTTCTTCCGCCGGATGCTCCGCAGATTCGGTGTCGCCGGACCCCCCGGGCGCAGGCTCCGTGGAAATCTCGGTCGCCGTCCCCTCAATGGTCGGGGCCGGGCGCTTGCCCGATTCAGCGTCGTCTTGGTTGCCAAAAGGCTCTGCCATCACGGTCCCTTGGGCTGCTAGCGGTCGATTCTCATCCTCACAAGGATGCCGCGCCAGAGTCGATGAGCGCAAGGAGATCTTCCTCGCGCGGCCGCGCCGCCACGATCGCCCTGGCTGCGAGCGGCTTCACCGCCTGTGCTACCGCCGCCGAGAGGCAATAGCAATTCAGTCGCGATGCTTGCGTTACCGCGCCGTGTTCTCCGGCCAGGCCGGCAAAGATCGCCGCGGTTCGGGGCGACATCAGCACGACGCCGTCGAGCCGGCCGCCTTCAAGCAGGGCCATCGCCTCCCGCGGTAGTTCGGTCGCCGCAACCGCCCGATAGAGAATGGGCTGCTTCACGGTAAAACCCTTCTCCTTCAGCGCGGATCTAAGGTCGAAGGCCACCATCTCGCCGGAGAGATGCACGAGCGGTCCGGCACGCGGGTCCAGCCGACCGGCCAGCAACCGGGCGAGCGTTTCGCCGGTTCCCGGGCCGATCGTGACCTCGGCAAAGCCAAGCTCAGTTGCCGCTTTCGCCGTCGCCTCGCCCACGGCGAAAAGCGGCAGCCGCCTTGCCTGGGTAAGGTCCGGGTGGGACGCAAGTGCGCGCAGCGCATTGCGGCTGGTGACGATGAGGCCTTGCGCCCCCCCGAGGTCCAGGGACGCATCCGTCACCGGTTCGATCGTCAGCAGCGGCGCGAGCACGACCTCGTGCCCCCGGGCCGCAAGCACCTTCCCTTGGCGCGTGGCGTCCGGCTCGGGTCTGGTGACGAGAAGGCGCATTGGCCTAACGGGGGCCGAAGGTTGCGAGAAAATTCGGACCGGCGCGGGCCAGCAGCTCCCGGCCGGCTTCGGTGCCGATGCCAGCGGCATGGTCCGCCGTGCCGGTGAGCTCGATCGCATGCCATTCCGTGCCATCCGGTTTGAGCACGAGGCCGCGAAAGCGCAAGGTCCCGTCGGCGATCTGCGCGAGCCCCGCGATCGGCGTCCGGCAAGACCCGTCGAGCTCGCCGAGGAAGGCGCGCTCGCAGGCAATGGCGGTGGCCGTGCCCGGGTCGTCGAGCGCCTGTAACAGCTTCCGCGTTTCGATGTCGTCACTCCGGCAGGCGACGCCGATAGCACCCTGCGCGACCGCGGGGAGAATCTCCTCCGTCGACAGAACCGAGGTGATGTGGCTGGCAAGGCCGAGACGCTCCAGGCCAGCCAAAGCCAGCAGGGTGGCGTCGGCGGCGCCGCGCTGGAGTTTAGCCAGGCGTGTCTCGACATTGCCGCGAAAGTCGATGACCTCGAGGTCGGGGCGTAGGCGTTTCACTTGTGCCTGACGGCGCAAGGACGAGCTGCCGACGACGGACCCCGGCGGCAATTCGGCGAGCGGCACTCCCTTGGCGCTGATGAAGGCATCGCGCACATCGCCTCTGGGCAGCATCGCGGCAATGACGATGCCCGGAGGCAGCTCGGTGGGCAGATCCTTCATCGAATGCACGGCGAGATCAACGCGTCCCGCGAGCAGGGCTTCGTCGATCTCCTTGGTGAACAGGCCCTTGCCGCCAAGGTCGCGCAAGGGCTTGTCGCGGATGCGATCGCCGGAGGTGGTGATGACGCTGAGCTCGACGGCGCCATCCTGCAGATCGTGCGCGGCGACGAGGAGCGCCTGCACATGCCCGGCCTGCCACAGCGCGAGCGGGCTCCCTCTCGTCCCGATCAGTCGCGGGCGTTTTGGCAAGCTCTTGACTCCCTTGGCTCAATGGGCGCGAGGGGCGCCGCGCCAGACGGGCCATTAATGGCCTGATCCGCCTCCCCCTTCAATCGGCCCGGTGTTATCTGTAAAGACGCAGGATGACCACTGGCCCAGTTGAGGGTGCCCTGCTTGTACTCGGCATCGAAACGAGCTGCGATGAGACCGCCGCCGCCATCGTGCGGCGCGACCGCGACGGCAAGGGGACGATCCTCGCCAATGTCGTGCGGGCACAACTGTCCCTGCATGCCCGCTATGGCGGGGTGGTGCCGGAGATCGCGGCCCGCGCCCATATCGACGTGCTCGATGCGGCCATCGCCAAGGCTCTTGCCGATGCTCAGCTTGAATGGGACGCCATTGACGGCGTGGCTGCGACTGCCGGCCCAGGCTTAGTCGGGGGGCTCATCGTCGGCGTCACCACCGGCAAGGCGGTGGCGCTCGGGCTCGGGGTGCCCTTCATCGCCGTCAACCATCTCGAAGCCCATGCCCTAACGGCCGGACTGACCCACGGGCTTCGTTTTCCCTATCTGCTGCTGCTCGTCTCCGGCGGCCATACGCAACTTCTCATCGTCAAGGGCGTGGGTGACTATAGCCGCCTTGGAACAACCCTCGACGATGCGCTGGGCGAAGCCTTCGATAAGGCGGCGAAGCTTCTCGGGCTCGGATATCCGGGCGGTCCCGCGGTCGAGGACTGCGCCCGGCGCGGCACGCCCTCGGTTCGTTTGCCCCGGCCCATGCATGGACGGATTGAGCCGCATTTCTCGCTCGCCGGGCTCAAGACCGCGCTCAGGCATGAGGCCATGGCGCGGGCGCCGCTGAGCGACGAGGACGTCGCCGATCTCTGCGCAAGCTTCCAGGAGGCCGCGGCCGACGTCGTCACCGACCGGACCAAGCGAGCCATGGACCTCTACGTCGAGAGGCTGGGCCCCGAGTCCCAGCGCGTCCTGGTCGTCGCCGGCGGGGTCGCGGCCAATCAAAGGCTCCGCGACGCTTTGGCGACGGTCGCCGCCGCGGACGGCTTCGACCTGATTTTACCGCCACCGGAGCTCTGCACCGACAACGCCGCAATGGTGGCTTGGGCTGGGGCCGAGCGGCTGGCCCTGGGCCTCACCGACGAGCTCGACGCACCGGTGCGCGCGCGTTGGCCGCTCGATCCCGATGCCCCTCCCGCGCTCGGCGCCGGGGTCAAAGCCTGAGGACGCGGGCGGTTCCTTTCCTGTATGACAGCACCGGGAGCGCAAGAGATCATGGCGTTGCAGACGGTTGGCATTGTCGGGGGAGGCGCCTGGGGCACGGCGCTTGGCGTCAGCGCGCGGCGCGCGGGGCGCGACGTGGTCATTTGGGCGTATGAGCCGGAGACCATCGCCGAGATCAACGACAATCATCGAAACTCACTGTATTTGCCGGGCATCGACCTCGATCCCGCCATCGAGGCGACCGCCAGCTTCAGCGAGGCCGCCGCGCGCGATGTCGTACTGCTGGTGACGCCGACGCAGCATGTGCGCGCCATCGCCGGCGAGCTCTCGCCCTATATGCGGTCCGATCAGCCGCTCATCGTCGGCGCCAAGGGCATCGAGCAATCGACGGGGCAGCTTCTGTCGGAGATCGTGGCCGAGGTGCTGCCACAGACCGAGGCTGGCGTTCTCTCCGGACCGAGCTTCGCCGCCGATATCGCGCGCGGGCTGCCCGCCGCCTTGACCCTGGCCACGGCGAGCGAGTCGCGCGGGCGGGCGCTCGCCCATGCCTTAAGCCACGCGTCGTTCCGCTGCTATTGGAGCGACGATGTGGTCGGGGCCGAGATCGGCGGTGCGCTGAAGAATGTCTACGCCATCGCGGCCGGCATCGTCGCCGGCAAGAAGCTGGGCGCAAGCGCGCATGCCGCCTTAGTGACGCGAGGCTTCGCCGAGATGATGCGGTTCGGCGTGGCGCTCGGCGCCGGGCGCGACACCCTCACGGGCCTCTCCGGCCTCGGCGATCTGGTCCTGACCTGCGGCAGCCCGCAATCCCGCAACATGTCGCTCGGCGTCGCACTCGGCGAAGGCCGAGCCTTGGGCGAGGTGTTGAAGGCGCGCGTTTCGGTGACCGAGGGCATGTATACCGCCGGCGCCCTGGTGGAAATGGCGGCGGCACGAAACATCGAGATGCCGATCGCGTCGGCGGTGCATGCAGTGATCTCGGGCCTGTCCACCGTCGATGAGGCGATCGAAGCCCTGCTCTCGCGTCCCTTAAGATCCGAGGGCTAGTCGTATTACAGTGCAGTGCGTTGGGTGCGCCGTCCGTAGACAGCGCCAGCGGCTCCCATTAGCCTCCGGCGCAAGAGGGACATGACGATGCTCTACGCGCTGATCTGCACCGACAAGCCGGACAGCCTGGCCATGCGCAAGGCGAACCGCCCCGAGCATGTCGCCTATCTGAAGAGCCTCGGCGCGGCTTTGGCCTTCGCCGGTCCCTTCACCCAAACGGATGGTGAGACAATGAATGGCAGCCTGGTTGTGATCGAGGCCGCGTCGCTGCAAGCGGCGGAGAAGATTGCCGCGGGCGATCCCTTCGCCAAGGCGGGCCTGTTCGCCTCGGTCGAGATCCGTCCCTGGCTGTGGACCTTCAACAAGCCAGGCGAAGAGAGCGCGTGAGCCGCATCATCCGATGAATTACTGGCTATTCAAATCCGAACCGGACGCCTGGTCCTGGGATCAGCAGAAAAAGGAAGGCGCCAAGGGCGCCGAGTGGGACGGGGTGCGCAACTACCAGGCCCGCAACGTCATGCGCGCCATGCGCAAAGGCGACCTTGGTTTCTTCTATCATTCGGGCGAGGAAAGACGCATCGTTGGCGTGGTCAAGGTCGTGGACGAGGCACACAAGGACTCGACCGACGGCACCGGCATGTGGGAATGCGTCGATGTCGCGGCGGTCGCCGATGTGCCGCGCGCGGTGACGCTGACGGAGATCAAAGCCGATCCGAGGCTCAAGGATATGGTGCTCGTCAAGAATTCGCGCCTCTCCGTGCAGCCGGTCACGGCGGCCGAGTGGCGCAAGCTCTGTGCCATGGGCGGCCTCGGCAATCTGCCAACCTCTTAGTGCCCGAAGCGGGCCTCCTGAGGTAAAGTCGGAGCGCACGCTATCCAGGGAGGGGAGCCTATGACCTTCACCGGAATAAACTACGCCGCCGTCGTCATCGCCGCTTTGGCGGGCTTCGGTCTCGGGGCGATCTGGTACATGGCCCTGTCCAAGCCGTGGCTGCACGCCAGGGGCAAGACGGCCGCCGAACTGAGTCCGGAAACGGGGTCGGCCAAGGCCATGCCCTTCGTCATCTCGATCATCTCCCTGCTGGTCATGGCTTGGATGCTGGCCGGGCTGATGGGCCATCTGGGCGAGGTGACCGTCAGGGGTGGCCTCATCATCGGGTTTTCCTGTTGGCTTGGCTTCGTCATTACCACCATGGCGGTCAACCACGCATTTGGCCGGACCAAGCCGATGCTGACGCTGATCGACGGCGGACATTGGCTAGCCGTGTTGCTGGTCGAGGGTGCAGTAATCGGCGCCTTCGGAGTCTAGAAGCACCGTTGAGCCGAATGTAGCGCGCGCGGAGTAAGGAGCGAGCCGATGGCGGAGGAAACTGTCTACAAGGTCCCCAAGGACTGGAAAGAAAGCGCTTTCATCGACAAGGACGAGTACCAGAAGCTGTATGAGAAAAGCGTGGAAAAGCCCGAGAAGTTCTGGGGCAAAGAGGGCAAGCGGATCGACTGGATCGCGCCCTACACACGCGTCAAGGACACGAGCTTCAACTATCCGGACGTCTCGATCAAATGGTTCGAGGACGGCACGCTCAACGTCTCGGCCAATTGCATCGATCGCCATCTGAAGAAGCGCGCACATCAGGTCGCCATCATCTGGGAGCCTGACGATCCCTCCGAGGCGCCGCGGCACATCACCTATGGCGAACTTCATCGCGAGGTGAGCATCTTCGCCAATGTGCTGAAGTCGCTCGGCGTCACCCGCGGCGATCGCGTTACCATCTACTTGCCGATGATCCCCGAGGCGGCCTACGCCATGCTCGCCTGCGCGCGGATCGGCGCCATTCACTCGGTGGTGTTTGGAGGCTTCTCTCCCGACTCGCTTTCCGGCCGCATCACCGATTGCAAATCGCGGCTCGTGATCACCGCGGACGAGGGCTTGCGCGGCGGCAGGAAGATCAAGCTGAAGCACAACACCGACGAGGCACTGACCAGATCTCTCGGCGACGAGAAGGTGCTCGTGATCCGGCGGACGGGCGCGGAATGCGCCATGCATGCCGGCCGCGATTTCTGGTACCACGATCTCGCCGGGAAGGTTTCGGACGATTGCCCGCCGGTCGAGATGGGCGCCGAGGATCCGCTCTTCATCCTCTACACCTCGGGCTCCACCGGAAAGCCGAAAGGGGTGCTCCACAGCTCGGGCGGCTATCTCGTCTATGTCGCCATGACCCACCAATATGTCTTCGATTATCACGACGGCGACGTCTATTGGTGCACGGCCGATGTCGGCTGGGTCACCGGCCACTCCTACATTGTCTATGGTCCGCTCGCGAACGGCGCGACCACGCTGATGTTCGAGGGCGTGCCCAACTACCCCGACGCCTCGCGCTTCTGGCAGGTGGTCGACAAGCACGGGGTCACCATCTTCTACACGGCGCCGACGGCGATCAGGGCGCTGATGGGCGCCGGCGACGACTATGTCACGCGCGCGAGCCGGTCGTCGCTGCGGCTGCTCGGAAGCGTGGGCGAGCCGATCAATCCGGAAGCGTGGGAGTGGTATTACCGGGTCGTGGGCGAGGGGCGCTGCCCCATTGTCGACACTTGGTGGCAGACCGAGACCGGGGGCATCCTGATCTCACCGTTGCCGGGCGCCATCAAGCTCAAGCCCGGCTCCGCCACGCTGCCCTTCTTTGGCATTCAGCCGGAGATTGTCGATGCCGAGGGGAAGACGCTCGAGGGAGCGGCGTCCGGCAATCTCGTCATCCTCGATTCGTGGCCCGGGCAGATGCGCACCCTTTATGGGGACCACAAGCGCTTCGCCGACACGTATTTCGCCACCTATAAGGGCAAATATTTCACGGGCGACGGCTGCCGCCGAGACGACGATGGCTATTACTGGATCACCGGCCGGGTTGACGATGTGATCAATGTCGCCGGCCATCGGATGGGGACCGCCGAAGTGGAGTCGGCTCTCGTCGCCCATCCCAAAGTGTCGGAGGCCGCCGTGGTCGGCTATCCTCACGCGGTGAAGGGCCAGGGCATCTATTGCTACATCACGCTGATGGTGGGCGAAGCGGCCTCGGACTCGCTCAAGACCGAATTGCGCGATTGGGTGCGAAAGGAAATCGGCCCCATCGCTTCTCCCGACGTCATCCAATTCGCGCCGGGATTGCCTAAGACCCGTTCCGGCAAGATCATGCGCCGCATCCTACGCAAGATCGCCGAGGAGGATTTCTCCAATCTTGGTGACATCTCGACGCTCGCCGATCCGGCCGTGGTCGACGAGCTCGTGGAGAATCGCCAGAATCGAGGCTAAGTCCAACCGATCGAATTGGGCCAAGAATGGCCCAGCAAAAAAGGGAGAGTCATCAATCATGATTTGGCTCAAGGGAATGCTCGTCGCGGTGGGGCTCGCTGTCGTGATCGCGATCGCCATTATCGCCGCCCTCGGATTGCTCTCCTCCGACAAGGGGCGGGAGGTCCGGCATATTTCCATGGGCCAGAGGACCATCACGATCACTCACTTCAAGAACTTCACCCAGGAATCGACGGCGGATGGGGTGAAGATGGTCGTGGATGACCACGTCATCACCGCCACGCCGGACGCCATCACCGTCGACGGTGAAACGCAGAGCCTCGACCCCGCTCAGGATGTGGACATCTCGGTCGATGAAGCGGGAAAGGTCACGGCGAAGGCGCTGAGCGCGCCGGTGCCGAGCGCCGAGGCGATGACCCCCGACGATGCGGGGTCCGAGGACGCGCCACCCGAATGACGGCGCGGCTTCAAGCGCCTTAGGCCGAGCCCGCCGGTGTCATCTGCGTGAGCAGCGAGGTCCAGGCGTCTCTGGCCTCGCGCGGGAACCGGCTTTGGAGCGATTGCTCCAGGGTCCATACCCAGGCGCGCTGGAAGGTCTCATAGCCGCTCGATTTGAGCCCCTCTTGGCGCTTTCGGGCGCCAAGCAGCTTGACGATGGGTTGCAGCTCCTGAAGCCGGTCGAGCGAGATCACGGCGAGCTTCATCGCGGCCATGAAATCGCGCCTCCGCGCCCGCGTCGGCGTCTTGAACAGCGTGCGCAAGGACGGATCGAGATCGACGGATTTGAGGTAGAACAGCCTCGCGACAAGGTCGGCGGCGGGCTCCACGGCGGTGAAGCTTTCGCGGATCAGGCGCTTCTGCCCATGCGTGAGCGAAGGGCTGGCTGGGTCGGCCGCGATGGCGGGCGAAGCCGAATCAAGCGGTGGCGCTAGCAGGGTCAGGGACATGGGCGTTTCTCACTTTGAGGGCCTTCGGACTCCCCCAACAATGCCGCACCAGCCTTGACGAAGCGTTAAGGTAACCGCCCCTCTAACGATCGCCCGCGTTGTGGCCAGAGAGGGCCGTTTCCGGCGGTCGAGTCCTTGTGCCCAAGCCCTGGACTCCCAACATATTTACCGTCCGCGTGGACGCGTTCAGCTTCGCCGGGCGCGCATAGGAGGAGTGGGATTCATGGCTTATTTCCGCACGGCCATGCTGCTTGCCGCCATGACCGCCCTGTTCATGGGGATCGGTTATTTGATCGGCGGCCAATCGGGCATGGTCATCGCCTTTCTCGTCGCCGCGGCGATGAATGTGTTCGCCTATTGGAACTCCGACAAGATGGTGCTCTCCATGTATAGCGCGCGCGAGGTGGATGAGCGCGCGGCGCCCGACCTTTACGGGCTCGTGCAGCGGCTCGCGCGGGACGCGGACCTGCCGATGCCGCGGGTGTACATCATGGACAATCCCCAGCCGAACGCCTTCGCCACCGGACGGAATCCGGAGCATGGCGCGGTGGCGGTGACGACCGGGCTGATGCAGCGGCTGAATCAGGACGAGCTTGCCGGCGTGATTGCGCATGAGCTTGGCCACATCAAGCATCGCGATACGCTCTTGATGACGATCACGGCGACGCTTGCCGGCGCCATCTCCATGCTCGCCAATTTCGGCTTCTATTTCGGCGGCGGCCGCAATAGCGACGGCGTCGGACCGATCGGCGGCTTGCTGCTCGTCATCCTGGCGCCGATCGCCGCGGCGCTGGTGCAGTTCGGGATCAGCCGCGGTCGCGAATATGAGGCGGACCGCATCGGCGCCGAGATCAGCAAGCGTCCGCTGTCGCTTGCTTCGGCCTTGCGCAAGATCTCGTCGGTGGCGGAGCAGATCCCCAATGCGCCGGCGGAGCGCAATCCGGCGTCGGCGCATCTGTTCATCGTCAACCCGCTCTCCGGCGCAAGGATGGACAATCTGTTCTCGACCCATCCGAATGTGGAGAACCGAATCGCGCAGCTGAACGAATTCTCCAAGCAGATGGATCGGACCGGCGGGGTGGACAAGCTGGCGGAAGCGGCGCATGCCTCCGGTCCCTGGTCCTCGCCGCAAGCGGGGTCGGATCTCGGCCGGCGCGGCCCCTGGGATATCAACTAGGCTCGAGCGGCTGACCGCCATGACCTTCAACGAAGAGATTCGCGACACGCCCGCCGCACGCGAGGCCCAGGTCGGCTTGCCGGCGCGGCGCGCGGCGGCCGAGCTGCTGGCCGCGGTTCTCGATAAGAAGCAGCCCCTGGACGCTATATTGGGACGCTCGCTCGCCACCGGCTGGCTGTTCAACCTGCCACAGCGCGACCGTGCCCTCACCCGCGCCATCGTGGCCACGAGCCTCAGACGCCGCGGCCAGATTGACCATGTGCTCAACGCCTTTCTCGAGCGCGGGCTGCCGCAGAAATCCGGCGCCCTCTACCCGATATTGCTGTCGGGGGCGGCTCAGCTCATCTTCTTGAAGACGCCACCGCATGCGGTGATCGACCTCGCCGTCAGGCTCGCCCAAGGGGACCCGCGTGCCAGCCGCTACGACAAGCTGGTGAATGCCGTGCTCCGGCGCGTCGCCAAGGATGGCGACCGCATGGCCGCGGAACTCGACGCCTCGCGCGTGAACACGCCGGACTGGCTGTGGGAGCGATGGGCCACTTTTTTTGGCGAGGAGCGCGCGCGTGCCATCGCCACGGCCAATTTGATCGAGGCGCCGCTCGATCTCAGCCTGAAAAGCGATCCGGAAGGCTGGGCGGAGACCCTGTCCGGCCGCGTACTTCCCACCGGGGGTGTGCGGCTTCTGCCCAAGGGCCGGATCGAGGCGCTGCCCGGATTCGAGGATGGCGCCTGGTGGGTCCAGGACGCCGCCGCCTCGCTGCCGGCGCATCTGCTTGGACCGGTCGCGGGCAAGCGCGTGGCGGATCTCTGCGCCGCTCCTGGCGGCAAGACCGCGCAGTTGGTTCAGGGTGGGGCCGAACTCACCGCCGTCGATATCTCAACCTCGCGGCTCAAGACCTTGAGCGCTAATCTTACGCGGCTCGGCCTCGAGGCCAATTGTGTCGCCGCCGATGCCACGCGCTGGTCGCCCGAGGAGCGCTTCGATGCGGTGCTGCTCGACGCACCTTGCTCGTCGACCGGCACCATCCGCCGGCATCCCGACATCCCCTATCTAAAATCGCCGAACGACATCGAGACCATGGCGGCGCTGCAGACGCGCCTTCTCGACAATGCCGTGAACGTGCTCAAGCCCGGCGGCACACTGGTTTACGCCACCTGCTCGCTCGAGCCCGAGGAGGGGGAGGCCCAGATCGCGGCGCTGATGGTGCGAAACCAAGAGATCAGCCTCGATCCGATCCTGCCGGAGGACTTATTCGGCCAGGCGGAGTGGATGCAATCCCCAGGCATGCTCAGGACTTTTCCCTTCCAGCTTGACCTCGGCACGCCCGAATGGAGCGGCATGGACGGATTCTTCGCCGCGCGGCTCCGCAAGAAATAACCCTTCGGGGACCGCCCGGAGCCTCCATGCCTCTTGATCCTGCCCGGCCGCAGTCCGACAATGCCTGAGAGTTGTGCGGGGAGCCTCCGCGGCACCTGAGTGCATGCGGGGTCAATGAACTGAGATGATCGAGCATGGCGACTGACCCTCTTGCCGGGCAGGCTCGGCCGCGCGCGCAAGCTCCGCGCGGGCCCGGCCCCTTGCGCCGCTTCATGCTCATGCGCATGGCCAGCCTGGCTTATCCCGGCACCGAGGCCGAGCAGCTCCTGCTTGCGCCGCAAGATTTGCGCACCGCCGATCCGAGCTTCGCCACCGAGATCTATAATGGCCATCTCGGCCTCGCCGGCAGCCTGGTCGAGCTCGGCGCCCTGTCGCCGTTCGAGATCGCGCCGCCATCGGATGGCTGGGCGCGAGAGCTGCACGGCTTCGGCTGGCTCCGTCATTTGCGGGCCGCGGGCAGCGAGCTGTCGCGCGAGCAGGCCAAGGCGCTGCTCGGCGATTTCTTGCGGCAGCACAAAACGGTTCGCGGCCTTGCCTGGCAACCCGAGGTGGTCGGCCGCAGGGTTATATCGTGGCTGTCGAACTCTTCCGTGGTGCTCGATGCGAGCAACCCGCAGTCCTATGAGATTTTCCTGCGCGCGCTGACGGCACAGCTTCGCTATCTCTCGGCCAGCTATCGCGACGCCCCGGACGGCGCGCCGCGCCTCATCGCGCTGATGGCGCTCGTCTATGCCGGTCTGTGCATCGCCGAGCAGCAGGCCGTGGTCGAGCGCTATCTCAAGCCATTCTGCAAGGAGCTTGACCGCCAGATCCTGCCGGACGGCGGTCACATCTCCCGCAACCCTTCGGCCCTGGTCGAGCTCCTGCTCGACCTGCTGCCGCTCAGGCAATGCTTCATGGCGCGCGACAGGCTGCCGCCAAAGCAACTGTCCGATGCGATCGACCGCGCCATGCCCATGGTTCGCTTCTTCCGTCTCGGCGACGGAACCTTGGCCCGCTTCAACGGCGGCGGCGTCACCGCCACCGATTCGGTGGCCACGGTGCTCGCTTATGACGACACCGAGGGCACCCCACTCGGGGCCGCGCCGAATTCCGGCTATGCGCGCCTGCAGCGCGGGACGACGCTCATGATCGCCGATGTCGCCGCAGCGCCTGCCGTCTCGCTGAGCACGAGCGCCAATGCCGGTTGCCTGTCCTTCGAGATGAGCTCGGGCGGCTACCCGGTCATCGTCAATTGCGGCGCTCCGTCTCCGGATCACGACGATTGGCGCATGTTCTCACGTTCGACCCCGGCGCACTCGACGCTCACCTTCGAGGATTCGTCTTCCGCCAGTTTCGGCGGCGCCAATGGAATCGAGCCCGGCGCCGACGCAACCTTGGTGGGGCCGCCCAATGTCCAGGCCGCGCTGAACGAGGAGAGCGAGGGTCTCGAGCTCAAGGCCTCGCACGAAGGATATGTCGCTCGCTTCGGCGTCACCCATTCGCGCCTCGTTCTTCTGTCGTCCACCGGGTTGCTGATCGCCGGCGAAGACAGGTTGACAGCGCCGAAGGGGCTCAAGGGCGAGGCGCAAACGAGCGGCGGCGGTTACGCGGTTCGCTTTCATCTGCATCCGAGCGTGAGCGCGGAGATGGCGGAGGATGAGAGAAGCGTCCGGCTCGTGATCCCGAATGGCGAAGCCTGGACGCTCAGCGCCAACACGCCGACGATCGCGCTCGAGGAGAGCGTGTTCCTCGCCGATGAGCGCGGGCCCCGCAGGAGCGTGCAAATCGTGCTGGCGGGCGGATTGGAGGAAGAGCGGGAGATACGAATCGTCTGGACCATCGAACGGACGGCCGCTCCCGGCGAGGTGAGCCTGCCCGAACCCGAGGACGGCGGAACGGTGGACTAGGCCGGCGGCCGGGACGCCGCTTTTGCCCAAGGTGGCAAATCGTGATAGGCGGCGCATTCGCGACCATTGCCCCGAGACATTCACCCATGGAGAAGATCGCCCGCGCGCTCCTTTCGGTCAGCGACAAGACGGGTCTAGTCGATTTTGCCCGCGGGCTGAGCGCCCAGGGCGTCGAGCTCGTCTCGACCGGCGGCACCGCCAAACTGTTGCGCGACTCCGGCCTCAACGTCGTCGACGTGGTCGAGATCACGCAGGTCCCAGAGATGATGGACGGCCGGGTGAAGACGCTTCACCCGAAGATCCATGGCGGGCTGTTGGCGATGCGGGGCGACGACGCGCATGAGCAGGCGCTGCGCGATCACGATATCCCGAAGATCGATCTCCTTGCGGTCACACTCTACCCGTTCGAGGACGCGGTCTGCAGCGGCGCCGATGTCGAGACCTGCATCGAGAACATCGATATCGGAGGCCCAGCGTTGGTCCGCGCCGCCGCCAAGAACCACCGAAGCGTCACCGTCGTCGTCGATCCTGCCGACTATGGCGCCGTGCTCGCCCAGATGGAGCAAAGCAGTGGCGCCACGAGCCCAGAATTTCGCGCCGCGCTTGCCGGCAAGGCCTTCGCCCGGACCGCCGCTTATGACGCGGCCATCGCGACCTGGTTCTCCGATCGCGAAGGCGATCCCACACCGGCGCGGCGTCTCGTTTCCGGCCTCCTCTGCAGTCCGCTCCGCTACGGGGAGAATCCGCACCAATGGGCCGGGTTCTATGTCACCGGCGAGCCCCGCTTCGGCGTCGCCACCTCGGTGCAGCCGCTCGGCAAGCAACCATCCTACAATAATTTCAACGACGCCGATGCGGCCTACGAGCTCGTGGCCGAGTTCGATCCGAGTGCCGAGGCCGCGGTTGCGATCATCAAGCACGCCAACCCTTGCGGCGTCGCGGTCGGCGCCACGCTGAAAGATGCCTATGCCAAGGCGCTGCTTTGCGATCCCGAAAGCGCCTATGGCGGGGTCATCGCGCTGAACCGGAAGCTCGATGCCGAGGCGGCAAAGGAGATCGTGCAAATCTTCACCGAGGTTATCATCGCCCCCGACGCGAGCGACGAGGCCAAGGCCGTGATCGCCAAGAAGACGAATTTGCGGCTCCTCCTCGCAGGTGGCCTGCCCGACGCAGGAGCTCCTGGCCTCACGTTCCGTTCGCTATCCGGAGGATTTCTCGCCCAGGCCCGCGACAACGCGGTGGTCTCGCCCGACGATCTGAAAGTTGTGACCAAGCGCAAGCCTACCGAGGCGGAGATGGCGGATCTGATCTTCGCCTTCACCGTGGCCAAGCATGTGAAGTCGAACGCGATCGTCTACGCCAAGAATGGCGCGACGGTCGGTATCGGCGCCGGGCAGATGAGCCGCGTCGATTCCGCCCGCATGGCGGCCTGGAAGGGCGAGCAGGCGGCCAAGGCCGTGGGACTCAAGACGCGGCTGACGGAAGGGTCGGTGGCGGCGTCGGATGCATTCTTCCCCTTCCCCGATGGGATGATGGTGGTCGCGGAAGCAGGCGCCAGTGCGGTGATCCAACCTGGCGGCTCGGTGCGCGACGATGAAGTCATCGCCGCGGCGGATGAAGCGGGCCTCGCGATGGTGTTTACCGGCATGCGCCACTTCCGGCATTAGAGTCACTTCGTCGCATCCTGCCTATTTGGGTGACCTCACCCGGAGCAGCAGCGCGAGGCCCGCAATCAGAAACACGAGGCTGGTGGCGATACCGAACCGCTGACTGCCAGTCGCGGCGGTGACGGCGCCAATGGCGAGGGGCGCTGCAAAGGCCGTGGCTTTGCCGGAGAAGGAGAAAAAGCCGAAATATTCGGTGGTCTTGTCCGGCGGGCTGAGCCGGCCCAGGAGCGTGCGGCTCGACGCCTGGATCGGGCCGGCGGTGAGCCCGATCAGGATGGCGAAAGCGAGATAGATTTGCTCGCCGGTGGAGGAGAATGCCCCGGCGCCGGGGAGCTTGGCCGCGACGGGAAGGGCGAACAGAACGTGGGTCTCGTCGACCGAGAGCACGGCGATCGCGCCGAGGATGAAGACGCCGAGGGTCGAGGCGATGATCCGCTTTGAGCCTAGCCGGTCGTCGAGCAGGCCGCCGAGGCCTGCGCCGATCGTGCCGGCGACGGTGAGGACGATGCCGAATAGCCCCAACTCCGACGCGCCCCAGCCGAACACCGTCGCGGCGTAGATGCCGCCAAAGGCGAAAACTGCGCCGAGCCCGTCGGCATAGAGCATGCGCGCGGCCAGAAAGAGCGCGATCTGCGGGTGATCGCTGTAGAGCTCCTTCACGCCGCGGACGAGTTGGGCCAGGCCGGCGGAAACCGGCGCCGCGGTTTTCGCCACGGCCGGCCGGTCCGGCGTGAACAGAAACAGCGGCAGGACGAAAATCAGATACCACAGCGCCGAGAACGGCCCGATCAGCCTGTCGCCTTCGCGCGTGACGGGGTCGAGGGGGATGATCGGGTTCAGCCCCAGTAGGGTCTTGCCGGTGACCGGATCGGCGACCACCAGCCCCGCGACCAGCACCAGGCTCAGAAGCCCGCCGACATAACCGGCCGCCCAGCCGATGCCGGACAGAGTGCCGAGGCGCCGGCTGGAGACGAGCGAGGGCATCATGGCGTTGTTGAATACGGTGGCAAGCTCGGCCCCGATATTCGCCACGGCAAAGGCGATCAACACCAGCGGCACGAGATCGGTCCGGCCTGGAATGGCGAGCCAGAGGCCGCACAGACCGAGCACGAGCAGGACCGAGAAGCCCGCGATCCAAGGCTTTCGCGTGAAGCCCGCATCGGCGATAGCGCCAAGAACGGGCGCAAGCAGGGCGGCGATGAGCTCGGCGCCGCCAAGGGCATAGGCCCACAGCGTCGAGCCAAGCGCGGGATCGTCGACGAAGCCGTTAACGAAATAGGGCGCGAACAGGAAGGTGACGACGAGCGTGTAGAAGGGCTGGGTCGCCCAGTCGAACAGTACCCAACCGGTAAGTGCGGCCGGCCCGACCGCCTCTGCCCGCCCTTCTTTAAGGGTTCCAGCGGGCATCGAGCACGATCAGATGATTGGGCAGCTCGTTCTGGTCGACGCGGCCTGGGGGGAAATGCTCGGCCAGCAGGCGGCCGCAGGCTTCGATGGCGTCGACGAATCCCTTCACCCGCACGCCCTGTCCAAGATGTTGGGTCAGCCTCTCCACGATGGCTTCCCACATGGCGAGCGGCACCTTCTTGTAGATGCCGTCATCGGCGATCAATTCGGCATAGTGCTCGGCGAATGACACATAGATCAAGACGCCGGTGCGGCCCTCCGTCGTGTGCAGATTCTGCGCCAGAAATTGCTCGACCGCCTTCCGATGCGCGCGCGTGCGCTTAATCGCCTTTGGCACGATGGCAAAGCGCAAGGCGTTCCACTGGCTGAGCACAGCACCCAAGGCAAAGACGCCAAGCTGCGCCAGATAGATGTGCTCGATCGGCCAAGTCGTCTCGTAGATCAGCGGCCACGGCACGAGCAGGGCGGCGACCGCCGCCCACACCAGCGCGTAGCTGAAATAGCCGCCGCTCGCATTCGCGACCACGATGACAATCTCGCCGCTCGTATTCTGCTCCGCCGCGCCGATGGCCTCCGCGATCGTGGCCTGCTCCTCGGCGCTGAAGGGCTCCATTGCCATGTCCTACCAGCCGCCCGAGGCGCCGCCGCCGCCAAAACCACCGCCGCCGCCGGAGAACCCACCGCCGCCCGAGCCACCTCCGCTGCTCCAGCCTCCACCGCGATTCGAGCCTCCCCCCCAGCCCGGCCCTGGCAGGAACACGGGTCCCGAGTGGCGGCCGGCTCGGTATCCAGGCTGGGTGGTGCGCCAGAAGCTCCATACCAGCCACAGAATGAGAAGGGTCCAGAAGATCACCAGCGCCCAGTCCACGGATTGACTATTGGCGTCGGGGCGAGCCTTGGCGCGCTGTTCGAGCTCGGCTGCATCGCCGGTCAAGGCCAGGGTGATATCGCGCACGCCAAATTTGATTCCGCCGGCGAAATCGCCACTGCGGAAACGCGGCAGGATGCCGGTCTCTATGATGATCTTCGACAGGGCGTCAGTGAGGATCGGCTCGAGCCCGCGGCCAACCTCAATGCGGACCTTGCGCTCGTTCGGTGCGACGATGAGCAGCACGCCGTTGCTCAGCTCCTTGGTGCCGATGCCCCAATGACGGCCAAGCCGATAGCCGAAATCCTCGATGGGGTAGCCTTGCAGCGAAGGGACCGTAACCACCACGACCTGATCGGAGCTCTTATCCTCGAGCGCCTTGAGATCGGATACGAGCTCGGACCGTTCAGCCTGGCTCAGGAGATTTGCATCATCGACGACACGTCCGGTCAGCGCGGGAAAGTCGGGCTCGGCCGCTAGCGCGGGCCCGATCCAGAGCAGAACCACGAATCCGAACGAGATCCGACCCAGGCGCCACGGGGTGGAGGCCATTTTCGCCCTCGTTTGCGGCGCCCACTAGAACTTGACCTCTGGCACCTTAGTGGTCTCTTCGGCGACGGTGAAGTTCTGCATGACCTCCGCGTCCGGATAGAGCAGCGCACGCCACCAGCGGCCGGGGATGGTCCTGAGCTCGGTGTTGTAGTCCTTGACCGCCGTGATGTAGTCGCGGCGCGCGATGGCGATGCGATTTTCGGTGCCTTCGAGCTGCGATTGCAGCGCAAGGAAGTTCTGATTGGACTTCAGCTCCGGATAATTCTCAACCACGGCGAGCAGGCGGGCGAGAGCCCCGGAGAGTTGGCTTTGCGCCTGCTGAAATTTCTGGAAGGCGTCGGGGTTGGTGAGGATGTCGGCCGGAAGCTGAACCTGCGTCGCCTTCGCCCGGGCCTCGACGACCTCAACCAGCACCTTGTTCTCCTGGGCGGCAAAGCCCTTCACGGTCTCGACCAGATTGGGAATGAGGTCCGCGCGGCGCTGATATTGGTTCAGGACCTCGCTCCAGGCGGCCTTGGCCCGCTCCTGCAGCGTGGGAATGGTGTTGATGCCACAGCCGGCGAGCATGACCCCCGCGACCAGCACGCAGAGAGCGCGAGAAAATACGCGCGAACGCGGACCCGCCAATGGCAACATGGTTGACCTCCCAGAATGCCCAAGTTCGGCCATTGGGTGTATGGGGGGGTTGGCCATGAAGCAAGGGGTTTCGGCGCCGAACTGACCGCTGGGGGCCGGTCTCGATAGACCGCCCTTGCCCTCGTGCGACCTCAAAGTGCCGGTTAACTAAGACGCTGCCGCCAGCGGACCGATCGGGAGCGTTCGGGATGCGTCTTCGATTGGGAAATGCTTCAAGCGCAATTGCGCGCGGCCTCGACGTTGAGCCCAGCGAGACCGAGGTCCAACTGTTGCCAGAATGGAACAAGACTCAACTTTATTCGAAGGCCCTAGACTGTTTTGCCAACAACCGGCGCGCCGCCAGTCGGATTTTCTGCAAGCGATGCTTGGGGTTGTTCTGCGCATGACACAAGACTGGCCCTTCGCGCGAAATCTTTGACGGACGGCCCGGAATGTTAGGTAATCGGAAGGCTTTGTTAGCCAAATTTGTTAGCCTCACCTTGCATGATTCGCGAGGGGGGCAGCACCCCATGAGGGGGAACGCTATTGCCGGATGAGGGTTGTCCGATCAAGAACGGGGACGAGTAAGTTG
Source organism: Hyphomicrobiales bacterium (assembly GCA_038326945.1). GTDB lineage: Bacteria > Pseudomonadota > Alphaproteobacteria > Rhizobiales > Methyloligellaceae > Methyloceanibacter. Next base: position 27,206 of record JBBQKN010000022.1, read on the forward strand.
AAAGCGCAGGGTGTGAGTAAGCAAGTAATGGTTGAGCTCGCCCAAGGGGCGACACGTCGTTCGGCACTATGGCTTGGCCTTGCGGCACTCGCCCTTGTGGTTGCCGCCACACCCGCCGACGCCGCGAACAAGCAAAAACAAAAAAAGGCGTCAGCGGCTGAGATCGCGGACATTGATAACGGCGAGCCGATGACCCTCGTCGTCTCCATCGGCCAACAGAAGATCGACGTCTATCGCGGCACGACCCTGGTCACGAGTTCGGCCGTATCGACCGGGACCGCTCAGCATCCCACCATGATCGGTGCGTTCAGCATCCTGGAGAAGCAGCGGTGGCACCATTCCAACATCTACAGCAACGCGCCGATGCCGTGGATGAACCGGATCACCTGGTCCGGGACCGCACTTCATGCCGGTGTGCTGCCGGGCTATCCGGCCTCCCATGGCTGCATCCGCCTGCTCTATTCCTTCGCGCCCAAGCTGTTCAAGATCACGAGCAAGGGCGACAATGTCATCACCACGCCCGGGCGGCCAAAGCCGACCCTGGTCGAGCATCCGAACCTGTTCCAGCCTTTGCCGCCGCCGCCCCTGCCGAAGCTCGCGCAAGAAAACCCGGCGCCGTCCGACGAATCGGCCGATGCTGCCTGGCCAGCCAGCGCCAGGGCCGCGGCCAACCCGATAATCCTCGCCAAAGTGGAGGGACCGACGACGGTCGATAGCGGCTTGAGCAGAGCCGAGGCGCACGAGGATTTGTCTTTTGCCTCGCAAAACAGTGCCGCCGACGACCCGGACCGCATCCACGCCATTACGCCCGACGCGAGCGAGCCTCGTGCCATCAATGCCCTTCCCGATGCCGAGAGCGCCAGCAAGATCGAGAACCGAAGCGCCGTCAAGACCGCGGACCCTTACTCTGAGGGCACTTCCGAGGGCAATGCTCCTTCTCCGGCAATTATCCCGGCGGCGGCGGCCAAAGTCGACGCCGGCATCGCCGCTGCCGCGACACAGGCGGCCGAGCCCCGGTCCGAGGCGCCCTTGCGCATGCTGCTGACCCGCCGCACCCAGCGCGACCGCATCATCGGAGTACAGAAGATCTTCGCCGAAAAGGGTTATCTGCCGGAGCTGAATTTCGACGGTACGATGGGAAAAGCCACCATTGGCGCCATCAAGGAGTTCCAGAAGGCAAATGACATGCCGCCGACCGGGTCCTTCACCGATGCGCTGGTGAAGAAGGTGTACGAGGTCGCGGGCAAAGGCGAGCCTCCGGCCGGTCATCTCTTCGTGCGGCAAGAATTCGACGATGTGTTCGATGTGCCGGTCGGGTTCCGCCATGCGGACGCACCGCTCGGCACCCATGTCTACACCGCATTGAAGTTTGCTCCCGGCGACACCAACATTCGCTGGACGGTGATCGATGTCGACGCTGGAAGCGGGGACGGCTTAGGCGCCCTCGACCGCATCGAAATCCCAGACGATGTCCGTCAAAAGATTTCGGAGCGATTGACCCCAGGCTCGACCTTCATCGTTGCCGACACCAGCATCAATTCGGCCAATCTGCCTAAGGGCGGCGACTTCGTGGTTCTGGCCAAGTCGTCCAGCAAGGCCAAGGTCAGCAATACGTCCGACGACGCGCCGAAAGTGCGGCGGAAGCCCCGCCGCAACGCCGATACCCGGCGAAACAACTACAACTACAACTACAACTACAACTACAATCGGCCGCCCTGGTTCATGCGGTCCTGGTAGGTCGGGCCAAGGTTCAAGTCTCGACCTCAAACGCGCCGCCTCGCCGATCGAGCCGGCAGCGCGTGCGCCTGCCTCCCTTCGACTACGATTGTTTAATCTCCCGATGCCATGGTTGCGGCGCGCATCGCGCAATGGGGGATTCCGGATCAGATATGGATCCGTCGGGAAAGATCGTGGTCTTCTGCTCGGCGGCACTTTCCGTCGCGGCGATCGTCGGCATGGCCGCCTGCTCAGCCTTGCAGCATCCCTTCTGGTCTCACCTTCCAATCGGCGTTGCGAGCTATTCGGAACAGGCGTGGGTGCCGGCACAGCGCGCCGCCCTGGCGCCCACGCTGGATGCCCTGTCGGCTGGAGCCCCGGAAGGATCCGAGGCGGCACAGACCGCCGCACCTCCAGAGCAGTGGTCGCCAATCGAGGTGGGTGCTGCCTTGATGGAATGCGTGAACCTGCTTGCGCCGGTGAACGCTCAAGTGGTCCCGCTAGCGCCGCTCCGTAACGCCGATTGCGGCACCCCGGCCCCGGTGCTCCTGCGTAGCATCGGCGGCAAGGACAAGATCGTGGTCGATCCGCCGCTGCTCATGAATTGTCCCATGGTCGTCGCGCTCAGCCGCTGGCTGGACAAGACGGTGCAGCCCGCCGCGCGCGCCGTTCTTGGCTCGCGCGTGACCCGGATCGTGGGCTCCTCCTATGCCTGCCGGAATCTCTACAATCTGCCGAACGCGCGTCGCAGCCAGCATGCCTTCGCCGACGCGATCGACCTGCCGGTGTTCCTCCTCGCCGACGGGCGGAAGGTCGATCTCACCCAGGGCTGGGGTCCAACGCGCCGCGACCTGGCCGCTGCGGCAAAGCTCATCCAGGTCGCAGCCAAGGAACCCGCCGCGGCCGCGCCCTCGGCCAAGATGCCGGTACCGCCCGAGAGCGAGCAGAAAGCCATACCGGTGTCCGTCAATTCTGCCGCGCCGATCCAAAGCGAGGCCACCACGCCCGCGCCGGAAGTCAAAGCTCCGGACCCCGATCTCACGGCGGCGCCACAGGCGAAATTCCTGCGCCGCGTGCATCAGGGCGCCTGCGAGGTGTTCACCACGGTCCTCGGCCCCGAGGCCAACGACATTCACCGCACCCATTTTCATCTCGACCTGCAAGACCGGAATTCGCTCAACGTCTGTAAGTGAGTGCGAACGCCATGAGAAGGCGATCGAGCCAGGCGTGCGCGCCGCCCCCGGGGCCAGACTCCGGCGGGTTCATGCGCTGGCTATTCCGGTGAGAGCAAAGCGGCGAGGGCTATTTCGCGGCTTCGAGGCCCGTCAGATAATTGACGATCGCGGGTATGTCCGCCTCGGCCACGGGGGCTTTGTAGACGTCGATCATCTTGTCGATGATTTTGATCCAGGCCGATTTCGGCATGGCAGGCTGGTAGAGCAGCATGCCGGCCGAGTGGCAGAAGAAGCAATTTCGGCTGACCTCGTCCGAGCCAGGGCCGGGCGGAATCACCTTGTCGCCGAAGGGCAGTTCGATCGTCACCGATTTCAGCTCGAGCGGCGCTTCGGCCAGGGCGGCCGGCGGCATCGAGGCGACACCCAACAGGACGATGGCTAGAAGCCCGCAACGAGGCATTGCCTGATCCTCCTCAAGCCGCGACGAGGTCGGTGGATTCGATGACGTTGCGCATATAGCCGCCCGGATTCCAGTTCGCCGTGCCGGGCTGCGCCAGGTCGTTCTCATTGGTGCAGCGGACCATCACGCTGAATTTCCCCGGCTCTGGCGAGAGATTCGCTTGCCACTGGCGGAAACCATATTTGCCTTCGTCTTTGCCGAGTTCCGTCGGAAGCCAGGTCTTGCCGCCATCGGTCGAGACGTCCACGCGCTCCACACCGCAATCGCCACCGAAGGCGATGCCCCGCACCAGCAGCGGCGCGCCGGCCGCCACCTGATCGCCCGACTGGCGATTGGTGAGGAATGACCGTGGAACCATCTTGCTGATCGGGACCATGGGCACGCCGGTCTGGCCCGGCTTCATGTCGGCGCCAGGGGTGTCGGGGATCTTGTAGGCCGTCTTCATCCAGAAATTGGTGTCTGGCTGGTCGAGGACCTCGATGTCGTCGAGCATCTTGATCCAATAGGTCGAAAACCAGCCGGGCACGACGAGGCGTAAGGGGAAACCGTTCAGCAGCGGCAACTGCTCGCCGTTCATCGCATAGGCGATCATCACCTCGCCGTCGCGGGCATGGTCGAGATCGAGCGACTTCACGAAGCGCGGAGCTTCGGCCCCGAGCGCCTGGTCGAGGCCGGTAAACCGCACCTGCACCGCGCCCGACTTGACGCGGGCGCGATCGAGGATGTCCTTCAGCCGGACGCCGGCCCACAGCGCGTTGCCCATGGCGCCATTGGCCCATTCGCCGCCGGCCACCCGTGGCTCGAAAAAGCCGCGCGAATTGCCCGAGCATTGGTTCACGGCCGCAAGCTCCACCCGCGGGAAGTCCTTCAACAGGTCTTTGAGCGAGAGCGAGAGCTGCTTGTTTACATGACCGCCAATTTTCAGGGCGAAGGTCTCGGCGTCGACGGAGACCGGGATCACCGGCCAGTGCCAACGGACGTAGAACCGGTCGTTCGGGGTGAAGACGCCCTGATCGAAGACGTCGAAGGGCGTCTCCAGCAAGGGCGCCCGCGTCCGCTGAAGGACCATCGCGCCCTTCTCGGGAAAATTGGTGGTGATCGACCGCTCCCCCGGACCGCCCGGTAGCGGCAGATCGATCATCGTCTCGGCCCAGCTCGGCTTTGACAACAGAGCCAGTCCGCCGACGGCGCCGGCACCCAGCAACGAGCGGCGGGTGATCAATGGGCGAGGCGCGCGGTCGTCGCTCATTCGGCCCTCCCGGTATGGTCTCACTCCGCGGACAAATAGGCTTGCGCGGTGGCGGGACCTCTACTGGCGATGCGTTAGCGAGCTATCTGGTTCACCGACCGATTACCGGCCAACCAATCGTGTGATTGGAGCGGGCGATGGGATTTGAACCCACGACCCCAACCTTGGCAAGGTTGTGCTCTACCCCTGAGCTACACCCGCGATCCGGTATTCCCTTCGCGCGTCTGACGAACCGAAGGTTCGCGCTTGAAGGCGCCAGGTGGCGTTTGTAGTTGATCGGCGTTTCGATGTCTATAGGACGCACCGCGAACGGCTCAGGACACAGAACGTCCGGAGGATCAAGCACTTGGACGGACCGGGAGAGGCGGGGCAAGCATCGGGGCGCGCGGATCGGGCGCGCCTTCTCGCCCGGCTCGACGAGCTCGGCATCGTCTGCACCACGGTCGAGCACGAGCCGATGTTCACGGTCGAACAATCGGGGGCTTTGCGCGCGAGCATCCCCGGCGCCCACACCAAGAATTTGTTCCTCACCGACAAGGATGGACGCGCGCTCCTCGTCGCGGCCAAGGATGATACGCGGGTCGATCTGAAGCTGATGGCGAAGCGGCTCGACCTCGGGCGGCTGAGCTTCGGCAAGCCGGAGCTGCTTCTGGCCCTGCTCGGCGTGAGCCCGGGCTCGGTGACGCCGTTCGCGCTGATCAACGATCGAGATGTCCGCGTCACCGTCGCGGTCGATGAAAATCTTCTCGCTTTCGCCGAGGTCAATTTTCATCCGCTCGTGAATAATGCAACGACGCGGCTCGCGACGCCGGACCTGCTGCGCTTTATCCGCGCCTGCGGCCATGAGCCCCGCCTTCTGCGCCTTGCGCTGTGAAGGAAGGAAAATTGTCTTACCGGGCTTGGCGGCACGCGCCGCTTCACCGCAAAGCCAGGCGGCCAAAGGCAAGTTGCGAAATTCCTCCTGGCGGCCCATCTTCCCCCACGAGATTATGCAAGCAACCCTTGCCTGGGTCGAGACTTGGCGCGGTCGCGCCTCGGGGTTTAGGCTCCCGGGCCCATAATGAGCGAGCAGCAGCATGGATACTCCCATCCTTAGCGAGGGCGGCGCCGCACCGGCCGGCGGCGACCTCATCAAGGACACCACCACCAAGGACTTTATGAGCGATGTGGTCGAAGCCTCGCGCGAGGTTCCGGTCCTGGTCGATTTTTGGGCGCCGTGGTGCGGGCCTTGCCGCCAACTCACGCCCATTCTGGAAAAGGCCGTCCGCGCCGCCAAGGGTGCGGTCAGACTGGTCAAGCTCAATATTGATGAGCATCCCCAGATCCCGGGCCAGATGGGCGTTCAGTCGATTCCGGCGGTCTTCGCCTTCCAGGATGGCAGGCCCGTCGACGGCTTCATGGGCGCGCTCCCGGAAGCGCGCGTCAAGGAGTTTATCGCCCGCATCCTCGGCGATGAAGCGGCGGACGCTGCCGGCGATCTGGAGACAGCCGAGGCGGCGCTCGCGGCGGGAGACGCAAACACGGCCGCCCAGCTATTCGGTGAGGCCCTGCAAAAGGACGCGGAGAATGCGCAGGCCGCCGCCGGACTGGCCAAGTGCTACCTCAAGACTGGCGACCTGGCACGCGCCGAGCAGACGCTCGCGCTCGTGCCCCCGGCCAAAGCGGACAGCGCCCCGGTTGCGAGCGCGCGCGCGAGCCTAGAGCTAGCGCGGAAGGCGGCGGCCACCGGCGATTTGGAGGACTTGCGGGCCAAGGTCCACGCCAACCCGAATGACACGCAGAGCCGTTTCGATCTGGCGCTGGCGCTGAACGCCAAGGGCGACCGCCAAGGGGCGCTGGACGGACTGCTCACCATCATCCGCAAGGATCGTGCGTTCAACGACGACGCGGCGCGCAAGCAGCTGCTCCAGCTCTTCGATGCCTGGGGCGCGGACGATCCAGCCACCATCTTGGGCCGCCAAAAGCTCTCGTCGGTGCTGTTTGCGTAAGGACAAGGAGCCTTACCTCTTGGGGTAACTGAGCGATATCGAGCCGTCGCAGATTTGCCGCACGTGCTGCCGGTGCTGCCGCTGCGCGGGGCAATTCTCCTGCCTCGTGCCACGCTGACGTTGAATGTCTTCGAGCCGCGCTATCTCGCCCTCCTCGACTTCGCGCTCGGCAGCGACAGGCTCATGGGCATCGTGCAGCCGGCGCCGGACGCAGGACGGAGCGAGTCGCCGCCCGGCAAGAGCTTTCCTCTGCGGCGGGTGGGATGTGCCGGGCGCATCGCCTCCTTCAACGAAGGCGACGATGGCCGCGTGCTGATTTCATTGGCGGGCATCGCGCGCTTCGAAGTCTCGCACGATTTCGCGTCGGAGCATCCTTTTCGGCTATGCCAGGTGGATTTCGCGCCCTATGCCGCCGACTTCACCAGCGGTCATGGCGAAGACGATGTCGATCGCCCGCGCTTGCTCGAGACGTTGAAACACTATCTGATCGCCAACAATCTCGCCGCCGATTGGGACCGCATCGACAGCGCCAGCAACGAGCGGCTGGTCAACACGCTGTCGATCTTGAGCCCCTACGGGCCGGAGGAGAAACAGGCGCTGCTCGAGGCGAAGGATCTGAAGGCCAGGGCCGAAGCGCTCGTGGCGCTGGCCGAGATGGAGCTCGCAGCGCGCGACGACGGTTCAGGAACGTCGCTGCAATGAACGAATGGCCGGCGAAGGAGTGGCAAAAGTGACGAACACAGAAGAGTCCCGGGCGAAGCTCGATCCAAAGCTGCTAGAGATCCTTGTCTGTCCGCTGACCAAGACCTCGCTCGATTACGATGCCGAGCGCCAAGAGCTGATCAGCCGCGCGGCAGGTCTCGCTTATCCCATCCGCGACGGCATCCCCATCATGCTGCCGGAAGAAGCGCGCAGGCTCGACGGGGCTTAGGCGGCGATCAAGGGCGTTCGCCCCTGAGCAGGCGCGGGACGTTGCCGCCGAATCCCGCCGCTTCACGCACGAGCAGCCGCTTGAGCCATGGCGTTCTGTCGACGATTCCAAGCCCGAACTCGCGCAAGCTCCGCAGCGGAACGCTGTCATTGGAGAACAGCCGGTTCAGCCCGTCCATCGCCGTGGCCGAAAGGGCGCTGTCGAATCTCCGCCAGCGTTCGTAACGCTCGAGCAAGGCCGGCGAGCCGATATCCAATCCGAGACGCAAGCCCTCGACCGCAATCTCGGTCAGCGCGGCGACGTCGCGAAAACCGATATTGAGTCCCTGGCCGGCGAGGGGATGAACCGCGTGCGCGGCATCGCCCACGAGCGCGAGCCGGTCGGCGACGAAACCGCGCGCCATTTGCAGCGCGAGCGGAAAGGATTGGCGCGGGCCGTCAAGGGCGATGGCGCCGAGTTGGTGGCCGAAGCGCTTGGCTAGCTCCGCCACGAAACTCTTCTCGTCACCCGCCATGATGGCTTCGCTCGTCGCCTTGTCCTCGGTCCAGACGATGGAGGAGCGATTACCCTTGAGCGGCAGAATTGCGAAAGGGCCCGCTGGCAGGAAATGCTGCACGGCCTTCCCACCATGGGGCATCGCGTGTTTGACGGTGGTGACGATGCCGATCTGCCGATAGGTCCAGCCGACGCACTTGATCCCAGCGCGCTCTCTTAAGCGCGAGCGCCTGCCGTCGGCGGCGATGAGCAGCTGCGCGCGAATCTCGCTCCCGCTCGCGAGCGCGGCGGCGACATCGACGGGACCGCTGACGAATCCCGTGACGCTGTCGGGCGCAATGATCTCGATCGCGGGCTCGTTGGCGAGGCTCGCGCTCAGCGCGCGGTGAAGGTCGGTATTCTCGATCATGGTGGCCCCGGCCTCGCCGGGCCGAAGCTCGTCGTCGAAGCCGAGCAGATGCTCCCGGCGCACCGCATCCAAAGAGCTGTCGGTGATCTCGATGCTGTCGATGGCTTGCGCGCTTTCGGCCAGATGCGGCCAGATGCCGAGCACGGAGAGAAGGCTCTTGCTCGCGGCCGAGAGGGCAGAGGCGCGAGCGTCGAGCTGGTCGCGTTGCGGAGGTTCGGCGTCGACGAGCGCCACGCGAAAACCGTTCGGCGCAAGCTGTGCAAGCGCCAGCGCCAGCGTCATGCCGACAAAGCCGCCGCCGGCAATGATCATGTCGTATCGGTCGGTCTTCACCATTTGCTCGCAAAACTCTCCTGCCGGTCTTTACCCTACCCCGCCCTCCCCCCTATTCCGCAAGCACGCATCTGACGCGTTCCGCTTTCCACTCGAAGCTGGTAAAGGGCGCCTATGAGCCGCGCCCTCGACCAACTTCTTGCCATCCTCGACATCGAGATGCTCGAGAAGAACCTGTTCCGTGGCGTGAGCCCGCAAATTGGCTGGCAGCGCGTCTTCGGCGGCCAAGTGATCGGCCAAGCGCTGGTAGCCGCCTATCGCACGGTCGAGGACCGCACCTCGCACTCGCTACATGGCTATTTTTTGCGGCCGGGCGATCCCTCGCTGCCAATCATCTACGAGGTCGACCGCATCCGTGACGGCGGCAGCTTCTCCACCCGGCGCGTGGTGGCGATCCAACATGGCCACGCGATCTTCTCCATGGCCGCGTCCTTTCACAAATTCGAGGAGGGCTTGTCGCACCAAATGCAAATGCCGGAGGTGCCCGCGCCCGAATCGCTGCCGAGCGAGGCCGAGCTGAAGGAACTCCTGATCGACCGGCTGCCGCCGCAGGTCAGGACCTATTGGGAGCGCGAACGGCCGATCGAGATCCGTCCCGTCGACCTGTCCCGCTATCTCTCGCCGGAAAAGCGCGCGGCGACGCAGCAGGTCTGGATCAGGGCCACGGGGAGCCTCGGAGACGACCTCCCGCTCAATCAGTGTGTGGTGGCCTACGCCTCCGATTTCACCCTGCTCGACACCGCGCTCATCGCCCATGGCCGTTTCATCTTCGACCCCTCGCTCATGCTTGCGAGCCTCGATCACGCCATCTGGTTCCATCAGAGCTTCCGGGCCGACGATTGGCTGCTCTATGCCCAGGACAGCCCCAGTTCCGGGGGTGGCCGGGCCTTCTGCCGCGGCAGCCTTTTCACCCGCTCCGGCGAGCTTGTGGCCTCCACGGCGCAGGAAGGACTCGTGCGCGAGAGCCGACCTGGGTGACCCCTGCCTAATTTTTGCGCAAATTATGATAGTTGCTTAGTATTTGTGCATCAACCACCGCATCGGGCAGGCTCGCTCCTGCCGGTCGGCCCAGAAAAACCCCCGAAAGACAGCCTATCGCTGCGATTCTTCGAGTTGGCACGAGGCTTGACTCTGCGTTTGGGTTGACGCGGCGCGTGGCCATAAGGGAAGCCGCAACAAGGAGGGGTGAACAGATGAAGCTGGTGATGGCAATCATCAAGCCATTCAAGCTCGATGAGGTGCGCCAAGCCCTCACCGAGCTCGGCCTGCAAGGTATGACCGTGACCGAGGTTAAAGGTTACGGCCGGCAAAAGGGCCATACGGAGATCTACCGGGGCGCGGAATACGCCGTGAACTTTCTGCCCAAGATCAAGATCGAAGTCGTCGTGCCGACCAACCAGGTCGAAAAGGCCGTCGACGCCATCGTCGCCGCGGCCAAGACCGGCCAAATCGGCGACGGCAAGATCTTCGTCGTTCCGGTTGAGCAGACGGTGCGCATTCGCACCGGCGAAACTAACGAATCCGCGCTCTAAGAGGGGGAGGTAATTAGATGGTGACCCTTGCCAAATTTGCACTCGGTGTGGTCGCAGCGCTCGTTGTGATGGCGCTGTTCCATATCGACCCGGCGTTCGCTCAGGATGCCCCTGAAGCGATCGCTCAAGCTGCTGAGGCAGCGGCGCCGACACTCGATACGGGTGACACGGCGTGGATGCTGACCTCGACCGCGCTTGTGCTGATGATGACGATTCCCGGACTGGCCCTGTTCTATGGCGGCATGGTCCGTAAGAAGAACGTGCTGTCCGTCGTCATGCAGTCTTTCGCCATTACCTGCCTCGTCACCATCGTTTGGTTGGTGGCCGGCTATTCCCTCGCCTTCACCGATGGCGGCTCGCTGAATGCCTATGTCGGTGGTCTGTCCAAAGCGATGATGGGGGGAATCGGAAAGGACACGCTTCAGGGCACGATTCCCGAAACCGTGTTCTTCACCTTCCAACTGACCTTCGCCATCATCACGCCGGTTCTGATTATCGGCGCGTTTGTCGACCGCATGAAGTTCTCGGGCTGTCTGCTGTTCATGCTGCTGTGGTCGCTGATCGTCTACGCCCCTATCACCCACTGGGTGTGGGGGGGCGGCTTCCTGGCCAATGCCGGGGTCCTCGACTTCGCCGGCGGCACGGTGGTGCACATCAACGCCGGTATCGCCGGCCTGGTCTGCGCGCTCTATCTCGGCAAACGCTACGGCTACGGCTCCGAGAACATGGCGCCGCACAACCTCGTCTATAGCGTGACCGGCGCCGCGTTGCTGTGGGTTGGCTGGTTCGGATTCAACGCCGGATCCGCGGTCGCGGCCAACGGCTCCGCCGGCATGGCCATGGCCGTCACCCAGATCGCGACCGCCGCGGCTGCGATCGCCTGGATGCTGGCCGAGTGGATGGTGCACAAGAAGCCGAGCGTGCTCGGTATTATCTCCGGCGCGGTCGCGGGTCTCGTCGCCATCACGCCGGCGTCCGGCTTCGTGGGCCCGGCTGGGGCGCTTTGGATCGGTGTCGCGGCTGGCGTGGGCTGTTTCTTCATGTCCACGACGGTGAAGCGGATGCTTGGATATGACGACTCGCTCGACGTGTTCGGCATCCACGCCATTGGCGGCATCATCGGCGCGTTGCTGACGGGCGTCTTTGCCGTCGAAGCCATTGGCGGCACGCCGGGTCTGCTCGAAGGCAACCCGGGACAGGTCTTCACTCAGCTCGAAGGCATCCTCGCCACCGTGGTCTGGTCCGGCCTCGCCACCCTGGTCATCCTGATCGTCGTCAACATGTTCGTTGGCATCAGGGTCACGCAGGCAGCGGAGGTTGAAGGACTCGATATCAACCTGCACGGGGAGGTCGTCCAATAGCGCAGACCGCGCACTGACCGATCCGAGGGACAATTCGGGCTGTCGCATTTAGAGCGGGGGTCTACGTTCCTTTACGTCGACTCTGTCCTTGAGCCCCGGCGCGTTGCCGGGGCTTTTTTTGTCCGGCCTCCGCGCCGCGAGATTGCCGCGAGCGACGCCTTCCCGTAACACCGGGCGCATGGCCAATCACACCGGGCCGGCGCGCTCGAGGCCGCGTTCGCCGCCGACGGCACGCTGGCCAATGTGGTCGCGTTCCAGTCTTTGTCCAAACGGTCTGGCTTGCCGGGCTTGCGCTCCGGCTTCGTGGCCGGCGATCCCGGCTTCATCGCGCCCTTCGCCCGCTTCCGCACCGTCGCCGCGCCGCAGGTGCAACCGCCGATCCAGCATGTTTCCGCCGCAGCCTGGTGAGGAGCCTGTCAGCCAAGGCCGAGCGCTCTACCAGGCAGAATTTTGACATCGCCGATGCGCTGCTCGGGGGCCGCTTCGGCTACCGACGTCCCGCAGGGAGCTTTTTCCTGTGGCTCGACACGGCGGGCCATGACGGCGGCGAGGCCGCGGTAAAAACCCTTTGGAAAGGGTGTGGTGTCAGACTGCTACCGGGAGCCTATCTCGCCCGTGAGGGAGTTGGCGGGGCCAATCCTGGCGCGAATCACGTCAGGGTCGCGCTCGTGCACGACCCCAAGACCACGAGCGAGGCTTTGGCGCGGATGGTTGTTAATTTGGGTTAGGGAATGGCCAGAAAACGCACACAAAAGGAGCGGCGGCGCCTGCTGCCCGGCTCGGTTGAGTCCGGTTTGAGGCAGATCATGCTTGGAACCTACGGCATTGGCGTCGTCGCCATGGCTTGCGCCGCCTGGGCCAGCCTCGCCACCTGGTCGATCTACGACCCGAGCGTCAACAATGCCACCCAAGCCTCCCCCCGCAATGTGCTCGGCCATTGGGGCGCCACGGTCGCCGACCTCACCATCCAGTCTCTCGGCCTAGCCTCGATCGTCCTGTTCTTGCCGCTCGCGGCCTGGGGCGCGCATCTCATGTTCCGGACGATGCCCGAGCGGCGCCGGGCGAGGCTGTTCGTCTGGCCGGTCGCCGTCTTGCTCCTCGCCGCGGCCTTCTCGGCGCTGCCCCAGCCGAAGAGCTGGCCTTTGCCTAACGGCCTTGGGGGCATTCTCGGCGATTTCTTCATGGCGGGAGCGCTGTTTATCGGCGTGCTACCGGCGGCGGCGGCCTATTTCGTGGCCGGATTGGCCTTTCTGCTGGCCGGCACCTCCATGCTGCTCTTTGCCTGCGGCACCAACGTGTCCTCGCTGATCACCCTGTGGGCGCCGAGGACCAAGATCCCGGCCGAATGGGCCAATGCCTCTCTCGGCGCCGCCATGCACGCCGCCATCCATACCAGCGCCAAGATCAAGCGCGGCTTCGCCTGGAAGGCGCGCGCGGAAGAGCCCGACGATGCCCCGGATTTCGACGACGACCGCCCCACACCCGGTCAGGATGCGGCTTGGGCGGAGCCTGGTCCCGATGGACGCATTGAGCCCACCTTCGATGCCGATCCCTTCGACCCCAATGAGGAGGAATACGACGAGGACTACGATGGCGACGAGGATCTGGACGTCACCGAGCCGGCCTATCGCATCACCCGGACCAAGGGGGACAAGAAGAAGCACACCGGCATTCGCGTGCAGCATACCGATACGCCTTACGAGACGCCGCCGTTCAAGCTCCTGCAACAGCCCCGCTCGCTCAAGGGCCGCGGCATCAGCGACGAAGTCTTGCAGGAAAATGCGCGCGAGCTCGAGGGTGTGTTGCAGGATTTCGGCGTCAAGGGCGACATCACCAATGTGCGGCCCGGCCCCGTAGTCACGCTCTATGAGCTGGAGCCGGCGCCCGGAACGAAGTCCTCCCGCGTCATCGGCCTTGCCGACGACATTGCCCGCTCCATGAGCGCCATTGCCGCGCGCGTGGCCGTGGTGCCTGGCCGCAACGCCATCGGCATCGAGCTTCCCAACGACCGCCGCGAGATCGTGGTCCTGCGGGAGCTGCTTGAATCTCCCGACTTCCAGGAGACCGATGGGAGGCTCGCGTTGGCCCTCGGCAAGAATATCGGCGGCGAGGGCGTGGTCGTCGATCTCGCCCGCATGCCGCATCTTCTGATCGCCGGCACCACCGGTTCGGGCAAGTCGGTCGGCATCAACACCATGATCCTGTCCCTGTTGTTCAGGCTCTCTCCCGATCAGTGCAAATTCATCATGATCGACCCGAAGATGCTGGAGCTGTCTGTCTATGACGGCATCCCGCATCTGCTCGCGCCGGTCGTCACCGATCCGAAAAAGGCGGTGGTCGCGCTCAAATGGACCGTGCGCGAGATGGAAGAGCGCTACAAGCGCATGTCGAAATTGGGCGTGCGCGACATCAAGGGCTACAACAGCCGCATCCTGCAAGCGGAGGCCAAGGGCGAGCAGCTGACGCGGACGGTGCAGACTGGCTTCGACCGCGCCACCGGCCGGGCCATCTACGAGCAGGAGGAAATGGACTACGAGGCGATGCCCTATATCGTCGTCATCGTCGACGAGATGGCCGATCTGATGATGGTGGCGGGCAAGGACATCGAGGCTGCGGTGCAGAGGCTGGCGCAGATGGCGCGCGCCGCCGGCATCCATCTCATCACGGCGACCCAGCGCCCGAGCGTCGACGTCATCACCGGCACGATCAAGGCAAACTTCCCGACGCGGGTCAGCTTCCAGGTCACGTCGAAGATCGACAGCCGCACGATTCTGGGCGAGCAGGGCGCCGAGCAGCTTCTCGGTCAGGGCGACATGCTCTATATGGCGGGCGGCGGACGCATCACGCGCGTGCATGGGCCGTTCGTGGCCGACGAGGAGGTCGAGAAGATCGTCCGCCATTTGAAGAAGCAGGGCGTGCCGGACTATCTGGAGGCGGTGACCGAGGAGGAATCCGGCGACGATGGAGAGGGGGGACCGGCAGGCGAGGACTATGGCGATTCCGGCAACGAGCTCTACGACCAGGCCGTCGCCATTGTGATCAAGGACCGCAAGGCCTCAACCAGCTATGTGCAGCGGCGGCTCGGTATCGGCTATAACCGCGCCGCGACGCTGATCGAGCGTATGGAGAATGAAGGCCTGATCGGCGCCGCCAATCATGCCGGCAAACGCGAGATTCTGGTCGGGGACGAGGCCGTCACGCCGTACTAGCCTGGCGGCTGTGCTAAAGATGCTGGCCCCGCCAACAAGTTGACCAGATTCGGCGGAATCATCTATCGCTAGCCGTTAGGCACCATCTCGCGCACCGGTCCATGAGGGGGTCATATATGCGCCTAAGAACCGCAGGTCTTTGCTTGAGCCTGTCATTGGCGCTTTGCCTCTCGGCCGGATTGGCACTGGCCGAGGACACCACCACGACGGTGCAGAAGGCGCCCGCGACCACCGGCGCCATCCCGGCACAACCGGCGCAAGAGGCACCCTATGACGCGGCCGTGCCCGAGCCCGGCGATACGCCTGCGTCTGCCGAGGTCGATCAGGGGGCTGCCGACGAGGGGGCCGGCTGGGACGCCGCGGTTGAAGCGGCTGCTGGCCCCACGCCGCTGATCGGCGAACAACAGGCGGCGGCCGTCCAGCGCGTCAACGACTATTTCAACGGCATCACCAATCTACAGGGCAATTTCGAACAGGTTGACGCCAACAACAAGCGCGCCACGGGCCGCTTCTATGTCCAGCGTCCCGGCAAATTGAGATTCGACTATGCTCCCCCGAGCGCTCTGCGCATCGTGGCCGATGGGGCATTCCTCGCCATCGAGGATTCAGACCTCAAGACCATCGAAAAATATCCACTCGATTCGACGCCCTTCCGCCTGCTCCTCGGCGAAGGCGTGGATCTCGCGCGCGATGCCCGCATCGTCGGCGTCGAGAGCGACGATGGATCGCTTGGCGTCGCGCTCGAGGACAAGAAGGGAGACGCGGCGGGCCAGATCAAGCTCTATTTCGACACGGAGCCCCAGATGACGCTGAAGCAGTGGGTCATTACCGACGCCCAGGGGCTGGCCACCACGGTGACCGTCGACAACGTGGTGCCAGGACGCAAGGTGGCGGCCGATTTCTTTAATGCGAAAGTGTCCTTTTCACCGTTCCGGTAAGGCATCGAGGGCATAACAAGGACCCGTCGATCTGCTCACAAATTCGTTAACGCGAGTCAGGAAATCTAACTAGATCAAAGTCTTAGTCTGGTCGACAAACCTGCATTTACGACGCATTAATTTTTTTGCCCCGCGGCAGTTGAAATCGGCGCGGAAGGCTCATATTTGTGGATACAGAAGCGGTCCACATCGCTTTTCATCGGTAGTGCCCCCCGTCTAGCCGAAGATGTGGTCCGCCCGTGCCGGCTTCCCTCCCGGCACGCGCGCGCAAAAAACGCGCTTCTGGCGCCCAACCACGCGCAGCGGTTGGGCGCCTTTCTTTTTTCCCCTACACTGTTTCCGCCGCAATGAGCCACGAGGGGAGCACCAATATGGCATCGAGCACGGATGGAGCAGCGGGCAAGGCCGGATTGTGGCTCGCCCAACGGCTCCTCAATCTCTTGATCGACGAGGGTATTCTCGACAATGACGACGCCATCGCCCTGCTGCATGAGGGCGCCGAGCAAATGGCCGACGCCCCTGCGGCGGAGCGATTGCGGACGCTGAAGACCTCGCTCAAGCGCTGATCGGGGCACGCCGCTCGCTTCGATGCGCTTTCGTCTGGCAACCTGGAACATCAATTCGGTCCGGCTCCGCCTCGATCTCATCGAGCGCTTGGTCAAGGCCTCGCGCCCCGACGTCCTTTGCCTGCAAGAGATCAAATGCGTGGACGGCAGCTTTCCAGAGGCGCCTCTGCGCGCGCTCGGCTTCGACCACATCGCGGTCTCGGGGCAGAAGGGCTATCACGGCGTCGCCACTCTTTCGCGCATTCCCTTCACCCCGATCGAGCGCCGTGACATTTGCGGCCGCGGCCATGCGCGCCATCTGTCGGTCGCGCTCGATGGCTGCTTGAGGGCGAAGAAGCCTCTCCTCCTGCACAACGTCTATGTGCCGGCCGGCGGCGATGTGCCGGACCCAGAGATCAATGCAAAATTCCGCCACAAGCTCGACTTCCTCGAAGCCATGGAGACCTGGTTCGGCGGCATGCGCGGGAAGCGGAAGGCGCGCATGATTCTCGTCGGCGATTTGAACGTGGCGCCGCTGCCAACCGATGTCTGGTCGCATAAGCAGCTGCTTAAGGTTGTGAGCCACACGCCGGCCGAGGTCGAGCGCTTCGAGCGCATGCGCGCCGCGCATGAGTGGGTCGATGTGATGCGCCGGCACGTGCCGCCCGAGCAAACGCTCTTCACCTGGTGGAGCTACCGCAATCGCGACTGGCGCGCCTCGAATCGCGGCCGCCGCCTCGACCATATCTGGACCACGTCCGCGCTCGCTGGAGGCGCCGTGTCGATGATGGTGCTCGACGAGGCGCGGGACTGGCCTCGCCCCTCGGACCATGTGCCGGTCATCGCCGACTTCGAGATTGAGTGAGTCGCAGCAAGCAATCCCTCTTGCTGCGGAGCCGCCGCAGGCGGCGTCTCGAAGCATGAGCTCCAGGGGTCAGACCATTCAAGTGGTCACCCTTCGAGACGCGGCTTCGACGCTCCTCAGGGTGAGGCCTCCTGCTCAAGGCACGAGCTTGTAGCCGCCGGTCTCGGTGATCAGGAGTTCGGCCTGCGAGGGATCCTTTTCGATCTTCTGGCGCAGGCGATAGATGTGCGTCTCGAGCGTGTGGGTGGTGACGCCTGCATTATATCCCCATACCTCGTGCAGCAGCACGTCGCGGGTGACGACGCGCTCGCCGGCGCGATAGAGATATTTGAGGATCGAGGTCTCTTTCTCCGTCAGCCTAATCTTGCTGCCGCCGCCATCGACCAGGAGTTTCGAGGCGGGCTTGAAGGTGTACGGCCCGATGGCGAAGACCGCGTCCTCGCTCTGCTCGTGCTGGCGGAGCTGCGCGCGGATTCGGGCCAGAAGCACACCGAGCTTGAATGGCTTCGTCACATAATCGTTGGCGCCGGACTCCAAACCGAGGATGGTGTCGGAATCGGAGATTTGCGCCGTCAGCATGATCACCGGCCCCTTGAAGCCGCCACGCCGCAACAGCTTGCAGGCCTCGCGGCCGTCGAGATCGGGAAGCCCGACGTCGAGTAGAACGAGGTCGACATGACCATTGCGTGCAAGCTTCAGCCCATCACAAGCCGTCGCGGCGAGCGTGGTCTCGAACTCTTCATGCAAAGAGAGCTGCTCGCTTAAGGAGTCGCGAAGCTCGTCATCGTCGTCGATGATCAGAATCTTGCGCGCATTGCTCATTTGCCGTCCCCGCTTGACTTCGAGGGGGCCAGTATCAAGCACTGGCGCGGCTTGGACAAGCGGCACACGGCCCGGGGTCGGGGCGAAAAAGGCTAATTGGGCATGGGGGTTAAGGCCTCGCGCAAGATTGCGGTCAGGCACGCGCCCGGAAATCCGCGGCAAGGGCTCGTCGTCTTGGCCCATGGCGTCGCCCGCGCGGCGTTAGGACGCGGCGGCGTGGCGGCGCTGAAGCGCGAGGGCGACGGCGCAACGCCGCTCGGGCGCTTTCCGTTACGCGAGGTGCTCTATCGCGCCGACCGTGTGAGCCGGCCCCGAACGCCGCTTCGTTTGCGCGCGATCCGGCCCGGTGACGGCTGGTGCGAGGATCCCGCCGACCGCAGCTATAACCGGCTGGTCAAGACTGCGTCGCGACCGGGCGTCGATCGCTTGATCCGAACCGACCATCTCTACGATGTCGTGCTCGTGCTCGGATACAACGACCGGCCGCGGGTGAGGGGCAAAGGCAGCGCCATCTTTGTGCACCTAGCGCGGCCCGGATACACGCCGACCGACGGCTGCATCGCGCTGTCGCGGCGCGACATGCTCACGCTGCTGCGGGAGCTGCGGTCTCGATCGACCATCGTCATTTTGTGATTGTCAGTCTTCGTGAGTGGGGGTGCGCGCGCCGAAGATCGCCGTGCCGATGCGGACATAGGTGGCGCCGAAGGCGATCGCTTTTTCGAAATCGCCGCTCATGCCCATGCTCAGCTGCTTGAGCCCGAGACGCGCGGCGAGCTTGGCCAGCAGGGCAAAATGCAGGCTCGGCTCCTCGTCGAGTGGCGGGATGCACATCAGACCCTCGATAGCGAGACCATGCTCGTCGCGGCATTGCGTGACGAAGGCCTCGGTCTCCAGGGGAAGCAGTCCCGCCTTTTGTGGCTCCTCGCCGGTGTTCACCTGTACCAGGAGCCGTGGCCGCCTGCCGGAGCGCATGATTTCCTCGGCCAGCGCCGCCGCCAGCTTCGGCCGGTCCAGCGTCTCGATCACGTCGAACAGCGCGACGGCGTCGCGCACCTTGTTCGACTGGAGCGGTCCGATCAGATGCAGCTCAAGATCCGGATAGCGCGCCTTGAGCGCCGGATATTTGCCCTTGACCTCCTGCACGCGGTTCTCGCCAAAGCGGCGCTGACCTAAGGAGATAGCCTCTTCAACAGCGGTTTCGGGCGCGGTCTTAGTGACGGCGACGAGCTTCACCGAGGCGGGATCGCGCCTGCATTGGCGGCACGCATCGGCAATGTCGCGCTCGACGGCGCGGAGGGCGGATGAAACGGTTTCGGCCATGGCGTCTCCGGCATGGCAGAGCGAGGCCACGACCGCAACTTTCGCTTACCTCACGCCGGTGTCCTCGAACGCTTTGGCAATGTCGGGCTTGATCGCCTTGGCCGCGACGATGTCATCGGCGCCGCTCATGTCGCTTTTCTTGAGCTTCGCCGTGCCGCGACCGAACAGGGCTGTGGCGCGCTTGGCGTCGAGCAGCAAGGCCGCGTCGTAATCCGCGATCGCCTTGTCGATTTGGCCCCGGGTGAGATAGGCGAAGCCGCGACTCTCATACGCGCTTGCATGCTTCGGCCCAATCTCAATCGCGGCGCCATAGTCATCGATCGCGCGATCGACCTCGCCCTGGCTGAAATAGACGCGGCCGCGATTGAAATACGCGATGGCCGATTTTGCGTCGAGCGCGATGGCCTGATCGAAATCTTGGAGCGCGTTGGCGAAATCGCCCCGCCTTGCGTAGGTCAGGCCTCGATTGACATAGCTTCCGGACTGTCCCGGCTGAAGCTCGACGACGCGGTTATTGTCCTCGAGCGCGCGCTCATAGGCACGCTGGTCCGCGTAAATCGCGCCACGGTTGCTCAGGGCCTTGGCGTGATCCGGATCGAGCTTGATCGCCGCGTCGTAATCCGCGATCGCGTGTTCGGGATCGCCCTTGCCTTCGTAAGCGATGCCGCGTCCGTAGAAGCCTGCGGCGTTGTTGGCGTCGAGCTTGAGGCCCGCGCCGAAATCGTGGATGGCGCTGTCGAAATCTTGCCGTTTCAGATAGGCGGCGGCGCGGCGGAGATAGAAAAGGGCAAGATCGCGCCCTCCGCTGCCGGCCGCCTCGATCACCGCGGTGCAGCCGCTAATCTGCTGCTCCGTGGTGGGACTGTCTTGCCCCTCGCACCAGGCGGCGTCCTGCAGGTTCTGGGCGCTCGCAGCGCCCGGCGCGATCCCAAGAAGGAGGGCCATCGCGGCTGTGCGCAAGTAGACACGAAGCATCCGCGACTGTAGCCACTTCGTCCTCCTTCGCCATTCGGATTCTGTTGTTGGCATGACAAGATCCTTTGAGACGCCGGCTTTCCTGCTTCGCGTTTTGCCTTATTCTAGACGCGCCTCGCATGACTCCAGCGGCGTGACAAAACCGGAGGAGAGAATAATGCGCAAGCTGACGATTACCCTTGCTAAGGGACTGGTCATGGTCCTTGCCGGGCTGTTTGCCTGGAGAGCCGATGCGACGACATCGGGCGGAGCAATCGGCGTTCCTCCTGTATCGAATTATTCACCGGTGGAGAAAGTCGGCTGTGGCGGCTATGGCAGGTGCCCCTTGAGTCTCCGTTGGACCTGCGGTCCCTATCACTGCTGGTGCGCTCCCTGCGGTGGCTATTATCGCCCCTACAAATATCGCTACCGGTACTAGGCGACAAAACACTAGGATTGAACACATCGTGATAGGGAGGTCGCCTCATGCGGCGGCCTCTTTTCTATTCGTCTCCGGACCTGGCGTCCGGGACCGCCTGATTGACCCGGCTTGGCCTTCATGGCCTAGTCCGGTCGCTTCCCATCAGTCATACACATCCTCGAACATGGCGACCGACCGTTACAATCCGCGCGACGCTGAACCCCGCTGGCAGAAGCTGTGGGAAGATCTCCGGCTGTTCGAGGCCGATGAAGACGACCCGCGCCCGAAATACTATGTTCTTGAAATGTTCCCCTACCCCTCTGGGCGCATCCATATGGGCCATGTCCGTAACTACACCATGGGCGACGTGGTCGCCCGCTATATGCGGGCGCAAGGCCATAATGTGCTCCACCCCATGGGCTGGGACGCGTTCGGATTACCGGCAGAGAATGCCGCCATCGAGCGCGGTGTCCATCCCGCCACATGGACCTACGACAACATCGCCACCATGCGCGGCCAGCTCAAAAGCATGGGGCTGTCGCTCGACTGGTCGCGCGAATTCGCGACCTGCGATGTCGATTATTATCACCAGCAGCAGAAGCTGTTTCTCGATCTGCGAGCGGGCGGCCTCGTCGACCGCAAGAAGCGGCACGTGAATTGGGATCCGGTGGATCAGACCGTGCTCGCCAATGAGCAGGTGATCGACGGCCGCGGCTGGCGCTCCGGTGCGCTGGTGGAGCAGCGGTCGCTGCCGCAGTGGTTCTTCAAGATCACCGAATTCGCCGACGACCTGCTCGACTCGCTCGGCACACTCGAGCGCTGGCCGGAAAAGGTGCGGCTGATGCAAGCCAATTGGATCGGCCGCTCGCAAGGGCTGCTGATTCGCTTCGAGACCGTGCAGGGCACGGCGCCTCAAGGTCAGGAATTTGTCGAGGTTTTCACCACCCGCCCGGACACGCTGTTTGGCGCAAGCTTCATGGCGGTCGCGCCAGACCATCCGCTAGCGCGAGCGATCGCCGAGGGCGACCCCAAGGCATCGGCCTTCATTGCCGAATGCCAACACGTGGGTTCGAGCGCGGCCGAGATCGAGACGCAGGTGAAGAAGGGATACGACACCGGCGTGCGGGTGAAGCATCCGGTCATCGAGGGCGCCGTGCTTCCCGTGTTCATCGCCAATTTCATCGTCATGGAATACGGCACCGGCGCTATCTTCGGTTGCCCGGCGCACGATCAACGCGACCTCGATTTTGCGCGGAGCCACAGACTGCCCGTGGTGCCGGTGGTGCTACCGTCTGGCGCCGAGGCCGCGAATTTCGCCATCGGCGAGGAGGCCTATACCGGCGACGGCATTCTCTTCAACTCGGGCTTCCTCGACGGCCTGTCCATCGTCGATGCCAAGGAGGCGATGGCACAGCGCCTCACCGCGAAGACGGTCGAGGGCAAACCCCAAGGCAACCGCCGCACCGAGTTCCGTCTTCGCGACTGGGGCATCTCTCGCCAGCGCTATTGGGGCTGTCCGATCCCGATGATCCATTGCGAGGCTTGCGGCATCGTGCCGGTGCCGGAGAAGGATCTGCCGGTGAAGCTGCCCGAGGATGTGAATTTCGACGGCAGCGGCAATCCGCTCGATCGCCACCCAACCTGGAAGCACGTCGCCTGTCCACACTGTGGCCGCCCCGCAACGCGCGAGACCGACACCATGGACACCTTCGTCGATTCGTCCTGGTACTTCGCGCGCTTCTGCTCGCCGCACGCGGCGGTCCCGACCGATTCCAACGCCGTCGGCTATTGGCTCCCGGTCGACCAATATATCGGCGGCGTCGAGCACGCGATCCTGCATCTGCTCTATGCGCGCTTCTTCACCCGCGCCATGCACAAGACCGGGCATCTGCCGATCGACGAACCGTTCAAGGGGCTGTTCACGCAAGGCATGGTCACACATGAGACCTACAAGGACAGCCACGGCAGATGGGTGATGCCGAAGGACGTGACCTTCCGTGACGGAAAGCCCGTGCATGCGGAGACGGGAGAGCCCATCACCGTCGGCCATATCGAATCGATGTCGAAGTCGAAGAAGAACGTGGTCGATCCCGACGAGATCATCAGCACCTATGGCGCCGACACGGCTCGCTGGTTTATGCTGTCGGACACACCGCCCGAGCGCGATGTCGAATGGACCGCAGGCGGCGTCGAAGGCGCCTACCGCTTCCTTCAGCGCCTATGGCGTCTGGTCAACGACGCGGCCGAGAAAGGCGCGGGCGCCAGTAACCCCGAGGAGACGGGAAGCGACGCCCTGGCGCTCCGCCGCGCGAGCCACAGAAGCGTCGCCGGCGTCACCGCCGCGATCGACAAGCTTCGCTTCAACGTGGCCATCGCCAATATCTATGAGCTCGCCAACGCCCTCTCCGCGGCGCTGAACGGGGCAGGGCCGAATCCGAGCTCCGACATGCGCTTTGCCCTGCGAGAAGCGGCGGAAATGCTGACCCGAATCTCCGCCCCAATGGTGCCGCATCTGGCTGAAGAATGCTGGGTGGCGCTCGGGCATGAGACGCTTCTGGCCGAAGAGGCCTGGCCCAGCCCCGATCCGGGGCTTTTGACGGAGGATACCGTCATTATCGCGGTTCAGGTCAACGGCAAGAGGCGGGACGAATTGAGGATTGCGCGAGACGCCGCGAAAGAAGATATTGAAGCTGCGGCGCTACAGCTCGAAAATGTTGTGCGCGCCATTGGGGGACGTCAAATTAAGAAGGTCGTGATCGTGCCGCAGAGGATCGTCAATGTGGTGGCATAGCCCATCGCTCGCGGCCTTGGCTGTGCTCGCGGTGCTCGGCTTGAGCGGCTGCGGCTTCCAGCCGCTCTATGGCACGTCGGCAGGCGGCTCCCGGCTGGGCGCCGTCATGGCCGGGGTGGAGATCACGCCGATTCCCGGCCGCGTCGGCCAAAGGGTGCGCAATGAGCTCATCTTCGAGAATACTGGCGGCGCTGGCCGGCCCGACAAGTCGAATTACAAGCTCGACATCGTCATCAAGGAAAGCGTGATCAACGAGCTGGTGAAGATCTCGGGCGATGCCAAGGGCCAGGTCTATGAGCTCGACGCGACATTCAAACTCCTCGGCCACGACGGCAAGATTCTGCTCGAGGGCAAGGCGACCTCGCGCGCGGCCTATGAGCGCTTCGAGACGATCTTCTCCAATGTGCGCGCCCGCGTCGATGCCGAGGACCGCGCGGCGCGAACGGTTGCCGAGAGCATCAAGATTCGCATCGCGGCCTTCTTGTCGCAGGCGGCTTGAGCACCGTCCTTACAGCCTTCCTGTTCTGTAGCCATGGTCGCCCTTAGGGCTGCATCCTTTCCGCGCCTGCTGAGATCGCTCGACCCGCAATGCCGCGCGGCGCTCGTCTATGGCCCCGACGCCGGGCTCGTGGCCGAGCGTGCCGCTGCTCTCGCCGACGCGTTCACCGGCAAGCGCAAGGACGGCACCGAGATGGTCAGGCTCGACGAGAGAGACCTCGCCGAGGATCCCGCGCGCCTCGACCTGGAGCTCCGCACCGTCCCCATGTTCGCCGAGCGCAAGGTGGTGCGCGTCGCGCCCGCGGCACGGATAGACGTGCCGTCGCTGAGGGCGCTGCTCGATGCCCCCTTGGACGGCTCGCTGGTGGTGGAGGCGGGCGCGCTCCGTCCCGATTCGGGTTTGCGCAAATTGTTCGAGGGTCATGCCACCGCAGTGGCGCTTCCTTGCTACGCCGACGAGCAATCGCTCTCCAGCCTGATCGACGACGAGCTCACTAAAGCGGGCTTGACCATCGACGTCGAGACCAGAGCCTATTTGACCGCACGGCTCGGCGCCGACCAGGCCATGTCGCGCGCCGAGCTCATCAAGCTCACGCTGTTCGCGG
>JBBQKN010000023.1:0-47584 GCA_038326945.1 Hyphomicrobiales bacterium
CCAAGACATGGTCTTCGTGAGAGAGGCGGCGGAAGCCGGCGCTAAGATCGTCGTTGTCGATCCGATCGGGCACGACACTGCAACCTCCGCCGATATCCACCTCAAGCTTCTGCCTGGCACGGACGCGGCGCTGGTCTTCGCCTTTCTGAACGTCATGCGCAAAAAGCGGTTGGTCGATAAGGACTTTCTCGACCAGCACGTTCTCGGCGCTGAGGAGCTTGAGGCGGCCATCGATGCCATGCCGCTCACGAAGGCCGTAGAGCTCTGCGGCGTTCCGGCCGATCTGATCGAGGCGGCGGCAATCGCCTATGCCACCGGTCCTTCGCTGCTCTGGCTCGGGCAAGGCGTCCAACGCCAGCGCCACGGTGGCAACGTCTTCCGGGCGCTAGCGGCCCTGGTCGCCTTCTCCGGCAATGTCGGCAAGCCCGGCGCGGGCTTCCTCTATATGAACGGTACCGATGGACGAGGCATCGACATGGCGACGGTGACCATGCCGGAGCTCGCCCGCAACGGCGCAGGCGCCATCAGCCACATGGATCTCGCCTCAACGCTTGGGGATCCGCTCCGCGCCAAAGCCTTCGTCAACTGGAACAACAATCCGGCCGCGTCGTCGCCGGAACAGCGCCGCCTGCGCCAGGCGCTTAAGCGCGAGGATCTGTTCCACGTCGCCGTCGATCTCTTCCACACCGACACCACGGCCTATGCCGATATCGTGCTTCCGGCTGCGAGCTTCCTCGAATTCAACGATTTGGTTCTGTCCTATTTCGACCTCACCCTCTCGGCGCAGGCGAAAGCCTGCGATCCCCCGGGCGAGGCTCTGTCCAACCATGAGATCTTCCGGCGTCTCGCGCGCGCCATGGGCTACAACGATCCGGGATTGTTCGAAAGCGAGGCCCATCTCATCGACCGCCTGCTCGCGCAGACACTCTATCGGGGCAGCTTCGCCGACCTCGCCAAAGTCGGCACGACGACGCTGTTTGCCCAGCCGCGGCTGCAATTCGCCGACCTTAACTTCGCGACTCCGTCCGGCCGAATCGAGCTCGCGAGCGACAGGGCGGTCGAACTCGGGCTCCCCCGCGCTCCCACGCCCCACGCCGACGAGCGGCTTGAGCCAGGACTGTTGCGGATCATCTCGCCGGCGTCGCCCTGGCAGATGAATTCGAGCTATGGCAATGACGCGGTCATTCGCAGGCGTCTCGGCCCGCCAACCGTCACACTGCATCCGGACGATGCCGCGGCCGGCGGCTACCGTGAGGGCGACGCCGTCGTTCTGGTCAACGAGACCGGCAGGCTGCCGCTCGCCGTCACCATTTCACAGGCGGCTCAGCCTGGTGTCGGCATCGTCTATAAAGGCCGGTGGCCGAGCGCATCGGGCGACGACGCCAACGTCAATGTGCTTGTCGCCGGCCACAAGAGCGACCTCGCTGAAAGCACGACGGTGCACAGTACGGTCGTGCGCTTGGAGCGGGCGGAAATCCGGCGCTAGGGTGCGCGTTACTTGCGCCGCTCCACGGGAAGCGAACCTTGCAACGCCAGTCGCGCCGCGCACCAGGTCATATGCATGGCCCGCTTCAGCGCGGCACCATCGACGGCGAGCACCCTGACCAGGATACCTGCGGATTTCGGCAGTTGCGACGAGCCGATTACAAACTCCGCGTCGTCGAGGCCGACGGTCCGAAGCGCATCGGACACCGCGCGGACCGGAACCTGGAGACCAGCGACGACGAGGGTGCCTTGGGCCGCGAATGAGCCAGAGACCCCTGGCCGGCGTCCCTGAAAAGCCCAGCCCTCGATCCGCAAACGGTCGATGGCCAAGACCTCGCCCTCCGCGGTCTCGACCACGATCTCGCTCGCATAGGCCAAGAACGTTCCGTCCTTGCCGTCGGGATCGTGCTGGAGAAAAGAGTCCGACACCACGCCAACGCCGTTGCCTGACAGCCTGACGCTGATCGCCGAGCGGCAGCTCGAGCCCGGAAACAGAACCTGAGGATCCGGCAAATATTCGAGATAGGAGCCGTGCGCGCAGTCTACGCGCACGAGCTGCTCGGCGCGTCCTACTGGCATGCTGTGCACGACGGTCGCGGCCTGGGTCGAGACATGCGCTTTCGCGTCCTCGCCCACGGCGAGCGCAAGGTGGAGACGGTCGTCCTCATAAAGGCCGCCGGAGCAGGACTGGAGGTAAAGCGTGGCGAGGTCGGGAATGTCGCGGTCTTGGAACTGAACTCCACAGACATGAAACGGATAGCTGGCATATTGGCGCCGAAGGTAGGTGCAGCCATCGGGAGCCGCGGCAAACTCCAGCTCGAGCCGGCCTGAGACGAGCCGCCGCCCCGCTGCGGGGACAGCGATCAGGGGTTGCGCCAGGAATGCGCTCTCAGCCGGCAAAGATAACGTCATCGACGAGCCTATCCACGACGGCCTCGACACCGTCGCCGGTCTTGCAATTGGTCAGCATCACTGGGCGGCCACGGCGCACGGCGTTCGCCTCCTCGACCATCAAATCGATATTGGCGCCGACATGAGGAGCGAGGTCGGTCTTGTTGATCACCAGCAGATCCGACCGCGTGATCCCGAGGCCACGCTTGCGGGGAATGTCGTCTCCAGCGGCGGTATCAATCACGAACATCCAATAGTCGACGAGTTCGAGCGAGAAGGTCGAGGCGAGATTGTCCCCTCCGGATTCCACCAGCACGACCTGAAGCTCCGGAAAGGAGTCCACGAGCGTATCGACCGCTTGCATATTCAGCGTGGGATCCTCGCGAATAGCCGTGTGCGGGCAGGCTCCGGTCTCGACGGCCAGAACGCGATTGGGATCGATCAAGCCCGAGCGCTTGATCCGCTCGGCGTCCTCCTGCGTGACGATGTCGTTGGCGACAATGCCGACCTCCAGACCGCGCACCTTGAAGATCGGGATCAGGCGCTCCACTAGCGCCGTCTTGCCGGACCCCACCGGCCCGCCGATGCCGATGCGGGCGACGCCAGGCAACCGTTTCGAGCTATTGCCCGTCATCGCAGCATGTATTTCTGCGCGAGAGGCAATATCTGCGCGGGCTCGCAGATCGCGAGCGCGCCGTCGACAAAGACGTCGAAGGTCTGCGGGTTCACCTTGATGCTCGGGCACGCATCGTTGTGCAGCATATTCTGCTTGGTGAGCTTGCGCGTCCCCGCGGTGGGGAGAAGCGTCTTGTTGAGATCGAGCTTTCCGGCAAGATCGTCGTCGATTGCGAGCCGATTGACGAAACAGGAGCTGAGTGCCTGTTTGGCCCGGCCGAAGGCGCCCCATTGCGGTCGCATGCGCAGAGGCTCGCAGGTCATCAGGCTCGCGGCGCTATCGCCCATGGCGCCCCAGCAAATGAAGCCGCCCTTCACCACCAGTTCGGGCTTGATGCCGAAAAACCCTGGTCGCCACAGCACCACGTCGGCCATCTTGCCAGGCTCAAGCGAACCGATATAGGCATCGATGCCGAAGGTACGGGCGGCGTTGATCGTGTATTTGGCGATGAAGCGCTTGATGCGCTCATTGTCGCCGCGCTTGCTTTTCTCCTCCGGCAGCCGTCCTCGCTGATCCTTCATCTTCGAAGCAAGCTGCCAGGTCCGGCAGATCACCTCGCCGATGCGGCCCATGCCCTGGCTGTCCGAGCCGAGCATGGAGATGGCGCCGAGATCGTGGAGGATATCTTCGGCCGCGATGGTCTGGGCTCTGATGCGGCTTTCGGCGAACGCAACGTCCTCCGGAATGGTCGGCTTGAGGTGATGGCACACCATCGTCATGTCGAGATGCTCGTCGAAGGTGTTGACGGTGTAGGGATTAGTCGGGTTGGTCGAGGACGGCAGGCAATTCATCTCTCCGGCGACGCGGATGATGTCCGGCGCGTGGCCGCCGCCGGCGCCCTCGGTGTGATACATGTGGATCGTGCGCCCGCGAATGGCGGCAAGCGTGTCTTCCAGGAAGCCGCTTTCGTTCAGCGTGTCGGTATGCAGCTGCACCTGGAAGTCGAGCTCGTCGGCGACCGACAGACACGTGTCGATGACCGCCGGCATGGCGCCCCAATCCTCATGAATCTTTAGACCGATGCAGCCGCCCGTCATCTGATCGAGAATAGAACCTGGGCGTGACGTGTTGCCCCGGCCGAGAAAGCCAAAGTTGATCGGCCAATGCTCTGCCGCCTGCAGCATCTTGCCGACGTTGAAGGCCCCGCCGCAATCGATGCCAACCGTGATCGGCCCGAGCGAGCCGCCGATCATGGTGGTCATGCCCGCACCGATCGCATGCTCACAGAGCTGGGCTGAATCGAAATGCACGTGAATGTCGATGCCGCCCGGCGTGGCGATCAAGCCCTCGGCATCGCGGACCGTCGTCGCCGCGCCAACGATCAGATTCGGATGCACCCCGTCCATGGTCGCAGGGTTCCCGGCCTTGCCGACGCCCACGATCTTGCCGTCCTTGATGCCGATGTCGCCCTTGACGATGCCGAGCACCGGATCGATCACCAGTGCGTTGCAGAGAAGCATGTCGAGCGCGCCCATGGCACTGTTATATCCTGGAGTCATGCCAAGACCGTCGCGGAGCGTCTTGCCGCCGCCATGCAAACACTCCTCGCCGGGAACGGCGAAGTCATGCTCGACCTCGGCCAGCAGCGACGTGTCGCCGAGGCGGATCGCGTCGCCCGTGGTCGGGCCATACATCTGCGCGTAGTCCTTGCGGCTCATCCTGGCCATAGGCTCAAGCTCCCTTGAAGCCGCGCTCGCGCGCCCGGCGCATTGCGTCTTTCTTGTTCGCCTCGCTCCGCCAATCGCCGTCGGTGAGGTTGTTCAGCCCGAGGAGCTCACCGGTTCCTCCGAACTCGGTCAGAACGACATCCTTGGATTCGCCAGGAGCGAAGCGCACGGCGGTTCCGGCAGGAATATCGAGATGCATGCCGAAGCTCTGCTCACGATCGAAGTCGAGGGCCTTGTTGGTTTCGAAGAAGTGGTAATGACTGCCGATCTGGACGGGTCGGTCGCCGGTGTTGACGACCTTGAGCGTTGCCTTGCGCCGCCCGGCATTGAGCTCGATATCCCCGTCATCGGTAATGATCTCACCCGGGACCACCGCGTCTTTGGGACGCTTGAGCTTGCCAGGCCGAATGGGGTCATGGATTGTCACCAGCTTGGTGCCGTCAGGGAACGTGCCCTCGACCTGAATCATCGGCATCAGCTCGGCCACGCCCGGCATGACGTCGTCCGAGGTCAGAAGGGTCGAGCCCCAGGAGATGAGGTCGGCGACCGAGCGTCCTTCGCGCGCGCCTTCCAGAATCTCGTCGACGATATAGGCAACCGCCTCCGGGTGGTTCAGAGGCAAGCCTTTCGCTCTATGCTTGCGGGCCAGTTCGGCCGCGACATAGATCGTGAGGCGTTCCATTTCGGTGGGCGTCAGTAGCAAGCTGCACCTCCTGCTCATCTCCGAGCTTAGTTGGCGAATACCCGCGTGTTGTTATTGACGTGCTGCATGATGGCAATCTCGGCTTCGATCCCGTAGCTACTCAGTTCGGCGAGCGGCGGCACCGGCAATTCAGCAAGGCTCGCGGCTTCGCCCCGCGCCTCGATCAAAATTCGCTGTGCGTCGATATGGGCGAGGCAGCCAAGCCTGATGCCGGCGCCAAGGAGCCCGGTGCAGAATGTATGCGCGGATAAGGCAACCGCATCCCTCTCGCTCAAGCCGGCGCGTCCCCACAACATGCCTTGCATCGGCGCGAGATGCCCATGGGCCAGGCCTTGCTTCATCATGCCGCGATAGGCCGAGACCTCGCCGATCCCGAGCCGGTTGAACACCGACAGCATCGCCTCGCCCATCCGCCGCGACCCGGAGCGAAGCTCTGCCGAAGGCGTTTGGATCTCGACCTGATCGTCGATGGCGGCGACATTTTCGAGGCTCATCATGGTGCGATGCGCCGCCACCAGGACCGCGCGATCGAACTGGCCCCAGCGAGCATAAAGCTGACCGATGACAAAGGAGCGGACCGCGTCGGGGTCGGCTATAACCCCGCTCTCCGTCAGACCCTCAAGTCCCCAGGAAAAGGAAACGGCGCCGGACGGGAAGAAGCTGTCCCCGAACTGGAGAGCCATCATGGTGGCGGCGACGTCACTCATCGCATTGGACCTCGATTTTCCCCGCCTTCAGCAAATGGTCGAGGCGAGCGACGTAATGTTCGGCCGGCCCTTGCATCGCGACCAGAAGCGCGCCGGGCTCGAACCGCACGCGCCAATGATTGTTTCCGGCGCAATAGCCGGCATCGAGCGCGGCGTCTGAGTCCCTCGGCTTGATGCGTAGCCACCGCTCCTGCGCCACGCGCAGAACCACCGCGCGCGCGTCGTCCAGAATAAGAACCGCTCCATCGGTCAACCGGTCGCCACGCTCAAGCGCGATGGCGATGTCCGTACCCTTGTCGGTCTTGCCCCGCAGCCGGCGACGGAGAGCATCATCACGATCGACGACAAGCACCTCGACGCGATCGCTGTGCGCAAGATGGTGCAATCTGTCGGCAAGTGCCGGTTCGCTTGCTATTCCCAAAATCCTGGTCACGGTGATCATGTGCGGCGCTCGAGCTGAAAGCTATGAACCGCTAGGCCCCCTTCTTATTGGGCGGCGGTGATGTCCGATCGGCGAATCTTCTGATCGACCAACTCGCCTCTCGCTCTTGCCATCGCCGCCATCAGCCGCAACACCGTACACACCGCGAGACGCGAGGTGGTGCCGCTGACGTCGTAGACGGGGGCGAGCTCGGTTACGTCGATGACGCTCACTGTCTTTCGCTCGCCGATGACGTCGGCGACGCGGATCATCTCCCGGCTTTCAAGCCCGCCAGGCTCGGTCGCGGTGACCCCGGGTGCGGCGGAGGCGTCCATGACGTTGAAGTTGAAGCTCAGATATTGGGCATCAGTGCCGTCCCAAACCTTCGACACCGCCTCTCTGACCACGTCGTCGATGCCCCGCTCGTAGATTTCGAACATGGGGTAGAAGCGGAGGTCCCGCGCCTTGGCGAGATCGATATAGTCCTTGGGGTTCATGGAATTGCGGGCGCCGATATGAGCGACGTTAGCAGACGCTAAATTGGGCAGCTCGGTGATGCGGGCCAGCGCGCAGGTGCTCAACAATTTCTCGCCCGCCCAGCTGTCGGCGAGATCGAGATGCGCGCCAAAATGCAGACAGCCCATCTTCTTGCCAGCGCCGATATGGTCCGAGAGCGCGCGGGCAGCCTGGATTGAGATCGATCGGTCGCCGCCGACGATGATCGGCGTGACCCCGGCCTTGAGCACTGTGGTGACGGCGCGATAGATGCGCTCTCGCGCGCTATCGGGATTCACCTTCGGCATCGGCACGTCGCCGCAATCGACGGCGAGCCCATTGAGATCGACGCCGAACTCGAACCAATAAGAGAGATATTCCTGCGAGGCAATACGAAACTCCCGGGGCCCGTCCTCGCTGCCAGGCTTGCCGACATTGCCTTCGTCGAAGGGCACGCCGACGAAGGCGTATCTCGCGCCGTGAGCCTTGAGCGCGGCCGTTTCGAGCGGCACATGCGGCGCACGCAAGAATGTGAGTTGGCCCGGCGCTCGGTAATTCTCTCCACCCTCTCCACCAAGCGGCGAGAACAGATGCGCGTAGCTTTTTGCGGGGTTCATGGCAGTTTCGCCCTTCTCTGTGGCAGGTTACTGGTCAAGGCGTTGCCCTAGGTCGCGCAGGGTCTTCGCCCTGCTGCCGAGGAAGTGGCAAATCATCAGGACGGCGGTCTTGATGCTGATATGGCTGACATCGAACTGCGGACAGAGCTCCGACACTTCCATGATGTCGGCGCCGAAGGTGCCGGCCGTCCGCGCAAGCTGAATCACCTCGCGGCCTTTCAAGCCGAAGCATTCAGGCGCGGTCGTTCCCGGCATGCAGCTCGAGTCGATCGAGTCCGTGTCCCACGAGAAGTAGACGCCATCGGTTCCGTCCCAGGCGCGCGTGAAGATCTCTTTGGTGCATTCGACCACGCCGCGGCTCGCGACCTCGTACATCGGGAGGAGGCGAACCTCGTTGTCGACGAAGAAGTCGTGCCAGTCCTTGGGGTTGAGGCCGTTGCGCGATCCCATATGGACCAAGTTCTTGGCGCTGCAATTGGGCAGATCGAGCGCCCGCGACGGGCCTGAGCAATTGGTGAAGGCGTTGCCGGCCCAGTCCGGCGCCGCGTCGAGATGACAATCGACGTGGAGATAGCCGATGCGGCCGCTCTTGTGAAAATCCGACAGTGCCCGGGCCCCTGGGATCGGCACCGAGTGATCGCCCCCGCACAGCACCACCTTGGCGCCGCCATGCAGGCACTCGGTCAGATACTCGTAGATATATTGATGGGATTTCTCGTTGTTGCCCGGAATGATCGGCACGTCACCGCAATCGACGATGTTGAAGAACGTCAGCAAATCGACGTCATATTCGAACATGTAGGGAAAATATTGCGTCGAGGCTTCGCGGATACCGGCGGCGCCTTGCGACGTGCCGGTGCGGACGACCTGACCCTGGTCCCAGGGCACGCCGATGAAGCACACTTTGGCGCCCATCTCGCGGATCGCGTGGCGGTCGGGCGGGCAATAGGGCGCGCCGAGGAAGGTGGCGATCCCTTGCGACTTGAAGGTGCCATTGTGCAGCTTCGGCGAGTAGATGTGATCGTCGGCGCCCGTGTGCTGGTATGGCCCACGGAGCTGATGCGGCACATGCTGCCAGACATGGTGACCGGCCTTGCTCATGTCATGCTCCCCGAGATTCTGTCAGAGTGTTCTTGGACCGCTCCGGTGTCCCGGCGTGGGGAGACGTGCGCTGACTTCGAGCCGGCAAGCTCGATCGAGACGAGCTGCATCTCGCGGCCCGTCAGAACCTTTGGCGTCGGACGCCCACAATCGGGACAGCGGAAATTATAGAGCGCCGCCGGCGTTTTCACGGCATCGCAATGCGTGCACATCACGGTGAGCGGCACTTCTTCAATGTGCAAGATCGCCCCGTCGCAAACGGTGCCTCGTGACGCCGCCGGGAAACAGAAATAGAGAGCGCGCGCGATGCCGCTCAAAGCGCCCATGCGAATTCTAATCTCCGCGACGCGCTCCCCGCCGGCTCCGGCTGCATGGTCGCAGACCTGCTCGACCAACGCGCTTGCTATGGTCAACTCATGCATGCGCCCTCCTCGACAGGCCCGTGCACCGCGCGCCCGGCCGAAGCCACGAGCCAGTCGGTCCAGCGTTCCATGCCCTCGCCGGACTTCGCCGACAGCTCCAGCACGGCGATTTCAGGGTTGATCGCCCGCGCGTGCTCGATGCAGTGGCCGACGTCGAAATCGACATGGGGCAAGAGGTCGATCTTGGACAGGACCAAGGTGCTGGCGGCGGCGAACGCGTCCGGATATTTGAGCGGCTTGTCGTCGCCCTCCGCCACCGACAGGATCACGACCTTCTCCGCCTCGCCGAGATCGAAGCCAGCGGGGCAGACGAGGTTGCCGACATTTTCGATGAACAGAAGCGAGTGAGGCTCGAGCGGCAAATCCTCCAAGGCGTGGCCGACCATATGCGCATCGAGGTGACAGCCGCGACCGGTGTTGATCTGAACGCTCGGCACGCCCGTGGCGCGGATCCGCTCGGCATCGATCGACGTCTCCTGATCGCCCTCGATGACGGCAAGAGGTAGCCTCGCCTTCAGCGCCTCGACGGTCTTTACCAGCAGACTGGTCTTTCCGGAGCCAGGACTTGACACGAGGTTGAGCGCGAAGACGCCGGCCCCACCGAGGCGGTCTCGATTCTCGCCCGCGTAACGGTCGTTCTTGGCCAAGATGTCCTGTTCGATCCGCATCAAATCATGGGGCGCATGTGTTGCGTGTTTGTGGTCCCCATGCTGATGGCTGCGTTCGACTTCAGGACTGCAACCGCATACGCCGCACATTGTGACCTCTCGATATGCTTCAGTATTCGGGGCGACTATTGGGGTTCGCTCCCACGCATTTCGTCGCGCATGAGATGCATGATCTTCTTCTCCAACTCGTAGAACCCCTTCGCCTCCATCATCTCCTCGTGGCTCTCGAAGCGGCGGCCATTCTTGAACTCAGTCATGAGATTCTCGCGCACGGTTCCGGGATGCCTCGACATGAAGACGATGCGGTCTGCGAGAAAGATCGCCTCCTCCAGATCGTGGGTGACAAGGAGCACCGTAGCCTTCGACGTCTCGACGATGCCGATCATTAACTCCTGCATCTGCCATTTGGTCTCAGCATCGAGCGCGCCGAATGGCTCATCCATGAGGAGGATCGAGGGACCGTTGGCGAGAGTTCGCGCGATGGCGACACGCTGCTGCATGCCGCCGGAGAGCTGGCAAGGATAGGCATGCTTGAACTTGGTCAGCTTCACGAGCTGAATGTAGCGTTCCGCATCCTCGCGCCGCTGCGCCCGGGAAACGCCATTGATTCGCATCCCGTACTCAACATTCTTCTGGACCGTCATCCAATCGAACGACGTGTAGCGTTGGAACACCATCCCCCGCGACTTGTCCGGCCCCTCGATCTGGTTGCCGTCGAGGAACATCGCCCCGGTCGATGGATCCTCCAGCCCTGCCACCATGCGGAGCACCGTCGACTTGCCACAGCCGGAGGGACCAAGCAGCGCGCAGATCTCCCCCTCGATCACGTCGAAGGACACGTCGCGCACGGCTTCGATGGTGCCGCCGCCATTAACGCCGTAACACTTTCCGACGCCACGCACCGAGAGCTTTGCCTCTCCACGGGCGGCTACGGCTGGTTGCGATTGCGAGAGCATGCCGGCGACTTCCTTTTTCGTGTTCCGCGTTCTCTCGGCCTCAGAAGAACCGGAGATATTCTTTCCTCTCCCACTCCGTGATCGACTCGTGGAACCGATCCCATTCGTCTTGCTTATGAAGCGTGTAGAGCCGGTGCATCGTGTCGCCGAAGACGTTTTTGGCGAGCGGATCCGCGGCAAAGCCGCCGATCGCCTGGTCCAAATTGCGAGGCAGAGGCTGCACCTTCATTTCCTCTCGCTCTGCGGGCGTCATCGTATAGAGCGACTTGTCGAGCGGCGGCCCCGGGTCGATCTTCTCTCGGATCCCCTCCAGCGAGGCCGCGCACGTCATGGCGAGACCAAGATAGGGGTTGAGGCACATGTCGGCGGCGCGGTTCTCGATGGCGAAGCGCGCCTGCGGGAACCGGATCATCGCCGACCGGTTGTTGACGCCATAGGTCATGTGGGTCGGCGCCCAGGTGACAGTGCCACCCTCGAATTCGCGCGCTCGCGCGATCAGACCCTTGTAGCTATTGACCGTCGGGCAGGTGACCGCGGTCAGGGCGACACCATGGCGTAACACGCCGCCGGCCGCCCATTTGGCGATGTCGCTAAAGCCCCCGCGCGCCTCGTCCTTGAACAAATTGCCGCCCGGGTTTGAGGTTGATTGAACACTCCAATTGATATGGGCGCCACTGCGCCAATCGCCCTGAGCCGGCTTGGGCATGAAGGTCACGAATAGGCCGTGGCGCTTGGCGATCTCCTTCAGCAAGATGCGCAGGAAAGTGAAGCGATCGGCCATGCCGAGCACGGTCGAATAGTCGAAATCGACCTCGAACTGCGAATAGGCACCTTCGCAGACGACGTTCTTGAGGCCCCAACCCATGCCGTTCAGATATTCGACCACGTCCGCCAGGAACGGCATCGAGTCGAGGGAATATTCGATGTCGTAGCCGAAGGCCTGGCGCCGCGGGCGAAAGCCCTCCCCCTGGGC
Source organism: Hyphomicrobiales bacterium (assembly GCA_038326945.1). Lineage (GTDB taxonomy): Bacteria > Pseudomonadota > Alphaproteobacteria > Rhizobiales > Methyloligellaceae > Methyloceanibacter. Next base: position 11,783 of record JBBQKN010000023.1, read on the forward strand.
TGGGTCGTCGTCAATCGCTTTGACCGGCTGCCCTTGGTCGTCGTAGCGGAGCACGATGAACTCGGGTTCCAGCCCCGCATAGAACGCATATCCCGCGTCGGCCGCTTCCTGCACGGTGCGCTTGAGCGCCATGCGCGGGCAGACGTCATATGGGGCTCCCTCGTAGAACAGGTCCGCGAACACGATGGCAAATTGCGGGTCCCAGGGACAGATGAAGAGCGCGTCGAGATCTGGAATTGGGATCTGGTCCGGATCGGCAGGGCCGAGTTCTGGAAACATCGAGACGGAATGCACCGCGAATTGAGGTCCCTTGCCGATGCACAAATTCTCGAACTCTGAAACCGGAACGGGCTTCGTCTTCGGACTGCCCAAGATGTCGATCCAGCACGAGAAGACGTATTTTACCCCGGCCTTCTCCAGATCCGCCTTTGCCTTGTCGATGCGCGATCTACTTGGAATCGCCGCCGTCAAAAACGCTGGATAAACGCTCGCCATCTTTTTTCCTCACCTGCCGCCTTTTGTATTCGGCCAGGCGGATCGGCGGACCCGCCTGGCCGGTATGGTCGCTTCTCAGCCGCGATAGCCGCTGTCGTAGAGATCCTTGAGCAAGCTGCAGTCGATGCCCTTCTCCGGAGGATATTCCTCCTTCACCACACCGAACTTCACCCACCAGCTATTGGTCAGCTTGTAGGTCTCGACCATCTGGCCGTTCTTCTGGCCGAAGGGCGGGTCCCCCGGGGCCACGCCGCAGAACTGCGCGGCTTGCATGAAGGTGTAGGGATCGAGGCCGGAATCGAGACCGGTGCCGTCCTTGCCGATGACCAGCTCGACATCGGCAACGGACATCTTCATCCCGTCGGCGATGATCTTGTTGCCTTCCTCCGGATTGGCCTTCCACCAGGCGATGGCGTCATACATCGCCTTCAACGCCTTCAGCGCGACCGGCCGGTTGTTCTTGGCCCAATCGGAATTGATGAAATGAGCATCGGCAATGAGCCCGGTGGAAGCCCATTCGGGATCGGCCGTGCTCGCCACCACCTTCGCCCCCGGCACCGCGCCCAAGGTCTGAGTACCGAAAGGCTCCCACAGCTCTGCGCCGGCGACGGTGCCGCTGATCATTGAGGCGGCCGCCTGGTCCATAATCACGTTGACGTATTCGACGGAGTCGAATGGGAGACCGTTCTTTTCCAGGTAGATTCCCATCATGATTTGCGGCAGGCCCCCAACCATGACCGCCACCTTCTTGCCCTTAAGTTCGGCCGGATTGGTTATCTCCGGACGCATGATGAGCTTGTCGGTGCCGTGGGAAAGATTGCCGAAGGCGAACATGCGCACCGGCATGTTCTGCGAAGCGCCGATCGGCGCGAACTCCGCCGTGGAGGAAATGATGTCCAGCTGCCCGGAGGACATCAGACTGAAGCTCTGGAAGGGGTCCTCGATCGCCTGATAAGAGATGTCGAGGTCGGGCGCCAAGTTCTTCTCCTTGGCGATATACCACCAACCATAGCCTGGCCATGTCAGGCCTGCGACTCGGACCTGGTCCTTGGCCGATGCGAAGTCCGCGGTGAGCAGCGCGAGACCTGCCACTGCGACCGCCAATAGCCACTGCCTTAAGCGAGATAACGACACGTTATGCATGGTTATGCACTCCTCGGATGCGACTTCGGAAATTACGCGACACCTCCGTCAACTCTCCCCGCGCGCGACATACGGAAAGAGCAATTGCTGCGCCAAACGAAACAGGAAATCGAACAGCAGTCCGACGATGCCGATGACGAGGATACCGGCCATGATCTCGTCGACCTTGAGGAAGCGTTGACCCCGCATCATCACCGCGCCGATGCCGGTGGTTGAGGCCACGATCTCGGCGATGACGAGGTAGGTCCAACTGACCGCCAGCATCTGGCGCATCGATATCAGGATCTTGGGTGCGACCGCCGGCAGCACGATCGTCGAAAGAATCTGCCACCGATTGGCGCCCAGCGTCATGGCCGTCTCGATCAGCTCGGCGCGCACCGCGCGGGTGTGGTCCATGATGAGGGTGATCAAAAAGAAAATGACGCCGATGAAGAGTAGCGCGAGCTTCGACCCTTCCCCGACTCCGAACCACATCAGCAGCAGCGGTATGAAGGCGGGCGCGGGAAGATAGCGCCATGCGCTGACAAAGGGATTTACAAAGGCGTCGACGGCCCGGAACGAGCCCATCAAGATTCCAAGGGGGATGGCGACCGCGCAGGCAAGCGCGAAGCTCACGAGAATCCGATAGATGCTGATGCCGATGTCGCCGAGAAATCCACGCTCGGCGATCATCGTGTATAACGTCGCGAGCACCCGATGCGGCGGCGGCATAAACAGGGTGTTGACCCAATTTTTCGCGGCCGCGAGCTCCCACAAGCCGAAAAAGATCACCCAGATCGCGATTCCAAGCGCCAGGGACCAAACGAGCGGGATGGGCTTGTGATATTCGAACCAGCGCGATCGGCGCGCCTTGGGCTTTGGTGCCGGCGTGGGCTTCGGGATCACCTGCTGGTCCGCCAGCATGACTATGGCTGTCCCCGTTTCAGCATGGTCGTGGACTCGCGAGGCCGACCATCGGCTCCACCCGACAGCGGAGGTCGCCCGCTACATACGGGGGCGGCGCAGGGGTGCGCCTTGCGAAGCATAATGCATTTTGGGAAGTGCCCATCAACTCCCGTTACGCTTATCAGAATGTTGAAAGCCATTTTCTATGAAAATTCGTGCTTAGCAACCCATAAAATTGCATAATCCTTTCTCTTGGGCTTGTTCGTTGCGGTTTGCGTTTCTTTGGTGCCCTTATTTTAGGCCCTTCGCACCCGCGATCGCCTAAGAACGTCGCTTTCGTCAATGCGAACACCTGATGGACCGAACAGCAAGGTCGACATTTGAAGCGAAGGCACCGGGCGACGGCGACTTTCGTGACTGGTCGGCTACGGCCGTTCGTCGGGCAACGACCTCGGTGATGACAATCGAAAGGATCTTGGATTGTGATTGGATAGCGGGACCGCGACCCTTAGCGCCGCCGGTGCAGTCCAGGAACACGCAACCGTTTGTGATTGATCCGCACCATTGGCTAGGATAACAGCGAGCATGCTTCCGACCTCCACCTCCCGAAAAAAATTCTCGGTGACGCCTGCCACAAAGTCGGTCTCATCGGAGAACAGTTATGCCTCTCCCTACGACAGCCTAAACCGTCAAATCGTAGCGCTTCTCCAGCAGGATGGCCGAACCTCATTCCGTACGATAGCGGAGACCCTCGACGTGTCGGAGGGTACGGTTCGGAACCGCGTGAATTGGATGAAGCAGGCCGGCTTTCTCACGATCGTGGCGATCGTCGATCCTGCATCCATCTCCTATCGGTCCGATGCCATGATCGGGATCAAGGTGGCGCCTGGACACACTCCCGCGGCCGTGGCCGATCGCCTGGGTCAATGCACCAATGTCGTCTTCATATCTTGGGTCAGCGGACGATTTGACCTGCTGGTCGAGGTGGTTTCCGACACCGAGGATGGGCTGATAGAATTTATGGAAGCCTTCTGTTACGCCGATGTCGGCATTGCATCGGCCGAGGTCATGACCGGCATTAAAATGTTCAAAAACCAGTTTCTGCTTAAGCGGGATTTCTCCGAGGTCGCGCATCCCATCGGCCAAGCGGAACCGGAATAGGACACTGCACCCAGCCTACCGGTCTCCCTGGATCTCAATATAGCCTCAGATATTCGCGCACTTCCCAGTCGGTCACGGTCTGGTGGTAGCGTTCCCATTCGTCGACCCTGTAGGCCAAATAAGATTTGAGCATGGTCGGGCCGAGAACCTTCTCCGCCAGCTCGTCCTCCTTCAAATAACCGATCGCCTCCAGCAGGTTGCGCGGCAGGCGACGAATGCCGGCGGCATCCATCTCCGCTTGGCTCATCGCATAGAGGTCGCGATCGGTCGGATCGCCTGCGTTGATCTTTTGCACGATCCCTTCAACCGCGGCGGCCAGCGTCAATGCCAGCGCAACATACGCGTTCATGCACATATCCGCCGCACGGTTCTCCACGCAGTAGCGGCTCTGGGGCAGACGGAACTGCGCCGAGCGATTGTTGAAGCCATAGGTGATGTTGGTGGGAGCCCATGTGACCGTCCCACCTTCGAACCCGCCAACGCGAGGCACCAGGCCGTTGTAGGAGTTGACGTTGGAGCAAGCGAGCGCGGTGATCGCCTCGGAGTGCGCCATCAAGCCGCCCACGGCGTGAAATGCCTCCTCCGACCAATCTCCCTCCTCGTTCTGAAACAGGTTCTGGTCTGGGCTCGTGGCCAGACGCAGGGAGAAGTTGATGTGAGCCCCTGAGCGCCAATCTCCCGTTGTCGGCTTCGGCATGAAGGTTACGAACATGCCGTGTTTCTTTGCGACCTCCTTGAGCAGAATCCGCAGAAAGGTCAGACGATCCGCCATCTCCAGCAGATGCGTGTAATGGAAATCCAGCTCGAACTGAGAGTATGCACCCTCGGCCACGACGTCGTGCAGCTTCCATCCGAGCTCGTTCAGGATGTCGATCAATTCCTTGAGGAACGGCATGGAGTCCGTGGTGTATTCGACGTCATAGCCGAACGCCTGGCGCCGCGGTCGCAGGCCTTTACCCGTCGCGGGATCGCTGTCGAATGCCTTTACCGGCTGCCCCTGGTCATTCCATTTCATGACGATGAATTCGGGCTCGATGCCGGCATAGCCGACATAGCCCGCAGCGCCGGCATCGCTGATGGCCCGCTTGAGGGTTTGCCGCGAGCAAACATTGTAGGGTTTGCCTTCCCAAAAGAGGTCGGCGAAAATGAAAGCCGTCGATCTATCCCAAGGGCAGATGTAAACGGCATCGAGGTCGGGGACCATCACTTGGTCGGAGTCCGCCGAGCTGAGCTCCGGTACGAACGAGATCGAATGAACGGCAAATTGCGGGCCTTTGCCCGCGCAAAGATCTTCGAAATCGCACATCGGTACCGGCTTCGTTTTGGGAATGCCGAATAGGTCGACCCAGCACGACATCACATATTTGACCCCGGCCTCGTCGAGGCGATTGCGGACCGCCGCGACTTTCTCCTTGCTGGGAAGCGCCGCCTCGAAAGTCTCGTGGTAGCGCGGCGTCGGTGATGTTTTTCCGGGACCCGTCTCAAAGCTTTCGCCATTCCCGGAGCCGTTCCTGATCGCCATGATGCTCTCCTCGCGCGTTAGGTGGCGGTTTCCATAGCCATTTAGGACATATTCTGCGTAACACGCAGTTTAATATCAAATAGCTACGCTATAATCATTTGTAAACGGGAAAGTTAGGGAGTGCGCATTTTAGCGCGCGCAAGCAGCCCGCCACCTGCCCTCTCGCAAGCAACCACGCGTCAGGTCGCTACCGGTGCGGGGGCGACACCGCATTCCACGTCGTGGAGGAGACCGCCTCGGCGGGTGTAGAACCACCAGGTTACGGCGAGGCAGGTGACGTAGAAGACCATGAAGCCCCATAGTGCGAGCTCAGGTCCGCCGGAAAATCCGATCGAGCTGCCAAAGGCTTTGGGGATGAAGAATGCGCCATAGGCTGCGATCGCCGAGGTGAATCCGATGATCGCGGCGGTTTCCTTGTCGGCCTGGCGGGTTTGCTCGACGGCCGAAGCGCCCGGCATGAACCGCCCGATCTCCTTGCGCATGATCGCCGGGATCATCTGGAAGGTCGAGGCGTTGCCGACGCCGGTGGCGAAGAACAACACGAGGAACATGGCGAAGAAGCCCCAGAACGCCCCCGGCTGATCCTTGATGCCGAGGAAAAACAAGACACCCGCGACGCCCAAGATCATCACCACGAAGACCCAGAAGGTGACGCGGCCCCCGCCCCAGCGATCGGAAATCCATCCGGTTGCAGCGCGCGACAGAGCGCCGACCAGTGGCCCCAGGAAGATGAAGGGCAGCGAATCGACGTCGGGAAACTCGGTCTTGGCAAGCAGAGGGAACCCAGCGGAATAGCCGATGAAAGACCCAAAGGTGCCGGTATAGAGCCAGCACATGATCCAATTGTGCTCGCGCTGGAAGATGACGGCCTGTTCGCTGAACGAGGCCTTGGCCGAGGCAATGTCGTTCATGCCGAGCCATGCGGCGATGGTGGTGACGATCAGGAACGGCACCCAGATGAAGCCGGCATTCTGCAGCCAGAGGCGCGTGCCGTCCGACGCGGTTTGCGGCTCGCCGCCCATCACCCCAAAGACGCCGGCGGTGATCACCAGCGGCACGACGAACTGCGCCACGCTCACACCGAGATTACCGAGCCCGGCATTGAGGGCAAGCGCATTGCCTTTCTCCTTCTTGGGAAAGAAGAAGCTGATATTGGCCATCGACGAGGCAAAATTGCCACCACCGAAGCCGCACAGCAGCGCCAATACCAGAAAGATGAAATAGGGGGTGCTGGGGTCTTGCACGGCGTAACCGATGCCGAAGGCCGGGATCAGCAGCGACGCCGTCGTTAGCGCCGTCCACAACCGGCCGCCGACGATCGGCACCATGAACGAGTAGAAGATGCGAAACGTCGCGCCGGAAAGACCGGGCAGCGCCGCCAGCCAGAACAATTGCTCGGTGGTGTAGGTGAAACCGATCGCCGGCAATTTGGCGACCACGACGCTCCACACCATCCACACGGCAAAGGCGAGCATAAGCGCCGGCACCGAAATCCAGAGATTGCGCCGCGCAATCCGGCGTCCGGTCGTTTCCCAGAAGGTCGCGTCCTCGGGGCGCCAATCCTGGATCAACGCCGCCTGCGTGGTGGGCTTCTCGCGCTCATGCGCCTCCTCCAGCTCGGCGAAGGGCGGCATCGCCGCGAGCACATCGCCGACGGCGCGCGTCTCCATGTGGCGAATGGCGAAATGCATCCAGGCGAGCGATACGGCGACGACGAGGAAAAGCAGCATGAAGCAGCTCGTCCAGATATTGGTCAGGTCGGCCATGACGCCGAAGGCGATTGGCAGAACGAAGCCGCCGAGGCCGCCGACCATGCCGACAAGGCCGCCGACCGAGCCGATGTCTTTGGGGAAATAGGCAGGCATGTCCTTGTAGACCGCCGCCATGCCGAACGACATAAAGAAGCCGAGCACGAAGATCGTGATCACGAATGGAATGAGGTTCATTCGCGTCGAGAAGGCGATCGGCCCCTCGATGCCGTTGATCACATAGTCGGCGTCCGGGTAGGAGAGCATCAAAAGACAGATCAAGGAAACGCCGAAGGTCCAGTACATGATCGTCCGCGCGCCGTAGCGGTCGCACAGATGCTTGCCATAGGGGCGGAACAGACCCGCCGGAATTGAGAAGGCCGCCGTTAGCGTTCCCGCGGTTTCAAGGTTGAGTCCGTAGACGCCGATCAGGTAACGCGGCAGCCATAAAGCGAGCGCGACGAACCCGCCGAAGACGAAGAAATAGTAGAGCGAGAACCGCCAGACCTGCTGGCGGCGAAGCGGCTCCAACAGCAGCTGCATTGAGCGAGGCTTTTCGCCCCGCGCTCGGCGCGCCTTCAATTCTGGCTCGTCGCCGGTCGCGAGCCAGAAGAGGATCGCCGTAGCCGCCAGTGCGGCCGCCCAAAAGACCGCCACCATCTGCCAGCCAAAGGCGACGAGCACGAATGGAGCGGTTAAGCTGGTGATGGCCGCGCCGACATTGCCGGCGCCGACGATTCCGATGGCCGTCGCCTGCTCCGACGGCGGAACCCATTTGGCGACGTAAGTGATGCCGACGGCGAAGGAGCCGCCGGCGAGTCCGACGCCGAGTGCGGCGACGAGCATCCAAGGATAGGTGGTGGCGTAGGAGAGCAGGAAGGTCGCGGCAGCAGCCGCTAGCATGCTCACCACAAAGACGACTCGCGCGCCATATTGGTCGGCCCAGATGCCGAGGAAGACTCGGCTGAGCGACCCGGTGAGAATGGGAGTGGCGACGAGGAGGCCGAACTCGGTCTCGCTCAGGCCAAGATCCTGTTTGATGCGCACACCGATGATGGCAAAGATCGTCCACACGGCGAAACACACCGTGAAGGCGATGGTCGAAAGCCAAAGGGCCCGGGAGGCCCCGGGAGCCGAATGCGTCGTGCCCATGTTCGCTCCCATGCGAGCCCACTCTTTGTGGCCGCATCAGACTAGCGAGCTCGGCGACCAGCAATTTGATCCGAATCAAGCCGGCGATCCTTGGGCCCAAGGAAAGCCGCAGATTGACTTACATCAACGTCAGCACGTTCGCGGGGGCTATCGGTATGCGGACGGCGGTACTTCGCGGGACTGAGCGCTTCCGTGGCGGCGTCCCGACCAGGACCGAGCAACGCAACTAAGGAGAGTCCCGTAGGGTGGCGACCTGAATTCTCAACCCGCACTGGCCGGTGAATGATGAACGACCAGCCAGGCGCCCCCGCTTACGACGCGAGCACCGGACCATGAGCCACTTCCTCGATCGCCTCACTTTCTTCAATCGCGTCACCAGCGACTTCGCGGACGGCTACGGCATCGTCACGCGCGAGGACCGGGGTTGGGAGGACGGTTACCGCAAGCGATGGCAGCACGACAAGATCGTGCGCTCCACCCACGGCGTGAATTGCACGGGCTCGTGCTCGTGGAAGATTTACGTCAAGGGGGGCATCGTCACCTGGGAGACGCAGCAGACCGACTACCCGCGCACGCGGCCCGAACTCCCCAACCACGAGCCGCGCGGCTGTTCGCGCGGGGCGAGCTATTCTTGGTATCTCTATTCCGGCAACCGGGTGAAATACCCGTTGGTCCGCTCGCGCCTGGTCAGGCTTTGGCGTGAGGCGCGCTTGACTCGAGCGCCGGTCGCCGCCTGGGCCTCGATCGTCGGGGATCCCGACAAGCGCGCCGCCTATGTGAAGAAGCGTGGCCTTGGCGGTTTCGTGCGCGCGACCTGGGACGAGGTCAACGAAATCATCGCCGCGGCCAACGCCTACACGGTGAAGACTTACGGGCCGGATCGCGTGTTTGGTTTTTCGCCGATTCCAGCCATGTCGATGGTGAGCTACGCCGCGGGCTCCCGCTATTTGTCGCTGCTCGGCGGCGTGTCCATGTCGTTTTACGATTGGTATTGCGACCTTCCGCCCGCCTCACCCCAGACTTGGGGCGAGCAGACCGACGTCCCCGAGAGCGCCGATTGGTACAATTCCGGCTTTCTAATCCTGTGGGGATCGAACGTTCCCCAGACGCGCACGCCCGACGCCCACTTCTACACCGAGGCCCGCTACCGCGGCGCCAAGAGCGTCGTCGTCACGCCAGACTATTCGGAGGCGGCGAAATTCGCCGATTTGTGGGTGCATCCGAAGCAGGGCACCGATGCGGCGCTGGCCATGGCAATCGGACATGTGATCGCACGCGAGTTCCACGTCGAGCGCCAAGTCCCTTATTTTGCCGACTACGCGCGCAAATACACCGACATGCCGATGCTCGTTCGCCTGGTCCAGAACGATGGCCGGCTGGTGCCTGACCGGTTCCTGCGCGCGAGCGATTTCGACGACGCCTTGGGCGAGACCGCCAACCCCGAATGGAAGACCGTCGCCTATGACGAGATTTCGGGCGACGTCGTGACGCCCAGCGGAACGGTCGGGTTCCGCTGGGGCGATCCCGGCCAGTGGAACCTCGAGGAGAAGGACGGGCGGGGGGAAGACACCAAGCTGAAGCTTTCCCTCGCTGGGATTCACGACGAGATCGCCTCGGTCGCCTTCCCTTATTTCGGCAACCGCGAGCACGACCATTTCGCCGGGACTGACCATCCAGGCGTGCTGTTGCGACATGTGCCCGCCAAGCGCCTGCAGTTGAAGGATGGCGAGGCCCTCGTCGCCAGCGTCTTCGATCTGTTCATCGCCAATTACGGGGTCGACCAGGGCCTCGGCGGCGAGCATCTCGCCCGATCCTATGAAGACGTGGAGCCCTACACCCCCGCCTGGGCCGAGAAGATCACTGGCGTGCCCAGCGACAACATTGTCACCATCGCCCGTGAATTCGCCCGCAACGCCGAGAAGACCAACGGGCGCTCCATGGTCATCCTCGGCGCCGGTGTGAACCATTGGTACCACATGGACATGACCTATCGCGGCATCATCAACATGCTGGTGATGTGCGGCTGCGTCGGGCAGTCGGGCGGCGGCTGGTCGCATTATGTCGGGCAGGAAAAGTTGCGTCCGCAAACGGGATGGCTGCCGCTCGCCTTCGCGCTGGATTGGGCGCGCCCGCCACGGCAGATGAACTCAACCTCGGCCTTCTACGCCCACACCGATCAATGGCGTTATGAGACCCTCGATGTGTCGGAAATCCTCTCCCCCACCGCCCCGGCCGGCCCGTGGGATGGGGCCCTGATCGACTACAATGTGCGCGCCGAGCGCATGGGCTGGCTGCCATCCGCGCCGCAGCTCGAGGATAATCCGCTTTCCATCGCGGCGAAGGCCGCCGCCGCCGGCCAGGAGCCGAAGGACTACGTCGCCGCCGCGCTCAAATCCGGCGATCTCGCGCTCTCCTGCGAGGATCCCGACAAGCCGGCCAATTGGCCCCGCAACCTGTTCGTCTGGCGCTCCAATCTTCTGGGCGCATCCGGCAAGGGGCACGAATATTTCCTGAAGCATCTGCTCGGCACCTCGCATGGCGTGATGGGGAAAGATTTGGGCGCGACTGGCGCGCAGAAGCCGAGCGAAGTGGCGTGGCATGACCAGGCGCCGGAGGGGAAGCTCGACCTTCTCGTGACCATCGACTTCCGCATGTCCACGACCTGTATGTATTCCGACATCGTCCTGCCGACCGCGACGTGGTACGAGAAGAACGATCTCAACACTTCGGACATGCACCCCTTCATCCATCCGCTGACCTCGGCGGTCGATCCGGTTTGGGGTGCGCGCAACGATTGGGAGATCTACAAGGGCATCGCCAAAACCTTCTCCGAGGTCGCGCCTGAGGTGCTCGGGGTCGAGACAGACGTGGTGCTCACCCCGATCCTGCACGATACGCCGGGCGAGATCGCGCAAGCCCTCGACGTCAAGGATTGGAAGCTGGGAGAAATTGAGCCCGTCCCCGGCAAGACCATGCCGCAAGTCACGGTGGTCGAGCGCGACTACCCCAACCTCTATAAGCGATTCACCGCGCTCGGACCGTTGATGGCCAAGCTCGGCAATGGCGGCAAGGGCATCGGTTGGAACACCGAGCACGAGGTTGATTTCCTCAAGCGCCTCAACGGAGAGGTTGAGGAAGAAGGCGCAACCAAGGGGCTCGCGCGCATCGATACCGACATCGACGCTTGCGAAGTCATCCTGAGCCTCGCGCCTGAGACGAATGGCGAGGTCGCGGTCAAGGCGTGGGAGTCCCTGTCGAAGACCACCGGCCGCGAGCTTGCCCATCTCGCCCTCCACAAGGAGGACGAGAAGATCCGCTTCCGCGATTGCGTCGCTCAGCCGCGCAAGATCATCTCCTCGCCGACCTGGTCCGGACTTGAGTCGGACAAGGTCTGCTACAACGCCGGCTATACCAACGTGCATGAGCTGATCCCGTGGCGAACGCTGACAGGCCGGCAGCAGCTCTACCAGGACCATTTGTGGATGCGGGCCTTCGGCGAGGGCTTGTGCGTCTATCGTCCGCCGATCGACACCAAGACGGTAAAGCCGGTTATCGACCGCAAGCCGAACGGCAATAAGGCGATCGTCCTCAACTTCATTACCCCTCATCAGAAATGGGGCATCCACTCCACCTACACCGACAATTTGCTGATGCTGACCCTGTCGCGCGGCGGACCGATCGTGTGGATCAGCGAGGTCGACGCCGCCCGGGGCGGCATTGTCGACAATGACTGGATCGAAGCCTTCAACACGAATGGGGCGCTGGTCGCCCGCGCCGTCGTCTCTCAGCGCATCAAGGAAGGCATTTGCATGATGTATCACGCGCAGGAGAAGATCGTGAACGTGCCGGGCTCCGAGCAGACCGGCCAGCGCGGCGGCATCCATAACTCGGTGACGCGCACGGTGCTGAAGCCGACGCATATGATCGGCGGCTACGCCCAGCAATCTTACGGCTTCAATTATTACGGTACCGTCGGCTCCAATCGCGACGAGTTCGTCATCGTGCGCAAGATGGCCGAGATCGATTGGCTTGAGAGGCCGGCCGCGGACGAGGCCGTCGAGACGTCTCAATTGGAGGCCGCAGAATGAAAATCCGTGCCCAAATCGCCATGGTGCTGAACCTCGACAAATGCATCGGCTGTCACACCTGCTCGGTCACCTGCAAGAACGTTTGGACCAGCCGCGAAGGCATGGAATATGCTTGGTTCAACAATGTCGAGACCAAGCCCGGCATCGGTTACCCCAAGGAATGGGAGAATCAGGAGCGCTGGAACGGCGGCTGGCGCCGCAAGAAGAATGGCAAGATCGAGCCGAGGATGGGCGCCAAATGGCGCGTGCTCGCCAACATCTTCGCTAATCCGGACCTGCCTGAGATCGACGACTATTACGAGCCCTTCACTTTCGACTACGAGCATCTACAGACGGCGCCGGAGCTGCAAGCCATGCCAACGGCGCGGCCACGCTCGCTCGTCAGCGGCAACCGTATGGAAAAAATCGAATGGGGCCCGAACTGGGAAGAAATCCTCGGCGGCGAATTCGCCAAGCGCTCGGCCGACGTCAATTTCGAGGGCGTGCAGAAGGAGATCTACGGTCAGTTCGAGAACACGTTCATGATGTATCTGCCGCGCCTGTGCGAGCATTGCCTGAACCCGACCTGCGTCGCCGCCTGCCCTTCTGGCGCCATTTATAAGCGCGAGGAGGACGGCATCGTTCTCATCGATCAGGACAAGTGCCGCGGCTGGCGCATGTGCGTCTCCGGCTGCCCCTACAAGAAGATCTATTACAATTGGTCGAGCGGAAAGTCGGAGAAATGCATCTTCTGCTTCCCGCGCATCGAGGCCGGTCAGCCCACGGTGTGCTCGGAGACCTGCGTCGGCCGCATCCGCTATCTCGGCGTGGTGCTGTATGACGCCGACCGCATCGAGGAAGCGGCAAGTGTCCCGGACGAGCAGGATTTGTACGAGTCGCAGCTTTCCATCTTCCTCGATCCCAACGATCCGGCGGTGGTCGAACAGGCGCGCGCCGATGGCGTGCCGGAGAACTGGCTCGACGCCGCGGTTCGCTCGCCCGTGTGGAAGATGGCGATGGAGTGGAGGGTCGCCTTCCCGCTGCATCCGGAATACCGCACGCTGCCGATGGTCTGGTATGTGCCGCCGCTATCGCCGATCCGGGCGGCGGCCGAGGCGGGCAAAATCGGTTTCGACGGCGAGATGCCGGACGTCCGCAGTCTTCGTATCCCCATCAAATATCTCGCTAATTTGCTTACCGCCGGTAAGGAGGAGCCGGTCACGTTGGCGCTCGAGCGCATGCTCGCCATGCGCGCCTATATGCGCGCCAAGACCGTCGACGGTGTGATCGACGACGAAATCGCCGATCGTGTCGAACTAAGGTCTGGGCAGATCAACGAGATGTATCAGATCATGGCCATCGCCAATTATGAGGATCGCTTTGTCATTCCCACCGCCCATCGCGAGCTCGACGAGGACGCTTACGATTTGCGCGGTTCCTGCGGCTTCTCCTTCGGCAATGGGTGTTCGGGTGGGACGACCGAAGCGAATTTGTTCGGCGCTCCGAAGAAGCACGCCAAGACGCCGATGGAGGTCATGTGATGGAGAAAACCTTCAAGGCGCTCTCGGCGCTGCTGAGCTATCCGGAAGCCGAGCTGCAAACCGCCGCGCCGGAGCTGCGGCGGGTTATCGACGAGGAGACTCTCCTCCCGCCGGACTGCCGCCGCCTGCTCGATGCTCTGATCGAGGAGATTGCAATCGGCGACCTCTATGCTCTGCAGGAGCGTTACGTCGAGCTGTTCGACCGCACGCGCTCGCTATCGCTGCACCTGTTCGAGCATGTGCACGGCGAGAGCCGTGACCGCGGTCAGGCGATGATCGATCTCAAGAGCCTGTACGAACAGAATGGGCTTTGCCTCAGCGCCGCCGAGCTCCCCGACTATTTGCCGGCTTTTCTCGAATTTCTTTCGACGCGTCCAGTGACGGAAGCGCGGGTCATGCTCAGCCAGCCCTCGCACGTCCTCGGCGCATTGGCCGAGCGCCTGCACAAACGCAACACGCCATATGAGGCGGTGTTCCAGGCTCTCGCCGTGCTCGCCGCGCCCGCACCGGACGCGTCCAACATCGAAGTGGTGCCGGAGGGCCCGGATTCAGATCCGAACGATCTCGCCGCGCTCGACGCACAGTGGGAAGAGGAGGCCGTGAGTTTCGGCCCCGAGGCGGCCCCGAATTGCAGAGAAGAGCTGTTCGCCAAGATTCGTGCGGGCCGGCGGCCGCCTGCCGACGTGCCAGCATAAGGGAGTGAGGCCATGAGCGATGCCATCAATCAACTGCTGTTCGGCTGGTATCCCTATCTCTGCCTCACGGTCTTTCTCGTCGGCAGCCTGCTACGCTTCGACCGCGAGCAATACAGCTGGAGGTCCGGTTCAAGCCAGCTCTTGCGGCGCAAACAGCTCGTCTGGGGCTCCAATCTGTTTCACGTCGGCATTCTCGTCATTTTCGCCGGTCATTTCGTCGGTCTGCTGACGCCGATTGCCGTGTTCGATTTCCTCGGCATCAGCCATGGCTCCAAGCAGATGATGGCGATCGTGATCGGTGGCATTGCCGGCGTCGCCTGCTTCATCGGCACCACGCTCCTGGTGCACCGGCGGCTGTTCGATGCGCGCATCCGCAACAATTCGTCCTTCGGCGACATCGCGATCCTGCTCCTGCTCTACACGCAGCTGATCCTGGGCCTCGCTACTATCGCGGTATCGCTCAACCATTTGAACGGACAGGAGATGGTGAAGTTCATGACCTGGGCGCAAGGTATCCTCACTTTGCAGCCTGGCGTGGCTTCACTCGTCGCGGACGCAAACCCAATCTTCAAGCTGCATCTGTTCCTCGGCATGACCATATTCCTTCTATTCCCGTTCACGCGCCTCGTGCATGTGTGGAGCGCGCCGATCTGGTATCTTGGTCGGCGCGGCTACCAGGTGGTGCGCACGCGACAGCAGGTGGCGCGCGCGCCGAGGCCGGGAGGGCAGCGCCCTAGCGGCGTCGGCCGTCCAATTCCGGCCGAGTGAGCGCCATGACCTGCGCGGTGCACAAGCTCCAGTCGCTCCCCGAGCCGATCGAGGTAAGCGTGAACGGCGCGGTCATTCCCCGTGACGCCATCGCGCGCGAGGCGCAGCATCACCCGGCGTCCAAGCCCATTGCCGCTTGGCAGTCGGCGGCGCAAGCGCTCGTGATCCGCGAGCTGCTGCTGCAGCAGGCGCATCAACTCGGCATCGAACCTGCCCCGCGCAGCGGCGACGATAGCCGGCGCGAAACCGAGGAAGAAACGCTGATCCGGGGCCTGATCGAGCGAGAGGTGGCGACACCGGAACTCGACGAAGCGAGCTGCCGGCGCTATTACGAGCAGAACCGACGGCGCTTCCGTTCGCCCACGGTCTATGCCGCCTCGCATATCCTCTTTGCCGCGCGAAAAAGTGCCGTACAGGAATTCGCGCTAGCCGAAGCCGCGGCCACATCGGTGCTGGCGGAATTGAAGCTCCGACCCGAACGGTTCGGCGACCTGGCGCGGGCTCACTCGGCTTGCCCCTCGGCGGCGCAAAACGGTGCGCTGGGTCAGATCACGGCCGGACAGACGACGAGGGAATTCGAGCAGGCGCTGGCTGAGCTCACCCCCGGCTCGATCAGCCAGACGCCGGTGGAAACGCGATACGGCCTGCACCTTATCCGCCTCGACGCCAAGATCGATGGGCAAGTGCTCCCGTTCGATCTCGTTGCCGACCGTATCGCGGATTACCTCCGCGACAACGTCGCCCGCCGGGCGGCCGCACAATATATCGCCCGCCTGGTGTCGAAGGCGCAGATTACCGGCATCGTCCTTGCGGGTGCTGAAGCGCACCACGTCAGCTGACAGGCGCATTTGACCTCCTGGCGCGTGGCTCGCTACGCTGGCCCTTGATCGAATAATTCGCAAAGGCCACCGGCGGCATGCCGAATCTGGACCGCAGCCTCATCCAGGCGTTGCCGGTGTTCAGCGCCATGGGCGAGGCTGAACTCGATGACGTGATCGCCCGCGCTAAGTCGCAGCGCATCCCGAGAGGGGATGCCGTGTTCCGGCAGGGAGAAATTGCCGAGGCCTTCTTCGTGCTGCTGCACGGGCGTCTAAAAGTGGTGAAGGTGACGCCCCTCGGGCAGCAGATCATTATCCGCTTCGTCAATCCCGGCGACATCTATGGGATCGCCAAGGCGCTTCGCCGCGAAGACTATCCAGCCACGGCGACCGCCGTCGTCGACAGCGTGACCCTGGCTTGGCCGGCGCAGATCTGGGACGCTTTCATGGCTTCCCATCCAGCCTTCGCCGTCAATGTCATGCAGATGATGGGTGAGCGGCTGCAAGAGGCCCATACCAGGCTCAAGGAGCTTTCGACCGAGGAAGTCGAGCATCGAGTCGCTCACACCGTGCTGCGGCTCATCGCACAATCCGGGCGGCAGACGGATGAAGGCGTTCTGGTCGATTTCCCCGTTACCCAGCAGGAGATCGCCGAAGCGTCGGGAACGACGCTGCACTCGGTCAGCCGAGTTTTGAGCGCATGGGAGAGCGCGGGGCTTGTCAGCGTCGGGCGTCGCAGGATCGTCGTCCGCGACGTTCAGGGCCTTTCCGAGCTTGCCGAACGCAGCGCCCCCGAAGAGCGAGACCGCTCGCGCTGAGCCACCGCCGATTTGCGCTGCGTCAATATCGATCCCCGTTGGCGATCGTAACCTGTCCCTCTTGAAGCGCCGTGACGCGGAAGGTTGATTGTCATGCGAGATAGCCCGAGCGAGGGCGCCGGGGGACGTGCGCGCGCCAGTGCTGCCATGCCGCTCTTCAGCTATGGCTTCCGCCCGTTTTTCCTCGGAGGCGCGGTCTGGGCGCTGCTGTCGATCGCGCTTTGGCTTGGCTCGCTCGCGGGCCTGTGGCTGCTCGCCCCAAATTACGGCGCCTTGGCCTGGCACGCACATGAGATGCTCTTCGGCTATGGCTCGGCGGTGGTGGCGGGTTTTCTCCTGACCGCCGTGCCCAATTGGACCGGTCACCTGCCGGTAGCGGGGTGGCGTCTCATGCTTCTCTTTCTGCTCTGGTGCCTTGCACGGATCGCATTCCTTGCCATGGGGCTCATTGGACCCCTCCCCGGCGCGGTGATCGATGGCCTGTTCTTGCCTTGCGTGTTGCTCGTCATGGCCCGCGAAATCGTGGCCGGCCGCAATTGGCGCAATTTGAAGCCGCTTGCTCTTATCGGTCTTCTGGCGGCGGCCGACATCGCCTTTCACGCGGAGGTTTTGATCACAGGAACGCCAGACGTCGCGATCCGTGTTGGCGTCGCGGCGCTAATCGGACTGATCATGCTGATCGGCGGCCGCATCATTCCAAGCTTTACCCATAACTGGCTATCGCGGAGGGGATCGCGGCGCCTGCCGGCTTCGTTCTCGGGCGCTGACAAGCTGGCGCTGCTCATTTCCGTGTCAGCGCTCCTCCTATGGATCCTGCGGCCGGCCGCCGCCGCAACGGGCGTTCTCTTTCTGCTGGCCGCGATAGCCCAAGGCTTGCGCCTTTGGCGCTGGGAAGGGGTGCTGACGTGGCGCGAGCCGCTCGTTCTCGTGTTGCATCTTGGCTATGCCTTCGTCCCTATCGGCTTCCTGCTGGGCGCGATCTCAATTCTCGCGCCCGGCGCGCTTGCCGGCACGACGTCGTTGCACGCCTGGACCGTCGGCGCCGTGGGTCTCATGACGCTCGCAGTGATGACGCGCGCGACAAGGGGCCACACCGGCCGCGACCTCACCGCCTCGAATTTGACTGTGGCAGCTTACGCGGCGATGACCGCGGCCGCGCTCCTGCGGATCGGCGCGGGGATATTTCCGCAAAGCTACATGGTCATGCTCGAAGCGGCTGGAATCGCCTGGATCGCCGCCTTCGGACTGTTCCTATTCGAATATGCGCCAATGTTGCTGGGGCCGCGGCTGGGTGCGGCTCAGCCGGCTGAGCGGCCCCTGCGGCGAGAGCTCGCAGAGCGAGTTTGATGGGGCGCAAAGACCGGTATCCCCCGCGACCTTAGACAAGGATAGACGCTTGTCTTCCGTCTGGGCAGGTGACCAAAAACGGGGAGGAGAACGATGTCGACCTCGAGGCTGTGGTGGCCGACGCGAGAGCAGGTCCTTCGCCGGCAAGATCTGATGGACCGCATGATGGCGACGAGTGGGGTCGGCATGTGTGCGGCCCTTCGCGTGGATGGCGGAATGGCCTACATCGAGGCGCGCGCCAAGTGCCGTCTTTGCCTGCATGAACCGGCGTGCCGGCACTGGCTGGCGTCCTGTGAGAGGCTGCACGAGCCACCGGATTTCTGTCCCAATGCCAGGTTTTTTTGCGCATTGACGCGCGACGACAACTGAACCGCCGCCGCGTCTTTCAATCCAGATCGGGGTCGCGACCCCAGCAGCATGGCGCCCCTTGCGGCTGACAGTGTCCCCAGTTCCACGGTGCCTTCATTAAGCCATCGGGCTTGTTGCCAGTAATCGTGTCCATATCGACTCCTCCTTTTTGTGGAAGGAGAAGCTCGTCGCTCTGCTCAAGAAGAGCGGACGATGTCTGAGTTGCTGGCGAAGCGGACGACGCAAAAGCCTGATCACGCGGGTTACACCTCGCCAAATGACCCAAACCGAACACAAGGTCAGCGCAGTTAACGCACTTTAGCTATGCCTGCGCTCTTCTGGGCTGTGTCGGAAGTGGATTGGCCCACGGTCACCCGCGCACCCTCGACGTTAGCGTGCGATCCCGGTCAGAAACACGAAGCCGGCGTAGCCACTGCGGATCTCCCGTTCGACGATGCCGATCCTTTCGGCCTTAACGCCGTCGGCATGACGCCCAAACAGGCTCTCAATCGACTCGGCGGAAAGCGCCAAAACGGGAAACGGGCGGTCCGCCACAACGTAACCTGACGACCGCACAAGGAAGGCCGCGACCAGCGCGCCGCCCGGCTTCACGCAACGCGCAAAGGCGACACAGGCCGCTTCGAATTCGTCTTGACGCTCGGTGATCGATTCCGCGCAGAAGAACATCGTCGCTGCATCCCAGGTGCGTTCGGGAAGATCGAAGATCGAGCCCTGCCGGATGAAGGCCCTGGTGCGCAGTTGAGGCATAGGATCTTCCGGTAAGCGCCACTCGGGCTGATATGCCTCGCGCGCAACCGCCCAGAAATGCCGCCATTGGAAGCGCATTTCATCTCGCTCCAATTCCGTCTCGAGCCAGGCCACATTGCTTTCGGCAAACTCCCACGCCGTTAGTCGTCGGGCTCGGGGCAATGCGCAGAAGAAAGGAATGAGGTTGGGGCCGGTGCCGACATCGACCACGTCCAGCTCTGATTCGACTGGGAGGGCACGCTTCATCGCCGTGACGGCATGGCGAATGACCAACTCGTCGTCGGGGTGTGGCTCTCCGTAGTAGTGCTGGAAGTAGGCTTCGGAATCGAACTGCGCCCATTCATAATCGGCGTTGCCGGAAGGCCGTGGCACCGCAAAATTCTCGTGGGATTTTTCAGCAGACACGGCACGCTCCTCCGAGATTGCCGGCTTAGATTTCGCGGGTCGCTAGCGAAAAGGCAAGTCTGAAAGTGCTGTCACTCACCGGCGGCGCGCACGGCCCGGACCAGGTGCCAGGGCTGGAAGACGCGCAGCAGCTCGGTCATCGCGTCGGCATCGATCGGCCTGGAAAAGTAGTATCCCTGGAGTTCGGTGCAGCCGAGTTCTGCCATCATTACCGCCTCGGTTTCAGTCTCGACGCCTTCAGCAACGATGTCCATGCCGAGACCGCGGCCGAGAGTGACCACCGATTGCACGATCCTTCGCGACGTATCGAGCTTTGAAACGCTACTGACGAAAGAGCGCTCAATCTTGATCTTGTCGAACTTGAAATTGCACAAATAGGCAAGGCTCGCATAGCCCGTCCCGAAATCGTCAAGCGCGGTCTTGAAGCCCATGGAGCCGATGGCTTTGAGAATGGAGCCGGTGTGATCGGTGGCCTTGAGCAACACGCCTTCCGTAATTTCAAGCACAAATCGGCCAGGGTCGACGTCGTGCTTCGCAACAAGTGCGCGCAGAGTCGCGTCCAGATCAACATGGCGAAACTGTACCGGCGATAGGTTCACCGCTACGTCGAGCTTGGGCCAGCGCGCGGCGTCGCTCATGGCGCGGTCCAGGACCCATTCCCCAAGCTCGGGGAGGAGACCCGAGTTTTCGGCAATGGGAATGAAGGCCGCAGGCGAAATCTCGCCATGTACGGGATGGTACCACCGCAGCAACGCCTCCACCCCGACGATGTCGCCCGTGCGGCAGGAAATGATTGGCTGATAATGGAGGCGCAACAACTCGGATTCGAGTGCAGCGCGCAGTTCCAGCTCGATCGAGCGACGATGTTCAACCTCGCTAGCCATTTCCGCTGCGAAGAGCACGGCGCGGTCACGGCCTGTATTCTTGGCCTGATAGAGCGCAATGTCGGCGTGGCGCATCAGCTCGTCTGCCGTCACACCGTTATCGGGAGCAAGGGCGATGCCGACGGAGGCCGTAACGCGAATGCTCTGGCCGTTGATGGAGAACGGTGATGCGAAGGCATGCGAGACACGCTCCGCGAGCCCAGCATCTCCGCCTGGTGCTGCGGGCACGGTGAGAATGACGAACTCATCACCGCCGAAGCGGGAGAGAAAATCTTTTGGTCTGAGACGCGCTTTCAAGCGCGCAGCGACCAATTTGATGAGGTGATCGCCGGCCTCATGGCCGAGGGTGTCATTGATGTCCTTGAAGCGATCGATGTCGATATAGGCAGCGACCGCGCGCCTCTGGCCCCGCCCGGCGACGCGCAAAAAACTCTCGATCTTCTCGACCATGTATACGCGGTTCGGCAATCCTGACAGGGCGTCGTGTTTGGCCTCGTACCGGGCCTGCGATTCGCGCAGCGCGAGTTCGTCGGAGGCCTGCCGAAGACGTCGCAAGATGGTCATTGATAGAACGGCTGTGGCGATAACGCCGAACGCTACCAGCGGAAGGATAATTGTCAGCAGCACATGTCCCGGGCGCCGAGTCGTCCAGCTCAGATAGCCCATGGCAACGCTGTCGTCCCCGACAAATGCCTCAGACAAGACACCATCCCCCTGTGCTGGCTTGGGGCTAAGCCCTAAATCGAGCAAGAGCAGCGAGCGGCCAATCTTGGCGACGAAGGCTTCGTCAATATAAGTGATGCTGACGAGAACATTGGGCTTGCCCTTCAACAGGCTCATATCGACGTTGGGCACAATTGTGAGAGCGGCAACAACCGCGGGCCGCCCGTCTACTGAGATGATGTGTCCTGCCCAGCGCGCTGCTTGCACGGCGCCGGCGAGAAGGCGGTAGTTGCCTTGTGACTCGCTGAATATGTCCGGACGGAGTTTTAGGTTCGGGTGTTCCCCACGCCACAGCTCGGCCAGCATGCCCGCAACGGTCTGGCGACGGCGCTCGAATGTCGACGGATCGCGTCTTTCGGCCT
Organism: Hyphomicrobiales bacterium; assembly: GCA_038326945.1. Taxonomy (GTDB): domain Bacteria; phylum Pseudomonadota; class Alphaproteobacteria; order Rhizobiales; family Methyloligellaceae; genus Methyloceanibacter. Next base: position 33,433 of record JBBQKN010000023.1, read on the forward strand.
CCCAGAATGCATAAAGAGGACGGTCGCTCCCATCGAGGATGTAGACTTCATCATGACCGTAGGTCTCGGTGAGGAAAATGCCGAAATTGGCGTCAACGAAGTCGAGATCGATAGCGTTCTTCGTAATTTTGACGACGGCGTCGTCCCACCAGGCGACGCTCTTCTGTTGGTCGAGCGCGCCCGCGATGCTCTGGTTCAAGGCATTCTCGAGCAGAGTACGTTCACGCTCAATTGCAGTCTGATTGGAAGACCAGCCTGCGTAGGCAATGACCGCCAACAGCAAAACACCAAAGAAGGTGATCGAAACGCCGATCATTCTTGTTAGACGGTTTAGATTCCCGTCAAAATGACTTGTTTTGTCTATATTTGGCACAGTATATTTCCGAATGATGCTTTCTCGTCAGCCGTCGCGCAGGCAAAACAGTACAACCGGATTTCTGTTGCTGCTTCAGGTGCGTCGCGCCTCCCTTTTTGGCTTTTCATTGCGCGACACCGCTGCCGGTCCAGCGACTACTAGCGGAGGGTGTAATCGATAATGCGCCAATCTCTCATAGCCTCGAAACGCTCCCGGCTTTATTTGATTAACAAATTGCAGTTAGCTCAATTACGCCCTATTAAGGTTACCCGAGGGGCGGGTATCCTACCTTGACCCTGCGTGCAATGCGGCCTTCTTCGAGCTCATTATGTCGAGTAATTTGGTCGTTCGCACCCGTGCGGACAGCCCTGGATTAAAAAAGGCGGCGCGCTCCATCGAGCAGGCGTCTTGGAACGAGTTGGGCTACCTGAATTACACGAGGGCTCACTACGAGTATTATTCAGAGCTTCTCGACGCCTATCCTGAGTACCAACTCTGCCTTGTGGACGAGGCGACGGACTATCCGGTTGCCGTGGCGAATTGCGTCCCATTCGCCTGCTCCTGCCCTGATGACTTGCCACCGGAAGGGTGGGACTGGGTGGTCGAAAGCGCTGCTCGTTCCAGAGGTGCGCGGCTAAATATGCTCGGGGCACTGGCCATCTCGGTGCCCACCGTCCACCGTTCCCAGGGCTACGCCCGGCTCATGATCCGCTGTCTCATCGATCTAGCGGAGACTAAGGGGCTTCGCGGTTTGGTGGCGCCGGTAAGGCCTTCGGCTAAGGTGCACCATCCCTGGGTGCCAATAATGGATTACATTAATTGGACCGACGAAAGCGGCCGCGTCTTTGATCCATGGCTGCGGAGTCATCTCTCCGCTGGCGGCAAGCTCATGGGCCCCTGTGAACGTTCAATGGTCGTGCATGAGCACATCGCGTTCTGGGAAAATTGGTCGAAGCAGAAGTTTGAGCGATCTGGCGCTTATGCGCTGGAGGGTGCCCTTGTGCCGGTTGAGATCGATCTTGATCGGCAGACCGGTACTTACGAGGAGCCCAACGTCTGGGTGGCCTACGCAGTCTGAGACCCTTCCACATCTCGTGATGCCATAAACATTCCCGTCCCATGCGGTGGGACGGGCTAAAATCGTGAAAGGTGGATCGGCGCTGCTGATCCCTTATTAGCGCTCTAGCGTCCGCTAAGCGAACCTTTCCAAGGCCTTCTGGCAAAATGTCGTTCAGCTGCGGTTCATGTGATTTCGGCTAAAGAGCATTCTGGAGATAGCGCACTGAGCGGTAGCGGTTCGCGCGAGAGTGCCGTTTACCTCGCGCAGCCTTGGAACAGGGTCGATTTTGGACACGATTGAATGCGAAGGAACAGTTCAGTTTCCGCGGGAGTTCACGTCGAGCGGCAACAACAGACAAGCGAAGATCGCTAATCAGCCTTGGATGGTTGCTCGTGTTCCGCGCGGATGAGTAGGGAAACAGGAAGCATCGTGATGATATTTGCAAAGAGCAATCTGCGTTGTACCGTCGCGGCCGCTGCTGCGGCGTGGGCGATCGGGTCGCTAGCACCGGCCCCGGCAGCAGCACAGCAGCCCAATGGTTATCCCGTCACCAACGTCAATCTGCGCGCCGGACCGGGTACTGAGTATCCCGTGATCGTCACGGTGCCGGGCCGTGCTCCGATCTCGATCCTCGGTTGTCTTCCGGACTACAGCTGGTGCGACAGCCTTTTTCAAGGCAATCGCGGTTGGATGCGCTCGATCTATTTGTCGGGCTACTACCAGGGCAAGTACTATTCTCTCGGCGACTACGCTCCGCGGCTCGGCTATCGCACCGTCTCCTTCGACATTGACGGTTACTGGGCCTCCAACTATCGCGATCGTCCGTTCTACGGCGAGCGCAAGCGCTGGACGCGCCCGCGCGAGGAAGGTTCCGTCGAGACGGGCGTCTTCTACAATCGGCTCGCGCCCTACGGCGATTGGGTTTGGATCCAAGGGCAATATGTCTGGGTGCCGTCGCGGGTAGATCGATCCTGGCGTCCCTACACACGCGGCCGCTGGGTTTTCACGGACCGCGGCTGGACTTGGGTTTCCAATGAGCCTTTCGGCTGGGCCACCTACCACTATGGCCGCTGGGGCTTCTCCGACCGTGTCGGATGGTTCTGGGTCCCAGGCAATCGCTGGGCCCCGGCATGGGTGTCGTGGCGCGAGTCCGACGACTATCTCGCCTGGGCGCCGATGCCCCCGGCCCATGACGGCGGCGTCAACATCAACATCTCTATCGGAACCGTGCCCGACTATTACTGGCAGGTGGTACCGTCGCGATCCTTCCTGTCCGACGACCTGCAAGGGCAGATCGTGTACGACAGGGGCAGGCAGCGCCCCATCCTCGAGCGCTCTCGCGCTTTGGGCAACACCACCATCACCAACAACAACGTGGTCGTGAACAATGTCGTCAACGTGACCTACGTCGAAGAGAAGACTAAAGTGAAGGTCGTCGAGCGCAAGATCGGCAGGGCCAAGGACGCCAAGGCCGCGGGCAAGGTCGAAGGCGACGTGGTCGAGGTCTTCCAGCCTGCGGCCGAAGCGACCCCGGCCGATCTCGCGCCGCCGGAGCCGAAGACGATCAAGGAGGTCGCCGAGGAAAGCCAGACCAAGGGCCAGGCCGAGGGCGAGCCGACCACCGAGGAAATGCTCGTTCCGCCAGAGATCCAGAAGGCGCAGGGCAAAGCGGCCAAGCCGGCCGAGGGCGAAACACCTAAGGACGGAGAACCGGCTGCTCCCGCGGCCGGCGGAGAGGCACCATTGTCACCATCCTTGCCGAAGGGCGGGGAGGCGTCAGCGCCGCCGCCGGAAGGCGCACCGCCAGCAGGCAAGCCAGTCCCGGCCGAAGACCTCACGCCTGCGGCATCGGAGTCAGCACCTGCCGCGCCTTCCGGTGAAGCGCCGCCCGCGCCCGCAAAGGAAGCAACACCCCCGCCGCCGCCTCAGGATGCAGCGCCGCCGCCGGCCGATGAGATTCCGGCTGCACCGGATGCGAAGCAGGCCCCCACACATGACGTGACGCCGCCGGTGGCGGTCGAGGATCAAGCGCCTGCCAAGACGAAGGAGAAGGGACTCAAATCTAAGAAGGACGGCGAGGCTGCGCCCGGTGGCCCGCCCCCGATGGAGCCGCTGCCGCTGGACAAGGCACCGCCGCCGCCTGCACCGGAGGAGACCGCCCCGCCACCGCCTCCGGTCGAGGATCAAGCGCCTGCCAAGACGAAGGAGAAGAGAACCAAACCCAAGGAGGGCAGCGAGACTCAGCCAGAGGGGCCGCCGCCGCCGAAGCCGCTTCCACAGGACGAGGCACCGCCGCCGCCTGCACCGGAGGAGATGGCCCCACCACCGTCACCTCCTATGGATGAGTCGAAGCCCAAGGAGGGCAAGGCTAGGGAGGACAAGCCGAAGAGGGCCAAGGACAAGGGCGCGCCACCATCGGAGCCGCCCGCGATGGAGCAAGCCGCGCCGCCGCCGCTACCTCCTACCGAGGAGCCGGCGCCCCAGCCGAAGCGAGAGGGTAAGGGCAGGAACGACGACGGTGGCCCCCCGCCTCCTGACGGCGAGGGCGAAAGGACCAAGAAGGGTAAGCACAATGGGGGCCCACCGCCTTGTCCCGAAGGTACGGCTCCGCTCGAGGATGGCAGCTGCGCACCGATCCAGTAGCGCCTACCGTAAGTTGGAGCACCCAACTTTACCCAGCTTGAGTGCATCACGGAGTGCGTGGCAGCCTGTGCAAGTGCAACGTTCTAGAATTCGATTTCGGCATCGAATTTGAAAGTAACGTCGGACGTTGCTTCCGAAACCCCAAATAGGGCGCCGGCAGCGAACTCCCATTTGGGGGTGCCTTCGAACTCGAAATAGGCGACCGGGCCCAAACGGTGGTCCTGGTCAGAGAAGGATCCGGCATGCACGAGATCCTCGATCTCACTGTAGCCTTCGAGGCCCAAGGCGAATTTCTCGTTAAGCTCATGCTTCAGCCGCCAATTGACCTTCAGCTCGAGACTGTCAATCTCCGCTTCGTCGCCAAGCTGACCGACGAAGAAGGCGTTGATCGTGGCCGAGTCGCGGCCGATGACATATTTCGCAAGCGGACCAAACAGGATCTCGTCAGGGGAATTGTCCTGAAGCGCAAACTCGTAGATGGTGCGGAAGGCGACACCGAGGCCATCCCCCTTGCGCTCGACGAGCTCATACTGGGCCCCCAACTCGAATTGCCTGGCCGTGAGGCCCTCGCCGATATCCTGCCTGAAGAAGCCCTCGACGATCCCCTCCCAGCGGTCGGTGAACCCGTACTTCAGCTCAACCTCATGGGATTGTCTGCGTTGCTCTTCCCCTCCCGGTCCCGCATAGACGGCTCCGTGCTCTTCGAGCGCGGTCTCACCTTTCTCCACGTCCGGTGAGCGGACATAAAACTGCGCCGATGCGGCCGAGGTGCCGAAGAAGAGGCCTGCGCCCAAACCGTAGGCGCACAGCCGTGCCCAAATTCTCATTGCATCCCCCTTGCGCGCGCGGTTTCCTCCCCAAAGGCAACGCGGCTGCTACAACACCTATAGGCGGAATAAAGATGCACAAAATGAAAAATACCAAAAATAATAGTTGCACAGCGTGCAGCTCAACGTGCGGGCTCGCTCGATCGTATTACGGATGTGCCGAACCTACCGGTTGGCGCGCTGCCGAACCGTTTGACGGAGATCAAGGCGCTCGCCGACAGGTCGATCATTCCTGTGCATTGACAAACGCTTGGCAAATGCAGCGGCAATTTTCCGTGAGTCCGCCTCTCGCGGATGTCCGCGTGCTGCGCGGGTGGCAAGCAGCAGTAGAATCTAGAGCGGTCTGCCGGGTTGATTCCTGGATGGAGGAGCGGTGTGAACGTGCCCCGTTCAACACCGGAGCAAGCAAATGAGAATGGAGGCAAGCAAATGATGAGGCTTTCGAATCCGATGGTCGCCACGGCGGGCGCAGCTGCCGCTGTGGTGCCGACTTGGGTGTGGGCGCAATCGCCTTCCGACGCCGAACGATACGCATATGGTACGCACATGATGTGGGGTTACGGAATGATATTCGGTCCGCTGTTCATGATCCTCGTCCTTGCCGTGGTCATTGCAGTCGCGGTTCTTCTCGTGCGCTTGGTTGCCGGGCCCTGGCAAGGAGGATCGCATCCCATGCCGCTGGGTCGCACACCGCTGGACATCCTGAGAGAGCGCTTCGCCCGCGGCGAGATTGATAAAGACGAATTCGAAGATCGCCGCCGCTTGCTCGGCGATTGAGTCGATCCCCGTGAAACTGGTGAAGCCCTGCTCATCCTCCTCGCGTAGACCTGCGTGCGCTTTCTCCTAAGGATCGATTGTTCAACTCGCTCCCAAAGCTTCAAAACGCCACTTTCACCCTGTTCTGCCGTTGGAGCACGAGCCAGTCGGCAGATAATTTCTCATCAGGAGAAAAGATGCCGGCGGAAGGACAATCCATTGAAGCAAAGGAGAGACTCCGATCTGCGCATCTCCGACTGCGATAATTGGCATCAGTTGAGAGTAGCTCCATGATCCTAGCACGTTGACGTTCTGCCACTCGCTGAAGACCGTATAGCCAAGCCCAGCTACTGTTGCGACGAGAGCCACTCGCGCAAAATAACGCACGGGCCAATCGCGGCTGCCAACGGTCAGCAATGCCAGCCCGAGCGAGGTCGATGCGATGAGAACGTCCCCCACCGTACAATGGGTAACGGCGATGGCTTGCTGCAATACCGTGCCGTCCTGCCAGATGGCATAAAGCGGGAGCTGCAAGGTCTCCCAAACCAAATTTCCGATCACGATAACGCTTAGATAGATCCCCGCCGCGCGCGGTATATTGGAGGGTATCGGATCCAGTCCTTTTCTTTTCATCGTTCCTCAACGGACAAAGCTAAGGGACACATCGGCTGGCACTATTGAAGTCCGTATCTAAAACAAAAGGGTCAGTGGCGTGTGAAACACCTCAGTCGTGCAGCAACAAACTTCGCACGACTATTGACTATGGATGCTCCTATCTCTCGCGCATGAAGATTGCTTAAGAACGACCAACCTGGCCTCCCCGGGGGAGAGGCCAGGTTGGCACCTCTATTGCGACTTACCGCCCGCGATGGATCGCTGCGGGTGCCTGCTTAGGCGGACAGACGGCCGCCCCACACCACTTATCGGGTCCGCCCCCGCGCGCGACAGCACTGCCCGAAATCGGGGCCACGGCGGCGGTGCCGATGGTCAGCGCTGTTGCGGCAAGCGCGATTGCGAGTAACGTTTTCATTGATTCCACTCCTGTTGAGCGTCTTGATTGACCGTGCTTAGCGACGGTCGAGAGACTGCCCCCCATCGGAGGCACCGACGTGCACCGCGCCAAAGGGCGCTCGCTCAAACGAAGTGGCTAAGACGGGGGGGTGGCGTAGGAATGCGCAATGCCACCGATGACAAAGACCAGCTGGCCTCAGGGATCAGCCGATCGGCCTGATGGCTCGTCACCTGAGGGCGCGCCGTAAAAAGCCCAAGAGGAATGCATGGAGTGCTGCAGACGGCATGGACCATGCACGGCCTGTCGCAGTTACCGCAGGGGTTGCAGTCGTTAGGACCTGGCCCCGCTGATAGAGTGGCGTGAGCCATCGGGGCAGAAAGCCGTCCGTCACTCATGGCCAGGCTTGCGCCAAGCCCAACCACGAGTAGGAGCATTAGGGTCAGCTTTGTGATTCGTCCCATCGACATGCTATTGACCTCAACGGTGATCCTGATCCTTCGGTGCTGGGAATCAAGAATTTTTCGATCAAGATTCCGGCACTGACTGTGCGACGGGCCATGGTCCCGCTTTCCTCATGCTTGCGCCGCATCATTTCAATCAAGCCTCCGCCTTCTAGGCGGTTGGCGCGCGCTCTGCCGCGCCGAACTTCTTCACGCCGAGGCCCTTGATCACGGCGCAGATCGCCCGAAGGACGATCAATGCCAGACGGTCGAAGAGACCAGGCATCATCTTCGGGCGTACGCGCGCCACCGCACCAGACATGATGGCGGCGCGAAGGTCGTCGCGCGTAAAGTCGCGGGCTTCTGGCGGCATCAACAATTGATCCATTCCTGTCGCTCGGATCGTGGGCGTCAGGCCTCCTTTCCGGCTGGAGATTCCGCAACTTTACCGAAATGTAAAGTGCCGGCCAGGTTCTCCCAAACTGCAATCTCCTTATGTGCTGGAAGGCCACGCAGCGTGCGGGTCTCGAATTCCACAAGGAGGTCGAGCTAATGTTTGGTTCCAAGATCCTGTCCGTGACCATGGCCGCCGCCGTCATTCTCGGCGGTGCCTGTGCCGCTTTTGCCGCCAACAACGACGGTGAGAGTAACGATCGTGACGAAATCAGCGCCACCGTAAACGCGAAGACGTCCCTTACACAGGCGATTGCCGCTGCCGAGCAGGAGACCGGCGGCAAAGCCATTGATGCAGGCGTTGAAAACCAGGACGGCGCCATGGCCTACGAGGTCGAGGTCATCAAAGATAACACCGTCCATAAGGTTCTCGTCGCGCTCGACACAGGCAAAGTCATCAAAGTGATGCCGGCCGATACGGAACACGGCGAAGACGGCGAACACGAGAGCGATTAACGGCGCACGGGTTCCGATCCGCGCGCGCGCGGATCGGAACTGCTCGCTAGGAAGGGCGTCCCCCGAATGCTACTCAAAATCGAGGATCTCCGTCTTTCGCTGGGCGGCAACAGAATTCTCCATGATGTGCATCTGGAGCTTCGAGGAGGTCAGATCTACGGCCTTATTGGACCCAATGGAGCCGGCAAAAGCACGACGATCGCAGCGGCTCTCGGCTTATTGGTCCCAGACGGCGGATCGATCAACATCCTCGGACAGACGTCAGGTGCCGATGATCCCGACGTCCGACGGCGCCTCGGTGTCCTGCCCGAGAAAAATGGTTTCTACGACTGGATGACGGCCGAAGCCTATCTGATGTTCTTCGCGTCTTTATACAGTCAGCCCCTTACACAATCGCAGGTCGCCAGTCGGCTGACGAAGGTCGGGCTGGAGCCACGGGCTGGACAGTCCATCGGTACATTCTCCCGCGGCATGCGTCAGCGCCTAGGCCTTGCCCGCGCCCTGATCGGTGATCCGGCGCTCCTACTTCTTGATGAGCCAACCAATGGTCTCGATCCGCGTGGGCGCCGAGAGATACACGACCTGCTGCTTGACCTCGCTAAAAGCGGCGTCGGCATTTTGCTGTGCACCCATTTGCTCGATGACGTTGAACGCCTTTGCCAACGGATCGGCATAATCGTCAATGGCAAAACCGTGGCAGAGGGAGACCTAGGCGAACTCATAAGGGAGAGAGGACACCTGTCACGCTTTCACCTACGCTTGGCAGGTGAACTTCCGACGGACGTCGACAACAACGGAATTTCGTCAATTGTCGCCCGTGAGGGTGAATGGCTGATCGTTGAAGTCGATGCCGGGACGCGGCCAGACGAGATCTGGCGCGAACTCCTGTTCAGCGGCTGGCCGATTGTCGAAATTCGCCGAAACGGCGGCGGTCTCGAAGACCTCTATTTCTCACTTACCGAGAGGGTCGCTGCATGAACGCGACCAAACTCATCGCACGGAAGGAAGCCGGTGAGCTGTTGCTCAATCTGCGCGGGCTCATATGGCTGATGGCGGTTGCTGTCGCATTGTCGGCTTTTGGAATGCTGCTCATCAGCGATACAGAGCTAAGCCTCCTCGACAATGCGCAGGTGGTCTATGACATGGCGGGCATTGTTACCGCGCTTGGCGCTCTGCTCGCGTTAATCGTCGGGATTGACGCCGTTGCTGGCGAGCGGGAACGAGGAAGCCTCGTGCCGCTTTTGCTAACACCGGCGTCTCGCGGCGCCATCCTGGGGGGGAAGCTCGGTGGCGTTGCTATCGCATGGGCAGTCATGTACGCCCTGTCGCTGCCGTATCTGTGGGCGGTCGGCAGCACCGGTCAGAACATGCTGGATGGGATGCTGGTTGCGGCGCTGCTTGGGACGCCCGTCGTATTAGGGTTCGGCTTCTTCGGCATGGGCTTAGGCAGCGTAGCCGGGTCTGCCCGCGCCGCCCTTCTGGTGGGCCTGGTGACGCTTGTCGTATCAGTCAGCCCGCTTCTGTTGGGTCCCAGCCTCAGGCAGTCCGCAATCGGCCGGATGTTTGATGCGGTCAATCCCTTCTCCGCGGCCGTGAACGCCTATGACGCCGTGATTATCGACTCTCAGTCCATTGTTGCACAGAGCTTCCACATGCTCGTGGCCGCGATCTGGCTCGTACTCACGCTCGTGTTTGCGCGCGTGAGCTTCCGCAAAATCGCGCGGTAAGGGGAGTCTCATGAAACTCTTGGCATTCGTTGTCGCTACCGGGCTGGCTCTGGTCGTGCCCGCAGCATTCGCGTCGCCTCTCACCATCAGCTTGCAACCGGCAACCACAAATCCCGCGTCGCCGCAGATGGGAGACAATCTGTCATTTCACTCCATCATCAGAAACGACGGCACTGCTCCGGTCGATGGGGTCATTGCGTGGATCAGTCTCGTGCAGGTCGACAAGGGGAAAGAGCAACCCGTCGACCTTGAGGATTGGAGCGCGCACAAAGCCGTTACAGCGGTAGATCTAGAGCCGAACGCAATTGTTGAGACCGACTGGCCCATGCGTTTAATTCAAGCTGGACAATACCGCGTGGTCATTAGCGCGGCGAGCCGAAGCGGGTCGGAGCTCACCACGAGCCCCTTCGCGAATTTCACAGTGCGTCAGAAACCTGTAGTGGAATCGTTGCGGATCTTGCCGATCGCTCTTGGTATCCCACTCGTGCTGGCCGGCGCGATCGTTTGGCGCAGGAGACGACATGGGAAAGATGGATAGCGCGACAGTTGTGGACATTTTTCAACTGGTACAACTTGGCCGGGAGCCGGTCGAAACAAGGGTGGCTCAACAAGTTGCGCTTATCCGCTGGGCTGAAAGCAATGCTTACGATCTGGAACATGACGTAAAAGCGGCCAACAAAGTTTCTCAGGTTACGCTGCATTCTGGATCATGAAGATCTGTGCCACGACGGTCGGTGAAACGGGCGACGACCTTCTGTCTATGACCCTGAATGTCGGCTACGCCGCAAGCTCGCTCATCCTAAGCGCCAGCCTGTGCGGGCAAGGTCGGTGTCGCGGACTGAACGCTCAATAAGGGAGTTTATCTCCATCGAGGTGCGCCGTGAAAATTCTGCTAATCGAAGATGATACTGCGACAGCCGGGCATATTGTCAAAAGCTTGAAGCAGCATGGCCACATTGTCGATTGTGCACCGAATGGTCGCGACGGGCTGTTCCTGGCCGCTGCCGAACCTTACGATGTCATGATCGTCGATCGGATGCTGCCGGGCCTCGATGGACTTGGCATTGTCAAAACCATCCGCAAGGCCGGCATCAAGACGCCGGTCCTGTTTCTCACGACGCTCGGCGGCATCGACGACCGCGTCGAGGGACTCAATGCCGGTGGCGATGATTATCTTGTCAAGCCGTTCGCTTTCTCAGAGCTCCTTGCTCGGGTAAATGCATTAGCGCGGCGTCCGCCTCCGACTGAAGTCCAAACGGTCCTCCGCGTAGCAGATTTGGAGTTCGATCTCCTGAAACGGAGTGTCACAAGAGCAGGGAGGAAAATCGATCTGCAGCCGCAGGAGCTCAAGCTTCTGGAGTATTTGATACGTCACAGGGAGCGTGTCGTCACTCGCACCATGCTTCTAGAGAATGTCTGGGAGTTCCATTTCGAACCTCGCACGACGGTGGTGGAGACACATATCAGCCGGTTGCGAAGCAAAATTGATCTAGGCTTTGGCAAACCGCTGATCCACACGGTACGCGGCTCGGGATACTGCCTTCGTGACGAGACCTAGGTTCACCCGAACAATCGGCTTTCGTCTGACCGCGCTTTATGTTGGCCTTTTCGCGGCGTCGATAGTTCTTCTGTTCGGCATCGTGTACTGGGTCGCGACAGCTAGCCTGGACGAGCAATTGCGTCTCTCGCTGCGGAGTGAGATGGCTTCCTTGGAAGCAAAGTCGGCGACTGAGCCCGTGCGTGAGATCGCTGCCGACATCAACCAACGCCTGGCGTCCGCTACTCCACAGGCGTTCTTTTACAGCCTCCGGGATCGATCCGGACGGCAGCTCGCCGGAAATCTGCCTGATATTCTCGCGTTCGACGGCTGGCGCGAGCTTCCATGGGGCGAAGATAACGAAGACGGCACTAGGTCCACGTCGGATGAGGAGATGGATCACGCCCTTCTCGCGCTTGGGAGGCGTTTGTCGGACGGCGGCCATCTGATTGTCGCGGCGGACACCTCTCGGCTGGACGAAGCAGAGGAGTCGATCATCCGCGCATTTGCCTGGGCCGCTGGAGCAACATTGCTGCTCGCACTCGTCGGAGGTATCGCCCTCAGCCAAGGGTTTCTGCACCGTGTTGACGCTATCAATCGAACCATGCACGCAATCATGCGCGGCGCTCTCGCCGACCGAATTCAAACGCGAGGGACAGGGGATGAGCTGGACGAGCTTGGCCGCAACTTGAATGACATGCTCGACCGACTCCAGAACCTAATGGAGGGATTGAAGCAGGTTTCGAATGACGTCGCCCACGATCTGAGAACGCCGCTGAGCCGACTCAAACAACGTCTGGAAACAGCGCGTCTGGATGCAAGCTCAGTGCAAGACTACGAGCAGGCCATCGATCAGGCGCTTCAGGACGCCGACGTGGCGCTGTCGACCTTCAGCGCACTTCTGAGGATCGCGCAGATCGAAGCGGGCACGCGGAGAGCGAACTTCGCCGATCTCGACCTGTCGTTGCTCTTGACGAACCTCACTATGACTTACGCTGCCGTTGCTGAAGATGCGGGCAAGAGCGCCACATCTTCGGTGCTTGCGGATCTCCATACTCGTGGTGACAGAGAGCTGCTGACACAGATGTTCGTCAACCTGATTGAAAACGCCATGCGGCACACGCCAAGTGGGGGGCACATAAATATCTCCCTCATGAAGGGCGCACAGGGGCCGATCGCGGAAATCGCCGATGACGGCCCTGGGATACCTGAAACAGAGCGCCCCAATGTCTTCAGGCGCTTCTACCGCCTCGAAGGCAGCCGAAGCACGCCCGGAAGCGGGCTCGGGCTTGCGTTAGTCGCCGCGGTCGCAGAGCTGCACGGCGCACGCATCACCCTTGCCGATAACAAGCCTGGACTTCAGGTCACGATTCAATTCAACACATAAGACCGCATGGCTACTCGATGGACTATCTCGCGGCTCAAGCCGTAACCTTTATCAAGGCCAATCCTGGATGGGCCGTGTTCGTCATCGGCTTCACGGCGTTTGGGGAATCCTTCGTCTTCCTGAGTCTGCTGTTTCCGGGTACTGTCATCCTCATTGCGGCTGGCACATTGGTATCGGAAGGCATCCTTAGTCCCCTCCCGGCAATGGTCGCGGGAATCGCTGGCGCCATTTTGGGCGACTCGGTCTCGTTCTGGCTCGGCAAGAAATTTGGACCTGCTCTTCCAAAAATATGGCCGTTCCGAGCGCATCCAGACCAGCTTGCGGGCGGCATTAGCTTCTTCGAGCGCTTTGGTGGCAGCAGTGTTTTCATCGGCCGGTTCTTCGGCCCGTTGCGTGCGGTTGTTCCTTTGGCGGCCGGCATGATGCGAATGTCGCCACTGCGCTTCTACACCGCGAACATCTTATCCGCGCTGATTTGGGCGCCAGCGCTTGTGCTTTTTGGTGATCAGTTGGCTCAATTGCTGGGCCAAGAGAACCTCGCGACGAAAATTCTCTACGTCTCGCTCGCCGCTGCGGCCGTGGCAGTGTTCGCCGCTTGGGTGCGACGCCTCTTCTCGAGGTAGGAGGCCAATCCGAACCCGGCCAGCGGAAGGCCCGCCCACGGCGTCAAGCGGAGCGCTAGATCACGCGACGACGACGTCGCTGATCTGGATGACGGGGGAGAGATCCGTGTAGTTTGGGATGTCCGCCATAATCTCTTCGGCATGAGGGCCGAAGCTCGTCCGGAAGCTCTCAACCGAGTCGCAGAAGATGTGACACATCCCGACATAAGTCGGCGGGCTGCCGGGCTCGCCGCCCGCGATGCCTTTATCGACGGTATACCGGAGGCAGGCATCGCCCATCTTCGATGCCACCATGGGCATGTGCTTCTCGGCGTAATAGGCGTGGTCGAATCTCGCCCCCGGCTCGTTGGGGTAAAAGACGCTAACCTTGATCATGGTCCTTGCTCTCCTCAGAATGCTCCTGCCACGAGTCGGCTGGTGTAGGGCGGACAAGAGAGTATGTCTAGAAGCTCCCGCGGGAAGTGCTGACCGGAGTCGAGCCCGCCTCGTAGGGGATAGCAACTCGGGTCACATGTTCAGGGCGGGGGCGAGCTGAAGCTTCTTCAGGGCGCGGGCGAGCTGAAGCTTCGCCCTCCGTTCGGTGGTTCATCCGGCACGGCTTTCGAGGAAACGGTGAAGCTTCAACTCGGCCGCACGACGATCTGCCGGAAAAATTCGCTGGCTAGTAGCAGACTAGAACCAGCGTCCGCGGCCGTACCAGCCGCCGCCGAGCAACAGCAACACAACGATAATTACGAGAAGTGTGGTGGTATCCATGGTCTTGCTCCGTGTAAGTGCAAAAACCCCGGACAGGTAGCGCTCCCATCCGAGGTCTTACGCTTTTATCAAGCACCTGGGCCCGGCAGTTCGGGGGGAAGAGCCACCGGTCCAACTGAA
>JBBQKN010000024.1:0-46354 GCA_038326945.1 Hyphomicrobiales bacterium
GTCCTCGTCGATGCCGTCGAGCAGGACTGCTGCGACCGCCGTCAGCCGCGCCTCGGTGTAGCGCATGGCGGCGGCGTTATCGCCATCGACATTGCCGAAATTGCCCTGGCCGTCGATCAGCGGATAGCGCACGGCGAAGTCTTGGGCGAGGCGCACCAGCGCGTCATAGACCGCGCGGTCGCCATGAGGGTGATATTTGCCGATGACGTCGCCGACGACGCGGGCGCATTTCTTGAACCCGCCGGCGGGGTCGAGCTTGAGCTGGAGCATGGCGTAGAGCAGGCGCCGGTGCACAGGCTTCAGCCCATCGCGCACGTCGGGGAGCGCCCGATGCATGATGGTGGACAGCGCATAGGCGAGGTAACGCTCCTCGAGCGCGTCCCGCAGATTGACGGGCTCAATGAAACCACCCGAATCAGGCGGCGCTATTCGTTTTCCCATGATTTGCGCTTAGCGCATCGGCCGAGTCGGCTCAAGTGAGAGCAGGTTGAGCGCGCGCCAAAAGCCCGATCAAGCGCTCGCGGGCTTGGGGGAGCGCCAAGCCCTGAGGCGCGAGCACGTCGCGCTCGAGAAAGTGGGCGGTGAGCGCGAAGGCGGCCAAAACATCCTGCGGCGACGGCTCCTCCTCCTCCTCCAGCAGAAAGCGCGGAAGCTTGAGCAGCCGGTCGCAATAGGGCTTCCCGGCGTCGCGCGACACCGCACGGCCCGATTTTGGCGACACATAAGCCAAGTCGGCGTCGACGCCTGTCGCCGCGCATGTGCTCAAGTCGAGGCCGAAGCCAAGATCCTCAAGCAGCATCATCTCCCAGCGGACCAGGAGTGCCGGCCAGGTCTCGGCGCGGTCGAGCGCGCGCAACACTTCGAGCGTCCCGTGATAGAGCTCGGGATGCGGGTCGCGTTCGGGCAGATGCTTGGCGAGCGTGGTGAGGGAGCTTATGGCCATGAGGGCCGCCTCATCGTCGAGCACACGGGCCGCGTTCGGGTCTATGAGCTCGACGGCGAAGCTGCCGAGATGGTCGGAGAGCCGCGCCCGCCACGAGAGCGCCAGCAGATTGCCCGGCTGCAGCAGCGGCCGCATCCGCCGCGACCGCCCTCCCCGCACGAGACCGAGATGGCGCCCATGCCGCGCGGTCAGAAGCTCGGCAATCGCGTTTGACTCGCCCAGAGGCCGGGCGGATAGGAGGATACCCTCGTCGCTGAAATCCATGCCCTAGGCTATCACTTCTTGGGATAGTCGAGGCCCATCTCGCGGTAGCGTTCGGGGTCGTCGCTCCAATGCTCGCGCACTTTGACGAAGAGAAAGAGGTGCACCGGCGTACCGGCCATCTCGCAGATCTCCTCGCGCGAGGCCATCGAAATCGCCTTGATCGTCGCGCCCTTGGCCCCGAGCAGGATCTTGCGCTGGCTTTCGCGCATCACATAGATCGTCTGCTCGACGCGGACGCTGCCGTCCTTGAGCTCCTTCCAATCGGTGGTCTCGACCGTGAGGCTGTAGGGAAGTTCCTCATGCAGCCGCAGGAACAGCTTTTCCCGGGTGATCTCCGCCGCGGCGTGCCGCAGCGACACATCCGTCAGCTGATCCTCAGGGAAGAGCCAGGGACCCGGCGGCACCGCTTCCGCCAGATAGGACTTCAAATCGGCGACGCCGTCGCCGGTCAGTGCGGAGAGCATGAAGGTGCGGTCGAAAGGCCTGATCGCCGAGACTTCGGCGGTCAAGCGCAGGAGCTCGGGCTTGGAGACCTGGTCAATCTTGTTGAGAATGGCGACGATGGGTCGCCTCACCTCAGGCAGGTGCTTGAATAATGGGTCCAGGCTCTGATCGAGGCCGCGGTGGGCGTCGATCACCAGGGCCACGAGGTCAGCGTCGCCCGCGCGATCCCAGGCGGCTCCAAACATGGCGCGGTCGAGCCGGCGCTTCGGCTGAAAGATGCCAGGCGTGTCGACCAGGATGATCTGGCTGTCGCCGACAAGCGCAATGCCGCGCACCGGCCCCCGCGTGGTCTGGGCCTTATGGGTGACGATGGCGACCTTGGCCCCGACCAGGGCATTGGTCAGGGTGGACTTGCCGCTGTTCGGGGCGCCTATCAGCGCCACGAAACCGCAGCGGGTCAGGTCGTTGCCGGTGCCGCCGACGTCCCCGTCAGCCTTTTCTCTTTTAGGCATCTTCTGGCGCCTGCCAGACCCCCTCGCGCAGCAACATGGCCAGCGCCGCCGCCTGCTCGGCCGCGCGCTTGCTCGCTCCATGCCCGCGCTCCGGGTCCACGCCATCGATCTGCACCTCGGAGGTGAAGTGGGGCGCATGGTCGGGTCCCTCGCGCGCGACCTCGACATAGCGCGGCAGTGACAGCCGCCGGCCTTGCGCCCATTCCTGCAGCACCGATTTGGCGTCCGGGGTGGCGAGCTCGAAGCTGTCGAGCTCCAACGCCCAGAACTGCTTGACCACGTCGCGCGCCGGCTCATAGCCGCCATCGGTGAAGATGGCGCCGAGCACGGCCTCGCAGGCATTGGCAAGGATGGTTTTCTTGGCGCGGCCGCCGCTTTCGGCCTCGCCGCCGCTCATCAGGATGAGCTTGCCGAGGTCCCAAACAAACGCGATGTCGGCGCAGGTCTCGGCCCGAACCAGCTGATTGTAGCGGCGGGCAAGCTCGCCTTCGCTCGCCTCGGGAAAGCTCCCGACCAGAAGCTCGGCGATGGCGAGGCCAAGAACGCGGTCGCCCAGAAATTCGAGGCGCTCGTTGTCTTCATTAGGCTTGAGCGAGGGCCGCACGCTCGCATGCGTCAGCGCCAAATCGAGCAATGTGCCGTCCTCAAACTCGTAGCCAAGCCGTTCGGAAAGATGCTGGAGTGTCGTGTCGCGCCGCTTGGGCAAGCTCAATGCACCGGGTCAAGAATCCGCGACCAACGGACGTCGGTCGGCCATTTCCAAATTTGCCAGAAGCTCGCACCTTCGTCGATGGAGAAGAAGATAATCTGCGCTCGGCCGACCAGATTTTCGAAGGGAACGAAGCCGACCTCGGAGAGGAAGCGACTGTCGGTCGAATTGTCGCGATTGTCGCCCATCATGAAGAAGTGTCCCTCGGGGACCTTGTAAACCTCGGTGTTGTCGCCGATGCCTTCATTGACGATGTCGAGGACGGGATAGGTGACCCCATTCGGCAAGGTTTCGTGATAGCGCGCAACGTGCCGCTCGCGCCCGCCAGGATCCTTCATGACAAAATCCTCGACACGCTCCTTCTTCACCGCCTCGCCGTTGATGTGGAGAATGCCATGGATCATCTGGATCTCGTCGCCGGGCAGTCCGATCACGCGCTTGATGTAATCGGTCTCGTTGTCGCGCGGCAGCTTGAACACGACCACGTCGCCGCGAGCGGGTTCAGCCGCCCAGATGCGGCCCGAGAACAGGTTCGGCCCGAAGGGGAAGGAGTAGCGGCTGTAGCCGTAGCTGTATTTCGACACGAACAGATAGTCGCCGACGAGCAGCGTAGGGATCATCGAGCCCGAAGGAATGTTGAAGGGTTGAAACAGAAACACCCGAACGATCAGCGCCAGGATGAGTGCGTGAACAATCACGCGCAGAGTGTCCCTGATCCCGCCCTTCTCTTGCGTTTCGTCGGCCTCGACGCTCATGCGGAAGCACTCCTATAGGCTGGCATAGACTGAATGCGCGGGGTCCCCTCGCGCCCCTATAGCCCTTCCCCCAAGGCGAGGCAAATGGCTCAATCGCGCATCTGAACGCGGAACGCCGAGATGATGACAATGGCCTGAGCCAAGGGAAAATCGTCGGTGATGGTGAGGTCGATCCGCGTCCCGTGCCCCTCCGGCGTTAGCTCCGCTAGCATGCGTGCGGCCCCGCCCGTGAGTTCCAGCGTTGGCCTGCCCGAGGGTAGATTGACGACGCCCATGTCGCGCCAGAACACACCGTGGCGGAAGCCAGTTCCCAAGGCTTTGGCGCAGGCCTCCTTGGCCGCGAAGCGCTTGGCGTAAGATGCCGCGCGGGCGGTGCGGCCGTCGGATTTCCGCCGCTCCGTCTCGGTGAAGACGCGCGACAGGAAGCGCTCGCCGTAGCGCTCGATTGTGCGCTCCACCCGCCTGATATCGATGATGTCGTTGCCGAGGCCGAGGATCATCACGCCTCCCCGCCCACCGACGCCGCCGTGTCGCTATGCCGCAAGCGCGCCCGCCCCCCATCCATCGCCAGGCGCATGCGCGCGACGCTCTCGCCCAGGCCGACGAAGATGGCCTCCCCCATGAGGAAGTGCCCGATATTGAGCTCGACGATTTCGGCAAGTCCGGAGATGGTGGCCGCGGTGTCATAGTCCAGCCCATGGCCGGCATGAACCTCGAGGCCAAGATCGTGCGCGGCTCTGGCACCTTCGACAATGCGGCGCCACTCCGCTTCGGCCTCGTGCCGATGACCTTCGGCCAGCGCCTCGCACCACGGACCCACGTGAATCTCGATTGCCGGCGCGCGAAGCTTTGCTGCGGCTTCGATCTGGCGGAGCTCGGGCGCAATGAACAGCGAGACGCGAATTCCGGCCTGGCCAAGCTGCTCGACGAAGGGCGCGAGGTGATTGTGCTGGCCCGCAACCTCAAGCCCGCCTTCGGTGGTGCGTTCGGTGCGCTTCTCCGGCACGATGCAGGCGGCGTGCGGTCCCGTCTTGAGCGCGATCGCCAGCATCTCCCTCGTCGCCGCCATCTCCAGGTTGAGGGGCACGGTCAAATTGGCGGCGAGCCGCGCGATATCGTCGTCGGTGATATGCCGCCGGTCCTCGCGCAAATGGGCGGTGATGTTGTCGGCACCGGCCTGGATGGCAATCGTCGCCGCGCGCAGAGGATCGGGATGGCGGCCGCCACGCGCATTCCGCAAGGTGGCGACGTGGTCGATGTTGATGCCGAGGCGGATCGGTTGCGGCGTCATGGCGCCGCTCCCTTGGCGCCCATCGCGTCCGGGTCATGGCGCGAAAGCAGCTCGCGGCGGCGGCGATGCTGATAGGCCTCGACCATGGGCCGCACGAGGAAATAGCAGGCCGTGGCAATGGCAAACGCCAGGGGGATGCAGCCGATCGACATCGGCTTGAGGATCGGCCAGAGCTGCTCGAACGAGGATTCGAAGATGCCATGCCTCAGATCGATGGTCTTCGTCGCCCCTTGCGTGCCGAGCAAGACGTTGCCGATCTTGTAGCTTGCGAACCAGAAGAACGGATAGGTCAAGGGGTTGCCGAGAAAGGTCCCGAGCAGAGAAGCGACAATGCTGCCGCCGATAGCCCAGGCGACGAGCGCTGCCATCGCCATATGCGTGCCCATATAGGGCGTGACCGCGGCAAAAGCGCCGGCGGCGAAGCCAAGCGCGATGGCATGAGGCGTGGCGCTGAGACGCCGCAAGCGATAGACGACGTAACGGCCCGAGCGGCCCCAGCTGCGCCGCGGCCAGACGTGGACCCGCACACGCTCCAGCCAGCTCTCCGTTTCGCGGCGCTTGAACAGCATCAAAACCTCATACCTCAGGCTCAACCTGAATAGGGCACCGATCGGGCCAGGCAAGCCTTATCAATTCTAGGTGAATTTCGCACCGCGCTGGGATCCAGGCAATCACGGCCCTAGCCTAGGCTCGCGACGACTCTAGCCGCCGACCCGGGTTGCGCTGCTGACGACGTCCTTGGCGCGCAAGCCAGATAGGATCTCGTTCAGATGCTTGAGATCCCAGACTTCGAGTTCGATGTGCATCTCCGTGTAGTTCGGTCCACGCTTCATCATCTTCACATTGTCGATATTGCCCTCGGCTTCGCCGATGATTGCGGCAATCTGAGCGAGGCTCCCGGGCTCGTTCAGGGCAGTCACGGCGATCTTCGTCGGGAAGCGTTGCGGGTCGTCCTCGTCGAGGTCCCAGGTCACGTCGATCCAGCGTTCCGGCTCGTCTTCGAAGGCCTTGAGTCCCTCCGCATGAATGGGAAAGATAGTGATGCCTTCTCCCGGATTGAGGATGCCGACGATGCGGTCGCCTGGGACGGCGCCGTCCTGGGCAAAGCTCACGGGCAGGTCGCCACGCAATCCCCTGATGGGAATGCTCGCGGCGCCGGCCTGGCGGCCGCGGCCGGTGCCACTGGTGCTCGATGACCCGGGCCAACGGAATTTGAGTCCCATGACCTTGCCGAGCCCGAACCAGCCCTCGTCTGTCCGCTTGACCTTTCGCCGCCGCTTTGGCGTCTCGCCCGGGGCCTCTTCCGGCCACACGGCTCGGACTACATCGGCCGAAGCGAGCTCGCCGCGACCGACGGCGGCGATGACGTCCTCCGTGGTTTTTTGCGACAGCCGGCCGAGCACTTGCGCGATCGCTTCGTCATTGAACGTTTTGCCGCGCCGGCCGAACGCCCGCTCGAGGATCTCGCGTCCGAGCTTGCCATATTGCGCGCGCGCCGCGTCCCGGGTCGCCCGGCGGATGGCAGAGCGCGCCTTGCCGGTGACCGCGAGGCTTTGCCAGGCCGACGGCGGGGCTTGCGCGTCGGAGCAGACGATCTCGACCTCATCGCCGTTGCGAAGCTCGGTCACGAGCGGCATCGGCCGGCCGTTGATCTTGCAGCCGACGCAAGTATTGCCGACGCCGGTATGCACCGCATAGGCGAAGTCGATGGAATTGGCGCCGCGCGGCAGCGCGATCAGCCGCCCCTTCGGGGTGAAGCAAAACACCTGGTCCTGGAACAGCTCGAGCTTGGTGTGCTCCAGGAACTCCTCGGCGTTGTCGCCATCGAGCAGCATGTCGACGAGATGCCGCAGCCAGCGATAGGCGTTGCTTTCATGGCTCGCGGCCACGCCGCCCTGGGGGCCAGACCCGTTAGCGCCGTCCTTGTAAAGGGCATGAGCAGCGACGCCGAATTCGGCCACCGAATGCATTCTCTCGGTGCGGATCTGCAACTCGGCCCGCTGGTGCCGCGGCCCCACGATCGTGGTGTGAATCGACTGATAGTCGTTCTGCTTGGGGCTCGAAATGTAGTCCTTGAAGCGACCTGGCACCGCATGCCAGGCGGTGTGGACCACGGCGAGAGCCCGATAACAGTCCATGTCCTCGCCGACGACGATCCTGAAGGCGTAGATGTCCGAGAGCTGTTCGAGCGAGATCTGCTTCCGCTCCATCTTGCTCCAAATCGAATAGGGCTTCTTCTCGCGGCCGGCGACGACCGCCGACACCTTCGTCTCTTCCAGTCTTTTGGTCAGGGCTTGCTCGATCTCCTCGATCAGGCCTTGGTTGCGTTCACGCAGCATTCTGAGGCGATCGACGACGGCGGCGTAGCCTTCGGGATTGAGCCAGCGGAAGGCGTGGTCCTCGAGCTCCTCGCGCAACCACTGCATGCCCATGCGCCCGGCGAGCGGCGCATAGATCTCCATGGTCTCCTCGGCCACGATCTTGCGCTTGGCCGGCTTCATATGCTCGAGCGTGCGCATATTGTGCAGGCGGTCGGCGAGCTTGACGAGAAGCACCCTGATGTCGCTCGAGATCGCGAGCAGGAGTTTGCGGAAGTTCTCCGCCTGTTCGGCCTTCTTGGTGACGAGGTCGAGCTTCTTGATCTTGGTCAGGCCGTCGACCAGGGAGCCGATCTCCTCGCCGAACAGCGCATCGATCTCGCTCCGCGTGGCGCCAGTGTCCTCGATCGTGTCGTGGAGCAGCGCCGTGGCGATGGTGGCGTCGTCGAGCCGCATCTCCGCCAGGATCGCGGCGACTTCGAGGGGGTGGGAAAAGAAGGGAGCGCCTGAGGCCCGCTTCTGATTGCCATGAGCCTTCATGGCATAGACATAGGCCCGGTTAAGCAGGGCCTCGTCGGCATCGGGCTCGTAGCTTTTGACCCGCTCGACCAGCTCATATTGGCGGGTCATGGGGCGCCTCCGCACTTCCGCCCAAAGCCGGACTCCAGGGCGTGAAGCGCCGGCAAGAAAACTGGATACCGGCTTTGGCCGGTAGGACGCCCATGCCTTGGGTAGGTCGTCAGGTCAGCGCGAGCGGGGTCCCGCATTGGAGCCATCCGAGGGCGCCTGGGTGGCCATCCTGCGCAACAGCTCTTCCTCGGTCATCTTGTCGACCGCATCGTCGGACGACTGATCGTCCTGGCCGAGGATCGGCATTCTGGTATCCGCCGAGAGCATTGGCACGGCTTCAGCTTCAGGCTCATCCACTTCCACGTATTTCTGCATGGAATGGATGAAGTCTTCCTTGAGATCTTCGCAATCGACTTTTTCTTCGGCGATCTCGCGCAAGGCCACCACCGGATTCTTGTCGTTGTCACGATCGACCGTGATCTGGGCGCCGGCGGAGATGGTCCGCGCCCGATGACCCGCAAGCAAGACGAGTTCGAAGCGGTTCGAAACCTTATCGATGCAGTCCTCGACAGTCACGCGAGCCATCAGCAAATCCTTGTCTAGATTGGGAGTTCCTTCCTTATGTAGGCGGTTCGTCCTAGCCTGGCAAGGCAAAGCAAGGCGGCCCGCCTCAGGAAACCCGTTTGAGCACGCGGCCTTGTCCCCGCTTCGGCACCCGGCTCCAGAGCTCCCTCGCGCTCAGTTTCGACACTGGATGACGCCAATTCGGCGCTACGTCGAGAAGCGGACGAAGCACGAAAGCCCTCTGATCGAGCCCGGGATGCGGCAGCACCAGGGGGCGGACGCGCTGAGACGGAATCCCTTTGCCGGGGCCGGACCAGTTCACGCTCATTCCTTTATAGTCAATGAGGTCGAGGTCGAGCGTCCTTTGGCCCCAGGGGCAACCGCCGCGCCGGCCCGCCCGCATTTCGATCTGCTTCAGCACCCGCAGCAGTGCCAGGGCCGGCAGGCTGGTCGAAACCAGCACCACGGCGTTCAGGTAAGGCGGCTGCCGGGGCTGCCCCATGGCAGCGGTCTCGTACAACTCCGAAATCGCCTTGAGGCTTAGGCCTGCGCGTTCGAGCTCGCCTAGAGCGCGGCGGAGGGTCTTTTTGGGCGGTCCCCAGGGACCGGGATAATTTGCCCCCAGTCCGATCAGCACCATGCCCTGCGCGACCGATTGCGAACTCACCCTCGCCTTCCTATGTTTGAAACGCAGCTTGTGCACTACGACTTACACGAGACTGCTGTTTTTCTTATTTCCATAGTGCCAACGTTAGGAACTCAAATGCATTTTTATCCAAACGAGCGCGTTGCGCTGTTCGTCGACGGCGCCAATCTCTACGCTGCGGCGAAAGCTCTTGGCTTCGACATTGACTATAAGCGCCTGCTGGCGCTCTTCGGTACCAAGGGACAGCTCGTCAGAGCCCTCTACTACACGGCGCTGGCCGAAGATCAGGAGTATTCCTCGATCCGTCCCCTGATCGATTGGCTCGACTATAACGGCTACACCATGGTGACGAAGCCGACCAAGGAATTCATCGACGCCACCGGCCGCCGCAAGATCAAGGGCAATATGGATATCGAGCTGGCCGTCGACGCCATGGAGCTGTCGGAACATCTCGACCATATCGTGCTGTTCTCCGGCGATGGGGATTTCCGCTCGCTGGTCGAGGCCTTGCAGCATAAGGGCAAGCGCGTCAGCGTCGTCTCGACGCTCATCACCAATCCGCCGATGGTGGCCGACGAGCTGCGCCGCCAGGCCGATCAGTTCATCGATCTCGCCCATTTGCAAAACGAGATCGGCCGCGACCCATCGGACCGTGCTCAGCGCGAGCAGCGCCGGCGCCCGGACCCTGTCGACGAGTTCGAACAAGAAGACCTGATCGAGACTTAACGGCTAAAGCGGCTCCATCAAGGGAAAGGCTGACGCATGCGGGTCGGATTTATCGGCCTTGGCAAGATGGGCAGCGGCATGGCTGCGAATCTGCTTCAGGCAGGAAACGAGCTTGTCGTCTACAACCGCACCCCCAACAAGGCCGAGGCGCTTATAGCCAAGGGCGCGGCCTCAGCATCGACCCCCGCGGATGCCGCGCGCGGCGACGCCGTCATCACCATGCTCGCCAATGACGCCGCGGTCGAAGAATTGGTCTTTGGCGCGCAGGGGATCCTTACGGCGCTCAGGCCCGACGCCATCCATATCTCCATGAGCACGATCAGCGTTGAGTTGGCCGAGCGTCTCGCGCGAGCGCATGCGCAGCGCGGTCGGGGCTTCGTCTCCGCGCCTGTCTTCGGCCGGCCTGACGCGGCGGCCGCAGCCAAGCTTTTTATCGTCGCCGGCGGGCCGCCTCATCTGGTTCAAGCCTGCCGGCCCCTGTTCGATGCGCTCGGCCAACGTTGTTTCGTCATTGGCGAGAAGGCGCCGCAAGCCAATCTGGTGAAACTCAGCGGCAACTTCCTCATTACCGCGGTGATCGAGGCGCTGGGCGAAGCCTTCGCCCTGATCGGCAAGGGCGGGATCGACCGGGCGCAATATCTCGATCTGATCACCAGCACGCTGTTCAGCGCACCGGTCTACAAGACCTACGGCGCCCTCATCGCCGCGGAAAAATACCAACCCGCCGGTTTCGAAGCTGAGCTCGGCTACAAAGACGTCAGCCTCGTCCTTGCCGCCGGAAACGAGCTTAAGGTTCCGATGCCTCTTGCCAGTCTCATCGCCACGCGCTTGCTCACGCTCATCGCGCAAGGCGACGGACATCTCGACTGGTCGGCATTGGCGAAGCTCGCCGCGAAAGACGCCGGCGCCCCAGACACCGGCATGCGCAACGCGTAACATCGGCGGATGACCATCACCCAGAATGTAGGGCTACCGGAGGCGGAGCCGGCGCCGAATTGCCCGCTGTGTCCGCGCCTCGTCGACTTCCGCGCGGACAACAGAGCGGCTCATCCGGACTGGTTCAATGCGCCGGTTCCCTCGTTCGGTTCGCCGGACGCGCGGCTTCTCATCGTCGGGCTCGCGCCCGGCCTGAAGGGCGCCAACCGCACCGGGCGACCCTTCTTTGGCGATTTCGCCGGCGATCTCCTCTACGCCACGCTGCTGAAGACCGGGTTTGCCCGGGGCCAGCATGATCTCAAGGCGCACGAAGCCTTGTCGCTCGTCGATTGTATGATCACCAACGCCGTGCGCTGCGTACCGCCGGCCAACCGGCCCACCCCAGGCGAGATCGCCAATTGTCGCCAATTCCTCGTCGCCCACATCGACTCCCTTCCCGCTCTGCGCGTTATTCTGGCGCTTGGCCGCATCGCCCATGAGAGCACGCTCGCAGCGTTCGGCTTGAAGCGCCGCGACTTTCCCTTCGCCCACGGCGCGTGCCATGAGATCGCAGCCGGCCTGGTGCTGTTCGACAGCTATCATTGCTCCCGCCAGAACACGAATACCGGGCGCCTCACGACGCCGATGTTCGAGAGCGTTCTTGCCGCCATCGCGCTCGAACTGGAGCGCGCCTAAGCCCCGGACGTTCTTGCTGGCGTCAAGCAACTCAGGCATGCTGGGGCTTGGTTGATGGGCCACGCCTTGGTGCAAGGAACGCCTGATGGCCACGCTCGACATTTCGCCGATGAAAATCGGTTACGTCATCATCAAGGCCCGCGAATGCGCGGTCAAAGTCGCGGCCTGGGATGACGGTGACGACTCCGATCGCGACGCCGACTCGATTCTAGAGGCGTTCAGCGACGACGCCACGCGGGTAGAGCTCAAAGGTTTCATCGCAGAACTGAACGAGGATGAGCAGGCCAGCCTCGTGGCGCTTGCCTGGATCGGCAGAGGGTCGTTCGGGCCGGAAGAACTGGACGAGGCGCTCGATACGGCGCGCACCGAGCATGTGAATCGCACCGAAGATTATCTCCTCGGCATGCCCATGCTTGCGGATTATCTCGAAGAGGGATTGGAGCGGCTCGGCTATTCGGTCGAGGATGTCGAGGACGACCTGCTTTAGGCCTTGAACTTAAGCCAATGAAGCACCTCTGCCGCATGGGCCTCTGGCTTGGGCACGGGAAAGAACACGCGCTCGATCCGGCCGGCCTCGACGATGAGGGTGAGTCGCTTCAGATAGTTCGTGCCGCCGGTTGCGAAGCTGGGCAAATCGAGCGCGGCCGCGAAATGCCCCGCAGCGTCGCTCAGGATCGGAAACGGCACGCAAAGCCGCTCGGTCATTTCCAGCTGATAGTCAGTCGTCTGATGGCTGAGGCCGAACACTCGGATGCCGCGCTGGCGGAACTCGGCGTAGAGGTCGCGAAAACCTTCGATTTCAGGTGTCGAGCCATGGGCGTTTGGAATGTCATCCCAATGTGGCGGATTGGGATGACCGGGCCGACCGGTCCAGGGATAGACGAAGAGAACGCTCCGGCCCGCGAGGCCAGCGAGGCGAAGGCAGGGACCGCTGGTCGCGGGCAGCTCGATCCGGGGCAAGGCCATGCCCGGCCTCAAATGGCCGGCTTCACCATCAGCCAAGGCACCTAACCCTTGTCACGCATGAGCCGGCCCTTTTGCCGCTCCCAGTCGCGCTTTTTCTCGGTCTCGCGCTTGTCGTGCAGCTTCTTGCCCTTGGCGATGCCGAGCTGGACCTTCGCGATCCCGCGCGCATTGAAATAGAGCCTGAGCGGCACGACCGTCATGCCCTCCCGTTGGATCGCGCCTCTGAGCTTGTCGAGCTCACGTCGATGCAGCAGCAGTTTCCGGTGGCGCAAGGGATCGTGATTGGCGCGGCCGGCTTGCGCATATTCGGCGATGTGGGCGTTGATCAGATAGAGCGCGCCGCCCTCGTCTGAGGCATAGGCGTCGGCGATGTTCGCCTTACCCACGCGAAGCGACTTCACCTCCGAGCCGGTCAGCATTAGCCCCGCTTCGAGCTTCTCCTCGATCGAGTAGTTGAAACGGGCCTTGCGGTTTTCGGCGACGAGCTTGCCGCTCTCGCGCTTCTGCGCCATCTGTGTGACCTTACGAGCCTAGACGAGAAAGAGGCCGACTTGGCTCAAAGCAGCGTCGACCTTCGCCTTCGAACTCGGCATCAAGGGGGCAAGCGGCAGGCGCGTCTCGCCCGAGCACAGTCCGAGCTTCTCCGCGGCGTATTTCACCGGGCCCGGATTCGATTCCACGAACAGCGCATCATGCAACGGCATCAGCCGGTCTTGCAGCTCGAGCGCCCGTTTGAAATTGCTGCCGAGGCAGGCGAGCTGGAACTCGGAGCAGAGCGCCGGAGCGATGTTGGCGGTCACCGAGATGCAGCCCTGTCCGCCGTGAGCCATGAAGCCGAGCGCGGTTGCGTCCTCGCCCGAGAGCTGGACGAAATCGGTGCCCAGCGCCGCGCGTTGCTGGCTCGCCCTCGCCATATTCGCGGTCGCGTCCTTGACCCCGACGATGTTCGGCAGCTTGAACAGTCGCGCCATGGTCTCGACCGACATGTCGACGATGCTGCGGCCGGGAATGTTGTAGATGAGGACGGGGATGTCGGCCGCGTCATTGACCGCCTTAAAGTGGAGATAGAGGCCCTCCTGCGTCGGCTTGTTGTAATAGGGCGTGACGACGAGGACCCCGTCGGCGCCGGCACTCTTCGCATGGCGGGTCAGCGCCACGGCCTCGGCAGTGGAATTCGAGCCCGCGCCGGCGATGACGGGAACGCGGCCATTCGCCGCCTCGATGCACAGCTCGATGACACGCTTATGCTCGTCATGGGAGAGTGTCGGCGATTCGCCGGTCGTGCCCACGGGAACGAGACCGTGCGTGCCCTGGTCGATCTGCCATTCGACTAGGGCCTGAAACGCCTTGCTGTCGATCTCGCCAAACTTGAAGGGCGTGATCAGGGCCGTGATCGAGCCTTGGAATGGCGGCATGCGCACGAGGATTTCGCTCCTGAAATGACGGGGGTGAGCTTGTGGGCCCGAAAAATAAGGGCGGACAATAGGGTTTCGGGGTCTGACGGGCAAGCAGAGCCCACGCCGATTGGGGCTTGCCGCTTTGCCGACAAGATTGGCGACCGGGGTGAAATCTAGCGTGTATCAGCGCCTTACCAGCCAAAGTTGAGAGTTTCCCAGGCTTGGCAAGACCTCGCCATCAGGGCCGCAGTCATCTTTCCGCCGGATTTTTTCAGACATTGTTGAGATCGGCAGGCTAGACTAGCCAGCTTCGTCGCGGAGCCCCGGCTTATGGGGGAATCCTGACCATCGCTTGTTGGCGGGATCGCGAAACCGGACCGATCGACGAGAATGAAACGCTTAGGCGCGACTGCATCACTTTTTGTATTCTGTGCGTCGTTCGTCCCGCTCCTCATGGATCCGGGACCGCTTGCGGCTAAGTCCCCCTCAAGCAAATCGCGCGCCGCCAAGCCCGCGGCGATTATTCCACTGCCTGAACGGAATCCAAACCGTGCCGCGGCGGCTTCGTCCACCGGCTCGGAGTCGAAGCCAGGCGAGACGGCAGGAGCGATCTCCGCCGCTCACCTTCCGAGCGAAGGCGCGGTCGCACCCGAGACCGAGACCGCCGCGAAGGCCGAGGCCGATGTGACCGGCGCGGTCGCTCCGGTGCCCGAACGGAACCCTGAGCGCCCGGCGGAGACGCTCTCGGTGAAAGAGCCCGACGCCGGAACGGCAGCGCCTGCGAGCGCCAAATCGGCGAAGCTCGACTATGCGTCCATCCTTAAGCCGTTACTTTCCTATCAACTCAACGCGTCCGACGCCGCCAACCTCAAAAATGCGTTCCGCTCGAGCTTCAAGGGCGACGATGCCGGAGCCCATGCCGCGACCGCGAAGATCGGCGACCGCGCCGCGCGCAAGCTCGCCACTTGGTTCGAATATCGAAACGGCGACCTCGATGCTTCCGCCGAGGCGATCGAGAAATTCCGCCTCGAAAATCTCGATTGGCCGGGTCAGGACGAACTGCGCGAACGCGCCGAGATTGCGCTCTTTCTGGCCGATCCAAGTCCGGAAAAGGTTCGTGCCTTCTTCATCGCCGCGCCCCCGCATTCTGGTGCGGGCAAAGCCGCGCTCGCCGGCGCGTATATGAAGGAAGGCAACGAGGCCGCGGCGCGCGAGCTGATCGTGTCCGCTTGGCGCGACTATCAGTTGCATTTGTCGGTGGAGAAGAAAATTCTCGCGCGCTACGGCTCGATGCTGAAGGCCGAGGACCATCAGGCGCGCATCGACAAGCTGCTCTTCCCCGATAGCGAAAGCTCAGCCGCCGCGGCACTGCGCATCTCAAAATTGCTGCCGGCGGCCGACCAGAAGAAGGTGGCCGCGCGTGTCGCCGTGGTCAAACGCGGCGCCGATGCGGGCAAGCTCTTCGATGCAATCCCCGCGAGCGCAAAGGACGGCGATATCGGGCTTCTCTATAACCGCATCCAATGGCTCAGACGCAAGGATCGCGATCAAGAGGCCTGGCAATTGATGCTCGATGCGCCGAGCGAGCCGGCCCGCCTGATCGATGCTGAAGGGTGGTGGAACGAGCGGCGCCTCAATTGCCGCACCGCGCTCAATGGTGGCCAGCCTCAAATCGCCTATGAGATCGCCTCGAAACACGGCCCAATTTCAGGCGACGCCTATACCGAAGCGGAGTTTTTGGCAGGCTGGATTGCCCTACGATTCCTATCCGATCCGAAGACCGCGCTCGGTCACTTCGTCGCGCTCCGCGCTGCCTCCAAGGGATCGAAGAGCTTGGCTCTGGCCGAATATTGGCTCGGCCGCACGGCCTTGGCGCTGGGCGACACGGCCACGGCGATCGTGCATTTCCATGCCGCCTCCAAGTTCCCGCAGTATTTCTACGGCCAGCTCGGGCGCCAGGCTCTGGACGCCAGGCCGGCAAATCTCGCGGTGACGCCAACGCCGCCTCCGACCCAGGCCGACATCGATAGCTTCCTCGCCAACGATGCCGTGCGCGCGATTGGCGTTGCGCTCGCCGCCGACATGGAACGCGTCACGCCACAATTCTTCCTGGCGCTGTCGCGACGGCTGACAAGCGCGGGAGAGGTCGAATTGCTGGCCGAGTTCGCCAAACGTTCGGGCAATTCGCAGATCGCGCTGAGGCTTGCCAAGATCGCCTTCAATCGCGATATCCCGGTCGGCGACTATGCCCTCCCCATCGACGTCTTGCCGGCGTTCAAGAGCCTTCTCTCCGATCGCGTCGATCCCGCTCTCGTGCACGCTTTGTCGCGCCAGGAGAGCGAATTCAATGCCGGGGCCAAAAGTCCCGTGGGGGCAAGCGGCTTGATGCAGTTGATGCCCGGGACGGCGAAGGCCGTCGCCAGGCAGCATAAGATCAAATTCCAAGCGGCGCAGCTCACCAACCCCACCTACAATATTCAGCTCGGCGAGGCCCATCTGCGCGGCCTCATCGACAGCTATTCCGGCTCATATTTCTTGTCGCTCGCCGCCTATAATGCGGGCGGCGGCAGGGTGCGGGATTGGATGCGGTCCTTCGGCGATCCGCGCGACGGGCGCACCGATCCGATCGACTGGATCGAGAGCATCCCCTTCACCGAGACGCGTGAATATGTGAAGAAGATCATGGAGGCCTTGCAGCTTTACCGCTCCCGGCTGGAGGGCAGCGAGAAGGCGCTCCAGCTCGTACAGGACCTGAACCGCGGCAGGGGTACCAGGGGTCCCAAGGTGGTGCCGGTGGCTCAGGCCAAGTCGGACTGACGAATTCGCGGCGGGGCTTGCTCTCGCCTGAAACTTTGTGAAGACTGAAGGGCGAGAGTAGCGCGGGAACCAACTCGCACCATTCGAAAACCGCCCAAGACGCTATCCCAAGACATGTCTGACCTTAACGGCGAGCTGTGGCGAGACATCTATTATGCGTCGTTCGACGATTTGCGCCTTCATGTCCGTCACTATCCGGCGCCGGAGGCGAAAACGAGACCGGTGGTTTGCCTCCCGGGCCTGACCCGCAATGGCCGCGACTTCCATTATCTTGCGAGCTATCTTTCGCATCATCCGCAGCGGCCGAGGGCCGTGTACTGCGTCGACTATCGCGGCCGGGGCGACTCGGACCATGACCGCGACTGGCGCAACTACACTCCCTATATCGAGCTGATCGACACGCTCGATTTCATGACTTTGCAGGATTTGCATGAGGCGGCCATCATCGGCACGTCCCGAGGAGGCATCATCGCCATGATGATGGCGGCGGTTCGCCCAACGGCAATGAAGGTGGTCGTTCTCAACGACATCGGCCCGGTGATTGAGACCCCAGGATTGGCGCGCATCATGAGCTATGTGGGCCGGACAAAACTGCCGAGAAGCTGGGACGACGCCGCGCTGTTGCTGCGCGAGATGAACGGGCGCTCGTTCCCCGCCATCGAGTCGTGGCAATGGGAGGAGATCGCCAGATCGGTGTTCAACGAGCGCGACGGGCGTCCGGCGCAAAGCTACGATCGCCGGCTGGCCCGCTCCATCGGTGCCATGGATTTGAGCCGGCGCCTCCCCGACCTCTGGCCGCAATTCATCGCGCTCGGGCAGTTTCCGGCCTTGGTGATCCGAGGTGCGAACTCCGATCTGCTCAGCGCCGAGACGGTCGACGCCATGGTCGAGCAGCATCCCAATCTGCGGACCTTGACGGTCCCTGGGCAGGGACACGCCCCGGTTCTGAACGAGCCGGAAACGGTGGAGACCATCGGCGGTTTTCTTGCCGCCAACGACTAGCGAGAGCCGCGGGCCGAGCGCGAGGGCTCAGTCACTTTTGAGCGAAGGCTCGAGGCTGCCAGAGGGAATGGCGCCCGTTGCCAAGCCGGTGTCGGAGTTGATGATCTCTTTGATCCGCGGGACCATCAGTTCCCCGACATTGCGCGAAACATCCGCCTCCTTCCATTTGATGCTCTCGGAAGAGGAAAACAGCGTTGGCAGGTCACGCCGGAGCTGATAGGCCACCGCGACCGCCGTGCCCTTGTCAGGCGCCACGCCCTCAACCGTAAGCGTGAGACCCGACAACGCTATCTTGCCGGAGTCGAGCTGACTCAGCGCGCGTAGCGATGTCTCTACGGCGTTCTTCCAGTCCCTTGGCGCCCCGGACGCAAGCTCAAGCTGGTCGTCCAGCGTCGGACGGGCGAAGAGGCGCCGCGACAGATCCTTGAGTTGCTTCCGCGTGTTCTCATTCGGCACCCCGCCGGTCAAAGTGAGGGCATTGGGGCCAAGCGCGGCGACGAAGTTGAATGGATTAGCGAGCGGAGGCCGCACATTGTCGTTCAAGACCGTGAGCCCCACCGGCATGGGACCGGAAAGCGCCTTCTTCACCTCGGTGTAATCGGGGCCGCTCCGCGCCTCACCGTCGACCTTAAGACCTGCATTCAACAGCCGCGCGGATCCTTGCTTCAGATGGGAGAGCTGCTTGAGGCCAAAGCTGACGGCGCCGAGCCATTGCTCCCTGGGCGGTCCGCCTTGCGTGATCTTGAGGCGATCCTCGACCTCAAGGTCGGCGAAATGGGCCTTGACCATGCCGAGCACGGTGCGCCGATCCTCCTCGGAGGGCACCAGCCCTCTCAGCCTCAGAGTCGAGCCGCTACGGGTCGCCGACCAGACATAATCCGGTGCCGAATGGCGTTTGCCGTCGCTCCGATCGGCCTTTTCGCGTGTGCCGGCAAGCACAAGTGGGGCCGCGCTCGACACTCCATAGGCGTCGAGGAACGCGACCGAGGTCACGGACAGGACGGCAATCAAACAGAACAGTAATTGTCTCGGCCGGACTCCCGGCATGAACTTCTCATCCTTCCAGAACGCCGCATCCTGTTTTGGGTGACCGCCCCCTCCAAGATGCTTGGTCACTGCTTTGCCGCGAAATTGGCTGAACCCGAACAGCGTCGGCGGCCAAAATCTCGCCATGTCACACGGCGCGCGTCCGCTCCTTGCGAGGGACGCGGCCCGCCCGCGCGGGAGGATTCCCCCAGGTCTTGAGCGTGAGAAATGGACTATAGGTCATTGGAAAGAACGGTTCCAGTTGGTCTTTATCAAAAGGAGCGCGATTGCATCCGCAACTCGACCACCCTCGAGCCTCGTTCTAGTTGAAGTGGTGCATGAGCCCAAGCAAGCCGATGACGATGAGGTAGATCGCCACCACGTAGTTGAGCAACCGAGGCATGAGCAGGATCAGGACGCCGGCAATCAAGGCAACGAGCGGGTTGATCACTTCTGGATTCAAGTTCGTCATCGTCTCCCCCCTAAAACCGCCCAGGAATTCGCCTGATTCGTCGACCCGGGCGGAGCCGAGCATAATTCATTAACCGACCGATGTCCCAGCCGGAGACAAAGCAAATAACAGGGACTTGCCTCAGCGATAAAGTCGGCGCTGCTCCTTCAATCTGGGACCGGAAGGCTTATATCCGTCTTGCCCTTGCCGTTTTTGGCGGCAAAAGGTAGCCGCCACCTTAGCCGGATTCGGTATCCGGCCGGTGCGTGCGGATTGGGGGCAGAGCAGCTGCATGACCGTTGAAGAACCTGGCTTCTGGCTCGCCGTATTGCAGATTGTCTGGATCGACATTCTGTTGTCAGGTGACAATGCCGTTGTCATCGCGCTCGCTTGCCGCAAGCTGCCGCCGCGTCAACGCATGTGGGGTATCGTAATCGGGACCTTGGTCGCGATCTCGCTGCGCGTAGCGTTCACCGGCATCGTTACGCAGTTGTTGACGATGCCCTACGTCAAGATCATCGGCGGACTGTGTCTGTTCTGGATCGCGGTCAAGCTGCTCGGATGCGACGAGAATTGCCGGGATGACGAAATCCAGCCCGTCAACAGCCTGTGGCAAGCCATCAGGATCGTCGCGATCGCCGACGTCGTCATGAGTCTCGATAACGTCATCGCCGTCGCCGCCGCGGCGCGTGGTAGCTACGCCTTGCTGATGTTCGGATTGGCTTGCAGCATTCCTTTGATCATGGCGGGAGCAGCCGCGGTCATCTCGCTCCTGGAGCGCTTCCCTATCATCGTTTGGGCCGGTGCCGCGCTACTCGGCTGGATTGCGGGAGAGATCATCCTCGGGGATCCGTTGTTCACGCGCCATCTCGATGCCGCGACAATCCACTCGGTTCAGTTTGCTGCGGCCACCGGCGGCGCACTCCTGGTGCTGTTCATCGGGATGGTGCGACGCCGTTGGACCCGGCGGAGCGCGCCAGACCAAGTCTAGAGACGGTTCGACACGGGCGCCGCCCGTCTTCATTCAACGCTGCCGCGGACCGCAAGATCTCGGCAACCTTGGGCACGGTGGCGCTGAGCGAGAACGATTTTTCAACCGTCTCGCGCGCCGCCGCGCCCATTGCGGCGCTCAAGGCAAGATTGCCGCGAAATTGTTCAAGCCGCTCGACCCACTCTTCCTCGGTTGCAGCGAAGAAGCCGTTCACGCCATCCTCCACAACGTCGCAATTGACACCGACCGGCGACGCGACCACTGGCCTGCCGGCGGCCATGTACTGCACCAGCTTGTAGCCAGACTTTCCATACTCCCACGCACCCTGAGCCAGGGGCATGATGCCGACATGCATGCGGTTGAGGAGGCTTGTCTCACTGGCCTCGGACCAAGGTTGGGTCTCTACGTCGTGCTCCGGCAGAAAGGGCTGCTTCGCACCGACGAGCAACAGTCGGGTATTCGCCTTGGCGAGGACCTGACGCAACGCTCCCTTGATCGTGTCGAGATAAGGTGCGGTCTCCGGCGTGCCGATCCAGCCGATGGTGAATGGCTCAGCCGCGGGAAGCGGCGCGCGCGGATATCGCCTCAAATCCACGACGGTTGGAATGCAGGTTACGTGGCGGGCGCCGGCATTCTCGGCCCAGCTTTGCAGAAATTTGTTGGCGACGATGACAAAGTCCGCCCGCTTTGCGATCCGCTCGAGCTTCTTGCCGAGCGCGCATCTGACGAGTGGGTTGGGGGACTCGCTGTAGCGGAGATGCCAAGCGTCGTCGCAATCGACGACCGTTGGAAGCGAGCCGAGTGCGGTCATCCCCACCCAGTGCGGCACCCAAGGCAGGACTTCCTTCTCGATCCAGACGACGTCGAAGTCTTGAGCCCTGACGATCTGCCGCAGTCGCTCCGAATAAAAGCCGAGAATGCGCTTCATCGACGGGCGGCGCCCGGCATAAAGTTCCCTCAGATAATCGTCGTCTAGGAAAGGAGCCGGATGTACGTCGATATCGTACTCGTCCAACCTGGCAGCATATTGCAGAAAGCGCAAGCGGCTACTCGCGCCGGTGCGGCCGTATCGGGTGAATAGAAGGACCTGCAATGCCATCCGGTTTTGCCCTGGTCAGTCACCGCCGACTCAGAAATTGAGGCTAGTACGGATTATCTCTGCGCGCTATAGGCGAGTTGTAGGGCCGTTGCACGCGGCCCGGGAGCGTCGATCGATGAGGTCTGTTGCGCCTTGGGCGCGGGTGATCGTGGTTAATCACAATGCCGGCTCGCTGCTGCAGACTTGCGTCGATGCGCTGGCGGCGCAGACGCTCGACGTCTTCGAGACGGTCATCATCGACAACGCCTCGCGGGACGGCTCTATCGAGGCGCTACGGCTTCCCGACGACCGGTTCCGGGTCGTTGTCGCCCGCGCCAATCTCGGCTTCGCCGCGGCGAATAATCTTGCCGTCTCGGATTGCGGCACGGACTGGATCATTACCCTCAACCCCGATACGCGGCCTCGGAAGGACTGGCTCCAAGAGCTGCGCCTGGCCAGCGTCCGACATCCGGATGCGACAATGTTCGGCTCGACCCAAATCAACGCGCAACGGCCCGATCGTGTCGACGGCTTCGGCGACGTCTATTCCATCTTCGGCACGGCTTGGCGGGGCGCGTCAGGCCAGCTCTTGGCCACACTACCGGACGACGATCGGGAGGTCTTTGCACCTTGCGCCGCCGCTGCGCTTTACGCACGCGAGGCATTTCTCGCGGCGGGTGGCTTCGACGAGAGCTTCTTCTGCTATCTCGAAGACGTCGATCTAGGCTTCCGCCTGCGTCTGCGCGGCGAGCGTTGCGTCCAGGCGCGACACGCCGAGGTGCTGCATGTGGGCTCGGCGACCGCCGACGCCGACAGCGATTTTTTCGTCTTTCACAGCCAGCGTAACCGTCTCTGGCTCATGGCTAAGGCCGTGCCCTCCCCGCTGATTTGGCTCGTTACTCTGCTGCAAATCGCCGTCGTGCCGCTCGTCCTGTTGCGGCGCGGGATCGGAAAATGGCGGGTTACTTTCGGTGGCATCGTCGCGGGACTAAAAGGGCTCCCGGATGCGCTGCGCCAGCGGCGCCAGGTTCAAATCGGGCGGACGCTTTCCAATGTCGAGCTCGCCCGCATGCTGGTCTGGGATCCCCGCAAAGCGCTTCGCCACGCTCCGCACTTCATCGAGCCAGGGATAGTCGAAACTCAAGCTGCCAGGGAGGCGTGATAGAGCTTCAACACCTCGTCGACGCTGCCAAGAGCGACAATCCTTCCCGCCTCCATGAAGGCCGCGGTGGTGCAGGTCTTGCGCAGGAGCGCTTCGGAGTGGGTGGCGACGACGATGATGCCCGCGGCTGCCGCCAGTCTCTCCAAGCGCTGGTTGGCCTTATCGATGAAACTTGCATCCCCCGCACCAAGCCCTTCGTCGAGGAGGAAAATCTCCGCTTCGATCGCGGTCGAGATGGCAAAATCGAGCCTCGCACGCATACCGGCCGAGTAAGCGCGGAACGGCATATCGATGAAGGCTCCGAGCTCGGTAAACTCAACGACGTCCTCCATCCGCTGGGCGATCTCCGTCTTGGAGAGACCGAGAAATAAACCGCGCAGCTCGATGTTCTCACGGCCACTGAGTTCCGGATCGACGCCAAGACTGCCCCCGAGAAGCGACGCGATCTTACCATCGACCTCGACCTTTCCAGCATCGGGCGCGTAGATGCCGGCGATGACACGCAACAAAGTGCTCTTGCCCACGCCGTTGCGCCCGACAAGACCAATGCGGGTGCCGTGCTCGATGGTGAGGTCGATGCGATCCAGAGCGCGGATAGAGACGCGGTGACTGGTGTTGGTGCTCATACGCCCAGCCGGATCGCTACGAACGCGTCCACCGGTGACCATCGACATGGCGCGCCGCTTCAGCGAACGGCTGCGCGAATCATAGATGGGGAAACTGACGGTAACGTTGGCGAGCTGAACCGAGGCCATGGCGGCATCATAACCAATAGACAATGCGGTTGCGAAAGCGCGAGAAGAGGATGAGGGCGACGATGAACCCGAAAACGGTCATCCCCGACGCCACGCCCCAAATGAAGAGCGATGGCGCCTGTCCCTGAAGCGGCTGCCGGAGGATCTCGACCAGATAATAAAAGGGGTTGAACAGGACCAGCATCTTGCGCCCGGGTATCTGGTCTGGGTGCCACAGAATCGGGGTGAGCAGGAACAGCATCTGCACGATCGTTGACACGATGGGCGGAATATCGCGAAACCGTGCGCAAAGGGTTCCGAGCAACATCCCAAGCGAAACACCGTTGATACAGACGAGGATGAGCCCGGGGATGACGAGCAGGGTATCGAGGCTCGGCCAGAGTCCGAAGGCGAGGACGATGACCACGTAAATCAACAGATTATGGGCGAAGATGATCAGGTGTCTCCAAACCGTCTGGTAAATATAGATGCTGAGCGGCGCCCTGAGCTGTTGAATGATCGACGCATTGGCGATGAAGACGTTGCAGCCATCGGTGACCAAATGCGAAATGAGCTGCCAAGCGATGAAGCCGAAGGCAAGGTAAGGCAGGTAGGTGTTGGCATTGGCGCCAATTAGCGGCAGATAGATGAAGCTCAGTCCGGCGATAAACGCGCCGAGGCTGATCGTGATCCAAAACGGCCCGAGCACGGAGCGCCGGTACCGCTTTCGGATGTCGTACCAGCCAATGGCCAGCCAGAGTTCGCGGTAGTCGCGCCACCCGAGCCAAAGATCTCGAAGTCCCGCCGCGCCGGGAAAGGTCCATTCGCGGGGATGGCGCAGGCCGGCCCGCTGTTCAGGCGCGACCGCCTCCGGTCTCACATCCGACTGCGCGTCCATCCCGGCCACTCGCTCCGTCTCTCCGTGGGGCCAGAGACCCTCTTTGCTCGTCGGCTCGATTGAGCGATCGACGCTAATTCAACCGCTAGCGCGGCACTAGGGCGAAAGCATCGCTTGGGCAATGGCGATTTTGCTTTTTGGAGGCCCTTTGTCAGGCGTCCGGCTCGACCTGCGGGGCTTGCGGCGGGGGACGCGAGGGCCGCTTGTCGCCGCCTGGACCGCCAGCTATGTGATCGGCGACGAAGGCCCCCCGCTCGCCGAGGGGCCGCGGCGCGCCGGCGGTCGTATCCTCCGCCGTCTGCAGCTCGAGCTCGGCGTTGATCTCGGCACCAAGCAGCACGATATAGAAGGAGATATAGAGCCAGAATAGCAGGACGATCACCGCGCCAAGCGATCCATACATGCGGTCGTAATTGGCGAAATTGGAGACGTAGAGCGAGAAGCCGGCGGAGGCGAGCAGCCACACGGCGGTGGCGAACAGCGAGCCCACGGTCACCCAACGCCATTTCGCCGAACGCCGGCAGGGACCGTAGCGGTAGAGAAACGAGAGCAGGAAGAGAACCAGGACCGCAAGCAGGGGCCATCGTATCACCCGCACCAACAGTTCAAAGGTCTCGGAGTTTCCGGTGAAGGCAAACAGCACCGGCACATAGACAATGGCCAGCAGCATGACCACGCCGCCGACGATTCCGGCCAAGGTGAAGGTGAAGGCGCTCAGATAAAACCGGAACAGGGTCCGCCGCTCTAGCTCCTCATAAGCGATGTTGAGGGCCATCATCAGGGCCTGGATGCCGTAATTCGCACTCCAAAAAGCGATGCCCAGGCTGAGCGCCAGGCTCCAGCCCAGCGATTGGCTCGGAGTTTCGGCGATCCGGCGGATCTGCTCGATGACGACGCCATAGGCCTGATCCGGCAGCACCTCTGCCAGCATGGAGAATTGCTGCTCCACGGTCGTGGGATTGGCTGTGAGGCCATAGACCGAGATCAGCGCCGTGAGCGCCGGGAAGATGGAAAAGATGGCAAAGAAGGCGCAGCCGGCAGCGACCACCGAGAGATTGTCGCGGCTGCTTTCGGTCCACACCCGCTGCGCAACTTGCCACCATCCCCGCCAGGGGATGTGGTGGGGGCGCTTTGCGTCGCGGCCGTAAAGGTCTGGGGTGCGGGTCATGTTCGGATTGAGAATCGGGGAACGCTGAAGGATAAGCGCATAATGCGGCCAGGAAGGTTGCAGTTCCAGGCTCAAGCTGCTGAAAAGGCGTTAAGCGAAATGGGCAAGGTTCGGCGCTAGGCTGACCCTTCCTTGCCGCCGGCGGAACGAGACGCTTCGGACCCCTCCCCGCCACGGCAGCATCGCTCATAAGGATGGGTGGCCGAGTGGTTGAAGGCACCGGTCTTGAAAACCGGCAGGCGTGCAAGCGTCTCGAGGGTTCGAATCCCTCCCCATCCGCCAAACGCTATGGATATGAATAAAATGCCGGTCGGCATGGGGCGATCATGGCCGTATCGCGTGCACTCAAGATAGTTCTTGGCGGTGTCGTTCTCGCCGCTATGATCTCCGGCGGCGCCGTCGCGGGGCCGCTTGAAGAAGCCTGGGCCGCTTACGAGCGCGGAGACTTTGCGACGGCTCTGCATCTCTGGCGACCGCTGGCAGCACAGGGCAATGCCTTTGCCCAGAGCAATCTCGGCTTCATGTACGACAGCGGCCAGGGCGTGCCGCAGGACCAGGGCGAAGCGGTGAAATGGTATCGCCTCGCCGCCGAGCAAGGAAACGCCAGAGCCCAGAGCAATCTCGGCAGCATGTATGCCAGCGGCGAGGGCGTGCCGCAGGACTACGTTCAGGCGTATCTGTGGGCCAATCTCGCCGCCTCGCGCTTTCCATCCTCGGCGAAAGAGGACCGGGATCAGGCGGCTCACAACCGTGACATCGTCGCATCCAAAATGACGCCCGCGCAAATAGCCGAGGCGGAAGAGCTGGCACGGGAGTGGAAGCCGAAGTGATGGGAGCTAGACTTATCGGCTTCGGCCGCTCTCGCTCAGTCTTCCTCGATCTCGACATGGGAGGTGAGTTCCTGCTCGGCCTCCTCGGTCGGCTGCTCGGTGAAGCCTTTGAGCGGCCCCACTTCCATGGCGTCGCGCGTAAAATCCACCGGGCTTAGCGCGTAGGCGGTCACGAGTTCCGCCAGCGAGCGCAAGGCGTGCACATGGATGCGCTCCCAGCCGTGCGAGGCATCGATGCCGAAGCAGATCAGGGCCGTTCGCACGTCGTGACCGGCCTCAACCGCCGAGGCGACGTCCGACCGGTAATGGCGGAATACGTCCTTCTGATAGAAAATCTCATTCTCGATGCAGAGCCGCACGAGCTTTCGCGTCAGATGGTAGTCGAAGGGCCCGTTCTGGTCGGCCATGGAAATGGTGACGCCGAACTCGGCGCTGTTCTGGCCTGGCGCCGAAGTGCCGTTATCGACGGCGATCAGGGAGGCAACGTCCTCGGTCAGAATGTTCGAGGCGCCGACCCCGACCTCCTCCTCGATCGTGAACAGGAAATAGATGTCGACCGGGAGCTTTTCCTTTCGCGAGGCAAGCGCCTGAAGGGCCGCGAACATCACCGCCACGCCCGCCTTGTCGTCGAGATGGCGCGAGCAGATGAAGCCGTTTTCGAGGAATTCAGGCTGAGGATCGATGGCGACGAGATCGCCGATCTCGATACCGAGCTTGCTCGCCTCCTCAAGCGTGGATGACCGGGCATCGACCCGCAGCTCGACATAGGGCCAACCGGAGGGCTGGGTGTCGATCTCTTCGTGGAAGGTATGGCCCGACGCCTTCAGCGGCAGGATCGTGCCCGTATAGCTTCCCTGTTCGGTGAAGATGGTGCAGCGCGCGCCTTCGGCGAAGCGCGCATTCCAATGGCCGATCGGCACCAGCTCGAGCCGGCCGGTGTCCTTGATCCGTTTTACCTGGGCGCCCAGCGTATCGAGATGAGCCGCGATCGCGCGCGCGGGCCGGCGCGTCTTGCCGCGCAAGCAGGCGCGGATGGCGCCGCGGCGCGTGACCTCGAAGGGGACGCCGAGCCGGTCAAGCTCGGCGCCGCAATGCCGCACGATGTTGTCGGTATAGCTGGTCGGACTGGGGATGGAGAGCAACTCCCCCAGACGGTCGGACAGATAATCGAGATCGATATGCAACATGGTCATTGAAGAGCCTTCTCCCGCCTCGGGCGAATTGGCCCAAGCGCGGTCGTGCACCATCCCTGAATATCGCTGTTTTTCGGAGGTCAGGTGTTAAGACTTTCACGGACGGCGGCAGGCATTGATTGCGGAAACAAGAGGTCGATGAACCGCTCGGCGGTGGGCTGCGGCTCGTGATTGGCAAGTCCAGGCCGTTCATTGGCCTCGATGAACCAGTAATCGGGCTCGGTCGGCGCCTTGACGATGAAATCGATGCCCGTGACCGGAATGTCAATGGCGCGGGCCGCCTGCACCGCCGCCTCCACCAAGGCCAGATGCAGAACGCCGGTCACATCGTGGATGCTGCCGCCGGTGTGAAGGTTGGCGGTTTTCCGTACGACGATATAGGCATCCACCGGCGGAACATCGTCGAGCGTATAGCCGGCTTCGGCCACGCAGCGTTCGGTCTCGGCATCGACCGGGATTTTCGACTCGCCACCGGTCGCCGCGGCGCGGCGCCGCGATTGATGCTCGATCAGGTCGCGCACACTCGCGTTGCCGTTGCCGACCACCGCCGCCGGCTTGCGGATGGCGGCCGCCACCACGCGGAAGTCGATGACGATCAACCGGAGGTCCATGCCTTCGACATACTCCTCGACCACAACCTCGTTGCAAATCTTACGCGCCGCCTCGATCGCCTGCTCGGTTTCGTCCCAACTCTTGAGACCGACAGCGACGCCTTTGCCCTGCTCGCCCCGGGCCGGCTTTACCACCACGGCTTTATGCTTGGCCAGAAACGCACGCGCGGTGTCGTCGTCATCGGCATAGACCTGGTCGGGCACGTTGACATTCGCGGCCTTGACGATGCGGCGGGTGACGCGCTTGTCGTCGCAAATGCTCATGGCGATGGCGGTGGTGAGCGCGGTCAGGCTTTCGCGGCAGACAATGGAACGTCCACCATAGGTGAGCCGGAAGAAGCCTCCCTCCGCGTCGATGATCTCAACTCCGATGCCGCGCCGGCAGGCCTCGTTGATGATGATCAGAGCATAGGGATTGAGGCCCTCGTCCCTGAAGCTCGCTTCCGTAAACAGCGACTCGTTGATGACGTTCTTGCGCTTGACGGTGAAAGCCGGAAGGCGGGCGAGCCCAATCTTCTCGTACAGGGCGATCGCGTGCTCATTGTCGTGGATGACCGACAGATCCATGTAGCGTGCGCCGCGCGCTTGAAAATGTTCGGCGAGCCGGCGCACCAGCGCCTCGCCGATGCCGGGCAAGGTTGCCTGCGGATCGACCGCCAGACACCAGAGTGACGAGCCCCGCTCATGGTCGCCGAAGGCGGCTCCGTGGTCGACGCCGGTAATGGTGCCGACGATCGCGCCGCTGGTCTCGTCCTCGGCGACAAAATAT
This sequence comes from Hyphomicrobiales bacterium, assembly GCA_038326945.1. Lineage (GTDB taxonomy): Bacteria > Pseudomonadota > Alphaproteobacteria > Rhizobiales > Methyloligellaceae > Methyloceanibacter. The sequence goes on from JBBQKN010000024.1 coordinate 28,447, forward strand.
GTGATCGCCTTGCTGTCGCGCTTGGACCAGAAGAAGTCGGGCGAAACCGGAACCATGCCCCTCCCTGCGTAGATGCGGTTCACGTCCTCGGCGTCCTGGACGGATGAGAGGCGGCGAATGTAGAAGCCTCGCGGACCGTTTTCGGCGGGGCGATAGGTCGCAAGATCCAGCCGGTAGGTATGGGAGGGATCGAGAAACAGCTCCTGCGGCGCGGCGGCGAGAACGACATGCGGGTCGCTAATATAGAACGCGATGTCGCGGCGTCCGGGGCCTTCGGCGCGGATGCACTCGGCCAGTTCGCCGGCGCTGTCGAAGGTCTGGCCAAACAGAAGCCGCCCCCAGCCGCAATCGAGCGCGACGTTCCTTTTCTCGCCGCTTTCGCCCCCGTTCGACAATGGCGGCTCGGCCTTCATCGCGTGCACAGCGCCTTTGCGGCGTTGCTTGGCCGGTTCAGATGGCGGATTCCCGCGTTTTTCGATGCTCATGGTCACGCTCTAAATATTATGGGCCTGGAGCCACAGTTCCAGCAACGCGCATTGCCAGAGTTCCGACCCGCGCAAAGGGGTGATGTGCGACCTCGGATCGTCGAATAGGAGATCAAGATAATCCGGCCGGAATAGTTCACGCTCGCGCGCCGCTGTCGACGTCAGCGCGTCCTTGGTCATTTCCAGCACGGGCCCGTCGATATATTTCAGCGCCGGCACCGGGAAATAGCCCTTCGGCCGATCGATGACCTCGGCCGGAATGATGTCCCGCGCGACGTCCTTGAGAATGCCCTTGCCCTCCTCCTTGAGCTTCAGCTCGGGCGGCACGCGCGCCGCGAGCTCGACCAGCTCATGGTCGAGAAAGGGCACGCGGCCCTCGAGCCCCCAGGCCATGGTCATGTTGTCTACGCGCTTCACCGGATCGTCCACCAGCATCACGGTCGCATCGATGCGGAGGGCGCGGTCGAGCGCGGTGTCGGCGCCGGCGCGGTTCAGCTGCTCGGTGACGAAACAAGCGGGCTCGTCATCATCCGTCATCCAGCGCGAGGATAGATGCCGGCCAAGCTTGGCCCGATCGCGGTCGAAAAAGAGCGCGCTGTAATCGGAGACGATGTCGTTGGAGCTCTGGAGCTTTGGATACCAGTGATAACCGGCGAAGACCTCGTCCGCGCCCTGCCCGCTTTGGACGACCTTGACGTGCTTGGACACTTCCTTGGACAGGAGAAAGAAGCCAACATTGTCGTAGGAGACCATCGGCTCGGACATGGCGGCGATGGCGTCCGGCAGGGCGTCGAGCATGCTCCCGGTCGGAACCATGATCTTGGTGTGGTCGGTCTGGAAGCGCTCGGCGACGATGTCCGAATATTTGAACTCGTCGCCCTCTTCGCCGTGGGCGGCCTCGAAGCCGATGGAGAAGGTCTTTAGTCCCTTCTGACCGGCCTCGGCCAAAAGGCCCACGATCAGGCTCGAATCGAGGCCGCCGGACAAAAGCACGCCCACGGGAACGTCCGCGACCATGCGCCGATCGACGGCGCGGCGGAGCGCCTCGCCGACGCGGTCCTTCCAGATTGTGGGGCTGAGCGTGAGATCGTTGCTTGAACGCTCGAATTGAAGGCCCCAATAGACGCTGTCCCGCATCGTCCCGTCAGGCTCGATCACCCTGATGGTGGCCGCCGGGAACTTGCGCACGCCTTTGAGGATGGTATGGGGCGGCGGCACCACGGCGTGGAGGGTCATGTAGTAGCTCAAGCCCACGGGATCGATCGAGGTGTCGACGCCGCCCGCCGCGACCAAGGCCGGAAGCGTCGAGGCAAAGCGGAGCGTCTTGCCGTTCAGGGCGTAGTAGAGCGGCTTGATGCCGAGCCGGTCGCGGCACATCACCACCCGATCCGACTCGCGCTCGTGGATGACGAAGGCGAACATGCCGTGAAATCGCTTCGGCGCCTCGATGCCCCAGGCGTGCCAGGACTTCAGGATCACCTCGGTGTCGCTATCGGAGAAAAAGCGATAGCCCATCCCCGCCAGCTCCGCCTTGAGCTCCTTGTGATTGTAGATGCAGCCATTGAAGACGAGCGTCAGGCCGAGCTCCGGATCCACCATCGGCTGCTGCGCCTTCTCCGACAGATCGATGATCCTGAGGCGGCGATGGCCGAACGCGACCCGGCCGCGCGCGAGAATGCCCTCGGAATCGGGCCCCCGCGGCGCGAGCACCCCCGTCATGGCGGCAAGCGCCTCCACCGAAGCTGGAGAGCCATCAAAGGTGATCTCGCCGCAAAGACCGCACATGCAAATTCCACTCCCGGCTAAGACAAATTCGGAAAGGCGCCAATTGAATTGCCGGCACGCCGTACAAGATCCATTCCGCAGGGCCTATAAAGCGAGATTCCGCTTCTGTTCCGCTTCAGCCGAACAAGGGCTCAGCTGTCGAATATGATGCGATGCGGCGCTTTATTGCACCAAACGCGCCCTCGATCAAATTTGCTGCCCCCGGTTGTCTTGCAGAGATCCGGTCCGGGGAGCATGCGGGCCAGCGCGATGCTTGCGAGCAACAGGGACTGACCACCGCCGTATCGGTCTCATCCGTCACCTCTAAGCGAGGCTGAACGGCGCTCTCGACGAGGAATCGCCGACACCACAAGCTTTTAATTTTGCTATGAGAATCTAAGCCGTCTGGAGGGGACCGCCGACAAGCCAGGACACCCGCGCGGCCCGGTTGCTTGGAGCGCGCACCGGCGCCGGAGCGGGAGGCTGTGGCGCCCTCGCCTGCTCCTCAATCAGGTCGAGCGTGCTCATCACCCAGGATTTTGGCATCTCCAGCCCTGGAGGCAGCAGGGTGGTCCGATCGCCCACGGCTTCAGCAAGTTGCGCCGGGGTCAAATTGCGCGCCTGCGCCAGATCCCCGCCACAGAGATTGGCGCCGGCGAGCTTGGCGCCGGCAAAATCCGTGCGATCGAGCACGGCTTGGCTCAGATCGATGTTGGAGAGATTGGCGCCGTCGAGACGGGCATCGGTCAGGTCCGCGCCGGACAGGTCCGCTCCTTCGAGAGTCGCGCCCGAAAGTGTCGCAAAGCGCAGGGATGCCCGGCGCAGCCGCGCTGATGCGAGATTGACCGGGCCGCCATTCATCGGGCCCATCTGTCGCTCGCTCACGCTGAGGGAAATTCTAGTGAGGTTGGGAATAGCCAGCGGGTGCTGACGCCTCCAGGCGTTCCATATCCTGGGGCCGCGGCGCAAAATCTCCACGTGCTCGGAATCGTCCGACACAGACACACACTCACGCTACAGGTTACGGAACTCACTCGACGGCACTAGCCTAATTCACGTCGCGCGCTCTCCGCAAGAGGCTCGATGGTGCGGACGCATTTCTTTATGCAAATTGTCTGACCTGTTGGCCCAAAGCCACACAGCCGCGCGCCGGAAGCCGGGCCCGGCGGAGATGATCCACCGGTCCCGGGCCGCCAGACCTAGATATGCCGGCTAGTAGCGCCAGCCATATCGGCGATAGGGCCGATAGCCGTAGCCCCAATATCGGTAGGGGCGATAATAGCCATAGGGCCGGTAGTAGCGGGGGCCCCAATACCGATACGGACGATAGCCGCGTCGATAGCGGTAGCCGACCGTCTCGGCCAGCGTGGCGAGGTTCACGGCGCTGTTCGGTGAGAGCACGGGCGCGGCGTTAGCCTTGGGACCTGCGAACAGGCAGGCCGTCAGCAGCGCGGCGCCGAGTATCATTGGGAGGTGACGCATTCATATCTCCTTCGTTCACTTCCCTCGGCCCGGTCGATCCTAACCGTCCACTCCCTCCCCGGCAATGAAGCGGAAATCACAAGCGAGTGACTGGAGCCTCCGCCGTAAAGTCCCCGCTTGATTTCCGGCGAACGAGCCAGGAGAGTTGCTGCCGCAGCTCAAGTCGAGGGCCGATGAAATGCAGCTCGATATCGTCAAAGACTATTACGGCAAATTGCTGAAGAGCTCGAAGGATCTGAAGACCTCCGCCTGTTGCGACGGCGCCGAGCTGCCGCCTTATTTACAACCTTTGCTGGCCAATGTGCATCCTGAGGTCGTCAACAAATACTACGGCTGCGGCCTCGTCGTTCCGCCGGAGCTTCGTGGGCGGCGCATCCTCGACCTTGGCTCGGGCTCGGGCCGCGACAGCTATCTCTTGGCGCAACTGGCCGGCCCCACTGGAGAGGTCGTCGGCGTCGATATGACGGAGGAGCAGCTGGCGACCGCCAGGACCCATCTCGACTGGCACCAGACGCGCTTCGGCTATGGAAGCAGCAATGTGCGCTTCCTCGGGGGCTATATCGAAAGACTGGACGAGCTCGAGCTTGAGCCGGAGAGCTTCGACGTGATCGTCTCCAATTGCGTGATCAATCTTTCGGTCGACAAGCCGGCCGTGTTCCGCGGCGCGTTCCGGCTGCTGAAGCCTGGCGGAGAACTCTATTTCTCCGATGTTTATTGCGATCGGCGGCTGTCAGGTGTCGTCAGGGCCGACCCGGTGCTGTATGGCGAATGCCTCGGCGGGGCGCTCTATTGGAACGACTTCCTGCCCATGGCCAAGGGTGCCGGGTTCTTGGACCCTCGCCTCGTCGCCAGCCGGCCGATCGAGATTACGCATGAGGCCGTCAGGCATAAATTGGGCACGGCGGCGTTCTTCTCCGCGACATATCGCTTGTTCAAACTCGAGGGTCTGGAGCCCGCATGCGAGGATTATGGGCAGGCGGTCGTTTATCGCGGCAGCGTCACGGAGCAGTCCAACGCCTTTGAGCTCGACAACCATCATTCGATCGAGGCCGGCAAGGTGTTTCCGGTTTGCGGCAATACCTGGCGCATGCTGGCGGAGACACGCTTCCGGCAACATTTCGAATTCATCGGCGACTTCTCCAGGCATTATGGGATTTTTCCCGGCTGCGGGACGTCCAGCCCCTTCGCCGCGGGGGAAGCCCCGGCTGCAAGCGGTGGGGCCTGCTGCTGACGCCGGGGAATAGGCCGGACGCAATTGGGGGGATGATGGAGACGTTCGACTTAGCTCGCCGCTTGGCGGCGGAGGCGCTAGGCACGGCGCTGCTGGTTGCAGCCGTGATCGGCTCCGGCATCATGGCCGCAAAGCTTGCCGGCGGCAACGAGGCGCTGGCGCTCCTCTGCAACACGGTTGCGACCGGAGCCATCTTGGTCGTGATCATCATCATCTTCGCGCCCGTGTCGGGGGCGCATTTCAACCCGGCCGTCAGCCTGGTGATGACGATCAGGGGCGAACTGAGCCAGCGCGAGGCGCTTTTTTACATCCTGGTACAGATCGCGGGCGGGTGTCTCGGCGCCCTGTTCGCGCATCTGATGTTCGGCTTGAGCCCGCTGCAAATCGGCACCACGGTGCGCACCGGGCTGCCGCAGTGGTTCGCCGAGTTCGTTGCCACCTTCGGGCTCCTGATGACGATTGTCGCTTGCATGCGTTTCAAGCCTGATGCGGTGTCCATGGCCGTCGGCCTCTACATCACCTCGGCCTATTGGTTCACGGCATCGACGTCCTTCGCCAATCCCGCCGTGACCATCGCGCGTTCGCTGACCGATACTTTCGCCGGCATTGCGCCAGCCGACGTTCCGGCCTTCGTCGCGGCAGAACTGCTCGGGGCCCTGGCGGCAGCGGCGTTCGTAGCCTGGCTCCTGGCTAAGCCGCGGACACCTGGCCGATCCTCGCCGTGAACGGCTCAAGGAATGAAGAGCCGCTCGAAAGCGGCTCCAACAATTGCGAGATGCGGTGTGGTTCGGCTTAGCCGCCGATGCGCGCGGTGCCCGAATGGCCGTCGTTCCGCACCCACTGCACCTTATTGCCGTTCTGCGTGAGCTTGTAGCAGTAGGACTGCCCATTCATCCAACTCGTCCAACGCTGGCAGAGCTGGTCGTCGGCCACCCACCATTTGCCGGAATCGGATGAGCCATCGCCGCGCGAGAAGCTCGCCGCCACGGCACCCATGGAGCCCTTCATGCGGCCGTTCGCTGAATAGCGGATCGGCAGCTCGAACCCGGAAATGTTGAGATAGACGGTCTTGCCGCTGACCGCTTGGCGCAGTTCGTCGCCCGCGAGCGAAACGGATTCGGCTGCCGCCGGAAGCACCGGCAGGGCGAGGCCCGCAGCCAACACGAATGCTCCGATTTTCATCGCTTCCCCTTGCTTTTTTCTAAGACACGTGAGGCAACGATAGCGCCGGGGAAAAAAGGTCAATTTTGGGCTTCGCCGAGGAAGTTGCGTGACAAAGTTAAGTCCCTCTCGGACTTAATGTCCGTCTTTCGGTCCCCGCTTTGCGGCCCGTGACCTGCGCCTTGCGCGCGACGCCATGACGTTGACGGCCTCGACCGCCGCCGAAAAGGCCATGGCGAAGTAGATGTAGGCGCGCGGAATGTGGAAATGGAAGCCGTCGGCGATCAGGGCCGCGCCGATCAGAAGCAGGAAAGAGAGCGCAAGCATCTTGGTCGTCGGGTGCCGCTCGATGAAGGCCCCAACCGGTTCGGAGGCGAAATACATCACCACGATGGCGACGGTCACGGCGGCGATCATCACCTCGATATGGTCGGCCATGCCGACGGCGGTAATGATCGAATCGACCGAGAAGACGAGATCGATCAAGGCGATCTGAAGGATCGCCGAGGTTACGGTGGCGGCGACGACCGAGCCGCCCGACTCACCGTTATCGCCTTCGATGTCCTCATGGATTTCACGCGTCCCCTTGACGAGCAGGAACAGCCCGCCGGCGATGAGCACGAGATCGCGCCAGGAGAAGTCAAAGCCGCCGATGCTGAAGATCGGCGTGGTCAGATGAATGAACCAGGCGATCCCGGCCAGCATCGCCACGCGGAAGATGAGCGCGAGCGAGAGGCCGACACGGCGCGCCATCAGCCGCTGCGACTGCGGCATGCGCGAGACCATGACCGAGATGAAGACGACGTTGTCGATCCCGAGCACGATCTCCATCGCGCTCAAGGCGAGGAAGCTCACCCAGACATGCGGATCGGTCAGGAATTCGATCATCGTTCTGCTGATGGGAGGTTGCTCGAACCGACTCTATTTCGGAGCTAATAGCGTAGGCCTTGGCGGAGGTCCATCGCCAAGCTTCGTTCAGAGAGCACCCCTCGCGTTGCGCCAGGATTGATGCGCTCCGACGGCCGCGAGACAGACGGCGGTGATGGCGAGCAGCAGCTTGACCCAGAGCGGCGAGGGAAACGGGTTGGCCACGGCGCCGATGGCTCCCACGCCCCAAAATGCCGTCACGAGCCAAATGACCGGCCGCCATTCGGTCACGCGAAACGGGTGCACGCTGAGGATCGGCACGAAGGTGAGCACCACGAAGACAGCGACGATCAGGAGCGAAACCAAGTGCGGAGGGGTGAAGGCGAACAAATAGAGGCAGACGACATTCCAGATGGCGGGAAAGCCGACGAAATAGCCCTCCCCGGTTTTGCTCTTTAGGTCGGCCAAGTGGAACAGGCTCGACAGGACGATGGCGATGCCGGCCGTGAGCCGGAACGGCGCCGGCAGGAGGTCGGCCTGGGTGAGAGCAAAGGCCGGAATCATGACATAGGTCAGGAAGTCGACGATCAGATCTAGCCTCTCACCACTCCAGCGCGGCAACACCGCCGTCACGCCAACGCGCCGGGCGAGCGGTCCATCGATGCTGTCGACGACGAGCGCCACGCCCAACCATGCGAGCATCAGCTGCCATTCGCCTCGCGCCGCGGCGATAAGCGCGAGCAGCGCGAAGGCGGCTCCGGTCGCCGTTAGGAGATGCACTGCGGCGGCACGCAGGCGCATGATCAAGCGCCCTCTATCCAGGCATGGAACGAGCGCGCGGAAGCGGCGATGGTGAGACGGCGGGGCGTGGTGACCGTCGCCAAGAGTCTAGAATTGGCGCTTGACCTTGCCAAGCACGGAAAGGTCGCTGTCCTCGGGTAGTGAACCTTGCGGCAGAGAGCCCTGCTGCAACGCCATCGGCTGCTCGCTGTAGAGCAGCTCGAGTCCGAAGTCGAGCTTGGGCAGCACGCTGAAACCAAAGACCGTGCCTCCGGTCTTCTTGGGCGTCTGCACTGGCGCTGGACCGGTCGGAGGCGATTGCAGGTCGAGAGCGGGCCCCACGATCTCGGGCAGAGCCTGCACGGCTTCGGCTGGCGGAGGTTCCGGCGTTTCCTGAAATGCGAGCGCGGACCCCACGCCAATCGCAAGCGCGATCATTGCAGCCGTAACTGTCCAGGCCGTTCGCATGGTTTACTCTCCACTTACAAAATGCGCGCCTGGGTCAGGGATTTCAAGCGTGCCGCAAACGCGGTTAATGGCTTGCTAAGATTAGAAAATTTGAGTCTGTGTGAGCTTTCCTGTGGCGCTTCCGCCACAGGCTTGGAGCGGCTTCATCTCGCTAGCGCACAAAAAAGGACCGCCCCGAAGGGCGGTCCTGGCATCCCGGGAAGGGGGACGCTGAAAATCAGAACTGGATGCGGCCGCCCATGTAGAACACGTCGAATTCCTTGAGCGCGATGGGAACGCGATCCAGATTGCTGTCGACCAATTTGATCTGGGGATCGATGTGCTGGTAGGCGGCGTAGAGATTGAGAGCCGCCGAGTCGATCGCTTGATCGATGGCGAAGTAATATTTGGTCGTCTTCGAGGCGGTGATCTCGGTGTCGAAGGGAATGTTGGCGAAAGCGCCGCCGTCAACCTTGCCATCCCAGACCGAATAGGAGGACCCGGTGCCGGCCACGGACGAGGAAACTGTGGTCCGCGTGAAGCCGCCAAGGCCGTCCTTGTCTTCGGTGTAGCCGCCCCAGATTGTGGTCTTGCCAGGAGCAAACCAGCCCTTGTGAATACCACCGGCGAGGTCCCAGGCGTGCATCTCGGGCGGGCGCCTTCCGGTGAACACACCATAGGCACCGATATCGTCGTTTTTGGAGTTGCTGAAAGCGCCCCACAGGAACAGACCGGTCGGCTCGTTGATGATCGAGGCCATCCCCGCCCATTCCTTCGTGTCCCGTTTGAAGTGCTGGTTCGGCACGCCGCCCCCGCCGGAACTCGTCAGTTCGTCGGTAATGCCTTCATAAGCGATACCGGCGCCAACCTTCCAGTTCTCGCCCCAATGGGCCGTGTAGCGTGCCGCCGCGGACCAGATATCGTCTTCGCCCCAGGCGCCACTCAAGGTGAAGCCATACATCTCAGGCGTGTCGTAGCGGATCTCCTGGCGGCGGGTCGAGCAATCGAAGGCCGCACTGCTGGTGCTGTAGCAGCGCCCAATATCGCGGAAGCGAACCGTCGAGAGACCCTCGGCATTGTTGGGGGCGCCGACGGGTCTCAGAAAGAAGCTCCAGTTCATGTAAAAGTCGGCGAACATGGTCTGGTCGAGACCTTTGATGACGAAGGTATCCTTGACGATGTCGTCCTTCGCCGTGCTCTGCTGGCCGAGCCACAGGGTGCCGTATTTCTCGTTCTCCAAATAGATCGCGGACCGGCGCAGCCTCAAACTGCCATTATCCGGGTTGTCGTTGAACTGGTCGACGAACTTCGACAGATTGCCCTCGTCCTCGATTTCGATTTGGAAGCCGCTCGTCCAGTCGCCGCCGCCGATTTTGGCTTTACCCTTCATGCCGAAGCGGCTGGAGCTGTATGAGCTGTTGAGGACGTAGGCGTTCGATTCTTGACCGTCGTTCCAGAAATTCACGACGCGGTTCATGCGTCCATAAAGCGTCACTGCGACCTTCTTGTTGCCCTTGCGGACGGTGGTGGCCTCAAGCTCGGCGACACGCTCTTCGAGATCGGCGCAGCAATCGCCGCCGAGATCGGCGGCTTTGGCGGAATTCGAGACGGCGACCAGCGCCCCCGTCATTGTTAACAGGGCAGCCATCGCCATCAGGCTTGCGGTCCCCCTCAGTCCTTCGGTCATGACCTCTTCTACTCCTCTCTTTTAAACGACGCTTGAAGGACTGCTGCCTCTTCCCCTTGAGTCCGCAGCTTCCCTCTCGTGGCCTAGCTGGACAAGGCGCCCGCTCAAGCAATCAACACTTTGTGTTCTATGGTCCGAGCCTAGAAGGGGAGCAGTGACACTCTCGTGACAGCCTCACGACAGGCCGGCTTTTCAATAAATCTGTTGCTGTTCAGCCACGGTGGCGACCGGCTGTGGGAACGGGTGCAAGGAAATCAATGGTCAAGGCGCAAAGCCAAGGACTGCCCTCGCCGGGTCGCTGCTTTCCGCGCTAAAGAAGCTTGATGGAACATCCCTCTCCTTCGAGCCAGACGGATCGGACGGACGTTGCCGTCGTCGGCGCCGGACCCACGGGCTTGGCCGTGGCGCTGGCGCTTGCCCATGTCGGTGCCCGGGTGACGCTGATCGGGACCCCGCCGCTGCCCGAGAGCAAGCAACCGCTCGATACCAGGACCGCGGCCCTGCTCGAAAGCTCGGTGGAGATGTTGAAGGCGCTCGGGGTCTGGGCCGCTCTCCGCGCCCACGCGGCGCCGCTCAAGGCGATTCGCATTCTCGATGATTCGGACGGATTGCTCCGCGCGCCGGACGTCGAGTTCAGGGCGAGCGAGCTCGGCCTCGAGGCCTTTGGCTACAACATCGCCAACAGCGTGCTAGTCGAGGCGCTCTACCGGCGGGCAGCGTCGGGGCTGGTTGCGCTTCAGCCGTCAAATGTCGACCGCATCGCGGTTTCGTCCAGCCAGGCCTCATTGACGAACGCACAAGACTCGCTCGCGGTCGCGCGGCTCGTGGTCGGCGCCGATGGCCGGCATTCGATCTGCCGCAAGGAGGCCGGCATCGCCGTGTCTGAGAGCGCCTATGGCCAGGGCGCCATCGCGACGAGCTTCACCCATGCCGAGCCGCATCGCGGCATGTCGATCGAACTGCATCGGCGGGGTGGCTCCGTCACCACCGTGCCCCTCACCGACCCTGGTGCCTCCAGCTTGATCTGGATCGGCGAGATGGCGGAGACCGACGCGCTGATGGCGCTCGATGCGCGCGGCTTCGGGGCGGCGCTCGAGGCGCGCCTCGGCGGACATCTTGGTCGCGTCGGCGAAGTCGGCCAGCGCGCGCATTTTCCGGTCAAGGGTCTGACGGCGGAACGTCTCGTGGGGCATCGCATCGCGCTCGTGGGCGAGGCGGCCCACATCCTCCCCCCGATTGGGGCCCAGGGCCTCAATCTCAGCCTGCGCGACGCGGCGACGCTGGCCGATTGCGTCGGCGCGGCACTTGGCGAGGGACGCGACCCTGGCGACGATGACGTGTTGAGCGCCTATGAGCGCGCGCGCAAGCTCGACGTGCTGACCCGAACGCTCGGCATCGACCTCTTGAGCCGATCGCTGCTTTCGGGATTCCTGCCCCTGCAGGCGGCGCGGGGCGTTCTCTCTCATGGGCTGAATGCGCTCGCACCCTTGCGCCGTCTGGTCATGCGCATCGGCATGGCCCCACCCACGGAGCTGCCGAGCCTGATGCGCCCGGGCGCCGCCGGCCGTGGCCTCCAGGCTTGACGCTTGGGGTTCGATTTGCCAGGACGTTAAGCCTCATTCACCCCAAGAGTTCCGAGCAAAGCACCCGCCCCGCCCATGGCCGAGCCGTCTGCGATCCCGCCCCTACGCGATTTCCGCTACCGGGCCGAATATGCCGTTTTGCGGGTCTTGATCGGCTTCGTCCGCCTGTTTCCCATCGATGTCGCCGGCACCATCTCGGCCAAGGCCTGGCGGCTGATCGCCCCCTTCAACCGGCGACACAAGCGCGCACTCGCCAATCTCGAACGCGCCTTCCCCGACAAGTCGGCGGCAGAGCGGGAGCAGATCGCGCGGCGCATGTGGGAAAATCTCGGCCGCGTCATGGTCGAGACCATGAATATCGACCGTATCCTCAAGGAGCCCGGGCGGCTCCACGTCACCAACGGCCATTGGATCGCCCGGTACAAGGGCAAGATGGGCCCGGCGTTGATCGTGACCATGCATATGGGCAATTGGGAAATCGGCATGTGGCCGGTGACGCAGGCCGGTGTGCGTCCCGCCGGGGTCTATCGGCTGGTGAAGAACCCTTACGTCGACCGTTACCTCCGCGCCCAGCGGGAGGATCTCTATCCCGGCGGGTTGTTCGGCCGCGGGCGAGCGGCGGGGAACGACGAAGGCCAGAAGACGGCGCGACTGATCATGGACTATGTGCGCCAAGGTGGACGCCTCGGCTTCATCTCCGACCTGTACGACGCGCAAGGCGTGGCGGTTCCGTTTTTCGGCTACCCGGCCAAGAGCATGCCGATTGCGGCCATGATCGCGCGCAGGGTCGGGGCCCGCATCTGGATCGGGCGCTGCGTGCGCATCGGCAATCGCGCCTGCTTCGACATCAATGTTAACGAGTTGCGGATTCCCCGGACCAACAATCAAGCCGAGGACATCCGCAGCATCACGGCAGCAATTCAGCGGCATTTTGAGAGCTGGATCAGGGAAAATCCCGATCAATTCATGTGGTCAAACCGTCGCTGGTCTTGAGGTCTGCATAAGGCTCATTTGCCGTTGACAGTCTCCCGGCCCTTCAGTCTTATCTTTTTAAGTGTTGGGGGATTGACCATGTCCATCGTCCGCAGCGCCAAGTTCCAGATTGGCCAGGTGGTGCGCCATCGGATGTATCCGTTCCGAGGCGTGATCTTCGATATCGATCCGAGCTTCTCGAACACCGAGGAGTGGTATCGCTCGATCCCGCAGGATGTTCGCCCGGCCAAGGACCAGCCGTTCTATCACCTGCTCGCCGAGAACGCCGACACGGAATACATCGCTTATGTCTCGGAGCAGAATCTCGAGCCCGACCCTTCCGACGAGCCGCTGCGCCATCCGCAGGTGTCGGAGCTGTTCGAGGATCTGAGAGACGGCATCTTCCGCTTTCGCTTCGTCCAGGAACATTGACCGAAACAAGCGAAAGGCCGCGCCTGATGTGGCACGGCCCTGTCTCATGTCAACAGCGATAGGCGTGAGCGCTTATTGGCCCGCTGCCGGCGTCTTCGGCGGCGCGACGGTCGCGTTCGGCACAGCCGGCTGCGCCGGAGCCCCGCCAGCCTGATCCTTTTTCTGCTGGGCCTCCGTCGCCTTGTTGGCTAGCTCCATCTGGCGCTGACGGAATTTCTCCATCATCTGCCGCCTGGCCTCTTCATATTTAACGTTATCGACCGGAGGGCCATCGAAGGTCTTGCTGAAACCGGTGAGCGGCACCGGGAAAGCCATAGCCTTTTGCTGCATGTTCATAGCAGCCACGACCATCTGCTTGCCATTCCGCATCTTCTCGAACATTTCCTTGGTCAGTTCCATCTGGACCTGACAGCTCGTCGGGAAGCAAACGGCGTATTGCAACTGGATCGGCTCGTCCTCGTCGATCTTGAGCTGCACACCAGCCGGCATCACCAGCGAGTAGGCGGTGGGCAATCTGACCAGGAGGTGCTGCTTGTCTTCGCCTTCGATGGTCCTGACCGCAGCGGCCACGAGAACCATGCCGGTATTGGGCTCGAGCCCTTCATGATTGACGAGGCAGACCTGCTTTTCGCCGGTCTGATCGTTCTTCAGGCAAAGCTTGACCCAAGCGGATTCTTCGGTTGCCGCCGTGCCGGCGACCGGAGCCGCTGGCGTGGGAGCCGCTGGCGCGGGCGCCGCGGTCTTGGGCACGGGCTGACCCTCCTGCGCCACGGCAAGAGACATGCCGAAGCCTAGAACAAGACCCGCCACCAACGCCGGCCCAACCGCGCGGCGGACAAACTTCCAATGATCAAGCGACGAGATCATAACCGGCCTTTCCTCGTTTTCGCTGGCGGTGAGCTTACACTCAAGCTCGTTTGCCGCGTCCCTCACTTAGAGGTCAATACCTGAAATGAGGCATGGACGTGGCTGGATTTGACGGACGGAGAACTCGCTCAAACGGGCCTTGCGGCTCGGTTTTGCGCTCTTTCCCGTCAAGATCCCTGCAAGGTCGACCCCGCCCTTAGACCTGTCCGTCTGGGCGAGCCATGCTACCCTTAGGTCATGCCGCAATCGGAAGCATCTATAGCCACCCGCGTTCGCCGTTGAAAGCCCCTATTTCGCTCCTCATGCTGTGCCTCCTGCTGGTCCCCGGCAGCGGCTGGTGTGAACCAGCCACCGGGATCGCCATGCATGGCGCGCCAGGCGAGCCCGCAGGCTTCGCTCACTTTCCTTACGTGAATCCGGATGCGCCGAAGGGAGGCCGGCTGACGCTGGCCAAGCGAGGCTCCTTCGACAGCCTCAACCCGCTCATCATCAAGGGCGTCGGCGCCGAAGGCGTGCGGGAATATGTGTATGAGAGCTTGCTGGCGCGCGCCTATGACGAGCCCTTCTCGCTCTATGGCCTCATCGCCGAGACGGTCGAGACGCCGCCGGATCGAAGCTTCGTCGAGTTCACCTTAAACCCCGCGGCAAAGTTCTCTGACGGCACCCCGATTACGGTCGATGACGTGATTTTCTCGCATGCGTTGCTGCGCGACCACGGGCGGCCGAACCACCGCTCCTATTATCAGAAAGTCGTCCGCGTCGAGAAGACGGGCGACCGCAAGGTGAGATTCACCTTCGACGGCGGCGGCGACCGCGAGATGCCGCTCATCATTGGCTTAATGCCGGTACTGCCGCGCCATCTGATCGACGCGGACAGTTTCGAAAAGACGAGCCTCGAACCGCTGATCGGGAGTGGACCCTATCTCATCGAGGAGGTGAAGCCCGGTCGAAGCATCACCTACAAACGCGACCCGAATTATTGGGGCGCGAATCTCCCCGTCAATCGCGGCCTCTATAATTTCGATCAGATCCGCATCGACTATTACCGCGACAGCAGCAGCATGTTCGAGGCGTTCAAGTCGGGCGCGATCCAGGTGCGGCCGGAGGACGATCCGACGCGATGGACGGAAGGCTACGACTTTCCCGCGTTCCGCGACGGCCGCGTGGTCAAGGAGGCATTCCCCATCGAGGTCCCGGCAGGCATGTCCGCGCTCGTGTTCAATACGCGGCGGCCGCTCTTCGCCGATCCTCGCGTGCGCCAAGCGCTGATCGCGCTGTTCGACTTCGAATGGATCAACCGCACGCTCTATCACGGCCAATATGCGCGCACCCAAAGCTATTTCGATCGTTCCGAGTTGAGTTCCCATGGCCGTCCAGCCGACGCGCAAGAACGGGCGCTGCTCGCGCCGTTCGCGGACGACGTCAAACCTGAAATCATGGACGGGAGCTTCGCCTTCCCGGTGAGCGACGATTCAGGTCAGAACCGCAAGGGCCGCGTCGCGGCGCTGGCGCTGCTGGAGCAGGCCGGCTACCGGCTCAAGGGGGGCAATCTCATCCACGAGGCGACGGGCGAGGCTTTCGCCTTCGAGATCCTCGCCGCGACCAGAGCCGAGGAGCGTCTGCTCCTCACTTATGCCCGCGCCCTGAAACAGGTGGGAATCGACGCGCGAATCCGGCAAGTTGATTCAGCCCAGTATCAGCGGCGCAAGCAGACCTACGATTTCGACATGATCCAGTATGACTGGCCGGTGTCGCCATCTCCGGGCAATGAGCAGTCCTTTCGTTGGGGAAGCGAGGCTGCGGTGACCGAGGGTTCGTTCAACTATGCGGGCGTTAAAAGCCCCGGCGTCAACGCCATGATCCAAGCCATGCTGGAGGCGAAGGATCGTGCGAGCTTCGTCGACGCGGTCCGCGCGCTCGACCGTCTTCTTCTGTCCGGCGACTATGTCATCCCCCTGTTCCATCTTCCGCACCAATGGCTGGCCTTTTGGCGCGAGCTGCGGCGGCCGCCGGAGACGCCGCTCTATGGCTATCAGCTCGACAGCTGGTGGATGGAGCCGACGCCGCCAAAGGCCGAAAGCGAAAGGCCGGCTCAGCCCTGACCGCGATGGCCACGAGCAGTCTCGCCGCCGAGATGGGAGAACCCGAGCCGAGGCCAAGCCCTCGGCTTACGGCGGAGGGTCTGCTGCGCCGGCGCGCGGAGCAATCCCCCGAGGCGCTCGCCCTTGCCGATCCACCCAATCGGCATGGGCTGGGGGCCGGCAGGTCGTTGCGCTACCGCGAGGCCGATCTCGCGATCGATGCGCTTGCCAGCGTCTTTACCGGGCGTGGACTCAAGCCAGGCGAATTGATCGCCATCCAGCTTCCCAACCTGGTCGAGCACCCGTTGACCCTGCTTGCCGCGTGGCGAGCAGGGCTCGCGGTTTGCGCGCTGCCGATGCTGTGGCGGCGCATGGAAATCGCCAAAGTCGTGGCCGAGCTCAAGCCCTGCGCCCTGCTCGGAATTGGCGACTTCGCCGATGAGAGCCCGCTGCAAGGACTGTGCGAGATTGCCACGGATGAGGCTTCGGTTCGTTGTGTGCTCGGCTTCGGCGCCGATCTACCCGACGGCGTGACCCCCCTCGACGCGGCGCTTCTCCTTCCGCGAGACGCACGCGGGCGCCTACCCACTGACGCGGCGGGAGCAATCGACGGACCCGCGCTCATCACCTTCACCGCGCGCGCCGGCGAGCCGCTTCTGCCTGTCTTCCGCGGCGAGCAGGACCTGCTCGCGCAAGGCGCGATGACGGTCCTGGCGCTGTCGCTCGATCATGGCGACACGATCCTCAACCCCTATCCGCTGACGGGGCCTGCCGGGCTTGCGCTCGGGCTGATGCCGTGGCTGATCAGCGGCGGCGCGCTGCTGCAACACCAGCCCTTCCATCGGGACGGCTTTGCGCGGCAGCTTCTGGAGGGCGGTGCGACCGTCACTGCACTTCCAGCGCCGATGCTGGCGGCCCTCAAAGGCGATGGCGTGTTCGACCATCCCCAATGCAAGCTCAGGCGGATCGGCCGCGTGTGGCCTGTGGCGGAGTTGGCCTCGGCCCAACTAGGCGAGGATGGGGCGCAATTCGATCTTTACCCGCTCGGCGACCTCGTCAGCCTCGTGCGCCTGCGCGATGCCAAGTTCGATCCCACGCTCCTGCCGTGCGGCAAGATTCATGTGAGGGCCGAAAATGGCGACAGCGCTATGTTGCTCGAGACCATGCTCGGCGGTGATTGCACCGCAGGACAAGCAAGGGACGTCAAGCTGCGCGGGCCCGTCTGCCCCAGAGGATCGGCGGGCGGCCCGCTCGCGCCCGATGGCCAAGGCTTCGTCGGTTCGGGCTTGCGCGGCCAATGGGCCGGGCAGACCGAGGATCTGCTCAAGCTCGGCCGCGACACCGAGCTTCTATCCCATGGCGGCTTCACCATCGCCGCGGCTGAGCTCGACGAGATCTATCAGAGCTACTCGGGATTCCTGGACGCGGCTTGCTTCGCGCTTCTGGACCCGATCCTCGGCGATCGTCTGTTCGCCGCCGTGGTGCCGAAGCATGGCCGGCTCATTTCCATCGAGGCCTTGCACAGAGTCTTGCGCCATCACGGCGTCGCGCCTTACAAATTCCCGGATCGGATCGTCATCACGCAAACGATCCCGCGCGACGCCGATGGCCGCGTGAGCCGCGACGCGCTGGCGCGAGGCTAAGCGGCCTTCTTCACCAGGCCAGCGATCTCGACCAAACGTCCGAGCAGCTCGCGCGTGCCCTTAAGCCGCTCCTCCGGCGTATCCCAATCGGCGTAATAGATCAGCCGGTGATCGGGCTGGAGCTTCACTCCAGTGCCTTCGGCTCGGATGAAGGCGATCAGCCCTTCCGGATTGGCGAAGCTCTTGTTGCGGAAGGCGATGAACGCGCCCTTGGGCCCGGAATCGATCTGCTCGATGCCAGCCTGGCGGCATAGTCCCTTGATCTCGACGATATCGAGCAGATGGCCCACCTCATCGGGCAACGGACCGAAGCGGTCGATCAGCTCGGCGGCAAAGGCCTCGATGGCGTCGTGGCTCTCGACCCCCGACAGCCGGCGATAGAGCTGAAGCCGAACTTGCAGGTCGGGCACGTATTCTTCGGGGATG
>JBBQKN010000025.1:0-45142 GCA_038326945.1 Hyphomicrobiales bacterium
GTCCGCATCCAGGCCCGCGCTGAAATAGCCATCGTGCAGATACGACATTCAACCTCGGCTGGCGCGCAGGGAGCAAATCGACGGCGCTATCGCGTGCGTATTTGAACCCTGATGTTAGGCGCTGCCAAGCCGTTGGACCACTGCGACGGCATCAAGCGGGATTTGACAGAAGCTCTGCCGGCTTTCCGGTTGACTGACTGGATGCCGCATCTCGCTGCCCAATCTCTTGGCAAAGAAACCAGTCGGCGATCTTGAGGTATTCCTTGACCACGTCCGGATGGCCGGAATCGGCCGCCTGCTGAACGAATTTTTTCGCTTCAACCACATAGTCCATGTCCGAGCTCCCGCATGCTGTTCAGTCGCAACTGAGGAGGTGGGGGACTGGGCGATATCTAAAAGCCCCATTGGCATCCGCACGCTCGATACTGCGTCGGCTACCATACCGAGTCTCAGCTCCAAGGCCCTGTCACGCCTGGGCCTTCAGCCCATATCCGCTTCAGGCGGGGGCATTCCGAAACATGAAAGGAAAATGCTGAGATGAAAAAATGGATCGTCACGAGCCTTCTGGTGCTTGGAATGGCAGGCCCTGCCTTCGCCGCGGAGAAATATTTCGTTACCGTCGACATGGTCGGCAATTGCTCGGTGGTTCAAAGCGCGCCAGGCACGGGGATGAGTGCCGGCAAGACCGCTATCGGCAACGCCGACGGCTACGACTCGATGGATGCGGCCCGGAAATTCTTGGAAGAGGTCAAGAACGACGACTCACAGTGCAAGGGTGTCGTCGCCGGATAGGTGTTCCTCTCGAGGTGCCCGGGGCTTGCTCCCGGGCGCCTCTCACGCGGCCAACAGTTCAATTTCGACCAGAGCGCCAAGAACGGAGAGGCCGACGAGGAGGTTTCGCCTCGTCTTCGATCGCTCCCAGCTCTCCCGCTGGAGTCTCATGCCGCGGTAGCAGCGGCAGGCGATTCGCTCGAGGCTGCAGCGATCCAGGATCCTGATCAGCCCCCGTTCGGCAAAGATGCCACGGCGCCCGAGCTGCTTGAACGCCCCGGTCACGGTGGGGCGGTGAACGCCGAGGCTCCGCGCGAGCAGATCTTGCGTGATTGGAAGGGCGTCCAATCCGCTCCGGTCTTGCGCCATCAGGAGCCATCGCGCCAGGCGCGGCAAGAACAAATGCCTGAGATTGCAGGCGGCGGACTGTGAACTCTGCATCAAGGCAGCGTGTAGATAGCCGTGCAACGCCGCGCGCAGGTGCGGACATTCAGACATGACGCGGTTGAGATCGTCGATCCCGATACTCAGGGCGCTGCCGCCGATCTGTACGAAATGGCTGAGCGTCGAAATTCTCGTCCCGAGGATCGCTGCGCTTCCGATCGCTCCCTCGCGCCCGATCAAACCCACCTCGACGGCGTTGCGTTCGTCGGTCTTGGCGAGGATGGATACGAGCCCGTCCTCGACGAAGTACAGGTGCTCGATCGAGACGCCGGCATGTTGCAGGAAGCGCCTCGGGGTGAGGGAAACCTTCTGCAGACAGGGGTTTAACCGGTCCAGCTCCGGCCGCGGCAACGATTGCAGCAAGAGGTTGCGCGGAAGCGGGGGCGCGGCGCTGAAAACCAGACCGGAGTCGCATTCATCGGTCCACATTTCGACGAACCCCACGAATTGGCCAATAGGCACCGGGCGGCCGCACCGTCTTGGCCTTGCCCCTGAGTAGGTAGTTGACGGGCGGCTTAGTTCAAGGGGCATGGCTGAGCCCGTCCCACCGCCGCGCAAACCGCCGGCGAGCCGAGATGGTCTCAGCTATCTATGTTCGGAAAATGGTGGAGCCAGGCGGGATCGAACCGCCGACCTCGTGAATGCCATTCACGCGCTCTCCCAACTGAGCTATGGCCCCGGGTCAGTCTGAACCGTCAGCTTTAGAGGCGGCGACGCGAGCTGTCAAAGTCCTGGGCGATGCCGCCATTTGACGGGGTCTGACGGGTTCTAAACTTCGTCTTTCTCCGGACCGCCGACGATGCCGGACACGTCCGCCTCCTCGTCGCCCTCGGGCTCCTCCAGAAACGTGTCGTCGTCGTCGTCGGCCGCGGGGATTTCGGCGTCGTCGTCGCCGAGATCAGCGATCACCTCGTCCTCCTCGGCCACCGCATCGTCTCCGCCTTCATCGACCTCCTCGAGGCTGATCGTTTCGGGATCGGGCACGATGGCCTCGACCTCGACCTCTTTCTTCACCCGAACCTCGGGCGCCGGCGCACGTTCCCCCCGTCGCGTCGTGGGTGGCGTCACTTGATAGGCGGCCTGACAGACGGGGCAGACGATCGGGGTGCGGCCCAGATCGTAAAAGCGCGCGCCGCAGCTCTGGCAGACGCGCTTGGTGCCCCTCGCGGGTTTCGACATTGACGGTCCTCGATGATTGGCTCTCGTTTCGACCCCCATTGCCACGCTTGTCTGGTGCTGTCAAAAGCTATCGAGAGCCCTGAACACCCCAAATTCCAAGGACCATGTCACAGCCTCTCACCGCCGCTCCCTCGCGGTCGCTTTCCGGCACGATCAGGGTGCCAGGCGACAAGTCGATCTCCCATCGGGCGTTGATCCTCGGCGCGCTTGCCACCGGCCGCACCCGCATTTCTGGCCTGCTCGAGGCCGACGACGTCATGGCCACGGCAGCGGCCATCGCCGCGCTCGGGGCCGAGGTCAGGCGCGAGGAAGGCGCCATCGAGGTGACGGGCCAGGGCGTCGGCGGCTTGCGCGCACCGGCCGGCGTGCTGGACTTCGGCAATTCGGGCACCGGCAGCCGCTTGATGCTGGGCGTGGTCGCCGGCCACGACATGGAAGCTTGCTTCACCGGCGATGCCTCGCTTTGCCGCCGCCCCATGGGGCGCGTGCTGACACCGCTTCAGCTTATGGGCCTTTCCGTCGCGGATGAGAGATGCGCGACATTTCCACTCACCGTCAGGGGCACGCCAGATCTCGTGCCGATCGTCTACGAATTGCCGGTGGCCTCGGCGCAGGTGAAGTCGGCGGTGCTGCTTGCGGGCCTGCACGCGCCGGGTCGCACGACTGTGATCGAGCCTCTGGCCACGCGCGACCACACCGAGCGCATGTTCGCTCATTTCGGCGCCGAGCTTTCCATCACGGATGAGGCGGACGGCCGTCGCGCCGTCACCATTCGCGGCGATGCCGAAATCGAGGGCGTACCGGTCGTCGTGCCGGGGGACCCGAGCTCGGCCGCCTTTGCCCTCGCCGCGGCGATCATTTGCCAGGGTTCGGACATTGTGATCGAGGGTGTGCTGATGAATCCGACGCGCACCGGTTTGATCGAGACCGTGCGCGAGATGGGCGGCGACATCGAGCTCATCGATCTACGCCACGACGGTCGCGAGCCAGTGGGCGATTTGCGGATCAAGACCAGCGCGCTTCATGGCGTGACCGTGCCGCCGTTGCGCGCGCCGAGCATGATCGACGAATATCCCGTGCTGGCGGTGATCGCCGCCTTCGCCGAGGGCGAGACGCGCATGGAGGGATTGTCGGAGCTGCGGGTGAAGGAGAGCGACCGCCTCGCGGTGACACTCGCGGGTCTGGTGGCGTGCGGCGTCGACGCGCGCATCGAGGGCGACGATCTGATCGTGACGGGGAGGGGCGCGGTTCGCGGCGGCGGGTTGGTGTCGACGCATATGGACCACCGCCTCGCCATGGCCTTTCTCATCCTCGGACTGGGGGCCGAGAAGCCGGTGACGGTCGACGACACGGCCATGATCGCGACGAGCTTTCCCGACTTCGTGCCGCTCATGACCAAGCTCGGGGCGGAGTTCAGATGATCATTGCCATCGATGGACCCGCGGCCTCGGGCAAGGGCACGATCGGCAAGCGCGTCGCGGCTTACTATGCGCTTGCCTATCTCGACACCGGCGCCCTCTATCGCGCCGTCGCCCGCGACACGGTTTTGCGGGGAGGACATCCCGCCGACCAGGCGGCCGCGCTGGAAAGCGCGCAACGGCTCGATCCGGCCACGCTCGACGATCCCACCTTGCGCCAGCCTGGCCTAGGCGAGGCCGCCTCTCTCGTGGCCAGCCATGCCGAGGTGCGAAGGGCACTTCTCGCCTATCAACGGAGCTTCGCTCTGGCCAAAGAGGGGGCGGTCATCGACGGCCGGGATATCGGCACGGTGATTTGCCCCGACGCCGAGGTCAAAATCTTCGTCACCGCAACCCCCGAGGAGCGGGCGCGGCGGCGTTATATCGAGCTGAAACAGTCCGGTGCGGCGGTAAAAGAGGCCGAGGTGCTCTCCGATATCAGGCGCCGGGACGAGCGCGACGCGGGCCGGGAGGCGGCCCCCTTGCGAAAAGCACCCGACGCGTACTTGCTCGACACCACAAATTTGGATATAGACGCCGCGTTCAAGGCTGCCATCGATCTGATCGATGCTGCGCTCGCGCGTGCAGGGTGCGCCTCGTAAGAGGATCGTGCCCCTTTCGCATTAGTGCTCCATTCCGATACTCTCCGCCGATATCCGGGTAGGGCATCGTGACGGCCGCGAACGGACTAGCCCCCGCGCTTCGCGAAATTCTCCGCGCCGGCATGGGATATGGCTTCACGACTAAAGGGACGCGCAGCAGGAGTTTAGATGAACGAGCCGCAAGCAAGCATCAGCCATCCGAGTCACGACGAGTTCGCGGCCCTGCTCGAGGAGTCGCTGTCAGCCACGGCGCTGCAAGAGGGCAGCGTCATCAGAGGCACCATCGTCGGTATCGAGAAGGACGTTGCGGTAATCGATGTCGGTCTCAAGACCGAAGGCCGCGTGCCCCTCAAGGAATTCAGCATCTCCGGACGCCCCGCCGGCCTCTCCGTCGGTGATGAAGTCGACGTCTATCTCGAGCGCGTCGAGAACTCGCTCGGCGAGGCGGTGCTGTCGCGCGAGAAAGCCCGGCGCGAAGAGAGCTGGACGCGGCTTGAAGAGAAATACAAGGCGGGCGAGCGCGTCGAAGGCGTGATCTTCAACCGCGTCAAAGGCGGCTTCACCGTCGACCTCGATGGCGCCGTGGCCTTCCTGCCCGGCAGCCAAGTCGACATTCGCCCGATCCGCGACGTCGGACCGCTGATGAACATGCCGCAGCCCTTCCAGATCCTGAAGATGGATCGGCGCCGCGGCAACATCGTCGTATCGCGCCGCTCGGTGCTCGAGGAGACGAGAGCGGAGAAGCGCAGCGAGATCGTGGCCCGGCTCGAAGAGGGGCAGGTCATCGAGGGCGTGGTCAAGAACATCACCGATTATGGCGCCTTCATCGATCTCGGCGGCATCGACGGCCTCCTCCACGTCACCGACATGGCATGGAGACGCGTGGCCCATCCGAGCGAGATCGTCACCGTCGGTGACAGCGTCAAAGTTCAGATCATTCGCATCAATCCTGAAACCCAGCGCATCAGTCTCGGCATCAAGCAGCTCGAGGCCGATCCTTGGCAGGGCATCGCCGCCAAATATCCGGTCGACGCGCGCCTCAAGGGCACGGTCACCAACATCACTGATTACGGCGCCTTCGTCGAGCTTGAGCCCGGCGTGGAAGGCCTGATCCACGTGTCGGAGATGAGCTGGACTAAAAAGAACATCCATCCCGGCAAGATCATTTCGACCAGCCAGGAGGTCGAGGTTCAGGTGCTCGAGGTCGATCCCGAAAAGCGCCGCATCTCGCTCGGTCTCAAACAGACTCAGGAGAATCCGTGGATCGCTTTCGCCGCCGGCAATCCGCCCGGCACCAATATCGAGGGCCCGATCCGCAACATCACCGAATTCGGGCTGTTCGTCGGGCTCGACGGCAGCATCGACGGCATGGTGCATCTTTCCGATTTGGACTGGACGAAATCCGGCGAGGACGCGCTCAAGGATTTCAACAAGGGCGATATGGTCAAAGCCGTGGTGCTTGAGGCCGACGCCGAAAAAGAGCGCATCAGTCTCGGCATCAAGCAGCTCACCCCTGATCCGTTTGTGTCGGGAGCGCCGAGCGACAAGCTCAAAAAGGGCATGCGCGTGACCTGCGAGGTTGTCGCCGTCAAGGACAACGGCCTTGACGCCAAGATCATCGCCAACGACCTCACCACCTTCATCCGCCGCTCCGACCTTTCCCGCGACCGCTCCGAGCAGCGGCCCGATCGCTTCGGCGTCGGCGAGAAATTCGATGCGCTCGTGACCCAAGTCGATGCCAAGACTCGCAAGATCGGCGTATCCATCAAGGCGCTCGAAATCGCCGAGGAGAAGGAGGCTGTCGCCCAATATGGCTCGACCGATTCCGGCGCCTCTCTCGGCGATATTCTCGGTGCCGCTCTGAGCCGGGCGAAAGAGGACGATACCGAGGAGCCGGCCGAGAAGCCTAAGCGCAAGCGGGTGTCGAAGGCCAAGACTGCCGATAGCGACGAGGCCGCCGACAGCGCCGAGGCCAATGACGACGCGGCGCCTGAAGTGGACGCCGAGCCCGAGGCAAGCAACGAGTCCGAATCCGAGGAATAGAAGTGGGCGCGAAGCCCGCACCTTCGCGCGCTTTAAGCTTCTATCTTGAGAGCGATCCGAAACGTGCTCGACGCCGAAACCGTGATCGACCGCCGCCGCCTGAGACGCAGGCTCGCGCTTTGGCGCATCGCCGCGCTCGTCCTCGCCGTGCTCTTTCTGGCCGGATTGGTCGCGGGCGATCAGCGCATGATGGGCTCGTCCGGGCTTCTGCCCCATATCGCGCGCGTCTCGATCAGCGGCATCATCACCGACGACCGGAAGCTGCAGGAGCTGCTCGACAAGATCGCGAAGTCGGACCAGGTCAAGGCGGTCATCCTCGACATCAATAGCCCCGGCGGCACCACCACCGGCGGCGAAGCCCTCTATGACTCGATCCGAAGGGTGGCGGAGAAAAAGCCCGTCGTCGCCGTTTGCGGCACGCTCGCCACCTCGGCCGCCTATATCGCGGCGATCGCCACCGACCGCATCTTCGTCTACGGCAATACCATCACCGGATCGGTCGGCGTCATCTTTCAGTGGGCCGACGTCACCGAGCTGATGAAGACCATCGGGGTGAAGGTCGAAGAGGTCCGGAGCGGCCCGTTGAAGGCCGTGCCGAGCCCGTTCGAGCCGACCGACGAGAAGGGGCGCGCGGTCGCCGCCGAAATGGTGCAGGAGGCGAAGATCTGGTTCGTCGATCTCGTGACCGAGCGCCGCGACATCCAGCCTTACACCGTGCCGGGACTGACCGATGGCCGCGTCTATTCCGGCCGCCAAGCGGTGGCGCTCAAGCTTGTGGACGAAATCGGCGACGAGCGAGCGGCCAAGCTCTGGTTTGAAAAGGAACGCAAGCTCGCGTCCGGGCTTGCCATCGTCGATTGGAAGCCCAAAACCGAGAGCAGCGGCATATTCGGCTGGCTGCCGGGCTCGATCGCCTCTCAACTCGGCATTCCGGGGGAGAACATCGCGTTCCTTTTCGGTCAAGTTTCGGAAGGACTTAGGCTTGACGGTCTGGTCTCGCTTTGGCACCCTGCTGGAGGCTAGCGGGGGTTGTAAGCCGGACGAGCCGCCCGGCATGGTGGGGCTATCAATGATCAAGTCGGAATTGATTCAGCGCGTGGCCGCGGCCAACCCGCATTTGTTCCAGCGCGACGTCGAACGCATCATCAATATCGTGCTCGACGAAATCACGGGCGCGCTGGCTCGCGGCGATCGCGTCGAGCTTCGCGGCTTTGGCGCGTTTACGGTGAAGCATCGCGCGGCGCGGCAAGGGCGCAATCCCCGCACCGGCGACACCGTTTTCGTCGAGGACAAATTCGTGCCCTTCTTCAAGACCGGCAAGGAGCTGCGCGAGCGCCTGAACCGCGAGGACGGCTCGGACGCAAGCTAGACCTCGAGCCTGATGGAACGGCCGTAAATGCGTAGGCTCCTCGCAGCCCTGATCGTTCTGCCCCTGGCGCTTCTGCTCGTGGCGCTTGCCGTCGTCAATCGCAAGCCGGTGACGCTCGGCCTCAATCCCTTCGACGGCGCGACCGGCTTCGGCATCGAGGCGCCTCTATTCCTGTTTCTGCTTGGCGCCTTCGCCCTCGGACTCATCGTCGGCGGGCTCGCGACTTGGCTCGGACAGAGCGAATGGCGGCTGATGGCCCGGACCCAGGCACGGGAGGCAACGGCCTGGCGCCGCCAGGCCGAGCGGCTGGAGAAGGAGCTTGAAAGCGCGGACCCAAGGCCCCGACGTGCCCGCCTGACGGCCGACTAGCGCCCTCCCTAAAGAGCCCGGCATGGCGGTTGGCCGCCCCCAAGGGGCGATTTGCTGCACTGCGATGGACTTCGGCCCGCAGATTGCATAGGGTGCGCCAGATGGGCGCTTTGTGAGCCCCGAACCCCCTCATCTTGAGAATTACGGTCGAAGTGTCGGTGAAGGTGAAGATATGCGGCGTGCGGACGCCCGCCATCATTGACGTCGCGGCAGAAGCCGGCGCCGACTATGTCGGCTTGGTCTTTTTTCCGCGCAGTCCCCGTTTCCTCAAGCCCGACGCGGCCCGGACCCTAGCCGCTGCGGCCAAGGGCAGGATCGAGACCGTCGCGGTTCTGGTCGATCCCGACGATGCCCTCGTCGAATTTGTGGTTGAGAAGGTGCGCCCGGACCTGATCCAGCTCCATGGCCGCGAGACACCCAAGCGCGCCGCGGCGATCAGGGCGCGTGCCGGTTTGCCGCTGCTCAAGGCCATCGCCATCGCCGAGGCGGGAGATACGGCCAAGGCTTCGGCCTATCGCGGCATCGCCGATTTGATCCTGTTCGACGCTCAGGCCGATCCCGCCGCGCGTCTCCCGGGCGGCAATGGCGTTGCCTTCGACTGGACCCTTCTCGCCGGCGCCGACGTCGAGCGCCCCTTCGCGCTTTCCGGCGGTCTTACCGCGGCGAATGTGGTTGACGCCTTAAGCGCGACCCATGCCGCGCTCGTCGATGTGTCGTCCGGGGTCGAGTCCGCGCCGGGGGAGAAGGACGCAAATCTGGTGCAAGCGTTCATACGCGCCGCCAAATCGACCGACACCCTAGCCCGAGCCAAGGCATCATGAGCGCACGATCAGAGCCGACGCCGCTGAACTCCTATCGCACCGGACCGGACGAGCGCGGTCATTTCGGCCTCTATGGCGGCCGCTTCGTCGCCGAGACGCTTATGCCGCTGATCCTCGATCTCGAGCAGGCCTATAATGCCGCCAAGGCCGACCCCTCCTACCAGGCCGAGATGGATGGCCATCTCGCAACCTATGTCGGACGGCCATCGCCGCTCTATTTCGCCGAGCGGCTGACCGAGCATTGCGGCGGCGCGAAAATCTATCTCAAGCGCGAGGAGCTCAATCACACCGGCGCGCACAAGGTAAACAATGTGCTGGGGCAGATCATGCTCGCGCGCCGCATGGGCAAGACGCGCGTCATCGCCGAGACCGGCGCCGGCATGCATGGCGTCGCCACCGCCACGCTGTGCGCCAAGTTCGGCCTGCGCTGCATCGTCTATATGGGTTCCGTCGACGTCGAGCGGCAGAAGCCGAACGTGCTGCGCATGAAGATGCTTGGCGCCGAGGTTCGCGCCGTCGAATCCGGTTCCAAGACGCTCAAGGATGCGATGAATGAGGCGTTGCGCGACTGGGTCGCCAACGTGCACGACACGTTCTATTGCATCGGTACGGTGGCGGGGCCGCATCCGTATCCGGCCATGGTGCGCGATTTCCAGTCGGTCATCGGCCGCGAGACGCGCGAGCAGATGCTAGCGGCCGAGAACCGGCTACCGGATTCGCTGATCGCCTGCATTGGCGGCGGCTCCAACGCCATGGGTCTGTTCCATCCCTTCCTCGACGAGCGCGACATCGAGATCTACGGCGTGGAAGCGGCGGGCCTCGGTGTCGACACCGGCAAGCATGCGGCCTCGATTGCCGGCGGCAGGCCCGGCGTGCTGCATGGCAATCGCACCTATTTGCTGATGGACGGCGACGGCCAGATCGAGGAAGCGCATTCGATCTCGGCAGGACTCGACTACCCAGGCATCGGGCCCGAACATGCCTGGCTCAACGATATCGGCCGGGTGAAGTTTCTCTCGGCGACTGACGAAGAAGCGGTGGCGGCGTTCCAGCTCTTGAGCAAGCTGGAAGGCATCATCCCGGCGCTCGAGCCGGCGCACGCGCTCGCCCGCGTGTTCGACCTCGCACCGAAGAAACCGAAGGATCACCTGATGGTGGTCAATCTGTCCGGGCGCGGCGACAAGGATCTCGATTCCGTCGCGAGCTATTTGAGCGCCAGGAAGCGGGGGGCAAGTTGACGATCGGCATGACCAAGAAGCGCATCGAGAACAGATTTGCTGAGCTGAAGCGGCAGGGCCGCGCTGGGCTGGTGACCTTCATCACCGCCGGCGACCCCGACGCCGCGACCTCGCTTGAGTTGCTTAAGCGACTGCCAGGCGCCGGCGCCGACATCATCGAGCTTGGTATGCCCTTCTCCGACCCCATGGCCGACGGGCCGGCGATCCAGGCCTCGTCGCAGCGGGCGCTCAAAGCCGGCCAAACCATGGTCGAAACGCTTCGCATGGTTAAGGCTTTTCGCCAAAACGATGACGGGACACCCATCGTGTTAATGGGCTACTACAACCCCATATATATCTATGGCGTTGACCGGTTCCTTTCGGATGCGGTCGCTGCCGGTGTCGATGGTTTGATCGTGGTCGATATGCCGCCAGAAGAAGATTCGGAGCTTCGTCCTCCGGCGCGGAAAGCGGGCCTTAACTTCATTCGCCTAGCCACGCCGACAACGGATGCCAAGCGCCTGCCCACCGTCCTCGCCAATAGTTCGGGCTTCGTCTATTACGTCTCGATCGCGGGGATCACCGGAACGGCGGCGCCGGATATGGGCGACGTCGCGGCTCATCTCGGTCGCATCAAGCAGTCGACCGAGCTGCCGATCGCCGTCGGCTTCGGCGTGAAGACGAAGGAACAGGTAAGCGCGCTGGCCAAGCTGGCGGAAGGCGTCGTGGTCGGCTCGGCCGTGGTTACAGCGCTGGCGCAAAGCCTCGACGGCAAGGGCAACGCGACGCCAGAGACGGCGCCAAAGGTTCTGGCCCTGGTCGAGCAGCTGGCATCGGCCCTGCGGCAGCCGGCAACCACTGCCGCGCTTTAGGCGCTTTTTGAGAGTTTAGGTGATTGCGACTTTGAGAGTTCGGTAGACCCGTGAACTGGATCAACAGCGTTGTTAGACCCAAGATCCGGAGCATCCTTCGGAAGAAGGAGCTGCCGGACAATCTATGGGTGAAGTGCCCCGAGACGGGGCAGATGATCTATTACAAAGATCTCGAGGCCAACCAATTCGTGGTGCCGGGCTCGAACTTCCATATGCGTGTCTCGGCCCGCGCCCGGCTGAAGAGCCTGTTCGACGATGGCGAATACGAGAATGTGGCACTCCCCGAAGTGCCCGTCGACCCGCTCAAATTCCGTGACGAGCGCCGCTATACCGACAGGATCAAGGACGCTCGCAGCAAGACCGGTCTAGCCGATGCCGTGCTCGCCGGTGCCGGGTGCCTCGAGGGCGAGAACATCGTGGCCGCGGTGCAGGATTTCGATTTCATGGGCGGCTCGCTCGGCACAGCCGCCGGCGAAGCCGTGATCGCCGGCATGCGCGCGGCGGTCAAGCGCGAGACACCGTTCATCCTTTTTGCCGCGTCCGGCGGGGCGCGCATGCAAGAAGGCATTCTCTCCTTGATGCAGATGCCGCGCACGACCGTGGCGGTGCAGGAGCTGCGCGAAGCCAAGCTCCCCTATATCGTCGTCCTGACCCACCCGACCACTGGCGGCGTCACGGCCTCCTACGCCATGCTCGGCGACATCCACATCGCTGAGCCAGGCGCGCTGATCGGCTTCGCCGGCCCGCGCGTCATCGAGCAGACCATCCGCGAGCAGCTTCCGAACGGCTTCCAGCGTGCCGAATATCTCCACGCCCACGGCATGGTCGACATGGTGGTGCATCGCCATGCCTTGCGCGACACGCTCGCGCGCGTCTGCCGCCTGCTCATCCACCGCCAGCCGGGCCGCGACCTCGCGCTTCCCGATCAGATCGACGGCATCAATGTCTATGGGGCGCCCGCCTCCTTCATCTCGAGCCTCGACGGGGACATTATCGACCTGGAGATCGAGGATAGCGGCGATGAGACGGGCAAAGGGCTCGGCAACGGTCTCGATCCTCACCCGCCGCGAAGCGCCTAAGGCCCGACCTCCTTGACCAATTTGCCCCACAGCGACGAGGGTCGCTCGCCACTGGCTTCGGTCTCGGTCAGCACCACGCTGCTGGAGCGCCTGAAGGCGTTGCACCCCCAATCGATCGACCTGTCCCTCGGCCGCATCGAGCGCCTGCTTGCCGCGCTCGGCCATCCGGAGCAGCGCCTGGCGCCGGTGGTCCACGTCGCCGGCACCAACGGCAAGGGCTCTCTGATCGCCTTCGTCCGTGCCATGGCCGAGGCGCTGGGCAAGCGGGTGCACGTCTACACCTCGCCCCATCTCGTCAATTTCCACGAGCGCATCGTACTTGCCGGTCCCGACGGAAGCGCGCCGATCACGGAGGAGAGGCTCGTCGATTGCCTGGCCCGGGCCGAGGCCGCGAATGCGGGCGAGCTCATCACCCTGTTCGAGATCACGACGGCCGCGGCGTTCCTCGCCTTCGCCGAGGTCAAGGCCGATCTCCTGCTACTGGAGACGGGATTGGGCGGGCGGCTCGACGCCACCAATCTGGTGGACAAGCCGGTGGCGACGGCGATCACGCCCATCTCCATCGATCACGTGTCCTTTCTCGGCCACACCCTGGCGGCCATCGCGGGCGAGAAGGCCGGCATCCTCAAGCCGGGCGTTCCTTGCGTCGTGTCGCGCCAGGAGCGGGAGGCGCTTGCGGTCATCGAGGCGAGGGCCGAGGAGATCGGGTCGCCGCTGCATGTGTTCGGGCGCGACTTCGACGTGTTCGAGCAGCACCAGAGATTGATCTTTCAGACCGACACCAGGCTTCTCGATCTGCCTTTGCCGCGCCTGGCCGGACGGCATCAGATCGACAATGCCGGGGCTGCGGTCGCCACGGCCAGCGTCGTGTTCGGCGAGGCTCTATCCATCGACGCGCTCGAACACGGATTGACCCATGCCGAGTGGCCGGCAAGGCTTGAGCGGCTGCCCGCCGGCGCGCTCTACAGCCATGTCGACGAGGACACCGAGATCTGGCTCGATGGCGGCCACAACCCCGCGGGTGGACAGGCGATCGCGCATGCGCTGGCCGAGCTCGACGAGCGCGTGCCCCGCACGGTTCACCTGATCTGGGGCATGATGGAAACGAAGGACGCTCATGCCTTCATCGCCCCGTTCAAAGGGCTGGTCGAGCGCATCTATACGGTGCCGATCCCCGAGGAGCAGAACGCGTTCGGCGCCGAAGAATTGGCGGAGGTCGCGGCGAGCGAAGGCTTCACCATAACCGCGGCGAAGAGCCTGTCGCACGCGCTGTTACAGTCCCGGGCGGCTTTCAGCCAGCCGGGGCGCGTGCTCATTTGCGGCTCGCTCTATCTCGCGGGCCAAGCGCTCAAGCTGCACGGCTCACAATAAAGCTGTCGGGTGAAGCTAGACTGCGGCGACGCCGATGGTCCCGGTGATCCAATCGGCCAGCCGGCTCTTCGGCAGCGCGCCGGTCTGAGTGGCCGCGAGCTCGCCATCCTTGAAGATCATCAAAGTCGGAATCGCGCGCACATTGTACTGCGTGGGCGTCCGCTGATTCTCGTCGATGTTGAGCTTGACGATCTTGACCTTGCCCTGGAGGTCCTTGGCAATCTCCTCGAGCGCAGGTGCGATCTGCCTGCACGGACCGCACCATTCGGCCCAGAAATCCACCACCACGGGGGTCGAGGATTTGAGCACGTCGGCCTCGAAGGTGTCGTCTGAAACAGTCGCAGTCGCCATGAGAATCTCCTGGATCGCCGGCGTTTGAGCCTCAAATAGCCGGTCTTATCATCGTGACCGAACCTAGGTGCGCTCCCCCCCAACGTCAAGGCTGGCACCCTGCGGCAGGATGCGCCGTTCCGCGTCATCAAGCAGAGTTGATGGGATTTCCATCAATTTTGGCCCGTCGGTCCACACGATGGCGGCCCTGAGTTCCCGGCCCGGGAACAGCGCCCGCAGCGCCAAGCGGTAGGCAGCGAGTTGGGACACATAACCCGGCGCCACCTGTTCCGGTTCTGTTGGCGGCGGCCGGTTGGTCTTGTAGTCGAGAATGAGGAGAGCGTCGTCGAGCAGTGCCAGCCGATCGATCTGGCCGGAAAGGGCCCGGGCCGCCTCGCCCTCGCCGATCCTCGCCACCACCGGCACCTCGCCCAGGCTCCCGGGCCTGAACAGAGGCGCGAACCGCGCATCCTGGACGATGGCCAGCGTCTCGCTCACAACCTCCTCCCGCATCGTCGCGGGGAGGACCATGCCGCGCGCGGCGACGAAGGCCCTGGCCGCGCGCTCCTGCTCGGCCGCCTCGACCTCGGGCAGATACTGCAACAGCGTGTGCACCAGACGTCCGCGGGAGAAACGTCCGTTCTCGGCCAGCGCTCGCGGTCCGAGCGGGGGTTGCTGGCGCTCGCCTTGGTCGTCCGCGCCGAGATGAGAGCCGAGCCGCGACGGCGTAAGGGTGGTGAGCGAGGCCTCGGGTGCAGCCGGCGCTAGGGCCCAGTCTGGCAGGGGAGGCGTGGCCGCCGCCGCCTCCTTGACCGCCGCCACCTCCGCCACCGGGGCCGTCTGCCCAGCTTCGAGCCGCTTCACCGTGATCCCGTCATGGCCCTCGACCTCCACCAACAAGCCGGTCAGCCCCTGTTCGACCAGATCGTGCCAGCAGGCTTCCGCACGCTCCCTCTGGCCTTGCCAGCCACAGACAAAGAGCCGGTCGCGCGCTCGGGTCATGGCGACGTAGAGCAGGCGGTGATACTCATTGAGGTCGGCCTGGCGCTGCGCGACCTTGGCCGCATCGATCTCAGCGAAATTGGTCCCGGCCGCGGGCCACATCAGATGCGGGACCGAATCGGGCGCCTCGCCCAGCCGCGGCAGGGCATAGAGTCCACCGCTTTGATGCCGGGGAAGCATGCACGTATCGGGCAGGAATACGATCGGCGCCTGCAAGCCCTTGGCGCCATGCACGGTCATGATGCGGACCTCGTCGCGCTCCTGCTCCATGTCGCGCTTGAGTTCGATGTCGGTCAGACGCAGCTCGTTGATGAAGCCCTGGAGCGAGGGGGCGGCCTCGCGGTCATAGGCAAGCGCCAGATCAAGAAATTCGTCGAGCGCTTCGGCCGCCTCGGGGCCGAGCCGGGTCAGCATGCGCTTTCGCATCGCCTGCCCGTCCTCGCCGAGCAGTTCCAGGAAGAACTCGTAAGGCGGCACGAAATCCGCGCGGGACAGCCACAGCGCAAGCTGGTCCGCGGCGCGGCCGAAGCGCGGGTCGTCTCCGGACTTGGTCCTGAGCGCGTCCCACAAGGACGATGGCCGCTGATAGGCGAGGGCGAACAGATCGTCGTCGTCGAACCCGAAGAGCGGACTCTTCAGCACGACCGCAAGCGCAAGGTCGTCCTCCGGCATCAGCATCACATCGGCCAGCGCCACCAGATCCTGAACTGCAAGCTGCTG
The DNA here is from genome assembly GCA_038326945.1 of Hyphomicrobiales bacterium. GTDB lineage: Bacteria > Pseudomonadota > Alphaproteobacteria > Rhizobiales > Methyloligellaceae > Methyloceanibacter. Next base: position 15,647 of record JBBQKN010000025.1, read on the forward strand.
CATCAGCCGCATGCGGTCGGTGCCGGCGACCGGCACATTGGCGCGCTTCAGCGCGCGGATCATCGGCGTGGTGAAGGGGTCGCGGCGGCGGACCAGGATCAGAACGTCTCCAGGCCGCACCGGCCGGCCGGCCGAGACCAGCTCTTCACCGCTGGCGAGCCAGGCGCCGATCAGTTTGGCGATGCGCTGGCACAGGGTCTCGACCGCGCGCAACGTGGCGGCCCCATCGTTCCAGGGCTCGAAGGGCGGCGCGGCCTCAGGCTTGGTCTCAGTCTCGACCTGCCACAGCTCCACCATGCCCGCCTCGCCCGTGCGGAAGGCGTGATGCTGGATGGTGGTGGTACCGTCCCAGGTGAGCCCTTCCGCCGCCCTTGGCGCGGCGAACACCGCATCGACCGCCTGAAGCACGGGCGGGGTGGAGCGGTACGACAGATTGAGCGGAACCTCGTTCCAGTCGCGCTCCGCCACCCGGGCCTTGGCGCGGAAGCCGCGCCCAACCGCGCCGAATCGCGCCGGATCGGCACCTTGGAAGCTGTAGATCGACTGCTTCTCGTCGCCGACCGCGAACAGCGTGCGCAATGTCTCGCTCGCGCCAATCCCGGCGAAGAACTCATCCGCCAGACGCTCGATGATCGACCATTGCTCGGGATTGGTATCCTGCGCCTCATCGACGAGGATGTGGTCGATGCCGCCGTCGATCTTGTACAGCACCCAGGCGGCGGCGCCGGCGCGCGACAACAGGTTTCGCGCCTTGAGGATGAGATCGTCATAATCGAGCACGGCTTCGATCTTCTTGGCGCGGGTATATTCGGCGAGGATGTTGTCGGCGAGCACGAGAAGGGCGCCGCTGGCCTCGGCGCAGGCAAGCTGGGCGCGCTTGAGATGCAGCTCGGCATAGCGCGATTGCGCCGTCTCCAGCGCCGCGCAGAGGGTTGGGGCCGCCTGCTTCAGGCCCTTGCTGCACAGTCGCGCGCGGGGAAGATCGGAGCCGGTCAGGAAGGCACGCCCGAACGCGTCCGCGCGTTCTGTCTCCGGGGCGAATTTGGCGCTTTCCAGGGCCTCTTTCAGAGTCCGATCGCCGCCGGTGGCCGCATGCAGGCGGAGCGTCTCGATCAGGGTCTCAATGTCGGAATCGGTGAGCACGCTCCCAAGCGCTTGGGTCAGGCTCCCGTCACTATCCTCGTCGTCGAGGCCGAACAGGCGCTTCAGGCTCGCGCATTCGATCTCGGCCCAATCCGGCCGCCCGCCATGCAAACCGATCATGGCCTGAAGCTCGGCGCGCTTGACCAGCACGCTATCGACGACCCCGCGGAAATATTCCTCGCCGGCAAGGGCGATGATCTTGGCGAGCGCCTGTCCCAGCGCAGACTCTTTCTGCTCGGCCGCGCGCGCGACCACGGCATCGAAGGCCGCGCGCCGAAGCAGGATCGCTTCGGTGTCGTCGAGCACCTTGAAATGCGGCGTCACGTCCGATTCGAGCGGGAAGCGCTGCAACAGCCGCTCGCAGAAGCCGTGGATGGTGAAGATCTTGAGCCCGCCTCTGGCTTCCAGCGCGATCGCGAACAGGCGTCTGGCGGCGACGAGTTCGGCGCCGGAGGGCTCGCGCCCAAGAAGCGTCTCGAGCCTGTCGCGCAAATCTTCGGGCGACGCCGTGGCCCAGGCGGCAAGCTCCTTGAGCAACCGGTTCTGCATCTCCGCCGCCGCCGTCTTGGTGTAAGTGAGACAGAGGATGCGTTCGGGCAAGGAGCCTGCGAGCAGGAGGCGCAAGCCCCGCCGGACCAGCACCTCGGTCTTGCCCGTGCCGGCATTGGCCGAAACCCAGGCGGAAGCCGAGGGGTCGGAGGCGCGGGCCTGATTGGCGTCGGCCGCGAGGAGGAGGGAGGTGCGCGTCTCGCTCATCACCCCTCGCTTTCGCCGCCCGCCTCGGCCCATTCCTGGAGCCGGGCCAATTGGGCGTAATCGTCGAAATTATAGACGCGGCGGAAGGGACCGCCCGGCCGCCGCTTGGCCTCATAGGCCGTGTCGGGGCGATCGAAGCGTTCGATCAGCCGGCGCAAGGCCGAGAGCGAGCGCTGGCCGAGATCGGCTGGCGCGGACTTTCCCGCATCGACCTCGTCGCCGCCACTGCCGCGGCCCGAGGCCTTGATGTAGCGCAGGGCGCGCACCTCGCACGGGCCGAGATCGCCGAAGCCGCCGCCAGCCGCGATGGCCGCCTCGAGCGGGAGCTGCGGCGCGTAGAGCTCCTCGACATGGCTCTGCGTCGGCGCTTGGCCCGATTTGTAGTCGTAGATCAGAACGGCGCCATCCTCGGCGATGTCGATGCGGTCGGCGCGCGCGGTGAGCTCGAAGCCAGAGCCCACATCGAGAGCCAAGGCGCCGGAGACCTCCGCCTCGATCTTGACGATGCCGGCCCTGCGTCCGGGCTCGGTGGCGGCGAACCAGCGGGCGAAGCGCTGGAAGGTCGGCCGCCAGAAAGCCTCGACCCGGGGAGTGCCGCCAAGCTCGGCGAAGAGCCGGTCGGCGATGGCGACCAGCTCGCGCGCGATATCCTCAGGCAAGCGGTCCCGATGCATCAGGGTGAATTCGTGCAGCGCCGCATGCACGATGGTGCCGCGCAAGCCAGCGTCCGGTTCGGCTCCAAGCTGACGCAGCGGATTGAGCCGTAGAATATCGCGGGCGAAGATCTCATAAGGGTTCGCCAGCATGCGCTCGACGCGGCTGACGCTGAGCTTGCGCGGCCGCGCGTCCACTGGCGGACAGGGCCTTGGCGGTTGGGCCGGGGTGAAGCTCAAGGTTGCGTCCCTCGTTCGCGCCCAGGCAACGAAAGGCCGGTCCGGCGCGATCCTGTCCTGGAGCCCTGCGGCCTCGACCAGGGCCGAAAGTCGCTGGAGCCAGCGCGACGGCACGGTCGGCACGCCGTCGACCTTGATCGCACGGGTGAGATAGACGGTTGGCGCGCCAAGCGCTTGGGCGAAATCGTGGGCCGACAAGCCGATGCGTCGCTCGGGCGGCGGCAGGCCAAGTTCTGCCGCCATGGGCCGGCTGAGCCAGGGGCTTGCCGCCTGCGGGCGCGGCCAGACGCCCTCATTCAGGCTCCCCAGAATGACGATATCGGGCTGCTGCAGGCGCGCCTCCAGCGGCCCCCAGATAAACAAGCGTGGATGGGCGGGCCGACGCGGGCGCGCCATCCGGCGCGCGAGCAGGCTGCGATAGAACGGCGCATAGTCCGCGGCCGTGAGCTTGACGCCCGCCCCCGCTCCGATCAGCTCGGCGAACAGCACCGACAGAGCCTCGCCTGAATCGCCTTGCCACAGGCGGGACGACGAGCCCTCGGCGTCGCGGGCAAGCGCCTCGGCTACGGCGCTGTGCGCCTCGGCCAGAAGCGTGGCGGTATGGGGAACGCTCTCGGCGTAAAGGGCGGAGAGCGGCGCGAAGGCCGCTTGTAGATCCTCGACCAGGCGCATCGCCTCTCGCTGCTCACCCTCACCGACCCGCCGCCGCCGTCTTTTGTTATTGGCGCGCGCGGCGGTGAGCGCCTCGGCCACGCCCAACAGCCCTTGCCCGACATAGATGTCGCGGAAAGCGGCACGCTCAAGCGCGCGGGCGGCCGACCAGATCGCGGCGGGTTTGCACCCGACCAACGTGAGTGGGTGCTTGAGCAACGCCATCAGGTCCGGCGCGGCGAAATCGCTTTCCACAGCGCCGAGCACGAGGTCGAGAAAGGCGCCGGTGGCCGTGCGCGCCACCGGAGTTCCGGCGGAATCGTCGATGACGAGGTTGTAGGCCCTGAGCCGCGCCGCGACCCGGCGCGCGAGCGTCCGGTCAGGCGTGATCAACGCCGCGGTCTTTTCCGGCATCTCGATAACCGATCTGAGGACAAGCGCGATGGCTTCGGCTTCGTCATGCGCCGTCGGTACTTCCAGCCGATGCAGGCCGGCCAGCGCGCTTTTCGGTCCCCAGAAATTTCCCTGCGCGCGCGCCAATTGCTCTTGCAGGAAATCCTGCCAGCGATCCGTGTGGCCGGAGGGGCGCAGCACTTCGCTCACGAATTCAAGTCGCGCCGCTTGCGACAGGCTTGGCGCGCTGCCGGGGACATCGGCGATCTCGCCGCGGGTCAGGCCGAGCTTCGTCAGCAGCTCCGCCATGCCGGTCTGCGGATGCTCGGGATGCTGCGGCAGGCTCGCCCAGCTCTTGTCGTCGAGGAACAGATCGAGACCCGGGAGCACCACCGCGCCATTGGGGAGCGAAGCAATGACTTTGAGGAGACGCGCCGTAGCCGGCACGGTTCCGGTCGAGCCGGCGGCGATGACTGGGCCGCCGCGTGGATTGGTGAGCAGTCGCGCGGCCTCAAGCTCCATCAGCCGGTTGCGCCGCGCGGCCGGGGACACGAGCCCATGCTCGTGCAGATGTTGCGGCCAGTGCTCGGTGACGATCTTGAGAAACTCGACCGTCAGCTGCCAATGCACGGCGTGCGCCTCCGGCACGATCTCCTCCAAGGCGCCGAGATCGACCTCCTCGCTCTCGATGAAGTCCATGAGATTGGCAAGGTCGGCGGCGAGGTAAGAGGCTTGGGCCGGGGTCGAGGCCGGCGGCAAGAATCCCGCCGTCTCGGCCATGGCGTCCCGGCGAAGGGTTTCGCTCCAGGAGAGCAGGAGCTGCATCAAGGCGAGCCGCCGCTCCAGCGGGCCGATGGCCGGCATCGCGCTGCCTCGGGCGAAGCCTCCCTCGGCGTCGTCCTCGGCCCCGAAGATGATGGCCGCATCCTCGTCCGGATCGCCAAGCGCCCGGATCGAGGGCAAGAGCACCGCGCGTCCCCCGGCGATGTCGAGAAAGGCATCGCGCAAGCCCCGCACGGCGCGCCGCGTAGGGAGATAGATCGTGGCCAGAGGCAGCGTCAGCGGGTCCGGCTTAGGGCCTCCCGGGTGGGGCAGGTTGCCGTCGAGAATGGCTCTCGCCAAGGTGGACAGGAACGGGGCCGAGGGCGGGATGGTGAAAACCCGCGGCCGCGCTCCCGGGACTTCAGGCACCTTCGTGCTCGAACCAGGTCTCGGCCTCGGCCAGAGCCTCCGGGGTGCCGACATGCATCCAACGCCCGTCGAGGCGCACGCCGTAAAGCCGCTCGGAGGCGAGCGCCCGGTCCCACAACAGGTTCAGCGAGAATGCGCCGTCGGGGCTGTCCGCGAACAGCCTGTCGTCGCACAGCGAGGCGCCGGCAAAGGCGAAGGGCACGATCTGCTTCTCTCCCCGCCGCGTGAGCCGCCCGTCGGGCGTCATGGCGAAGTCGCCCTTGCCGCCATAGCCAATGCTGGATGAGAGCGGCGCAAGCAAAAGGAGGCAGTCCATGGTGTTGGCATCCCACAGCTTCAGCATCCGCGTGAGCGCCGGGCTTGCGCCCTCGCTCCACACCGTATCGGCGTTGTGGATGAAAAATGGCCCGGGGCCGAGCAGGGGAAGCGCGCGCTTGGTGCCGCCGCCGGTATCGAGGAGCAGATCGCGCTCGTCCGAAATGATGATTCCGGGCTTTGCCTCTTCACGCTGATCGAGGCTTTGTTCGAGCACCTCGGCCAGGTAGTGCACATTCACCACCGCGGTCTCCACCCCGGCCGCGCCGAGCCGGTCGAGCACGTGATCGAGGAGGGGACGTCCGGCGAGCCGCACCAGTGGCTTCGGGATGGTCAATGTCAGCGGGCGCATGCGCTCGCCGCGCCCCGCGGCAAGCACCATCGCCGTCCTAGCGGTGGTCATGAGCCTCACCCTCAGATGCTGAGCGAGAATTGTCCGTCCGCGGACGGAAGCTCGCGCCGATACCAGGCGCACAAGTCCGCAAGCGCGGGATGGGCGAGATTGCGCTCAAGATAGCGGGCGACCCGCGGGATATGAGTGAGATAGCCGCGCTTGCCGTCACGTTTCGCCAATCGCGCAAAAATGCCGAGGATCTTCGAATTGCGTTGGGCGCCAAGCGTTGCATAGAGCGTAAGAAACTCATCGCTCGAAAAATGTCGATCGCTCGCGCTTCGGGCCGCACAGTAGCGAGCGAACAGCTCTGCTTCAAGCGCCTCCGGCACGTCGAGGCGGGCGTCCTGCAACAGCGAGACGAGATCGTAGGCCGAGGGGCCGAACAGCGCGTCCTGAAAATCGAGGATGCCGACCCTTTTCAAGCCCTGGCGATCCGGCAGCCACATTAGATTTGGGGAGTGAAAGTCACGCAAGATCAATGCCTTATCCGACTCCGCCGCCGTCGCCAGCAGGGGCTGCCACAGCGCCGTGAATTCGTCTCGAATGGGCGCAGGGGTCGGCTCGCCGTGGATCGCCGGCCAGAACCAGTCGGTCAGCAGCAATGCTTCGGTGAGCAGCGCATTGGCGTCATAGGGTGGCAGCCGGTAGGGGGCATGGCCCTTGATCCGGAGCGAAGGGGGCGGCGGCTCGGCCGCGATGGCGAGGAGCACGTCCACCGCCGGGGCATAAAGTGCGGTCATTGACCCGCCTGCTGCGATCTCCGCCCCCAACACCTTGTCACCGAGATCCTCGATCAGGAGGAAGCCTTGCTCGAGGTCGAAGGCGTAGATTGCGGGCGCCGAAAGCCGCCGCCGCTTAAGTTCCTGGCCGACCGCGACGAAGGGGGTAACATCCTCGGCCAGATGCACGAGCGCGCTATAGGGCTTGCCGTCGCGGATCGGCGGGCCGTCGGGCTGGCGCGGCGCGTTCATCAGGATGGCGCTGCGATCCGGCAGCACGAGGCGCGCATAGGCCCGGCTGGAGGCATCGCCTTGCAGATATTCGGCGGTGGCGTCGGCGAAGGGCGTCGTGGCGACGAAGCGAGCCATGGCCTGGAGGCGCCGGAGCCGCTTCTCCCAGCTGCCATGCCCGGTGAGCACCACACGTCGGCGATTGGGCTCGGCCGTCTCGTCCATGGCGAGGTCGAGCCGGTCTTCCGGCAGCCAATCGGCTGCGCGTTCCGGCCATTCGACGATGGTGACGCTGCCGGCAAGCTCATCCTCGAGCCCGAGCTCGGTCAGCTCGCCAGGCTGTAGCCGGTAAAAGTCGCAATGCTGGACGTCGAAGCGCGGCGTGGCGTAGGCCTGGACCAGGGCAAAGGTCGGGCTCGGGACCTCGCCCTCGGCGCCGAGACGGGCGAGCAGCAGCCGGGCGAAACTTGTCTTGCCGGCGCCGAGCGGCCCGGACAGCGCGACTAGATCCCCGGGTTTTAGGATTAGTGCGAGGCGCTGGGCGAGACGGTCGAGCCCGGGGAGGTCGACGTCATTAAGGCTCCAGGTCGAGCTCATCCGGCGCGGCTTGATCCGTAGCGGCGCCGCTCGGGCTCGGCCGTAGCCGTTCCGGACCCGGGGCCGAGCGGCAGGACCGCCCTGATCTGCGTGCCGTTCCCTGGGGTGGAGGCGAGCATGACGGTGCCGCCATGGAGCTCGACCAGGCTCTTGACGATGGAGAGACCGAGCCCGGCGCCGCGATGGCCGGATCCGTTCGAACGGCTCTCAAATCTTTCGAACACGGTGGACTGAAACTCCTCGGGGATGCCACAGCCCTCATCCTCGACGGTGAAGGCAATCATGCCGTCCTCGCGACGGCAGGTGAGCAGGACTTTACCTCCGGCGGGTGAGAAGCCGATGGCGTTGGAGAGGAGATTATACAGGATCTGAGTGATGCGCGGGCCGTCGGCGACGAATTCGTCGATGCCCGGTTCGACCTCGATGCCAAGCTCGATGCCGTTCTGCTTCAGCCGCTCGCGCAAGCCCATGACCGCGGCGTCGATCACCCCACGCGCCTTTACGCTGGTGAGCTTGAGCTCGAACGTGCCTGCGTCGATGGTGGCAAGGTCGAGAATGTCGTCGATGATGGCGAGCAGCGTCTGGCCCGACGCGCGGATGTCGGTCAGATATTCATGCTGCTTGTCACCGAGGACACCGGTGGTCGGGCTCGCCAGCAACTCGCTGAAGCCGATGATATTGGTGAGCGGCGTCCGCAGTTCATAGGAGACGTGGCTGACGAAGGCGCTCTTGACTCGGTCCGCCGTTTCGAGCGCTTCGTTGCGCTCGATCAGCGCCCGCTCGGCGCGTTTGGTGTCGGTGACGTCGCTATAGGTCAGCAGCGTTCCGCCATCCGGCAACGGCAGCGCGGCGCAGGCGATACAGGTGCCGTCGGGCCGGTCGAATTGGCTTTCATAGGCGCGGCGCTCGGCAAAGATCGAGGTGACCGCGGATTTGGTGCTCTCCCACTCCTTGGGCTCGTCATAGAGCGGGCGGCAGCGGGCGATAACCTCATCGATATGGGGCTCGCCGCTCAGCTCCAGCGGCGTGAGCCGCCAAATCGCGGCGAAGGCACGGTTGTGGAGCCGCAGGCGGCCATTGGCAGCGAACACCGCCACCCCTTCGCGCAAGGTGTCGAGCGTCTCGCTTTGAACGTGGATCAGCGCGTTGTACCGGCTTTCCAGCGCCAGGCGCTCGGTGACGTTCTCATAGATATAGGTCACGCCAGCCTCGGCGGCGCTGTCGGCGATGACATGCAGCGTGCGCCCGTCGGGCAGGTGCCATTGGTCTTCCTTCTGCGTATTGGCGCTATAGGCCTCGAGCCAGGTCCGCTTCCACTCGCGAAAGTCGGCCTTCTCGGGCAGGCTTCGTGCCCGCCGCAGCCGGTCCAGGATCTCGCCATCGCGAGGTCTGGTGGAAAGCCATTTGGCGTCGAGCTGCCACAGATCGACATAGGCTTGGTTGAAATGCGCGAGCCGCTGATCGGCGTCGAACACGGCGAAGGCCGTGGCCAGTCGGTCGAAGCTGCGAAACCGGGTATCGACGCTCGGTCTCGCCTCGGTCTTGCGCCGGTCGCCCGCGGACGCCTGCGCATCGAGCAGCGCTCGCAGCGCGGCAATCTCCTGGTCGAGCTTGCCATGCTCGGCGTTGAGACCGGCAAGCTCGAGCCGCTGCCCGGCAAGATCGCGGACCTTGAGCGAGATCATGCCGCCGACCGTCCGCCCGTCAACTTCGACGTGCCGCTGCCGCCGCGTGCCGAGCATGAGATTGAACGCCTCGCCCCGGTCGGCAAGGGCGCGCATGGCCTCCGTCAGCTCGGCCGCGGAGCTCTCATCCAGCCACTCGGCGAAGCGCAATAACCGGTGCGGCTCGCTCGGCACCCCAAGTGCCGAGGGAAGATTGGTGACGTGAACCCGGGGGCCCTCATCCTCGGTCCAGGTCAGAAGCGTCTGCGGCTCGGCCGAGAGGATCGATTCGAGCATGCTCTCGCTTGCGCGGTAGCGCTCGGCTTCGAGCTCCGCCGCGTCACGCTCCCTGATCGCCGCCTTGGTCGCGCGCAAACAGGCGATTGCGGCCCCGATCGAGAAGGCGATGATTCCGAGGGTGATGCCGAGGGTGAGCAGCATGCGGATGTCGTATTGGCCACCCAAGGAAAGCACGGTCTCGGCCTGGGCGGCGCGCGGAAACGCAGCGATGAGCAGAAAGAGCCGGAGCGCCTGCGACCACCGTGCAAGCGGTGCAGCCTCACCTCTGTTGGTCCGCATAGTCCCCCTCGTTCCCGCCATCCGTCCGTGGTCCCGCGCTCCACATTGCTCGAACGCTGCCACAGACTGACGAAACGATCCGACTGGCCCGGCGAGCCTTGAGGACGAATCACAACGCTAGCCTAACCGCATTGGCGATTCTTGCCCACTGCGGCGCATGCGACAGCGACTGCGCCGGGCAGCTCCGCGCGCGCTCAATAGCGGTAATGATCGGGCTTGAAGGGCCCCTCCACCGGCACCCCGATATACTCCGCCTGGTCCTGACTGAGCGTGGTCAGCTTCGCGCCGAGGCGCCCGAGATGCAGGATCGCGACCTTCTCGTCGAGATGCTTCGGCAGCACATAGACCTCGTTCTTGTAATTGCCGGCATTCTGCCACAGCTCGATCTGGGCCAGCACCTGGTTGGTGAAGGACGCGCTCATGACGAAGCTCGGATGGCCGGTGGCGCAGCCGAGATTGACGAGCCGGCCTTCGGCCAGAAGGATGATGCGCTTCCCGTCCGGAAACTCGATCTCGTCAACCTGCGGCTTGACGTTATGCCAGCGCAAATTGCGCAGGCTACCGACCTGAATCTCGGCGTCGAAATGACCGATATTGCAGACGATGGCGCGGTCCTTCATCGCCCGCATATGGTCCAGCGTGATGACATCCTTGTTGCCCGTGGCGGTGACAAAGATATCGCCCCGTGACGCCGCTTCGTCCATGGTCGTCACCTCATAGCCTTCCATCGCCGCCTGCAGCGCGCAGATCGGATCGATCTCGGTGATGGCGACGCGCGCGCCTTGCCCGCGCAGGCTCTCGGCGCAGCCTTTGCCCACGTCGCCATAGCCGCAGATCACCGCGATCTTGCCGGCTAGCATGACGTCGGTGGCGCGCTTGATGCCGTCGATGAGGCTTTCGCGGCAGCCATAGAGGTTGTCGAATTTCGACTTGGTGACGCTGTCGTTGACGTTGATAGCGGGGAAGGGAAGGGTGCCCTTCTTTTGCATCTCGTAGAGACGGTGCACGCCCGTCGTCGTCTCCTCGGAGACACCGCGCATATTGGCCTGCACTTTCGAGTAGAAGCCAGGGTTGCGCTCGAGCCTGCGCTTGATTGTGGCGAACAGGGCCGCCTCCTCGTCATTGGCGGGCTTCGCGAGCACGGACGGATCGGTTTCGGCCCGGGCGCCGAGGATCACGATCATGGTGGCGTCGCCGCCATCGTCGAGGATCAGATTGGCGGTTTCGCCGCCGGGCCATTCCAGGATGCGATCGACGAAGTCCCAATATTCATCGAGCGTTTCGCCCTTAAACGCGAACACCGGCGTGCCGCCTTCGGCGATCGCCGCCGCGGCATGGTCCTGGGTCGAGAAGATATTGCAGGACGACCAGCGCACCTCAGCCCCGAGCGCCTCCAGCGTCTCGATCAGCACCGCGGTCTGCACCGTCATATGCAGGCAGCCGGCGATGCGGGCGCCTTTGAGCGGCTGGGCTTTGGCATAGTCCTCGCGCACCGCCATGAGGCCTGGCATCTCGGTCTCGGCGATGGCGATTTCCTTGCGGCCCCAATCGGCGAGCCCGATGTCCTTGACGTGGTAATTCATACCGTTCCTCCGCCCCTCGTGATAAGGATATAAAGAACTCCTTATATCTTGTCTGGAGGGGCCGAAGTCAAGGGGCTGCCATCGCCATCAGGCGCGACAGCGGCATTAGCGCGCAGAGCTCCGGCCTCCTTCAAAACGCCAAACAAAGTCATCATCTGCACAGGCGAGCGTATCTGCACAGGCGAGCGTGTGGCCTCTGCCGGAGAGATGCATATGGATCGAGCTGCCAAAATTACCGAGGACATCGCCAGTAAAGTCCCGGCGGTCACCCTTGGTTTTTGGGTCATCAAGATCCTGGCGACAACGCTGGGCGAAACCGGCGGCGACACCGTCAGCATGACCTTGGGCTGGGGCTATCTCGCCGGCACCGCCATCTTCCTCGTCGCCTTGCTGGTGCTGGTGGCGATCCAGATCACGGCGAAGCGGTTTCATCCCTTCCTCTACTGGGCAACGATCGTGGCCTCAACCACGGTCGGCACCACCATGGCCGATTTCGCCGACCGTTCCCTTGGCATCGGCTATGTCGGAGGTTCGTTGATCCTGTTCGCCTGCGTCATGGCCGTGCTGGCGCTGTGGTATCGGTCGCAAGGCTCCATTTCGGTCGACACGGTGAACACGCCCAAGGTGGAAGCCTTCTACTGGGCCGCGATCACCTTTTCCCAAACCTTGGGCACCGCGCTTGGCGACTGGGTGGCCGATGCCGGTCTCGGCTATGGTGGCGGCGCGCTTCTGTTCGGCGCAGCGCTCGCGGGCGTGGCTGCCGCCTATTTCTGGACCAGCACCTCGCGGGTGCTGCTGTTTTGGGCTGCGTTCATTCTGACACGGCCCCTCGGCGCCACGGTTGGCGATTTCCTCGACAAGCCCCTCGACCAGGGGGGACTGGCCTTGAGCCGCCCCATCGCCTCCGCCGTGCTTACCGCCCTTATTGTCATGCTCATCGTCATCCTGCCGCAACGGGCAGGGGCGCATCCGCGGTCCCAAACGGCAACGTGAGCCGATGGCTTAGAACGAGAGCGAGCCCTGGAATTTCAGCGCGGCATCCGAGGTAGCATCGGTCAGCCCGAATTGGACTCCGACATTCATCGAAAACGCAATTTGCGGGGGGCCGGCTTGCCGGTCATTGTCGCCGTCCACCTCGGCGTTCCGCTCGTCGTCATCACGGGCATCCGCTCCACCGCCAAGGTTGACGAACAACGTTGGCCCCATGCTGTGGACCTGCCCTTCGAAGGGGCCGGCGTTGGCAAGATCCTCGATCTCACCAAACATCTCTACCCCGAGGCCCCAGCGCTTATTCAAATCGTACTCGGCGCGCCAGCCATATTCGAAGCCGAGCCCGTCCTGTTCGGCGAAGGTGCCGATCTGTCTCGTCAACAGCGGATTGAGCGTGATCAAGAGCGGTCCTTTAGCCAGTTCGAGGATCGGACCGAAGCCAAATTGGTTGGGATTGCTGCTTCCAGGGAAGCGGTTGAGCGCCTCCTCATATGAGAGCTGAAAGGAAACGGCGACGCCATTGCCGTCGCGCTTAATCAAGGCAAACTCGGTCTCGATCTCGACCGTGCTCCCTTCGAGGTTTTCGCTTGCCGGCTGATCGAAACCGCCGGTGATCTGAATCAGCCACCAATCGGTGATGCTCATCTGGAGCTCGATTTCGTGGCTCTGAACGAGGTCGTTGGCGTTCTCGTTTTCATCCGAGGTCCTCGGAACGCCCCAATGATAGGCGCCGCGATACTCGATCTCGACCTCGCCCTTCTCGATTCCGGCTTCTTGAATTTGGAACTCGGCCATGGCCGGACTGGCATCAACCAAGCCAAGACCTGGCGCGACGATGACGGAGACCGCCAACGCCGAGCCCAAATGCCGTGCCATTCTTACGAGCGTCGCGCCCTGTCGCAACAGCCGTCCCCCGCCCGAGGCGGGATTATTCGCTGGCGAGGGCCGACCGGTCAAGCCCGATGTGACTTCGCGCATCGAGAGGTCATCCGATGCGTGCCCATGCTGACCGGCCGGAAGCGAGCCGTGCGTCTTCGTCTGAATTGATGGCCGCCGGTATCGGGCCAAACCTCTTGGCAACAGCTGTCACCGATCCATTACGATTCCTGATCGACCTATTTCGACAGCCCGCTTGAGGTGGCCATAAGTTACTGCTCAAATTGCCAAAAGCGGGGGATAGATGGCAAAGGCGACGGGTCACCTGAATTTGCCTGCGCGGCTGTGGGCGGCGGCAACACTGCTCGCGCCGTGGCTCGCTCTCAGTCCGCTGCAAGCCGCGGATGGCGGCGGCGATTGCTGCGCCGGCCTCGAAGCGCGTGTGGCAGAGCTGGAGGCCATTACGGCGCGCAAGGGCAACAAGAAGGTCTCGATCCAGGTTTACGGCGATGTGAACCAAGCAGTGTTGTTCTGGGACGACGGCCACGAGCAGAATGTCTACGTCGTCAACAATTCCTATAAGACCTCGCGCTTCGGGCTCAGAGGCTCGACCGAGATCGCGCGCGGTTGGAGCGCCGGCTATCGGATCGAGGCCGAATCGAGGGTTGCCTATTCCCGGAACCTGAATCAATTCGACGACGACAATTTCCATGACGCCAACGGCAATTTGTTCTTGCGCCAGTCGAATATGTACGTGGAAAGCGAAACTCTCGGGAAATTTACGCTCGGCTTGCAGGAGCCTCCCAAGGACAACAGTACCAAGGACACGCATGTCGCCGGCAATATCCTCGATTCGGTGAGCCAGGATTTCTTCATGAGCCAGGGCTTCTTTTTGCGCAGCAAGGACGTGGCGGGATCAGAGGGTCTCTCCACCATCAAGTTCATCGACATCTCCCGCTGCTACAGCTCCGGCAGCGCCCTGTTCGACTGCTCCACCCGACGCAACATGGCGGTCTATCAGACACCGGTCTGGGCCGGATTCTGGTTCAATGCCGGCTATGGCGAGGACGACATCTGGAGCGCGTCGGCTCGCTATAAGAAGGAGTGGGGCGCAGCTTGGAAGGTCGGTGCCGCCGTCGGTTACGAGGACTTCACCGACGAGCGCATTCAGGCTGGCGGCGGCGGCAATGCAAACTTCCGCCGCGACATCAAGGAGTGGAGTGGCGAGGCATCGATCATGCACAAGCCCTCCGGCATTTTTGCCCAATACGCCTTCACCAGCTCCGAAGATCGCGATTCCAACAGAAATGGCGCCGGCGTGTTCACCGGAACCGACTCCCCCGACATGTTCTCGTGGGACGTTCAACTTGGCGTGCAGCGGGCCTTCAACCGCCTCGGCAAGACGACCCTCTGGGCCGGCTATACCAACTCGCAGGATGGCATCGGCGGTGCCGGCGGACCAACGCGAAGGATTGGTCCCGGTGCGATACCCGGCGTCAACGTGGTGACCGAGATCACGGGGTCCGAGGTCGATAAATGGTCTCTGGCCGCCGACCAAAGCATCGAGGCGGCGACGATGGACCTCTATCTCGTCTATCAGCACATCACGCCCAACGTCGATCTCGTCAACTCCGATCTGGACTCCGTCGCCGCGCCCTTGGACGATTTCGATCTCGTGTTCGCGGGTGCGCGCCTCTACTTTTAGCTTGGAGTGGCGACGCTCGTGGTTCCTTTGCTTTGATCAAGCTCAAGGCGCCCCCCGGGCCGAATCGGGTAAAGATATCCCATGCTCGACCGAGATCGGAACGCTGCTGGGCGCCAAATCTACGTGTGGGACCCGTTTGTGCGGATCTTCCATTGGACCTTGGTCATCGGCTTCACCGTCGCCTATCTCACCGAGGACGATCTGCTCCAGGTCCATGTCTGGGCTGGCTATATCGTCGGTATCCTGGTCCTGGCCCGCGTGCTGTGGGGCTTCGTCGGCCCAACCCACGCGCGCTTCTCCGACTTCCTCTACGCGCCGGCGATCACCTTCCGCTATGCGCGCGACCTCGTGCTGTTCCGGTCCAAGCGTTATCTCGGCCACAGCCCCGGCGGTGGCACCATGGTGGTGCTGCTCCTCCTCTTCATCGCCGCGACGGTGATCACCGGCCTCGTGGTCTATGGCGGCGATCAGCAGGCCGGCCCTCTCGCCGGCATGTTCACCGAAGCGACCGGTGAACAGATGGAGGAGGTGCACAAGGTCATCGCCAACATCACCCTGGCCCTGATCATCGCCCATATCGCCGCGGTAATTTTCGCCAGCTTCGCGCATCGAGAGAATCTGGTGCGCGCCATGGTGACCGGCTACAAACGCTCGTGAGTCTTCGTCTGGATTGATCGCCGGGGACCGGCCAAGCCAAGCTCGGGGGGTGACGCATGAGCGCTTTGAGCATTTGCGCGATCGTGGTTGCGTTCGTGTTCGGCAGCGCGCTGTTGGGCATGTTTCTCGCCAAAGTGCTGCCCAAGGAGCATTTAAGCCCGGAGGCCAAAGACGCCATCAAAGTGGCGATGGCCATGATCGCGACGCTGTCGGCCCTGGTGCTTGGTCTGTTGACCGCCTCGGCCAAGGCCTCCCTCGACGAAAAGGAAAATGAGCTGCGGGATTGGGCCGCGAAGGTCGTCCTGCTCGATCGCACCCTCGCGGCTTACGGACCCGAGGCTGATGCAGCGCGCCAATCGCTGAAACAGAATCTGGCCGCGCGGATCGATCAATTATGGCCGGGGCGGGGGACAGGCACGACGCCGACCGCGCTTGGGAGCGGCATCGGCATCGAGGGCATTCAGAACCAGCTGCTGGCGCTGTCGCCGCAGACGGACGCACAGCGTTGGCTCCAGTCGCGGGCGCTCGACATCAGCGGCTCGATGGCGGCGGAGCGCTGGTCGGCGCTACAGCAGGTGGGCAGCGCCGTCAGGTGGCCGTTCTTAGCCATCCTGGTGTTTTGGCTTGCCGTCATCTTTGCGAGTTTTGGTCTGTTTGCGCCACGGAACCCCCTTGTCATCGGGGCTCTCTTTGTCGCCGCCCTCTCCGTCGCCGGCTCGATCTACATCATCCTCGAGATGGACCAGCCCTATGGCGGTCTGATCAAGATCACGAGCGCTCCGGTGCGGACGGCGTTGGAGCAGCTCGGCCGGCCCTAGCACCGCGCCGCGTCACCGGGCGGGTCGGCGGAGGCTGGGCCAATCGCGGCCGGTCGATGTCCTGGCGCCGTTCGGGGCACCGCAGATCGGATAGGTCAATCGTCCTCGTGGAAGCCGGCCTCGACCAGCGCGATCAGCGCCTCGATGGCGTCGCGCGCCTCGGGCCCCTCCGTCTCGATCAGGATTGAATGACCCTGGCCCGCGGCGAGCATCATCAAGCCCATGATCGAGGTTCCGCCAACCGTGTGGCCCTCGCGCGTCACGTGGGTCTCGGCGTTGAAGCCGCCGGCGCAGCGCACGAATTGGGCCGAGGCCCGCGCATGCAGGCCCTTCTTGTTCGGGATCACGACCTCGGCGAAATAGAGGCCCTTTGTCTTTTCGACCCCCTTATCGTAGCGAGGTTTCACCCGAGGCATCTCTCGTCGCTGCGTTCAGATAAAATGAAAGCCGCTTTTCGCGGCTCGAGGGGTTTACACCCTAATTCGCGGCCAGAATTTGGCTGGCTACGCTGATATATTTCTTGCCAGCTTCCTGCGCCTGGTTCACTGCTTCGGCCAAACTGCACTCACCCCTGACGCTCGCGAGCTTGACGAGCATCGGCAAATTGACGCCTGCGATCACCTCGACATTGTCCCGCTCCATGGCCGAGATGGCGAGATTGGAGGGCGTTCCGCCGAACATGTCGGTCAGCACGGCGACGCCGTCGCCACTGTCGACTCTCGCCAGCGCCGCGAGCATGTCCGCCCGCCTCACATCGAGATCGTCATCGGGACCGATGGAAATGGTCTCGATCTGCTCCTGAGGCCCGACGACATGTTCAAGTGCCGCGCGAAATTCATGCGCGAGCCTTCCATGCGTAACGATGACGACACCGATCATGTTGCCCCGCGAAGCTGCTTCCCCCGGCGAAAGGCCGCTATCATTGTTGCGCCCGCCTGCGGGCGCAAGCCCGAACCTAAGACTGTTTAAGAGGCATTTGTGACACTGCCGAAAGAAGCGCCAATTTCAGCTTGAGCGCGGCGGAAAGCTCGAATGGCGCAAGTTGCAGAACAGGCACACTTACCCCCGCGATGGTCGTCTGCTCGAACGGATCCGGCGGCATCCTCGGCACCTCCTCGCTTGCCGCGAGATCGACGACGAGAACGAGCGCCGCGTCCGCAAGATAGGGCACGGCCAAGATGCCGAGGCCCCTGACCTCGATCTTGCCGGCAAGGCGAGGCGGCGCAGACGCCAACAACACGCCATCTCCGCCCGCGTCAAGGAAGACCTGATCGTCGGCCACGAGCCGCGGCTCGCGCTCCGCCTCGGCTGGAAGCGCCAGGAAGCGGAGCGCAAGGTCCGATTTGCCGCTGCCCGAGCGTCCGCGCAACAAGGCTGCGTGGCGGCCAAACGCCACGCAGGTGCCATGGACAAGCTGCCGCGCCTCTTTCAATCGCGCCTCTTGGATGTGTTGCCTCAGGCCGCGGGCAGCCGGATGACGAAACGCGCGCCGCCGCTGCTGAGCTCGGACGCTTTCGGCGGCTTCGGACTCGCCGCATTCGCCGGCCGATTCTCCGCCCACATGCTGCCGCCATGGGCCATGACGATCTGCCGCGAGATGTTGAGGCCGAGCCCGGAGTTCTGGCCGAAATTCTCCTGCGGGCGGTCGGTATAGAAGCGCTCGAAGATGCGCTCGAGATTCTCGGGCGGAATGCCGGGCCCCTCGTCCTCGATGACGATCTGGATGTCAGGCCCGACGCGCTTTGCCTTGAGCGACACACGGCCATTTGGAGGTGAGAAGGAAATCGCATTTTCGAGCAGATTGACGATGACCTGGCTCAGGCGGCTGTCATGACCGATGCAGCGATAGGGCCTTGCGCCGGGGCTATAGGCGATCTCCAGCACCACCTCCAGCGTGTCGTCGCGATGGATGTCGTTGAACAGCGGCACCGTGGTGCGCAACAGCTCCGCCAAATCCACGGGCTCGGCATCCTCGCGCGCGAGTTCGGCGTCGAGCCTGGAGGCGTCGGAGATGTCGCTGATCAGCCGGTCCAGCCGCCTCACATCGTGCTGAATGATCTCCATCAGCCGCTCCTTGGAATCAGCGGTCTTGGCCAGCGGCAATGTCTCCGCCGCACTGCGCAAGGAGGTGAGGGGGTTCTTGAGCTCATGCGCCACATCGGCGGCGAAGCTCTCGATCGCATCGATCCGCCGGTAAAGCGCTTGGGTCATGTCGCGCAACGCGCCGGAGAGATGGCCGATCTCGTCGGTCCGGTCGGTGAAATCGGGGATCTCGGCGCGCGCCTTCACGCTATGGCGGACGCGCTCCGCCGCGGCGGCAAGCCGCTGCACCGGTCCGGCGATGGTGTTGGCGAGGATCATCGACAACACCACGGTGACGGCGGCCGCGAACAAGGACACCCTGACGATGCCCCAGCGCTCCGCCGCGACGATATTGTCGATATCGCCGCCACGGGTGGAGAGCAGCAGCACGCCCAGCACGGCGCGCAGGCGCTGAACCGGCACCGCCACCGAGACCACGAGCTCGCCCTTGTCGTTGACGCGCACGATCGGCACCGAGGTCCCGGTCAGGGCTGAGGCGACCTCCGGATAGGCCTTGCCGTTCTCGCCGCCGATTTCGCTATAGAGAGGCAGGTCGTATTGCCGCGTGTGCGTCTTCACCGCGCGCCAGAACGAGGTCAGCACGTCGCGCTCCTCGGCCTCGGGTGGAGGCAGGTCGTAGCGGAGCACTTCGCCGCGCGAATAGAAGGTATCGGAGTCGAGGATCAGCTCGCCGTTGCGGCCATAGATTCGGGCGCGGCTGCCGGTCGGCTTCACCAGGCGGCGGAGGATGGGGGCCGCCCGTTCCGGGTCGATGGTGAATTCGAGGCTGCCGCCGAGCACGTCTTCGTCCGCGGCGCTGCTCGGGCTCGCTTCGCTTTCGAGGAGCTTTTCCGGATCGATCTGAATCTGATCCGTGTCGACGCCGGCCGAGGCCGCCAGCGCGCCGGCGATGATCTCACCTTGCGTGAGCAGGCTTTGGACCTTGGCGTCGATGAGGCCGGCGCGAAACTGATTGAGGTAGAGGATGCCCGAAACGAGGATGGCAAGGCCGATCAGGTTGAGCACGACGATGCGGCGGGTCAGGCTGGAAAAGCCGTGCCGGAAGGGCAGGCGATGCGAGAGCCAGCGCAGGCTCCGGCGCAGGCGCACATAGACCGCGGCCAAGCCGCGCCGCAGGCGCTCTCGCGGCTTTGCCGCCTCGGCTTCCTGCCAGGACCTGTCGGCCTCGGCGGTCATGGACCTTCCCGACCCGTCACTCTTTGAAGCGGTAGCCCACGCCGTAAAGCGTCTCGATCACGTCGAAATTATTGTCCACGGCCTTGAACTTTTTCCGCAAGCGCTTGATGTGGCTGTCGATTGTACGGTCATCGACATAGACCTGGTCATCATAGGCCGCGTCCATCAGCGCGTCGCGGCTTTTCACCACGCCGGGCCGCGACGCGAGCGCCTGCAGAATGAGGAATTCCGTGACCGTAAGGGTGACGGGGCCGTTGTCCCAGACGCAGGTATGGCGCTCCGGGTCCATTTTGAGCTTGCCGCGCTCGAGCACCTTGGATTTGTCCTCGATCGGGGAGGAACCGTCGCGCGGCTGGGCGCGGCGAAGCACGGCCTTGACCCGCTCGACCAGGAGCCGCTGCGGGAAGGGTTTGCGGATGAAATCGTCGGCGCCCATTTTGAGCCCGAACAGCTCGTCGATCTCCTCGTCCTTCGAGGTGAGGAAGATGACCGGCAGCTCGCTCCGCTGGCGGAGACGGCGAAGCAGCTCCATCCCGTCCATGCGCGGCATCTTGATGTCCAAAATGGCGAGATCGGGCGGGTTCTCCGATAGACCGTCAAGGGCGCTGGCGCCATCGTTATAGGTCTGGGTCTTATAGCCCTCCGCCTCGAGCACCATGCGCAAGGAGGTCAGGATGTTACGGTCATCGTCGACAAGTGCGATAGTTGGCATTGGTTTGGGGCCTTTGCGGGCATGGGGGGGTTGCAGGAACAAGGCTGACGCAAATTGTGGCAGCATGGGGGCGCGGCGCCAGATCGTTAATATTGCAATGCAGCAAATATCCTTATGGTGCAAGTGAATAAGACAATGACCGAGGCTCCATCCAAGGCCGAACTGGCCATCGACGCAAGGGCGCTGGCCCGCCGTGGGCTGAAGGCTTCCCTCGCCACCATCGCCGCCGGCAGCGGCCATCCCTATGCCTCGCTGATAATTGTCGCGACCGATGCGTCCGGCGCCCCGACCTTCCTCATTTCGGCGCTGGCAGAGCACACCAAGAACCTCACCCAGGACCCGCGCGCCTCGATCCTGTTCGATGGAACTGGGGCCGCGGGCGATCCGTTGCAAGGGGCGCGGGTAACCCTGATCGGGCGGGCGGAGAAGACCGGGGATGAGGCGGTGCGGCGACGCTTCCTCGCGCGCCACCCGGAAGCCGCTTTTTACGCCGATTTCCCCGATTTTGCCTTCTGGCGGCTTGGGGTCGAGCGCGCGCATTATATCGGCGGCTTCGGCCGCATCGTCGATCTTGAGCCGCCAGAGCTTCTCGCCGTGATCGAGGGGGCAGGCGACCTGCTCGCGGCTGAATCCGAGATCCTCGCGCATATGAACGCCGATCACGCCGAGGCCGTCCAGCTCTACGCCACGCGTCTGGCGGGGGCGCCCGCAGGGGCTTGGCGCATGAGCGGCATCGATCCCGAGGGCCTCGACCTTGTTTGCGGCGGTGACACCAGACGCATCGGCTTCGCGGCGCCGATCTCCTCGCCCGGCGAGGCTCGCCACGAGCTTGTGCGCCTCGCCAATGCGGCCCGGGATCCCGGCAAGTTTGATCCAAGCCCCGGCTTTCGGCGTTAAGTGACGAGGAGAAGACCGTGCGCGATTTTAGTTTCCGACTTGCCGCGACGTGAACGACAACCCCGACACCAACGTCGCGGCGCTCGTGGAGCTCGGCTCAGCGTTGCGCGCGAAAGGGTACAGGTTTGTCGCCGTCACCCCGGACACGCATCGGCGCGTCATCGAGCGAAAGCGCGAAGCATCGACGCTGGAGGACGTGTTCGGGTGGAACGTGCCCTTTGAGCGCAATGCGGTCGATGCCGCAATCTATTCACTCCTTGAAGCAGCCGCCGCCGTGGAATTTCGCGAAGGCCGCGCCAAGTCGCGCGTGCGCTTCGCCACCATCGGCGACCTGCTTTTCGTCCATTCCGGCTTTCCGACCTCGGAGCGCGACGCTGTGTTTTTCGGCCCTGACACCTACCGCTTCGTGCGGGCGCTCGGCGCCGCTCTCCACGAGGCCGCGGGCTCTGTCAGGCTCGTCGATATCGGCTGCGGCTCGGGCGCCGGAGGCATCTTCGCCGCAAGCCACCTCTCCGTGCCGATGGAATTGGTCCTCGCGGACATCAATCCGAAGGCACTCGCATACAGCGCCGTCAACGCCGTAATTAACCATCGTCCAACCGCCGTGACCGTGTTGAGCGATGTGCTCGACGGCGTGGCTGGCGATGCCGACCTCATCATCGCCAATCCCCCCTACCTCATCGATGAAGAAAAGCGTCTTTACCGCGACGGCGGCGGCTCCCTGGGCGTGTCACTTGCGCTTCGCATTGCCGGTCAAAGCCTTGCGCGTCTCCGTCCCGGCGGCCGTTTGGTGCTCTACACGGGCGTGCCCATCATCGCCGGCGTCGACCCCTTTTTCCAGGCTCTCCGCCCGCTCCTGCAACCTTATGGCCGTGACTACAGTTATGAGGAAATCGACCCCGACGTCTTTGGCGAGGAACTCGACAACAACGCCTACGCGACTGCTGATCGGATCGCAGCGGTCGTCCTCACCGTCATAAGGAAAGACTGAAGTGACCGACCCTGACTGCGCCTGGACCGCGTCCCCGTGTGAACTCCAGGGTCCAGCGTTCGAGCATTTTCACCGGGAGCTGGCGAAATACAATGCCCGGCAGCTTGACCCTGGATTTCCGTCCGAGGGCTGGCGTCAGGACTTGGCCGAGCACTTTCGCGTCCTTTGCGCCGAAGGCGAATATATCGAAGCCGCGCGGCGGGAGCTGCGCCCGCTCATCGTCGATATTCCGACCGATGTCGACGGCTTCATCGCGTGGTTCGAGGAGTTGCGCGACTCAGGTCCCGGACAGGGCGACCCGCTCTTTCCCTGGCTCGCGGAAAGCGCGAGTCGCGAACAGATGTTGTGGTTCTTGACGCAAGAAGTCGCGGGCGAAGCGGGCTTCGACGACCTTCTGGCGATGACCCAAGTCAAGGTGCCCGTCACCGCCAAACTCGAGATGGCGCGGAATTTTTGGGATGAAATGGGTCGCGGCAGAGACCAGGCTATGCACGGCCCCCTGCTCGAACGGCTCGCGAGCCATCTTGAGATCGACGCTCAGCCTGACCTGGTCATGCCGGAATCGCTTGCCCTCGGCAATGCCATGCTCGCCATGGCCCGAAGCCGGCGCTACTGCTTTCAATCGATCGGCGCTCTTGGCGTGATCGAGATGACGGCGCCGACGCGAGCCGGATTCGTCGATTCGGGTCTTAAACGCCTCCGCATCCCCACCAAGAAGCGTATCTACTTCACCTTGCATGCCGTTCTCGACGTCAAACATTCCGAATGCTGGAACCGCGAGGTATTGCGCTCGCTCGTCGAGGAGGATCCGCGTCGCGCCCAGGCGATCGGAGAGGGGGCGGTGATCAGGCTGTGGCACGGCGCTCGGTGCTTCGCTCGCTACCGCCGCCATTTCGACTTCGACCTCATCCGTGACGAGGCGGCCTAGAATGGCAAGATGCGCTTTCTAGGGGTCGGCGATGCCGCCGATCTCGGCGCTCTCTATTTGCGGCTCGCCGGAGAGGGTCACGACGTCAAGGTGTTCATCGGCAATCCACTCTGTCAGGACACCCTCTCCGGTCTCGCCTCGCGGGTTTTCGACTGGCGGGCCGAACTCGCTTGGGTGCATGCCGCCGGGGACGATGGCTGCATTCTCTTTGAGAACGTGTCGGGGGGGCGTGGCGCAACGCAGGATGCGCTCCGCCGCCAAGGCTACAACGTCATTGGCAGCAGTGTTTATGGCGAAAGGCTGGAGACCGATCGCGCCTACGCCCAAGCCGTGATGGCGGGCCTCGGCCTCCAGACCGCGCCAGTGTTCGAATTCTCTGATGCCGACGAGGCGCGCAATTTCGTGGCCGAGCGTCCGGCCCGCTACGTGCTCAAGGCCAACGGGCCGGATGCGACGACCTATGTCGGATGTCACCGGCAGGGCGAGGATGTCCGTGCCCTTCTCGCCGCCGGCGTGACGAGACCCGCGCCGAGCTTCATTCTGATGGACCATGTCGAGGGCATCGAAATGGGCGTCGGGGCCTATTTCAACAGCGACGAATTTCTCCAGCCAGCCTGCCTCGACTGGGAGCACAAGCGCTTCTTTGAAGGCGATCGTGGCGAGCTTACCGGCGAAATGGGGACCGTCGTCACTTATGAACGGACCAGGCGCTTCTTCGATCTGACCTTGGCGAAGCTGCAGCCGCTCCTCAAGGAGAACGGCTATTGCGGCTACATCAATCTGAACACCATCGTGAATGAAAAGGGCATCTGGCCGCTCGAATTCACCTGCAGGTTCGGATATCCCGGTTATGCCATCCTCGATCCTCTGCAGCTTACACCCTGGGGGGATCTGTTCAGTCGCATGCTGACGCGCTCGAGCACCCGGCTTGAGACCAGCCCCGCTTTCTCGGTCGGCATCGTGATCACGACACCTCCGTTTCCCTATTCCCGCGACCAAGTTCATGAGCCTGTCGGCCTGCCCATCCTGTTTGACGGGGAGCTCACGGCGGCCGAGCGGAGCCATTTGCACTATGGCGAGGTGGCGCTGAAGGACGGCATTTTGGTCACGAGTGGCGCGAGCGGATACACCATGGTCGTGACCGGAACCGGCGACACCGTCGAGGCCGCGCGCCGCGCGGCGAACGCGCTTGCTGAGAGGGTGACGGTGACCAACGCACGCTACCGTAGTGATATCGGGCAGAAACTCATCGACGGCGATTTCGATCGGCTAGAGGCCATGGGCCTGTTCGGAACGTGAAGCGAGCGCGATTCGGCGTAACCGGTGCCTTGAAAACGTTGCAAGATCGGTGATAGCAAGGGGCTTGCCAAAACAGCCCATCACGACCCTAGCCGAAGGATCAAACCCGCATGAGCGTACAGACGAAGATCGCACCTGAAGCCGCAAAGACCACCAACAAGAAGGTGCTGGCCTTCGTCGAAGAGGCCAAGGCGCTGTTCAAGCCCGAGGCCGTCGTTTGGTGCGATGGTTCAAAAGAGGAGTACCAGTCGCTGTTGAAGGCGCTGGTCGATGGCGGCACCGCCATGTGGCTCAATGAGGAGAAGCGTCCCAACTCCATTCTGGTGCGCTCCGACCCCAAGGACGTCGCCCGGGTCGAGGACCAGACTTATATCTGCTCCGTCAGCAAGGACGACGCCGGACCCACGAACAATTGGGCCGATCCCACGGAGATGAAGGAGACGCTTAAGAAGATCTATGACGGCGCCATGCAGGGCCGCACCATGTATGTGGTGCCCTATTCCATGGGCCCCGTCGGCTCCCCCATCGCCGGCATCGGCGTCATGGTCACCGACAGCGCCTATGCCGTCGCCAACATGCACATCATGACCCGCGTCGGCGACAGAGTGTGGAAGGCTCTCGGCGACTCTGAGGATTTCGTGCGCGGCATGCACACCGTCGGCGCGCCCCTCACGGCCCAGACCCAGGCCGACGTGCCGTGGCCCTGCAACGCGACCAAATACATTTCCCATTTCCCCGAGACGCGCGAGATCTGGTCCTATGGCTCCGGCTACGGCGGCAACGCGCTGCTCGGCAAGAAGTGCCACGCGCTCCGCATCGCCTCGGTGAAGGCGCGCGACGAGGGCTGGATGGCCGAGCACATGCTGATCCTCAAGCTCACCAATCCAGAAGGGGAGTCGAAATTCATCGCCGCGGCCTTCCCCAGCGCTTGCGGCAAGACCAATCTCGCCATGCTCAACCCGACCATTCCAGGCTGGAAGGCCGAGACCATCGGCGACGACATTTGCTGGATGAAGTTCGGCGAGGACGGCCGCCTCTATGCCATCAATCCGGAGACCGGCTTCTTCGGTGTCGCGCCCGGCACCTCCGACCACTCCAACTACAACGCCATGCGCACGCTCGATAAAAACTGCATCTACTCCAACGTCGCGCTCACCGATGACGGCGACGTCTGGTGGGAGGGGATGACGGAAGAGACCCCGGCGCACACGGTCGATTGGCTGCGCCGCTCCTGGACGCCCGCGTCCGGCCGCCCCGCCGCGCATCCGAACTCGCGCTTCACCGCGCCGGCCGGCCAGTGCCCGGTGATCGCGCCGGAATGGGAGGACCCCCAGGGCGTGCCGATCGACGCCATCCTGTTCGGCGGCCGCCGTGCCTCCGTGGTGCCGCTTGTGACCGAGGCGGAGGATTGGAAGCAGGGCACGTTTCTCGGCTCCATCATGGCTTCGGAGAAGACCGCCGCGGCGGCGGACGCGAAGGGCGACATTCGCCGCGACCCGATGGCCATGCTGCCCTTCTGCGGCTACCACATGGGCGACTATTTCGCCCATTGGCTGAAGGTCGGCGAGAAGGGCGGCGGCAAGATGCCCAAGATCTTCTACGTCAACTGGTTCCGCAAGAGCCCCGAAGGCAAGTTCCTGTGGCCGGGCTTTGCTGAGAACTCCCGCGTGCTGAAATGGATCTTCGAGCGTTGTAACGGTGCCGCCGAAGCGGTCGATACTCCGATCGGCAAGGTTCCGGCCGAAGGCGCGCTCGACGTCAAGGGTCTGAAGGTCGCGCCTGAGGATATGAAAGAGCTGACCAAGGTCGACAAGGAAGGCTGGAAGGCCGAGTTGCCCTTGATCAAGGAGCATTTCAAGACCTTCGGCGCCAAACTGCCCCAGGGCCTGAAAGACGAGCTCGCCGCGCTCGAAAAGCGGCTGGGCTAGCCTCTGACAGGGCCTCCGCAACCGTCTCACCTCCCCCTCAAGGGGGGAGGCGAGAGCAAGCGGCTGCTCCCCTGGCCAAAGTCCAACCGCCTGCATTCTCTCCGAGGCTTGCCGCGCCGCGCGCATCGCCTTAGGCAAGGCCCATGACAAACCGACAGGGCGTCGCGGCAGCGGGCCACGAGCTGACCGCCAAGGCCGCGGCGGAGATTCTGCAAGATGGCGGCAATGCCTTCGACGCCTGCGTCGCGGGCCTGCTGATGAGTTTCGTGGCCGAGCCGGTGTTCTCATCGCCGGGCGGCGGCGGCTTCCTCATGGCGCGGCGGGCTGGAACCAGCGCCATCACCCTGTTCGACTTCTTCGCCGAGGCCCCCCGCAAGCGGCGCCCCGCGAGCGAGATCGACTTCGTTCCCATCGATGCCGATTTCGGCCCGGCCAAGCAGGAATTCCATATCGGCCTTGGCTCGAGCGCCACGCCCGGCGTGGTGCCGGGCCTTTTTGCCCTGCATGAGGAGCTTTGCCGGCTCCCCATGCATCGGCTGGCCGAGCCGGCGGTGAAAGCCGCTCGCACGGGGTTCCAGCTGAGCGCGTTCCAGGCTCACCTTTTCAATGTGATCGCGCCGATCCTGAGCGCGACTCCCGAGGTGGCGAAGATCTTCGCGCCCGAAGGCCAACTGCTCAAGCCTGGCGAGGTCTTCCGCAATACGCCTATGGCCGAAACCATCGAATGGCTGGCCGAGGACGGCGCAAGGCTTTTCGTCGATGGCGATATCGGCGCGGCCATCGTCGCGC
This sequence comes from Hyphomicrobiales bacterium, assembly GCA_038326945.1. Lineage (GTDB taxonomy): Bacteria > Pseudomonadota > Alphaproteobacteria > Rhizobiales > Methyloligellaceae > Methyloceanibacter. The sequence continues at coordinate 42,625 of JBBQKN010000025.1, forward strand.
AGCAGCGGAAGGGCGGGGGCTATCTTACCTATGGCGATCTTGCCGCCTATCGCGTCGAGCGCCGGCGGCCGATCCTCTGGCCACACGCCGGCGCCATCGTCGCGCTCAACCCGCCGCCGGCCGCAAGCGGCGCGCTGATCGCCTTCGGCCTCGGCTTCCTCGAGGCGCTCGCCGATGAAGGTCGTGCGGCCGACGCGCTGGCGCTGAAGGAGACGATGGAGGCGACCAATGCGGCGCGAGCCTCGCATGGCGATGGCCTCGCCTCGAAGCTTGCCGGCGGCAGCTTGGCCAGAAGCATGCGCGCGGCGGCCCATCACCCGGCCGCCCATCGCGGCACCACCCATCTCAGCGTCATCGACGCCGACGGCAACGCCGCTGCTGCGAGCCTCTCCAATGGCGAGGGCAACGGCGCCATCGTCGGCAATTTCGGCTTCATGCTTAACAACATGCTGGGCGAGGAGGATTTGGCGCCGGAGGGCTTGGGCGCTTGGCGCGAGGGCACCCGCCTCTCCTCGATGATGGCGCCGACCATCATCCTGAAGCCCAACGGCACCGTGACCGCGCTCGGCAGCGGCGGGTCGAACCGAATCCGCACCGCCATCCTCCAGGTCGCGGTCAATCTGCTCGACCGTGGCATGAGCCTCGAACAGGCGGTCGAAGCGCCGCGCCTGCATGTAGAAAAATGCGGCAGCCTGAGCTTCGAGCCGGGCTTCCGGGATGAGGTCGAGCGGGCCTTCCGCGCGCTTGGCGACCGGGCCCAGGCCTGGCCGGCGGGAAATTTATTCTTTGGCGGTGTGCATGCCGCGCGCCGCTTCGCCGATGGCGGGGTGGAGGGCTTTGGCGATCCGCGCCGAAGCGGCCACGCGATCGTGATATGAGGAGACCATGACCAGCGCCATTGCCATCAGTCACCTTTGTTTCGAGGACGCCGGCACGCTCGAAGACGTCATCTCCGCGCGCGGCATCCCGTTCAGCTATCTGCAAGCTGGCGTCGACGATCTGTCGCAGGCGAACGATGCCGATATCCTCATCGTCCTTGGCGGCCCGATCCGCGTCACCGAGGTCGACCGCTATCCCTTCCTCAAGCAGGAATTCAAGGTGATCGAGACCGCCATCGCCAAGCGCAAGCCGGTGATCGGCATCTGCCTCGGGGCGCAGGCCATCGCCGCCGTGCTCGGCGCCCGCGTCTATCCCGGCCGCGAGAAGGAGATCGGTTGGGGCCTGCTCGGGCTGACCCCGGACGGGCGTAAATCGCCGCTGGCGGCGCTGGACGAGAACAAGTTCAGGGTGCTGCATTGGCATGGCGACACCTTCGACCTGCCGCGCGGCGTCACCTGGCTGGCCGAGACCGCGATCACGCCGTATCAGGCCTTCAGCTACGGCGACGGCAAGGTGCTGGCGCTGCAATTTCATGTGGAACAGCACGCGGCGAAGATGGAGCGCTGGCTGATCGGTCACACGCTCGAGCTGACCACCTCAGGCGTCGATCTGCATCAGCTCCGCGCCGACACCGAGCGGCTTGGTCCGGGGCTGGAGCGGGCGAGCCGGAAGATGTTCGACGATTGGCTCGATCACATCGGTGTCGCCCCGGCGCGGGCGGCCGCTCCGGTGCAGTAAATCCCGCGCATTGTCGTTACAGCGGGTGCTGATCCCCGGGCTCTTGCGGCGCGACGAAGGTCTCGCCCAGCGTGGCCGGCAGCTCGGTGCTTTCGGGAGCCTTCACATCGTCGCCCTTGGCGTTCCACCAGGTCGAGCCGTAACTGACGCCGCCGCTCTTCTTGGTGAGATGCGTCGTCACCACCTCGCCCGGATAGTAATTGACGGTCCAGGGCCCAAGCGCGCCTTCCGGCACGGCACGCCAGGTGATCAGCACTTCGTCGCCCGCCTTGGCCTCGCCCTTCGTCACCGTGAGCAACCTCACCTTAGCGAGATAGCTCGGCAGCTCTTCCCCGCTCGCCTCGTCCTTGGTGACGCCGGTGCAGGAGACCGAGAGCACGCGCAATTCGGCCACGAGGTCGCTCTTAGCGTTGAGGTCGGCCTCCGACATGGGCGCCGGCAGCGCCAGCGCGCTCGCCGCAAACAGGAACAGGCCAAGAGCGGGAAGGACCCGCAGCGCTAATTTGATCATTGAAATCTCCAAGACTCGGATGGCGAAAGGACGGCTTGAACCGCGCGGATTGCCGGGTCAAGCCCGGCAATGACGCAGAGGCGCGATGGCGGGCTATGCTTGCCCCGTCCCGAACCGGAAGCGAGGAGTCGAACCATGGTGAATATCTATCTCTTCATCGAGCTGATCCGCGCCGCGAGCGCGCCCGACGTCGCCGCGCAGATCAAGGACCTGAGCCTCGACAACTGCAAATTCGCCAATGTAGTGGTGCTGTCGGACGAGAAGCTGGTGGCCCAGCTCGATTGCTCCACGCCCGAGGACGGCACCAAAGTGGTGCTCGAAGATCTGACGAAAATCGAGGGCGTGGTTCAGACCAACATCATCGCCGTGGTCAAGCCGGTGAAGCACTGA
>JBBQKN010000026.1:0-41177 GCA_038326945.1 Hyphomicrobiales bacterium
ACTGACGAATTCGGCGAGCGCATCTTCGCCTACTCCGCTTGAACGCGCCGGGCTTGGCGGGTTCTTCGAACGCTCCTTCAGTGTCGAGGCTGTTCGACAATTCAAGCCGGCCCCCGAAACGTACCGTCTCGTGGCAGAGGAGATGGGTGTCGATACGTCGGCACTGTGCCTCGTCGCCTGTCATCTATGGGATACGATTGGTGCCCAGGCCGCTGGCTGCCGTGGCGCACTCATTACACGTCCCCGCAACGCCATTCTGCCCGCAGCAGAAGTGCCGATCCCCGACCTCACCGCATCAGAGCTGACCAACCTCGCCGATCAGATCGTTCTGCGCTGGCAGGCATCCTGATGGCCTATCTCGCAACTCAACGGTGGTGCGCTTCAATCCGGCGTCCCATGCGGCCGGCTGCACTAGGCAAACGGTTCTGGAAGTGATCGTTGGCACCAGCCTGGATCCAGCCCAGGAGGTTTTTGCTGTGTGCATGAGTTTCGCTAAGCGGGAGCTTGGCCTACGGAAGAGCGTTGACCAGATTCGCTCTTTCATTTGCATGCTTCGCCAGCGTGCCAGGAGCGTCGCATTCGGCCCTGTGCTGTCGGATAACCTCGACCTCCTGCTCCGTTAGCTTCTCGACCTCAATAAGATCATTGCGCGCATTCTGCGTGTGCAGAATGAGTTCATCAAGTTTTGCTTGGATGGCTATGGCATCCCGGTTCTGCGAATGTTGCAGAACGAAAACCATGAGGAAGGTGAGCACCGTCGTGCCCGAGTTGATCACAAGCTGCCACGTGTCACTGTAGTGAAATACCGGCCCAGTCGCCGCCCAAACCAAGCAGGCGCCGGTTGCTAGTGTGAATGCCAAGGGGTGACCTGTAGCCCACGCAACCCATCCGGCAAAGCGAGTAAACAGCGTTTTCATCTGTAGCGCGTCCTTTGTTGGACTTGCCGCAAAGACGGGTACCTTTTTTTGCGGGCCTCTTCGCGTTGAAAAGTGCGGGCCTAACGCCGCGGTCGAACGTTGGTTCCCAGGCCTTCTTGCATCCCCTCGCTGGTTGAGACGGAAACAAATCTGCTGCGGAGAGTTTGGACACCACGACCTAACCGAAGAGATCAAGGAGAGAAGATTATGAAGCATGTTGGAAGCGCTATTCTGGGGATTATGGGCGTAGTCGCTTTGACCGCCACGAGTGCGTCTGCGGCAATCGTCTGCAATGACAATGGCAACTGCTGGCACACAAAGGAGAGATACGAATACAAGCCGGAATTCGGTCTCCACGTGTATGGCGATGATTGGCGTTGGACCGACGAGACCAAGTACCGGTGGCGCGAGCACGAGGGACGTGGCTATTGGGGCCCCAACGATGTTTGGATCGAGTTTTAGCAAACAAGATGAGGTCGTTCCGGCTCAATCGCGCGCTGGAGCGACCTCCATTTGCGGAAGCTCCAAGGGCGCGTTAGTGACGATCTGTCAAGGATCGATTGGCATTGATCCAGCGGGAGAGGGACATCCGCTACTTGGCTCATTGCGGACCCCAAGTCCGCTAGACCCGTATAGGCGGTAGAGTCAATTCTCGGTGGTTGCAGGCCCGCGAAACTAACCAGGGACTCCACACCTCCCCGTGGCGGGGAGGTTGGGCCGCGAGGGTGAGGGCAACTTACCTCCTAGCTCATGTAAACCCATGCTAGTGCCGTTCACCCCGCTCGGCGCGCCGCGCGCGCCGACCTCCCCGTCAAGGGGAGGTATGAGCCCGTGCAATATCGGCCGGCTCTGCACTGGGGTTTGTAAACTGCGGCCCGAGACGCTATTTCATGGCGAGAACAGCCCTTAACGAGCGGCAGCATGGACCAACCCCGCACCCTCTACGACAAGATCTGGGACGAGCACCTGGTGCATGAGGCCCCTGACGGCACGGCCGTGCTCTATGTCGACCGTCACCTGGTGCATGAGGTGACGAGCCCGCAGGCCTTCGAGGGCCTGCGCCTGGCCGGACGCAAGGTGCGCGCGCCGGAAAAGACGCTGGCCGTGGTCGATCACAACGTGCCCACCACCGACCGCTCTCACGGCATCGACGATCCTGAATCGGCGCTGCAAGTGGCGACGCTGGCCGAGAATGCGAAGCTGTTCGGTATCGACTATTTCAGCGAGCTCGACCACCGCCAGGGCATCGTTCACATCATCGGGCCGGAGCAAGGCTTCACCCTCCCCGGCACCACCATCGTCTGCGGCGACAGCCACACCTCGACCCACGGCGCCTTCGGCGCGCTCGCGCATGGCATCGGCACGAGCGAGGTCGAGCATGTGCTCGCCACCCAGACGCTGATCCAGCGCAAGGCCAAGAACATGCGCGTGCGCGTCGACGGCGCGCTGCCGCCCGGCGTCACCGCCAAGGACATCATCCTCGCCATCATCGGCGAGATCGGCACCGCCGGCGGCACCGGCCACGTCATCGAATATGCCGGCGAGGCGATCGAAGCGCTCTCCATGGAAGGGCGCATGACCGTCTGCAACATGTCGATCGAGGGCGGCGCCCGCGCCGGCCTGATCGCGCCGGACGAGAAGACCTTCGACTATATCAGAGGTCGCCCGCGCGCGCCGAAGGCCGGCGCCTGGGAGCAGGCCCTCCGCCATTGGCAGACGCTTTATTCCGACGAGGGCGCAGCATTCGACCACGAGATCGTGCTCGACGCGGCAAAGCTGCCGCCGGTCGTGACCTGGGGCACGAGCCCGGAGCAAGTCGTATCCATCACCGGGCGTGTGCCCCGGCCGGACGAGATCGCGGACGAGATCAAGCGCACGGCCGCCATCCGCTCGCTCGATTATATGGGACTGCAAGGCGGCGAGAAGATCACCGACATCCCGCTCGACCGGGTGTTCATCGGCTCCTGCACCAATGGGCGTATCGAGGACTTACGCGAAGTGGCCAAGGTCGTCGCCGGCAGGCACGTGCACCCCACGATCAGCGCCATGATCGTGCCAGGCTCCGGCCTAGTGAAGGAGCAGGCCGAGGCCGAGGGTCTGGACCAGATCTTCAAAAAGGCCGGTTTCGACTGGCGCGAGCCTGGCTGCTCCATGTGCCTCGGCATGAACCCGGACCAACTCAGCCCGCGCGAACGTTGCGCCTCGACCTCGAACCGCAATTTCGAAGGGCGCCAAGGCAGGCTCGGCCGCACCCATCTGGTGTCGCCGGCCATGGCCGCCGCCGCCGCGCTCAGCGGACGCTTCGTCGATATCCGCGAGTTCCGCTAGAGGCCCCCTCACCCGCGCCTGCGGCGCGACCTCTCCCCACCAGGGAGAGGCGAAGGACGGTTCAGGATGATATCCCCCGAGACGAAGTCTTTGGCGCAGCAGAAATTCGGGGTGGCCGCCGCCGACTACGCCACCTCCTCGGTTCATGCCAAGGGCGAAAGCCTCGCCCGCCTAGTCGAGCTTGTCGCACCTGAAAAGCGCTGGCGAGTGCTCGACGTCGCCACCGGCGCCGGTCACACCGCGCTCGCTTTCGCGCCGCACGTGGCCAAGGTCACCGCCAGCGACATCACCGATGCCATGCTGGCCGAAGCCAGGAAGCTCGCCGCCTCCCGCAAGCTAGCCAACGTCAGGACCATCCGCGCCAAGGCCGAGGACCTGCCCTTTCCCGATATGAGCTTCGACCTCGTCACCTGCCGGCTCGCGGCACATCATTTCGCCGATATCGCCGCCTTCGCCGCCGAAGCCTTTCGCGTGCTCATGCCGAATGGCACGCTTGCGCTCGTGGACAATCTCTCGCCCGATCGCGAAATCCGCCCTGAACTGTCGCCGCAAGAGATGCAGGCCTGGGCCGCCGCCTATAATCGGTTCGAGAAATTGCGCGATCCGAGCCATGTCCGCTGCCTCGGCCTCGGCGAATGGCGCGGCCTCCTGAGTAAAGCCGGCTTCGATGGCGTCAGCCGCGAGCCTATGGACCAGGACATTGAACTCACGCCGTGGGTGACACGCATGCGCTGCGACGCGCCCACCATCGCGCGGTTGGAGGCGCTGCTGCGCCAATCCCCCTTGCAGGATTTCCTCAAACCCCGCGACACGGAGGCCGGCACGGTCTTCACCTTGCAGGAGGGGATCATCCTGGCGCGGAAGCCCGGCTAGATGACCAAGCGCGCCGCTCCAGATGTCGCCGGCGCCACCAGCGCGGATTGGGCCCGCGCCCAGGCGCCGTCTCTGGCCGAGATCGATACGATCGCGGCGGCGGCCTATCGGCGGCTGCCGGCCCGCTTCCGAAAGCTCACCGGCGATCTTCTCATCCGCGTCGAGGACTTCCCCCTCGACGAGGTGCTCGACGATCTCGGCATCGACTCCCCCTACGATCTGCTCGGCCTCTATGCCGGTGTCGATCTGGCGCGAAAAAGCGTGATGGATCCGGGCGGCATGCCCGACATGGTGTTTCTCTACCGGAGGCCGATCCTCGATTATTGGGCCGAGCGCGAGGACAGCCTCGGGCAAATCGTCACCCATGTCCTGGTGCATGAGATCGGCCATCATTTCGGCCTTTCCGACGGCGATATGGAGCACATCGAGGCCGAGGCGACCACCTGACAGGTTTTGGCGTTGACGGGGGCTCCGCCGCCCCTCCAGACTGGCGAGGGGCGCGCGGACAGCGCGCGAAGGGCAGCAAAAGGAAACCATCATGCGGCCGGCTGCCCTCTCAAGGGCTATCTTTGCGCTTGTTCTCACGCTCGTCATCGCCGCCCCGGAGCGTCAGGCTCTAGGCGTCGAGAAGGACAAGCTCGTCCCCGCGGGGCGCCTGGTGATCGCCGGCCGGCGCCTGTCCTGCGGCAGCACCCAGACCCTGCTCAGGGATTTCGAGGGCTTCGCCGCCTCATCCACGGTGATCATGTTGAACATGCAGGCCCTGGGCGACCTTCCGCGCCAGGTGCAATGGCTGATCTACTATCATGAATGCGGCCACATCCTGTACGGCCCGAGCGAGAACGCGGCGGATTGCTACGCCATGCGGCGGGCGCGGCGCGAAGGCTGGCTCAACGACCAAGCCCTCAATGACATCTGCGCCGTGTTCAACATCGCCGGCCATGGCCCGGTGCATCCGGATCCCAATGAGCGCTGCAATCAGCTCCGCCAATGTTTCGCCAAGAAGGGCGTCACCGCACGGGACTACTAGATGGTTTGGAATCAAGGCGGATTGCGCAAAACCCCTGCCGCTCGTAAGCTGCGAACCATGAGGGATTCATCGGCGAGGGCTTCTTTGGCGGCGTTGCTCGGCGCCTTGATTTTCGGGGCTTTGGCGGCCCAGCCAACCCCGGTCAGCGCCCAGGAATGGACCTTTGTCGAAGGCTCGACCACCACAGGGCCGACCCTAGAGGAATATTTGCAGCAGGCCGGCCCCGAGGCCAAGCTCATCGGCCACGGCGCGCTGAAGATCGACGGCAGGGGCGTCAATTGCGGCAAGCGGCCGACGGTGCTCAATTCCAATTTCGACAGTTGGGGCGGCGCCTTTCCCGGATTTCTGATCCTCAACACCAAGAAGATCACCGGCCTCACCACGGCGGTGAAGCTCTACATCTACAGCCATGAATGCGGTCACCAATTCATCGGCGCCGACGAGAGCAAGGCGGATCTGTTTGCCATCAGGCGCGGGGTCAAATGGGGCTGGCTCGACGCGGTGGGGATGGAGGACATCTGCACCTTCATCTCGACTTTGAAGGGTGACGGGGTGCATCCGCCGGGCCCGCAGCGCTGCGAGACCATGCGCAAATATTACACCAAGCTGATCGAGAGCGGCACGACCCAGGCCGCGACCGCCGCACCGGCGCAGTCGAATTCGAGACCGATGGCACAGACCTTGGCGCCGCAATAAAGCCGGCTAGAAGATCCAGGCGATCATCAGCCAGAACACGACGAAGAAGACCAAAAACCCTGCGATGGTGAAGGGCAGCTCGCCGAGGATGGCGTCGCCGCCCGAAACGATGGTCATGACCAGGATCACGGCGAGCGAGACGCCGAAGGCGACGATCGCCGCCTCTTTCAGGTCGAGGCCGCCGGCGAAGGGATCCGAGCCGCCGCCGAGCCAACCGGCAAAGAAATAGAGCGCGGCGCCGCCCATCGCGATCAGCAGCACCGCGGCAATGGCGACGGCAACGAACAGCCTCATCGCCTCGTTCCGGTCGCGCTGGTCCCCAAGCCCTGCCATCGCCAGCTCCTAGTCGCGATCCGCCTGCTGCTCCTGGGCGCGGGAGATCGCCTCGCGGATGGCGTGGGGATCGGGCATCTCCTTGACCGTGAATTCCGGCTCGTCGCCGGCGGTCGAGACCTGGACGGTGCCGACGCCGAAGATGCGGTCGAAGAAGGTCTGCGCCACATAGACGGAGCGGACATGCCTGAGATTCACTGACAGGCGGTCCTTACTCAGGATTCCCTTCTCATACATCAGCTCATGCTCCGTGACGATGAGCGTCGTCGCCCGCGTCTTGATGTACCAATAGAGCAGGATGATGATGCCGAGGCCGAAGGCCGCGATCAGCAGCACCGAGAGCACGAAATAGAACGGGTGGGCGCGGAACATCGCCGGATGCGCTTCATAAACCACCGTTTCCGCCATCGCCTGAAACTCCCTCGCGCGCCCTTGGGCTCCGGACCTTAGTCCGGGCCCTCCGAGCTGAAAAGCGAAGATGTGGCGACGGCCGCCGCACCCCTGGCCAGCAGCGCCGGCAATGGCTAAAGAGAGAGGAATTCCACAACGTCAGGACCGGCTATGGAAAAGTTCAGCACCCTCACCGGCATCGCCGCGCCGCTGCCGATGATCAATGTCGACACCGACATGATCATCCCGAAGCAATATCTGAAGACGATCAAGCGCACCGGGCTTGGCGTCGGGCTCTTCGCCGAGCTTCGCTATGACGAGGAGGGCCAGCCGAAGCCCGACTTCGTGCTGCACCGGCCGCCCTATGACCAAGCCACGATCCTGATCGCCGGCGATAATTTCTGCTGCGGCTCCTCGCGCGAGCACGCTCCCTGGGCGCTGCTCGATTTCGGCTTCCGCTGCGTCATCGCACCGTCCTTCGCCGACATTTTCTATAACAACTGCTTCAAGAACGGCATTCTGCCGATCAGGCTGCCTCAGGCTGAAATCGACAAGCTGCTCGACGATGCCTCGCGCGGCGCCAATGCCACCATCACCGTCGATCTCGAGAACCAAGAGATCCGGGGGCCCGACGGCGGCGTGATCCATTTCGACATCGACGCCTTCCAGAAGCGCTGCCTGATCGAGGGGATCGACGATATCGGCCTCACTTTGGAGAAGGCCGAGCATATCGACCGCTTCGAGACCGAGGCCAAAATGCGCCGCCCCTGGGCTTGAGCCTCAGCTCAACGTTCGTCGAAGGCAATCGGCGTCGACGTCTCGCCGATCAGCGTCTTGCCGTCACGCATGATCTTGGCCTCGGCATGGTAGGTCCCTTCCGGCCAGCCGCCCGCGGGCACGCCACGCTTGCCGGCTTGCAACAAGAGGCTTGGCTTGTCCTCGCTGAGCTCTTGCGTGTTGTGCAGCAAGGCGTTGTCACCAAGGTTGAGCGAGATCTCGACCGTATCCCCTTGCTTGAGGTTGGCGGAGAGCACATAGGCGATGCCCCCCGTGTTGAAACGTGGCGCCGCCAGCTTCTCGCCCTTCTCCAGCTCCGCTTGGGTGACCTCGTGGTCGGCGATGCCGATCGCGACGATCTTGGTGTCCTCGGCCGAAGCCCCAGCCGCGAAGCCCGTCACCAGAACCAAAACCAACAGCACCCTTGTCAGCATTCCGATCTCCCGTTACGCAAGCGCCATCTCCTAGCAACAGGGCGCGCGTGAATCCATGGCCGTTTACAATCTTCTGCTTCTTCCCGGCGACGGTATCGGCCCAGAGGTCATGGCCGAGGTGAACCGCGTGGTCGCCTGGGTCAACGCCCAAGGGATCGCCGCCATCGAGACCGAGACGGACCTCGTTGGCGGTTGCGCCCACGATGCCCATGGCGAGGCGATCTCCGACGCCGCGATGGAGAAGGCGCATGCCGCCGACGCGGTCATGCTTGGCGCCGTCGGCGGTCCCAAATGGGATGGCGTCCCTTACGAGCAGCGTCCGGAGGCCGGCCTGTTGCGGCTGCGCAAGGATCTCGAGCTGTTCGCCAATCTCCGCCCGGCCATTTGCTACCCGGCGCTGGCCGATGCGTCGTCGCTGAAGCGCGACCTGGTCGACGGGCTCGACATCATGATTGTGCGCGAGCTGACCGGCGGCGTCTATTTCGGCGAGCCGAAGGAAATCACCGATCTCGGTGGCGGGCAAAAGCGTGCGATCGACACGCAAGTGTATGAGACCTATGAGATCGAGCGCATCGCCGCTGTCGCCTTCGAGCTGGCGCGGCTCCGCCGCAATCAGGTGCATTCGGCCGAGAAGCGCAACGTGATGAAGACAGGCGTGCTCTGGAACGAGGTGGTGACGCGGCTGCACAGTGAGCGCTATGCCGACGTGACCTTGCACCACATCCTGGCCGACAATTGCGCCATGCAGCTCGTGCGCGCGCCGAAGCAGTTCGATGTGATCGTCACCGACAATCTGTTCGGCGACATGCTGTCGGACGAGGCGGCGATGGCCACCGGTTCGCTCGGCATGCTGCCTTCCGCCTCGCTCGGCGCCGCCGATGCCAAAGGCCGCCGCCGCGCCCTGTACGAGCCGGTGCATGGCTCCGCTCCCGACATCGCCGGTAAAGGCGTCGCCAATCCGATCGCGACCATCGCGAGCTTCGCCATGGCCTTGCGCTATTCCTTCGATCTGGGGGAAACCGCCGACAGGATCGAGAGCGCCATCGCCGCCGTGCTCGACCAGGGCTTGCGCACCGCCGACATCGCGCAAGACGGCTGCCGCACCGTCGGCACCACCGAGATGGGCGCGGCCATCGTCAAGGCGCTCGACCACGCCAGCTAGCTAGTCGCCCGCTTTAGCACTCAACCGCGCGCCGCGTGCTCTTTCTCCCCCCTTGAGGGGGAGCAGGGAGTAGGTTGCTCGTGCGCTGGACACCGCCTGGGGCCCCGACCATACTCCGCCCGCTTTAGGGTTAGTGGGTGAAGGGACAGGGATTCATGGACTTTCCGCGTACCGTTCTCATAGCCGTCGTCGTGGCGCTGATCCCGGCGACCCCCACCCTCGCCGCAGGCGAGACCGGCGCTGACACCCCCGTGACCGCCGCGGAGACACCCGCGGGCGGCACGAGTGTCGAGACGCTGACGCCGGAGGAGAAGGCCGAGAAGGAGGCCCGCCGGGCCTGCAAGATCCAGATCTGCGATGTGCTCGCCAGCAAAGACCCGGGAGGCCCCGACATCTCCTGCGACATCGTCAAGACCTGGCGCGAGGCGACCATCACCAAAATGCTCGGCGGCCAAATCGAATGGCCCTGGGGCAAGGCGGTGTGCCAGTCGCGTCTCGACGTGAAGCGCGAGACCCTGGCGAAGGCCATGAGCGAGGCCGCTTACGAGGTGTCCATGCCGGCGCAGAAGCTGAGCTGCACCCTGGCGCAGAAGCAAGAGGGCGAGCCCTATACGATTGAAATCTCGATCGCACCGAAGGTCGCCTTCGAGGACGGCAAGGCGGTGACGGCGAGCCTCAATTGGGGCGAGGCGAGCGGGCCGATGCTGGTTTATGCCTTGATCTACGCCGGCACCGGGCTCGATAATTCGACCAATGTTCTCGGCCCTCAGGTCGTACGCATGACCAACGAATTCATCACCAAGAAATGCGCCGAGGTCAGGAACGAGCTCCCCGGCGCTGGGGGCAACTAGCGGCCTGGAACCCGATGCGCCTGGCGGCTCAAGCACAAGGGGAGATCACATGTATTTCGCCGGACCCTATCTGATCACGCTCGGCCGTGTGCTGCTGGCGATCATGTTCATCCAGGCCGGCATCAGTAAGGTCTTCGGCTATGCCGCCACGCAAGGCTACATGGAGGCCAAAGGGATACCGGGCATGCTCCTGCCGCTCGTCATTCTGGTCGAGGCCGGAGGCGGGCTCTGCATTCTGCTCGGCCTCTTCACCCGCTGGTGGGCGATCCTGCTGGCCGGCTTTTGCGTGCTCACCGGGCTCCTGTTCCATTTCGACCTTGGCGACCAGATGCAGATGATCAACTTCATGAAGAATATCACCATCGCCGGCGGCTTCCTCGTGCTCGCGGGAGCCGGACCTGGGGCGCTGGCGCTCGACAACCGCCGCTAGAAATCCGGGAGCGAGGCCACCGCCTTTACTTTGCGCCGGGCTTCCCATACATCGGCCGCAAAGTCGCGCGAGGCCATTGCCGCGCAACCATCGGGAGCGGAGCATGGGTTACAAAGTCGCCGTCATCGGCGCCACCGGCAATGTTGGGCGGGAGATGCTCAACATCCTAGAGGAGCGGGAATTTCCGACCGATGAGGTGTTCGCCATCGCCTCGCGCCGGTCGATGGGCGTCGAGGTCTCCTATGGCGACCACCGCTTGAAATGCCGCGACCTCGAAAATTTCGACTTCCGCGGCGTCGACTTCGCGCTGTTGTCGGCTGGCGCCGCCGTCTCCAAGGAATGGGCGCCGCGAATCGCCGCGCAAGGCTGCGTCGTCATCGATAATTCCTCGTGCTGGCGCTACGACCTTGACGTGCCGCTGATCGTGCCGGAGGTCAATGCCGACGCCGTGGCCGGCTTCACCAAGAAGAACATCATCGCCAACCCCAATTGCTCGACCGCTCAGCTCGTGGTGGCACTCAAGCCGCTGCACGATCTGGCCAAGATCACCCGCGTCGTCGTCGCCACCTATCAGTCGGTGTCTGGCGCCGGCAAGGAGGCCATGGACGAATTGTGGGACCAGACCAAGGGCATCTTCGTCACCGACGTGCCCGAGGCGAAGCTCTTCACCAAGCAGATCGCCTTCAACGTCATTCCTCACATCGACGTGTTCATGGAGGACGGCTCGACCAAGGAAGAATGGAAGATGATGGTCGAGACCAAGAAGATCCTCGATCCCAAGATCAAGCTCACGGCGACCTGCGTGCGCGTGCCGGTGTTTGTCGGCCATTCCGAGGCGGTCAATGTCGAGTTCGAACGCCCGATCACGGCCGACGAAGCGCGCGATGTGTTGCGCGAGGCGCCTGGCGTGCTCGTGGTCGATAAGCGCGAGCCCGGCGGCTACGTCACGCCGGTGGAATGCGTCGGCGATTTCGCCACCTATGTAAGCCGCATCCGCGAAGACCAGACCGTCGACAACGGTCTTTCCTTCTGGGTGGTCTCCGACAATCTGCGCAAAGGCGCCGCGCTCAACACCGTGCAGATCGCGGAGCTGATCATCAACCGTAATCTGCTGAAAAGCGCCGCATAGGCGGCAACGGTCGGCCCTGTCCTAGGTCCGGATCGCGGCGAGAACCTCGCCGTAGTCTTCGTTAGGCTTCTTGCGCTGCCAAATCTGCGACAGGCTCGCGCCACAGCGTCCGGCGTGCGGCTCATAGGCGCTTACAAACGCCACCTTCTCATCCTGAAGGTCGTCGTAGGATCCCGCATTGTAATCTTCGATCGATTTCAGAGCCTCCTCGAAATTGGTGAGGGCCTCATCCTCGTAGCTCTCCTTCTCCTCGCCATTGGTGAGCTCGGACTTCACCGCCATCATGCAAGCGAGTTCGGCTCGAGCCTTGTATTTCGGCGAGCCGATATCGAGGAAGGCACGATAATTTTCGACGGCGTTGCTGAAATGCAGGTCTCCGCCGGCGCCATATCTCCACAGTGAGAACTCAGCATTGGCAACCAGGAACAGGCTTCGGGCGCGAAGCGCCGGATTGGCTGTGGATGCATCTGCGGAGGCGGTGCCGGCCCTGATGGCGTCTTCGAGTTTTTTCGACCGGAAATAGGCAAAGGCGATGTTGTAATTCGAGCGCGCCGGATCGGCCCCGAGCTCAAGGGCCTTCTTCCACGACGCTATGGCCTCGCCATATTGGCCCTGATGGAACTGAGCCGCGCCAAGCCAATAGCGAGGCTCATTGCTATCGGGCAAATCTTCCGCGGCCTTGGCGCAATACGCTTCGGCGATGGCAAACTCCCTCGATTGCACATTGTCCTTGCAGACCTGAAAATTCTTGTTCACCAGATTGGGAAGTTCCTTTCCAGGATTCCACAGCAGCAAAAGGACGAAGATGCCGAGCGGCCCTCCGATCTGCATCCCATTGGGGAGGTCCCAATCGAAATAGCCGACGAGAAACAGCGCAAAGCCGCCTCCCGCCACGGCGACGCAAAGGCGCACGATCCTGTTGACATGCTCCGGCGGCACGAGGCCAAAGAGCGCACTCGCAAAAAGCGCGCCGAGCATGAGGACCCCGACGATGAAGGCGGCGAGCTTCTGGCCGTCAGAGACTTTGTTGCGTGAGGCGCGCGGTCTAGCAGCGTTTGTCATGATCGGGCGCTGGGTCAATTGCCACCATCGACCGGTGCCGCCGCATTCCCGCAAGACCGGAACGTCGGACACGGCTCGGCCGCGGCGTGTTGCGCGGCGAGTAGCGAGGCCATGGCGAAGATGCAGGCGGCAACGGCCTTTGGCAGCGACGCCAGCGTCCGGCAGAGGCTCATGCGCACCTCCTCCCATTGAGATGAAGCATATACCTACACGATTATATCGCATGACTACTACTTATACGAGTATTTTTGCACGCCCAGACCCGTGATGGTTACGATGGCCCGGAAAGGCACCGAAGAGCTTGGTGAGGGACCTGGTGTTTCGCTTCGGACTTGGAGTTAGGAGCTCAGGCCGCGGCCAAGGCGGTGAAGCCCCCGCCGGCCTCGTCGAGCGCGATCAGGCTGCCGCTCGCAATGTCGAAATGCAGGCCGTGTAGCGCCAGAAGCCCGGCCTCTTCCCGCTTGCGCACGAAGGGGAAGCTGCGCAGCTGCGCCAGCGAGGAGCGAATGGCGGCGAGCTCGAAGGCAGCCTCGTCGCCATAGGTGAAGGTGTCGGCCTCGAGCACCTTGAGGTCGTCGAGCAACGTGAGCCAGCGGGCGATGAACCCCTGCGCCGGCACCTTGTCCCTGATCTTCTCCCGATAGGCCGCGACGCCGCCGCAATGCGAATGGCCGAGCACGACGATGTGCGGCACCTGGAGCGCCAGCACGGCGAACTCGATCGCGGCGCTCGTGCCGTGATACATGCCCTCCGGTTCGAAGGGGGGCACCAGATTGGCGACGTTGCGCAGGATGAAGAGCCCTCCTGGCTCGGCATCGAAGATGGCCGAGACGTCGACGCGGGCGTCGCAGCAGGCGATCACCAGCGCGGTCGGCGTCTGCCCGAGCTCCGCCAGCTGAATATAGCGGCCCCGCTCGGGCGAGTGCCGGTCGCGCAGAAACCGTCGATAGCCTTCCACCAAACTCTTCGGCAACATCATGGGGGTCCCGATCTCCGGCAAGTGTTTCCGTACAATTCCAGTCCGCCACGCATTTGTCCAGCAGGCGCTTCCGCCCGCGCGCCGATAGGCTGGGCCTATCGGGTGTTTCGATAAATCCCCTTGATTCCCGGGACGTTCAGGGCCGAAGCTATGGGCAGCCGAGCGATCGAGAGGGGCAATAAAAAGGCAGCGCCGGCGGATGGAAACGCAAGGGATGCGGCGGGCGGAGAACCTCGAGCCGCATTCCCAATGTTAAGAACGGATCCACGCAGCGTGTCGGCGCCGGCGAGGCTCGCTCGGTGGCGCGCGCTTGCATGTATGCGGACAAATTCAAGGAGTTAAGACCCATGGCCAAAGTTCTCGCTGTTCTTTACCCAGATCCAGTCGACGGCTATCCCAAGACATATGCCCGAGACGACATTCCGACGATCACCGAATATCCCGGTGGCCAGACGGCCCCGACGCCGAGCGCCATCGATTTCAAGCCCGGAGAGCTGCTCGGCAGCGTCTCGGGCGAGCTTGGGCTTCGGAAATTCCTGGAGAAGGCCGGCCACACGCTTGTGGTCACTTCCGACAAAGACGGCAAGAACTCGACCTTTGACAAGGAACTCGCGGAGGCCGAGATCGTCATTTCGCAGCCCTTCTGGCCCGCCTATATGACAAAGGAGCGCTTCGACAAGGCGAAGAAGCTGAAGCTTATCATTACCGCCGGCATCGGTTCCGACCACACCGATCTGCAGGCCGCGATGGATAAGGACGTCACCGTCGCAGAAGTGACCTATTCCAATTCGATCAGCGTCGCCGAGCATGTGGTGATGATGATCTTGGCGCTCGTGCGCAATTACATCCCCGCTTATGGCTGGGTGGTTCGCGGCGGCTGGAACATCGCCGACAGCGTCGAGCGCTCCTACGACCTCGAAGGCATGAATGTCGGCACCGTCGCCGCCGGTCGCATCGGCCTCGCCGTGCTCCGCCGCCTGAAGCCCTTCGACGTCAAGCTGCATTACACCGACAAGCATCGCCTGCCCAAGGAAGTGGAGCAGGAACTCGGCCTCACTTTTCATCCGGATGTCGAGTCGCTGGTGAAGGTGTGCGACGTGGTCACCATCAATGCGCCGCTGCATCCGGAAACCGAACATTTGTTCAACGATAAGCTGATCGCCAAGATGAAGCGCGGCAGCTATCTCGTGAACACCGCACGCGGCAAGATCGTCGATCGAGACGCCGTCGTGCGCGCTTTGGAGAGCGGGCAGCTCGCGGGCTATGCCGGCGACGTCTGGTTCCCGCAGCCTGCGCCCAAGGATCATCCGTGGCGGACCATGCCCCATCACGGCATGACGCCGCATATCTCGGGCAGCTCGCTGTCGGCGCAGACGCGCTACGCCGCCGGCACGCGCGAGATTCTGGAATCGTACTTCGCCGGCAAGCCCATCCGCACCGAGTATCTCATCGTAGACAAGGGCAAGCTCGCCGGCACCGGCGCCAAGTCTTACACCCCCGGCGACGCCACTAAGGGCGCGGAGGCGGCCTAAGGCCCGACGCTAAGCAACCATTCTAGGCGCTCGTTACCCGCTCACCCGGCTCGCCGCCACTCCCGGCGAACGCGTCGCGCCTCCTCAGCATGAGGGGATATCACATATGGATGGCGCGGCCGCCCGCCGCGAGCGCTGCTTCTTTCACCGCCTCGTTCAAGGTCGGATGGGCGTGGCAGGTCCGGGCGAGATCCTCGGACGAGCCGCCGAACTCCATCAGCACCGCGGCCTCCGCGATCATGGTGCCGGCGTCGGCGCCGAGGATGTGCACGCCGAGCACGCGGTCCGTCGTCTCGTCCGCCAGCACCTTGACGAAGCCCTCTGTGGTGCGATTGACCTTGGCCCGGCCATTGGCGGTGAAGGGGAATTTGCCGGCCTTGTAGGCAATACCGGCCTCTTTCAACTCCTCTTCCGTCTTGCCGACGCTTGCCACTTCGGGCGCGGTATAGATCACGCTCGGGATCACATCGTAATTCACGTGCCCGGCCTGCCCAGCCAGGATCTCGGCCACGGCGACACCTTCGTCCTCGGCCTTGTGCGCGAGCATCGGCCCCTCGATCACGTCGCCAATGGCGTAGATACCTGGCACGCTCGTGGCGTAATGCCCGTCGACCGGAACACGCCCACGATTATCGGTTTTGACCCCGAGCTGGGCGAGCCCAAGCCCCGACGTGTTCGGCACCCTGCCGACGGCGAGGAGCACCACGTCGCAGTCGAGCGTCTCCTGCGCGCCGCCTTTGGCCGGTTCGAGCCTGACCTTGCTGGCGCCACCCTCGGTCTCGACGGCCAATACCTTGGTGCCAAGCTTGAAGGCGATGCCTTGCTTCTCCAGTAGGCGCTGGAATTGCCTCCCCACTTCGCCATCGAGTCCCGGCGCGATGCGATCCAGCATCTCGACCACGGTCACCTCGGAGCCAAGCCTCCGCCACACCGAGCCGAGCTCGAGCCCGATATAGCCGGCGCCGATCACCACCAGCCGCTTCGGCACTTTGGGAAGAGACAGAGCGCCGGTGGAGGAGACGATCCTCTCCTCGTCGATGGCGATGCCCGGAATGGCTGCCACGTCCGAGCCGGTGGCGATGACGATGGCCTTGGTCTTCAGCATCTGCTTGCCCCCATCGGGGCCCGTCACCTCGACCTTGCCGGGGGCGGCGATCCGGCCCTCGCCGTGAAACGGCTCGATCTTGTTCTTCTTGATCAAGAACTCCACCCCCTGGACGTTGCCCTTCACCCCCTCGTCCTTGAAGGCGAGCATGCCGCCAAGATCGAGCTCAGGCGCGACCTTGATGCCCATGGCGCCGAAGCCATTCGCCGCTTCGGCATAGAGCTCGCTCGCATGCAGCAGCGCCTTGGAGGGGATGCAGCCGACATTGAGGCAGGTACCGCCATGGGTGGCGCGCTTCTCCACCACGGCGACTTTCATGCCTAACTGGGCCGCGCGAATGGCGCACACGTAGCCGCCTGGCCCCGTGCCGATCACAATCACATCGTAAGTCATGACACTCCAATCACTCGGGCGTCAGGGTCTCTTCGCCCTCGCCCGCGTCCCAAAGCCCCGTCAGGCTGCCGTCCGGCCCTAGCGCATAGACGACCGGCGTCGAGCTGCCCCAATCCACCGTGAGCAAATTGCCGGCGAGGGTGCCCTTGCCCTCATAGCTCGAGCTGCCGACCTCCCAGCTGAGGTGATAGTTCTTACCCTGTCTCTCGATCTCGACCGTCCCCTTATAGGCGCCGCCGTCGGCATTCTTGCCTTCGACGCTATACGAGCCTTCCGACAAAGCGATGTCACCAGGGGCCGCGTTGGCCACGGGCTCGAGCGTTTCCGTCGCCGAGCCGTCGGCCCATTCGCCGTCCAGCGCGCCGTCTTCGCCGAAAGTGTAGATCACGGGAGTCTTGTCGCCCCAATTGACCACCAGCATCTTGCCGGCGAAGTGACCGTTGCCGTGGAACACATCCTTGCCGATCCACCAGGTGAAATTGAACTGATCCTCGCTCTGCGCGAGCGCCACCATGCCGCGATATTTGGCGCCGCTGGGGTTGGTGCCCGCCACGCGATAGACCCCACCAAGCTCGATCGTCTGAGGCTCCGCCTCGTCTTCGGTCTCGGCCGCCTCTTCGGTCGCGTCCTCCGCCGCCGCCGACGTACTTGGACGAAAAACGAAATCGCCGAAGAAGGTCGAGGAGATCCAGGGGGTCTGCGCGCCTTTAGTCTCCACATAAACACCCTTCAAGGTCCGCTTGAACGTGTCCTCGATGTCGAGATCGGGCGCATCGATCGATTGGTAGAGATATTTGGCGTAAGGACTGTTGTTGCCGGCGCCGTCGAGCGCGGTCAGTCCGGGCGAGGTGGCGTAGGAGATAAATAGGCGCGCATTCGAATCGATGCGCGAAAGCCCCTTCGCTCCATTCGGGTCGATCGGATTGTTGCGGCAGGCGTCGAGGATGATGATGTTGAGGTCGCTATGGGCCGAGGCCATAGCATCAACCACGGCGAGCGCCGTCACCGAGCCTCTCTTCACGTCCTCCAGGCTCGCAAACTCGTGGCCGACCGGCAGCAAATAGTTCTCGCCCTCGATCTGCGTGCCGTGGCCGGAGAAATAGAACAGGCCGACGCCGCCCCTCTGTCTCAACTCGGCGCCGAAACTGCGGACGGCGCCCACCATTTTGGCTTGGTCCGCATCGGTTTCGATGATGACCTCGAAGCCCGCCGCCTTCAGCGCCGCGGCCATGGCTTCGGCATCGTTGATCGGGTTCCTCAGGGGCGCGAAGGAATAGTCGGCATTGCCGATGACCAGCGCGGTGCGCGGCTCGGGCGTGGGCGCCTCGGCGCGAAGCAGCAGAGCCACGACAAGCAACGCGATGAGGCGGAGATAGGTCTTAAGCACGCGGGTCACACCAAGCCCGAAAGGCTCCATCGCCAATGATTACCAGCGTCGGGCGATCCGTTCCAGCGCTTGGTTATGGTTAAAGGTCGAGCACGAGCCGCTTCGGGTCCTCGATTGCTTCCTTGAGGTGAACCAGGAAGGTGACCGCCTCCTTGCCGTCCACGAGCCGGTGGTCGTAGGAAAGCGCGAGATACATCATCGGCCGCGCCACGATCTGCTTGTCCCGCACCACGGCGCGGTCCTCGATCCTGTGCATGCCGAGAATGCCCGATTGCGGGGCGTTCAGGATCGGCGTCGACAGCAGCGACCCATAGCTGCCGCCATTGGAGATGGTGAAGGTGCCGCCTTGCATCTCCGCCAGCCCGAGCTTGCCTTCGCGCGCGCGCGCGCCGAAATCGGCGATTGCCGCCTCGATCTCGGCCAGGCCCATGCGGTCGGCGTCACGCAACACCGGCACCACCAGCCCGCGCTCGGTGCCGACCGCGACCCCGATATGGTAGTAGTTCTTGTAGACGATGTCGGTGCCATCGATCTCGGCATTGACCGTGGGGATGTCCTTCAGCGCCTGCACCGCCGCTTTGACGAAGAAGCCCATCAGGCCGAGCTTGACCCCGTGCTTCTTCTCGAACGCCTCGCGATAGTCGCGCCTGAGCTCCATCACGGCGCTCATATCCACGTCGTTGAACGTGGTCAGCATGGCGGCGGTGTCCTGCGCCTCCTTCAACCGCTTGGCGATGGTCTGACGCAGCCGCGTCATGCGCACGCGTTCCTCGCGCACTACGTCCTCGGGCGCGAGGGGCGGCCGGGGCGCGGCGGGGGCCTTGGTGGCCTCCGGCGCACGCCCGAGCAAGGCCGAGGCGGCGTTGCCAGCGGCACTGGCGGGGACGGGACCTGAGGAAGCCTGGGCCAGCACATCCTCCTTCAGCACCTGCCCCCGGCGTCCGGAGCCATGCACATCGCCCGCGCCCAGCCCGCGCTCGGCCAGCAGCTTGCGGGCGGACGGCGATGGCGGCGTCTCGTCATGGGCCCCGAATTCCTCGCGCGGGAACGGCTCGCGCTCGAGCGCGGCCGGCCCTGGACGAGCCTCGGCCATCGCGGGCTGTGGGGCGGTCGCGGGCTGAGGTGCCGGCGCGGCCATAACGACCGGCTCGGCCGGAGCCGCAGAAGCAGTAGCGGGAGCGGGAGCAGTCGCCTTGCCGTCGCCGGGTTTGATCGCGCCGATCACGGTTCCGACGGCGACCGTATCGCCGGACTTCACTGCGATGTCGGAGAGGATGCCAGCCGCCGGCGCCGGCACCTCGACCGTAACCTTGTCGGTTTCGAGCTCGACCAGGGGCTCATCCGCCATGACCTGATCGCCGGCCTGCTTGAACCATTTTCCCACCGTGGCCTCGGTGATGGATTCGCCAAGGGTCGGCACGCGGATCTCTGTGGCCATAGTGGATTGCCTCTTTGCCCTTGTCCTAACCCAATGCCTCTTCGAGCAGCACCGTAAGCTCGTGCTGATGCTTGCGCATCAGGCCCACCGCCGTCGAGGCGGAAGCCGGACGCCCAGCATAGCGCGGACGCCGGTGCTTGGCTTCGATATGATCGAGCACCCAGGAGATGTTCGGCTCGATGAAGCTCCACGCGCCCATATTCTTCGGCTCCTCCTGACACCATACGATTTCCGCTTGCGTAAAGCGTGACAGCTCTTGGATGAGGGCGCGCGCCGGAAACGGATAGAGCTGCTCGACCCGCAGCAGATAGACATCGTCGACCCCGCGCTTCTCGCGCTCGTCATAGAGATCGTAATAGACCTTGCCCGAGCAGAGCACCACGCGCCTGATCTCGGCGTCGGGCTTGAGCGTGGTTGCCTGGCCTTCGAAGAACTGGGCATCGTCCCATAAGACGCGGTGAAAGCTCGAGTCCGGGCCGAATTGCGACAGAGTCGATACCACGCGCTTGTGACGGAGAAGCGACTTCGGCGTCATCAGCACGAGCGGCTTGCGGAACTGCCGGTGCATCTGCCGCCTGAGCACATGGAAGTAATTTGCCGGCGTGGTCAGATTGGCGATCTGCCAATTGTCCTCGGCGCTGAGTTGAAGGAAGCGCTCCAGCCGCGATGAGGAGTGCTCGGGCCCCTGGCCCTCATAGCCATGGGGCAGCAACAGCACCAATCCCGACATGCGAAGCCATTTGCGCTCGCCCGAGGAAATGAACTGATCGATGACCACCTGCGCGCCATTGGCGAAATCGCCGAACTGCGCTTCCCACAGCACGAGCGCGTTGGGCTCGGCCAGGCTGTAGCCATATTCGAAGCCGAGCACCGCCTCCTCCGAGAGCATCGAATTGATGACCTCAAACTCGGCCTGACCTTTAGCGATGTGCTTGAGCGGGGTGTATTTCTTCTCGTTCAGTTGATCCATCAGCACCGAGTGGCGCTGGGAGAAGGTGCCGCGTTCGGAGTCCTGACCCGACAGGCGCACGCGAAAGCCGTCATTTAGAATGGTGCCGAAGGCGAGCGCCTCCGCCGTGGACCAGTCGATGCCGGTGCCGTCCTCGATCATCTTGCGGCGCCCGGCAACGATGCGGGCCACGGTCTTGTGCGGGGTGAAGCTCTTCGGAATGTAGGTGATCTTGCGGCCGACCTCCTTCAGCACGTCGAGACTGACACCGGTTGAGCCGCGGCGAGCCCCCTCCTCGGCATGGCCGATATGGGACCATCTGCCGTCGAGCCAGTCGGCCCGGTTCGGCCGGTAGCTTTCGCTCGCGGCAAACTCGTCCTCCAAGAGCGCGCGGAAGTCCGTCCGCATGGCCTCGACCTCGGACGGGGCGAGCAGCCCCTCCTCGACCAGCTTCGCGGCGTAGATTTCGCTCACGCGCGGATGCTCGCGGATGCGGGCATACATCAAAGGCTGGGTGAAGGCTGGCTCGTCCGCCTCGTTATGGCCGTGACGCCGGTAGCAGAACATGTCGACGACGACGGGCTTACCGAAGCGCTGGCGAAACTCGATGGCCATCTTGGTCACAAAGACCACGGCTTCCGGATCGTCGCCATTCACGTGGAAGATCGGCGCGTCGATGATCTTGGCCACGTCCGACGGATAGGGCGAGGAGCGGGCGAAGCGCGGCGCCGTGGTGAAGCCGATCTGATTGTTGACAATGAAATGGAGCGAGCCGCCGGTGCGGTGGCCGCGCAGGCCGGATAGGCCGAGACATTCGGCCACCACGCCCTGGCCGGCGAACGCGGCGTCGCCATGCAGCAGCAGCGGCAAGACCGCGCGGCGCTCCTTGTCCCCAAGCTGGTCCTGCTTCGCCCGCACTTTGCCGAGCACCACGGGATCGACGATCTCGAGATGGGATGGATTGGCGGTGAGCGACAGATGCACCCGGTTCTGATCGAACGCGCGGTCCGAGGAGGCGCCCAGATGATATTTGACGTCTCCAGACCCTTCGACGTCGTCGGGCTGGGCCGAGCCGCCCTTGAATTCGTTGAAGATCGCTCGATATGGCTTCGCCATGACATTGGCGAGCACGTTCAACCGTCCGCGATGCGGCATGCCGATGACGATCTCGCGCACGCCGGTCTGCCCGCCGCGTTTGATCACCTGCTCGAGCGCGGGCACCATGGCCTCACCGCCGTCGAGCCCGAACCGCTTGGTGCCGGTGTATTTCACGTCGATGAAGCGCTCGAAAATCTCGGCCTCGATCAGCTTTTTGAGGATCGCCTTCTTGCCTTCGGGAGTGAAGCGAACCTCCTTGTCGGCGCCCTCGATGCGCTCCTGGATCCAGGCGCGCTGCACCGGGTCGGAAATATGCATGTACTCGGTGCCGATATGCTGGCCGTAGGCGCGCTTGAGAATATCGAGCACTTGGCGGAGCGTGCCGAATTCAAGGCCAAGCGCGCCTCCGAGGTAGATCGGGCGGTCGTAATCGGCCTTGGTGAAGCCGTAGGTCTTGGGCTTGAGCTCGGGATGCTCACGGCGCACGCTGAGCTCGAGCGGATCGAGCTTGGCGATCAGATGGCCGCGCGTCCGGTAATTCCGGATCAGCATGCGGGCGGCGAGCGTGTCCTTCGCCGCGTCGAGCGCGTGCTCCTCGGTGAGTGCCGGTGGCATCGCCTGTTGCATCAGGCCGCGAGCGGCGCCGTTCGACCGGCCCCATGACGGACCGCGCGCCTCCATGAGCACGTCGTCCCTGTCGTCCTTCAGGCTTGCGAAGAACGCCTGCCAATCGGGGCCGACCGCGTTGGGGTCCTGCTGGTAGCGCGCGTGGAGCTGCTCGAGATAGGCGGCGTTGGTGCCGTCGAGAAACGACGTGCTGGTAAACACGTCGTTGAGTTCGTGCCTCGTCATGTGATCAACCCTGCCGGCGTTTTCTGGACTACCGGCGTGCCGGGTAAAAGCGGCGAGTGTTTGGCGCCCGGCCTAAACTCCATGTAATAGGCGTGCGCGTGCGGTTCCACGGGTTGCGTTGTGAATTTGCCGTGACAATCCGGTTTCCCCGCTGCCTCCAAATTGGGCTGCGGCTCGCATTTGCAGGCAGAGACTCAAGGGCTGCCTCTTGACCGGGCTCCGGCTGCCTATATCCAGTTCAGCATGGATGCTCTGACCGCCTTCGGCCTCCTCGCCGTCACCGGTATGCTAGTGTTCTACGCGCTTGAGGAGCGTAGCCCCCGGTACGTTCTCGCCTTCGCCGCCGCTTGCGCCATGGCTTCGGTCTATGGCTTCCTCCAGGGCGCATGGCCCTTTGGCGTGGTCGAGGCCATCTTCACCGGCGTCGCCCTCAGGCGCTGGAGAGCGCGGATCGCCAGCGCCTAAGCTCGCCAAAGGTGACAAGGTCTCGCCGCTGTTAGCCGCCGGAAATCGCGCTTTCGCGGTCAGACCGGCCTAAGTTCTTCTAGCCTGCGGCGTTGTCTTCCGCTTGCATCGAAATTGCTGGGCGCGAGCCACGCCTCGAAGCCCGCCTTAACTTGAGGCCATTCGGCATCGGTGATCGACAGCCAGGCCGTGTCGCGGTTGCGACCCTTGACCACAACGGCGTTTCTGAAAATGCCCTCGAAGCGGAACCCGAGGCGCTTCGCCGCCGCGATCGACGGCGCGTTCAGACTGTCGCATTTCCATTCATAGCGCCGGTAACCGAGTTCATCGAACACATGGCGCATCATCAGCGCCATCGCTTCAGTCGTGCCCGGCGTTCGTTGCAACAGGGACGAAAAGCGAAGATGCCCGACCTCGATCGCGCCCATCACCGGATCGATGCGCATAAGGGCGGCTACCCCCAGAGCACGTCCGGTCGCTTGATCGACGATGGTGAAGAAGAGCGCATCGTCGCGGGTCTGCATGGTCTCGGCCCATTGCATATAATCGGCAGCGGAGCCGAATGGCCCGTAAGGCATGTAAGTCCAATGCCGCGCATCGGCATCGCGCGAATAGGCTTCGTGCAATGGTCCTGCGTGCTTGGCGGCGTCGAGCGGCTCGAGCCGAACCACCCGGCCCGACATCGCCACGCGCGCGGGACGCTGACGCGGCGTCCAGCCTGGAACCGGGTCGCCGATGGGTTGACCGAATTGATTTTGGCGCGGCATGGATCCGGCTATAGCGCAGTCAGGCACCGTTGAGCAGGTCCTTGAGCGTCTGACCGAGCGCGGCGGGGCTGGGCGAGACTCGAATTCCGGCGGATTTCATCGCCTCGATCTTGTCGGCGGCCTTGCCCTTGCCGCCGGAGATCACAGCACCCGCATGTCCCATGCGCCGGCCGGGCGGCGCGCTCACACCGGCGATGAAGCCGACCACAGGCTTCCTTTTCTTGGACTCGGCGAGGAAGGCCGCGGCGTCCTCCTCGGCGCTGCCGCCGATCTCGCCGATCATGATGATCGCCTCGGTCGCGTCGTCGTCGAGGAACAGCTTCAAACAATCGATGAAATTGGTGCCATGCACCGGATCGCCGCCAATGCCGATGCAGGTCGATTGGCCGAGGCCGGCGGCGGTCGTCTGCGCCACGGCCTCATAGGTCAGAGTGCCGGAGCGCGACACGATCCCGACCTTTCCCGGCCGATGGATGTGACCCGGCATGATGCCGATCTTGCACTGATCCGGCGTGATGATGCCCGGGCAGTTCGGCCCGATCAGGCGCGTGCGCGAGCCGGAAAGTGCGCGCTTGACCTTGACCATGTCGAGTACGGGCAGGCCCTCGGTGATGGCGACCACGAGCGAAATCCCGGCATCGATCGCTTCCAGGATCGCGTCGGCGGCGAACGCGGGCGGCACATAGACGACGCTAGCATCCGCTCCGGTTTCGTGCACGGCCTCGCGCACCGTATCGAACACCGGCAGACCGATATGCGTGGTGCCGCCTTTGCCGGGGGTGACGCCGCCGACCATGCGCGTGCCATAAGCGATGGCCTGCTCGGAATGGAAGGTTCCTTGCGCGCCGGTGAAGCCCTGGCAGATCACCCGGGTGTTGCGGTCAACAAGAACTGACATCAGGTGGCCGCAGCTTCTTTGACGGCGGCGACGATCTTCTTGGCGGCATCGTCGAGATCGTCGGCCGGGATGATGTCGAGACCAGACTCCTGCAGCAGCGATTTGCCCCGGGCGACATTCGTGCCTTCGAGCCGCACCACCAGCGGCACGGAGATATTGACCTCGCGCGCGGCAGCGATGATGCCTTCGGCGATGGTGTCGCAGCGCATGATGCCGCCGAAAATGTTCACCAGCACGCCGTTCACATGCGGATCGGACAGGATGATCTTGAACGCCTCGGTGACCTTCTCCTTCGTCGCGCCGCCACCGACATCGAGAAAATTGGCGGGCTCGCCGCCATAGAGCTTGATGATGTCCATCGTCGCCATGGCAAGGCCCGCGCCATTGACCATGCAGCCGATAGTGCCGTCGAGCTTCACATAGGACAGATCGTGGTGCGAGGCCTCGACCTCGGCCGGATCCTCCTCGTTAAGATCGCGCAGCTCTGCGATGTCGGGATGACGGAATATCGCGTTATCGTCGAAGGACATTTTGGCGTCGAGGCAGACGAGGCCGCCTTGCTTGGTCACCACCAGCGGGTTGATCTCGATCAGGCTCGCATCCTTCTCCACGAATAGCCGGTACAGGGCTGCGACCAAGGCACCGCACTCCTTGGCCAGCGGGCCTTCGAGCTTCAGAGCCGAGGCGACGATGCGGGCATGGAATGGCGCCAGGGCAATTGCCGGATCGACGCTGAGGGTCGTGATCTTCTCCGGCGTCTCGGCCGCGACTCTTTCAATGTCCATGCCGCCTTCGGTCGAGACGATGAAGGCGACGCGGCCTGAATCGCGATCGACCAGAAGCGAAAGATAGAGCTCGCGCTCAATGGCCGTGTCCCGCACCACATAGACCCGGCGCACGATCCGGCCCTTCGGCCCGGTCTGGGGCGTGACCAGCGGCTTGCCCAGCATGCGCTCAGTCTCGCCGCGAAGCTCCTCCAGGGTGTTGACGAGCTTGATGCCGCCGCCCTTGCCCCTGCCGCCGGCATGGATCTGCGCCTTCACCACCCAGGCATCGGTCTTCAGGGTCTTGGCCGCGGACACGGCCCCTTCGACCGAGGCGGCGACGTCGCCCTCGGTCACCGGCGCGCCATAGTCGCGAAGCAGTGCCTTCGCCTGATACTCGTGGATATTCATGAGCGGACCGCCCTCTGATGCGGGTTCTGCGCCCTACGATACCGCGGCAAGGCTGGGCGCAATGCGCTGACAGAGCTCGACCAGCGATTTCACCGATTCCACCGACCCCATGAAGGCATCGCGCTCATGCGAATTGAGCTCGAGCTCGATGACCCGCTCCACGCCCTTGGCCCCGATAATCACCGGCACGCCGGCATAGAGCCCCTTCACCCCGTATTCGCCGTTTAAATAAGCGGCACAAGGCAGAACGCGCTTCTTGTCCTTGAGATAGGCCTCGGCCATTTCGAGCGCGGCCGCGGCCGGGGCGTAATAGGCCGAGCCCGTCTTGAGCAGACCGACGATCTCAGCGCCGCCGTCGCGCGTCCGCTGCACGATCTCATCCAGCCGCTTCTGCGTGATCCAGCGCATGCGCACCAGGTCGGTGAGCGGAATGCCGGCCACGGTCGAATAGCGCACTAGCGGCACCATGGTGTCGCCGTGGCCGCCAAGCACCATGGCGGTGATGTCCTCGGGGCTGACGTCGAACTCCTCCGACAGGAAGAATCGGAACCGCGCCGCGTCGAGGATGCCAGCCATGCCGACCACCTTGTTGCGCGGCAGTCCGCTCGTCTTCTGTAGCGCCCAGACCATGGCGTCGAGCGGATTGGTGACGCAGATGACCAGGGCCTCCGGCGCATATTTGCGCAAGCCCGCCCCGACCTGTTCCATGACCCTGAGATTGATCTCAAGCAGATCGTCGCGGCTCATGCCGGGCTTTCGCGGCACGCCGGCAGTGACGATCACCACATCGGCGTCCTTGATCTCGGCATATTCGTTGGCACCCTTGATTTTCGGGCTATATTTCTCCACCGGGGCCGCCTGCGACAGGTCCAGCGCCTTGCCCTGCGGCACGCCATCGACCACGTCGAACAGCACCACTTCGCCGAGATCCCTGATGCCCGCAAGATGGGCGATCGTGCCGCCGATCTGCCCCGCGCCGATCAACGCAATTCGACTGCGCGCCATGATTTCCCGCTCCTTAGCTTGATTTTGACGCCGTCGCCGGCTGCTTGCCGGAGAGAGGCTCCTGGCTTTTGGTTACCGGCAATCCGGCCAACGCGCAAGCTCATGGCGAGTCCCGACGCCGATCCCAGTCCCGAGACCGAGGATTGACGGCGCGCCTGGCCGCTTCCTTTAGTCCTGCCCAGTGTGGTCGCTGGCGTGTTTCGGCCGCTGCGCCAGATACGCCTCCGAGCGCATCTCCATCAGTCGGGAAGCGGTGCGGGCGAAGCTGTCGGCGCCCTGGCCATCGGCATAGAGCGCTGAAGGCTCCGCCGCCGCCGAGGCGATCAGCCCGACGCCATTGTCGTAAAGCGCGTCGATGAGGGTGATGAAGCGCCGTGCTTCGTTGCGCTGCTCCGGTCCGAGCACCGGAATCTCGTCGAGCATGAGCGTGTGATAGCTGTGGGCGACGCGCTGATAGTCGAGCGGTCCAAGCGGGGCCTGGCAGAGATCGGCGAAGGAGAAGCGCGCGACCCCAAGCGCTGCTTGCGGCACCTCGATGGTGCGGCCCTTGAGCCTCAGCGTTTGCGGGTCGCCGCGCTCGCGCCCGGTGAGCTTACGCCAGCTCGCATCCATGGCGGCTTGGGCGCGCGCATCGGCTGGCGTCAGATAAAGATCGCTGCCATGCAGCTTTTCCAGCCGGTAGTCCTTCGCCGCTTCGAGCTCATGCGTCTCCATGCGTTGTTCGATCATGGCGATGAAGGGCTGAAACAGCGGGCGGTTGAGCCCATCCCGGTAGAGATCGCCGGGCGCGCTGTTCGAGGTGGCGACGATCACGACGTCGCGCGCGAACAGATGCTGGAACAGCCGGCCGAGGATCATGGCATCGGCGATGTCCGTCACCTCGAGCTCGTCGAAGCAGACCAGCGCGGCCTCGGCCGCGATGTCTTTCGCCGCGCTCTCGATCGGATCCTTGGCGTTCTTGCGCGCACGCGCGATGGAGTCGTGCGCGTCCGCCATGAACTCCTGAAAATGCACGCGGCGCTTCGGCGCGAAACGAACGCTGTCGAAGAAGAGATCAAGCAGCAAGGTCTTGCCCCG
Source organism: Hyphomicrobiales bacterium (assembly GCA_038326945.1). Taxonomy (GTDB): domain Bacteria; phylum Pseudomonadota; class Alphaproteobacteria; order Rhizobiales; family Methyloligellaceae; genus Methyloceanibacter. The sequence goes on from JBBQKN010000026.1 coordinate 27,533, forward strand.
GCCGACCCCGCCAAAGAGGTAAAGCCCTTCCGGCGCCTCGCGCTTCCGTGCGAACGGGTTGAGCCGGGCGCCGAGCCTTGGCTCCGCATGTTGCGCCAGGCGGTTGGCCAGAAGCTGCAACTTTTCCGCGGCGAGTTCCTGCGCCACATCGGGCGCGAGCTCGTTGTTCGCCACCATCTGCCGGTAGCGCTGGAGGGGTCCATCCTGCATAAAGCCGCCGTACAAACTCTTGGGGATTCGTCTTGCCGCTGTCGAGACCAGATCCGATCGGCTATGCTCTAAGCAGGGACGAAGCACAAAGCCAAGAGGGGCCCTGATGGCGAGGAAGAATCCGGCACTGGATCCTAGGGCGATTGGCGGGCGGACCGATCCCGCCCCGGCCGGCGCGCTGCCGGATCCCGGCGATCAGCTGGATCTTGAGGAATCGATCGAGGTCGGCGGCGTTCCTCTCGTGGTTTGGATGGCTCGCCTCAGCCTCTTCCTCCTGATCCAGGGCCTGATCGTGCTCGGCTCCTACGCCTATTACGGCTTCGGCACCCATCCGAGCGAGTTCGGACCCGGCTTCCGCCTCGATCCAATTCACACCACCGTCAATCTCGTCTGGGGACTTGCCGGCAGCGTCATCGGATTCTTCATGCCGCGCCTGTCGATCGCCTTCGTGCTCGCCTTCGCCGTGTTCTACACGCTGTTCGCGGGCTTCGGCACCTTTACCTCGCATCAATTCGGCATGCGGCTCGACCTGATCGACAACATTATAAATTGGTTGATGGCGCTCGCCGCCTGGGCCATCGGCATCTACGCGCTCTGCCAGGCCAGCATTCACACCCCTGAGCCGCCGGCAGCTTAAGGCTCGACTTCCGTCGTCAACGGCCGGTCCTTCGGCTTGACCCGCACCACCACGATCTTTGCAGCTTGCGTGCGGCTCACATTCAACCCGCGATGCACCACATTCGGCCCCACGTACACGGCCTCGCCACGTTTGAGGATTTCGGCTCCCTCGCCCTCCTTCTGCAAGGTCAGTGCGCCCTCCAGCTGATAGTCGAATTCATGCGCGTCGGGATGGATGTGCCAGGGCACCGAGGCGCCGGGAGGGAAGGTGTAGACCTGGATATTGACCTCCTTGTCCGTCTCGCCGGCAAGATCGGCGGCCAGAAGCTGCTCGGCCTTGACCTCGCCCGGCGCATGGGCGGGCCGCTCCAATAACAACGCCGCGCCGATGGCTGCGCCCACCACCGCGGTAGTGATGAGGGCCTTGCTTGGGATCATGGGGTCAGTCTCCTGGGGGCTTCACGGCGAAGATGCGCACGGCCGCGGCGTAGTCATTGAGATCGAGCGCTTGCACGGTTTGCGCCAGCCGGTCGTGGAACCCGCCGGTCGCCGCCTCGACGTCAGGCGCGGGCGTGCAGCAACCCCGCTTCCCGTCAGGCGCCAGTGCAGGCGTGCTACAGCCTTCAGCGGCCGCAGACGGCTTCGGTCCGCAACAGCCATCCTTCGCGTTCGCGGCGCTTTTGGGCTCGCAACAGGAGGCCTCGGGCTCATCCGCTTCGGGGCCGCAACAACTCACCCCGCCCGCTTCCTTATAGACGTTGAGATCGGCGCCCGTCGGCGTCGCCTCCGCGTCGGCAAAACCGGCAGCGGCGAGCTTGCTCAGATTGTCTTCGATGGTGAGAGCGCCGGCGATGCAGCTCACCCACGCCGTCACATCCTGCGCGACCTCGGCCGGAAGCGTGCGCTTCAGCGCGATATCGCTGACGGCCAATCGCCCCCCCGGCCGGAGCACGCGGAAAATCTCCGCAAGCGCGGCGTCCTTGTCGTCGACCAGGTTCAGCACGCAATTGGAGATGATGCAGTCGACGCTGCCCTCTTGCAGCGGCATGGCCTCGATCGCGGCGTGGTGAAATTCGGCATTGGCATAGCCACTGGCGGCAGCGTTCCGCCGCGCCAGCGCCACCATCTCTGCCGTCATGTCGATGCCGATGGCGCGCCCTTTCGGGCCCACGGCCCGCGCCGCAAGAAACACATCGAGGCCGCCGCCCGAGCCGAGATCGACCACCGTCTCGCCCTCCCTGAGGGAGGCGAGCGCAACTGGATTGCCGCAGGAAAGGCCCATATTGGCCCCGTCGGGGAGCGCGGCGAGATCGTCATCGGCATAGCCGAAGGCCGAGGCGATGCGAGCCAAGGCGTCGGCGCGCGTGGCGAAATCCTCGCCCGCCACCTGGGCATACCCCTCGCGCACGGCGTCCTTCCGGGTGCTCATCGCTCAAGCCTCGCTGTGTCGCTGCGCCTGGCGATGCATACCGTATTCCGCCGCCCGCGTCCTAGCCCCGCGCTTGGGCCCGGCCGCAGCGAAGCCCGAACGGACGGTACTGGCCTTCGAGGCTGGTCGAGGGTCCGGGGAAAACTTGGATCTAACGAACGGTCTAGTAGGAGCCGATGCCGATCGCGGTGCTAGGCAGGATCGGGGCCCAACCCTGATCCGGAATTGTGTCACCCGCGACCGGCACGCCAAAGGCGACATCGGGTGCAATGAACACGCCGGCGCCGAGGGGACCGAAATTCACATCCACGGCGGAGAGAGAGGACATGCCCGGGCCAATAAGGCCGACAGTGCCGCCGAAGTCGTCTTCCACGGAAAAGTCGCTGGCATAGGCACGCACCGAGATCAGCGCGACGCCGCCAAGAAGCGCAACCGCCAACCCGCTGCGGCAGAGACCGTTTGTCATGTCGATAAGCCTCCTTTGGGCTAGCCCTCGAGAATTGTGGGCACGCCAGGAGAGCATAAAAAGGTTCCTGATTGGTGAGCGCTTCCCCTCGCGAGGCGCGTTCTGATCCGCCCCGTCGAGGGAAAACGCGACGTCAGCCGCTAATAAACGCCAACGCCGACAGCGAAGCCCGGTCCGCCGAAGGTGATGCCGGGACCATAGGCGTAGCCCGGACCATAGCCGTAACCCGGACCATAGCCGTAACCCCGGCCGTAAGCATAGCGGGAGCCGTAATAGCCGGGACCGTAATATCCGCGATGGAACGGCGCCACCCGCCCAGCGTGCCGGCGATAACCGTAGGACGAGCTCGGAGCGATGCGGCTATAGCTGCCGCCGAAATTTCCCTCATTGTGGAGTGAATTCGCCGAGGCCGGCGGGGCCAGGAGCGCAATGCCGCCAACAAGAGCCGCGGCGATCGTGCAATTTCTGAGTGTGGAGTTCATAACCACTTCCTTTTCTTGATTCGTCGTTGTCTGTAAGGCCAACGAGGGCGGCAGCCGGGAGTTCCCCGCGCTGGACAGCCTGTCGCAGGCCGAGGCGGCAGCAAATCGGGCCCTTGGCGGCCCAAAATGCCATGATTTAGCCAACTGTGGGCAACTACCGAAGGGCATTCCCCCGCGCGCTACCGCCGATTGGAGCGGTTCAAGTTGAGCCGTTGAAGGCTGCTCAAGACTCGCTCTGCGTGAAATTGGCAAGGAAAGCGAGACAGGGACAGCGGCGAACTTCGTTAGAGAAAGAAGCGGCAGTCGGTGACAAGCTGGACCCCCTGCCTTTTCGGCTCATTTTAGCTAAATGAGTGCAAAATTTTGTCGCAGAGCGTCCGTGGCCGGGCGACGGGGGCAATCGGCCGGCTATTGTTGGATGTCATCGGCGAGGTCTCACGATCCCTCGCGCTTGAGGCCCTTGAAGAAATCGAGATTGGGGCAGAACTCCGCAGGGTCCCCCGACTCTTCCATAAACCAGTCCCGGCAGGCGGTTTCGCAGGTGCAGTCGCGGCAATGGGCCCGCGCCTCAACGAACGCATCCCCGGCCCGCACGGCCGCGATGACCTCGACGCCCTGCTTCGCCATCATCTCATCCATCAGCTCATGCCGGCGCAGCGCGCGAGCGAACATCGGCCAGGACCGCGACTTTGTCACCATCGAACGCCTCCTCCCGGGGCGCCGATGATTTGCGGCCCCTTATCATCTGGAAGGAATTGGGGATCCGCGCCTTGACGCGGATCAATTTTGGCATCGTCGCGCTGGGGCTTCGCCCGGGATTTCCGGGGACTGACGCCCTCAGGGCCGGCCGAGCCGGAGGCGTCGAAACAGCGGCGCTACAGCCGGGCTTGGCGGGGGCCTGATGCCGCATCATCGGCACCGCCCACGGCAGCACCACCAGCGGCACCGCGCCCGCTTCGTCCCCGACCTCGATCACCCAATCCTCGGCCATATCGCCGGCATGGGAGCGGAGGCGGTAGACGAGATGCATCGCGTGCCAATGAGCGGCGTCGAGATCCGATAATTCGACCCCTTGCGTGTCCCGCACCGGATGGCTTGGAGACACGAGATGAAAGTAATAGCGCGGCATTGCTCCCTTCTTCCCTCGACGCCCGTTTGACGCTTGGCCTGTGGACGCCACGCTACATCACGGGCGGGGCTCCGACTGATCGTTGGCGGCATTCCTGGGCGAGAGGCGGCGAACCAGCGACATGAGTGCGGCGTCGCGACACTCGTCGCTCGGCGTGGGGGGTGCGACGGATCTCTGCACCACGTCATGGATGGTGCTGTCGATGTTCTTCAGCGTGGTGAGGACCTCGGTGGCGAGCCGCATGTAGTGATCGGCAAGGAGCAGGGTCTGTTCGTGCTGGCGGCGGAGTTCCTCATTCACGGCGCGAAGTCGGGTGAGTTCCTGCTCCTGGCTGCCGAAGCGGCTCTTATGGCTGTCACGCTCGGCGATGAGCCGTTGGATCGCGGCGGAAAGTGTCGCGGCCTCGCCTGCGGGATCGTGCTGGCGGAGCGGCGCCGCCTCATCCTTGTCCCCGGCCGGGCCAGCTTCCTTAGCCCTGTTGACGTGCAGGTTCAGATTGAGCGCCGAGGCGCTTTTCAATGACTCGATCATGGCGGGCATCCACTCCTTTGCAGGAAGATCAGTGATAGTGATCGAGACAGTTTCGATCGAGACGGCGCAATAATTTTAGCGAGAATCTTCACTATTTTCTATTATGATAGTTAAGGATGAAACCGAATATTTTAACCTTAACCCAGACTCATGACGCTTATTAATAAATCAGGCAAAATTACTCTTAACTGCGCCCGCGTTGCTATCACTGTGGACCGCGATGGTTAGACATCGAGGACCTTTTAGATGCACTTGCAAATTAGTCGCATCTAACTTAATATCTTCATCCCTGGCTCAGCCTTCCGCTGGGCCTTTCCCCGGAAAGAGGGATCATGTTGAGCCCGGTAAAGCTGGCGGACGCCAAAACTGCGGCCCACGACCAGGCGCCGCCGGATCTACCGGGCTGGCGCCGCGCCGCCGGCGCGCCATCGCTGGCCGAAGTCTTCGGCTCGATCCGGACCCGGCCGACCGGCCCGCTATGGCGGAAGCTTCTCGCTTTTCTTGGCCCCGGCTATCTCGTCGCCGTCGGCTATATGGACCCCGGCAATTGGGCCACCTCGCTCGCCGGCGGCTCCAAATTCGGCTACGCACTGCTGACCATCGCGCTGTTGTCGAACCTGATGGCGATCTTGCTGCAGGCGCTCTGCATCCGGCTCGGCATCGCCTCCAAACGCGACCTCGCCCAGGCCTGCCGCGACGCCTTCCCGCGCTATGTCTCCTGGCCGCTCTGGTTCCTCGCCGAATTCGCCATCTGCGCCACCGATCTGGCCGAGGTGATCGGCACCGCCATCGGCCTCAATCTCCTCTTCGGCATTCCGCTCGAGATCGGTGTGCTGCTCACGGCGGCCGACGTGTTCCTCATCCTGTGGATGCAGCAGCTCGGCTTCCGCTGGGTGGAAGCCTTCGTCGTGGCGCTGTTTTTCGTCATCGCCGTCAGCTTCGGGCTGCAGATCGCCATGGCCGATCCCAATTGGGGCGAGGTGATCCGAGGCTTTGCGCCCACCGTGGAGATCGTGAAAAACCCGGAGATGCTTTATCTCGCTCTCGGTATCCTCGGCGCGACGGTGATGCCGCATAATCTCTATCTGCATTCGGGCATCGTGCAGACGCGGGCGTACGGCGAGAGCCTCCCGGAGAAGCGCGAGGCGATCAAGCTCGCCACCATCGATTCGACCATCGCGCTGACATTCGCGCTCACCATCAATGCCTCGATCCTAATCCTGGCGGCCTCGACCTTCCACCAGACCGGCCAGACCGACGTATCCGAGCTTGGCGAGGTGTATAAATTTCTGGCGCCGCTGCTGGGCTCGGCCTTCGCGCCGACCCTGTTCGCCATCGCGCTGCTTGCTTGCGGGCTCAACTCCACGGTGACAGCGACGCTGTCGGGCCAGATCGTCATGGAGGGCTTTCTCGATATTCGGCTCCCGCCTTATCTCAGGCGGCTCGTGACCCGCGGCATCGCCATCGTGCCGGCCGCCATCGTCACCATCTGGTACGGCGAGGCGGGCACGGCGCAGCTCCTGATATTGAGCCAAGTGGTCTTGAGCCTTCAGCTGCCCTTCGCCGTGGTGCCGCTCGTGATGTTCACGGCCGACAAGGGCAAGATGGGAGCGCTGGTCTCCCCGCGCTGGGTGACGGCGCTCGCGGTGCTGATCGCGATCACCGTCATCGTGCTGAACATGAAGCTACTGTGGGACTTCTTCACCGGTCTATAGTGGATGCTGCCGGTTCGGCGGCCCCCGCCATTTTTCCGGCGGGTTTTGCGCCGATCCACGCGAGGGCAGTTCCGACGGTTGAGGAAAGCATGAGCTCAGTCCGGACAGTCTTTGCCATCTTGGCCGCAGGCCTCTGGCTCGCCTCTTGCGCCAATCCGCAAGCAACGATGAAAGCGATCGCCTATGGTGATCCGGCCAAGCCTTATTTTGGCATGACCAAGGACGAGGTCATTGCCTGCGCCGGCAAGCCGTCGGGAAGCTACGGCACCAATGCCGGCGAAACGCTGATCTATCACTACTCCGGCCCCGGTCCGGTGCCATCCGCCGGCAAGGATAAATCGGACGAGCGCAAGAATATGCTCGGCCGGTCGAAATCCGACAAGAGCTGGAAATGCAGCGCCAGCCTCTTCTTCGAGGGGGGGCGCCTCGCCCGGGTCAATTTCGCGCCGCGCGAGGTCGTCAGTCCCTATGCGACCAAGAAAGACGCCAAGACCGGAGAGAAAGTGCCCGTGCCGCAGCCGGAGCCTTGCACCTTCTCGCTGCCGAACTGCCGGCGCTGACCGCAGTCGCGCGGCTCATGCCGGCAGGTGGCACACCGCCTCGACATTGTTGCCGTCTTCATCGAGCACGAAGGCGCCGTAATAATTGGCGTGATATTCGGGTCTGAGGCCTGGCGGGCCGTTATCGGTGGCGCCGGCGCCAAGGGCGACCGCGTGAAAGGCATCGACCGCGGCCCGGCTCGGTGCCACGAAAGCGACGTGCATCGGTCCGCTCGCCCTCTCACCTTGCCCGATCCAGAAGGAGGGCTTGCCGCTTTGGAAATCCGCCGCCGGGCCCGGAGCGCCAAAGCCAATGGCGGCGCCATGACCGGTTTGCTCGGCCGCGATTTCCATCACGATGCAATAACCGAGCGGCGCCAGCGCCTTCACATAGAACTCGGTCGCGCGCGCAACATCGCGCACACGCAAACCGACATGGTCGATCATTCGCCCCGCTCGACCAGCTGACGCTTGAGCGAGGAAATCGCCGCGGCTGGATTCAAGCCCTTGGGACAAGCCTTGGTGCAGTTCAGGATGGTGTGGCAGCGATATAGGCGGAACGGATCCTCGAGCTCGTCCAGGCGCTCGCCCGTGCGCTCGTCGCGGCTGTCTTCCACCCAGCGCTCGGCTTGCAGCAGGATCGCAGGCCCAAGATAGCGGTCGCCGTTCCACCAATAGGACGGACAGGCGGTCGAGCAGCAGGCGCAAAGGATGCATTCATACAGCCCGTCGAGCTTCTGCCGCTCCTCGCGCGATTGCCGCCATTCCTTCTCCGGCGTCGGCGTATCCGTCTTGAGCCAGGGCTCGATGGATCGATGCTGGGCGTAAAAATGGGTGAGGTCCGGCACCAGGTCCTTGATCACCGGCAGATGCGGCAGCGGGTAGACCGAGATCCGCTCAGGCGCGTCGTCGGCATGCATGGTGCAGGCGAGCGTGTTGGTGCCGCCGATATTCATGGAGCAGGACCCGCACACGCCCTCGCGGCAGGACCGGCGGAAGGTCAGCGTGGGGTCGACGTTATTCTTGATCCAGATGAGCTGATCCAGAACCATCGGACCGCAATCGGCGACGTCCACCCAATAGGTGTCGAGGCGCGGATTGTCCTCCGTCTCGGGGTCGAAGCGATAGATGCGATACTCGCGGAAGCGCCCCTTCTCCGCGTCCGCGGGCGGCGGATTCCACGCCTTGCCTGGCTTGACCTTGGAGTTCTGGGGAAGCGTGAATTGAACCATGGCCGACCTTTAGACCGTCATAGTACGAACACTCCCGCCCTCGGAAGGCCGCAAATCCAAGCCCCGTCCTCGCACAAAGCGGGTCGCGGCCACAATAACAAATCAAGTCGGCGCCTGTGACACCTTCTCCATTCGGGCCGCGTCGAGCAGCTCGCGCAGTTTTCGGGCGAGATCCTGCTGGGTGTAGGGCTTGTTCAAGAGATGCACACCCGCATCGAGCCGCCCCTGATGCACGATGGCGTTGCGGGTATAGCCCGTAGTGAACAGAACCGGCAGTTCGGGGTACATCGCCTTCGCCTCGTCGGCTAGCACGCGCCCCGTAACCGAGCCCGGCAGGATGACGTCGGTGAACAGGAGATCGATCCCGGGGTTCTGCGTCAGCAGGCGCAAGGCCTCCTCGGCGTCGGCGGCCTCGAGCACGCGATATCCGAGCTCGTCCAAGACCCGTTTCGCATAGTCCCGCACCCCCTCATTGTCCTCCACCAGCAGGACCGTTTCGTTCGCTGCCGCCCGCGGCGCCGGTTCGGCCGCCACCGGCTTGACCGCCGGGACCGCGCTCATGTCCTCGGCCTGAGCGAGTCGCGGCAGATAGATCTTCACGGTCGTGCCGTGGCCCTCCTCGCTGTAGATGCGAACATGGCCTCCCGACTGCTTGACGAAGCCATGGATCATGGCGAGACCGAGCCCGGTACCCTCACCCGCCTCCTTGGTGGTGAAGAAGGGCTCCAACACCCGCTCGATGATCTCCTTGGGGATCCCGATCCCGGTATCGCTCACACTTAACAACACATATTGACCCGGTTCCACGTCGCCGAACTGGCGCGCATAATTCTCATCGAGATAGGTATTGGCGGTCTCGATGGTGAGACAGCCGCCATCGGGCATCGCCGCGCGTGCATTCAAGGCGAGGTTGAGCAGGACGTTTTCGACCTGATGCCGGTCGGCGAAGCCCGGCCACAGCCCGGCGCTCAACACCGTTTCGATACTGACATGCTCGCCCAGGCTGCGACTAAGCATGTCGAGCATGTCGGAGATCAGCCGGTTGAGATCGAGACGCGCGGGCTCCAAGGCCTGGCGCCGCGAGAAGGCGAGCAGCCGTTGGGTGAGCTGGGCTGCGCTCCGTGCGCCGCGCAAGGCCCCATCAATCGGCGTCATCAATTTTGCCGACAACCCGACGGCGTTGTCCGTTGTCCCTACCTTGGCCAGTCGCCGCTTGATGGTATCGAGATTGCCGATGATGATGGTCAGAAGATTGTTGAAGTCGTGCGCGATGCCTCCCGTTAGCTGGCCGACGGCCTCCATCTTCTGCACCTGCCGTAGCGTCGACTCGGCCTCGTGGCGAAGCTTCGATTCCGCTTCGAGCTCGGCCGTCCGCTGGATCAGACCCGCCACGGCGCGCTGTGTCGAAACTGCAAGGATCCCCGCAAGGATCGTCGCGATCAGCAAAGACAGTCCGACCAGTGCCGCGAGCCCATAGCGGGCCTGGCCAGCCCTCCTTTGGCGCTCCGACAATAGCCCGCGCTCGGCGCGAAGAATCAAGGTCAACTCGTCCCTGATCTCGTTCATCAGGCTTTGGCCCCGATCTGAGGTGACGATGGCGAGCGCCGCATCCCGCCGGCCTTCCCGCGCCAGATCGATCGTGCGTTCCAGCTCCTGGATCTTGGCGCTGATCAGCGGCCAGAGCTTGTCTAGGCGTTCCAGCTGCTCGCCGCTGGCAACGGACAGCTTTCGAAGTTTCTCAAACTGGACCGGGACCTCGGCCACGGAGCGATGGAATGGCTCGAGATAGATCTCGTCCTCGGTGAGCATGAAGCCGCGCTGCCCGGTCTCCGCGTCTTGCATGTCGCTCAACAGGCTCTGAGCCGCCTGCCCGACCTCAAGGGTGTGCAGCACCAAAGTGTCGGCCACCCTCGCCCGCTCCAGTCCGGTCGCGGCCGCCAGCGCCGCCGCCAACACGAGGGCGAAGCCTACGGCGATGATCAGCCGCGCATTTCTGAGCAACCGGTCGGCTTTGACTACTCGAACCGGCACGGTAGGCCTCCTGGAAAAACGTAAAACAACGCGCCCTGGTGAACTCGCCGCGCGCCAGATACACTTGCGAGGAGCCTGAAGCTAAGCAAGTAGTTTATGGGGAGTAGGCCCTGGTGCCGCGCATTCTCGTCGTTGACGATGAGCCGCTTATTTCCATGCTGGTGGAAAATTGGCTGACCGAACTTGGTTGCGAGGTCGTCGGCCCCGCCGGTTCGGTCAAAGACGGGCTCGAACTTGTCGAGGGCATTGACCTCGATGGCGCCATCCTCGACGTCAATCTCGTCAACGAGACCTGCTTTTTACTCGCCGACGCACTTCGGAACCGGGGCGTTCCATTGGCCTTTGCCACGGGCGACGGCAATCTGGCCGACGCATCCGGATTCCATGACCCTATCATGCTGATGAAGCCTTTCGATTTCGAGGCAGTGAAGTCCGCGGTCGAAGCCTTGCTCGCGCGAAGGCCGGAGGCGCTGGCCGAGTAATCTCAGCCGCATGCGCATTTCGCCGGCGTGGTGGTCACGAATGTGCCGGCCTCAGTCAGCTCGGCCACCGCGACATCTGCATCATGTCTTTCTGAGCGGGCTTGTCCCGGCCATCCATGCGCCCGCGATGACACCGGCTTAATAGACCCGCTCCTTGGGCTCGATATAGGCGATCTCGTTGGAGAGGGTGTATCTGTGCACCGGGCGGTAGCCGAGCCGGATCATGCGCTTGGCATAATCGGCCCAGGATAGAGTGTGCTTCATCCAATTGACGTCGTCGCGCTTGGGGAAGTCCTCGCGCGCATGCGCGCCGCGGCTTTCCTCACGGGCCAGCGCCCCGGCCACGGTGACCGCCGCCTGAGAGATCAGATTGTCGAATTCGAGCGTCTCGATCAGATCGCTGTTCCAGATCAGCGAGCGGTCGCTGACCTTGATGTCGTCGCTCTGCTTCCACAATTCGATGATCTTGCGCACGCCTTCCTCCAGAACGTCCTTGGTGCGGAACACGGCGCAATCCGACTGCATGGTCTTCTGCATCTTGAGCCGCAGGGCCGCGGTTGGCGTGCCGCCGTCGGCGGTGCGGAAACGGTCGAGGCGCGCGATTGCCTCCTCCCCGGCGCCCTTGGGCAACTCCGGCATCGGCCCCTGGTCCTTGATGATCTCGGCGCAGCGCGCGGCCGCCGCGCGGCCGAACACGACGAGATCGATCAGCGAGTTCGAGCCGAGCCGGTTCGCGCCATGCACCGAGGCACAGGCCGCCTCGCCCACGGCGAACAGGCCGGGCACGACCGCGTCTGGGTCGCCGTCACGCGGGCAGACCACCTCGCCATGCAGATTGGTGGGGATGCCGCCCATATTGTAATGCGCCGTCGGGATCACCGGGATCGGCGCGCGGGTGAGGTCGACGCCGGCGAAAATGCGCGCGGACTCGGTGATGCCTGGCAGCCGCTCGGCCAGCATGCCCTCGTCGAGATGGCTCAGATGCAGATGCATGTGGTCCTTATCCGGACCCGTGCCGCGCCCTTCCCTGATCTCGATGGTCATGGCGCGGGAGACCACGTCGCGCGAGGCCAAATCCTTGGCCGACGGCGCATAGCGCTCCATGAAGCGCTCGCCTTCCGAATTGGTGAGGAAGCCACCTTCGCCGCGCGCGCCCTCCGTTATCAGCACGCCGGCGCCATAGACGCCGGTGGGGTGGAACTGCACGAACTCCATGTCCTGCAGCGGCAGTCCGGCGCGGAGCACCATGGCGTTGCCGTCGCCGGTGCAGATATGGGCGGACGTGCAGGAGAAATAGGTGCGGCCATAGCCGCCGGTGGCGAGGATCACTTGGTGAGCGCGGAACCGGTGCAGACTGCCGTCCTGCATGGACAAGGCCATGACGCCCCGGCAGCGGCCCTCATCGTCCATGATCAAATCGATGGCGAAATATTCGATGAAGAACTCGGTCGAATGCCTGAGCGCCTGGCCATACATGGTGTGCAGCATAGCGTGACCGGTGCGGTCGGCAGCGGCGCAGGTGCGCATGGCCTGGCCCTTGCCGAAATGGCTCGTCATGCCGCCAAAGGCCCGCTGCAGGATCTTGCCCTCATCCGTGCGCGAGAAGGGCACGCCCCAGTGTTCGAGCTCGTACACCGCTTCCGGCGCGCTCTTGCAGAGATATTCGATGGCATCCTGGTCGCCGAGCCAGTCCGATCCCTTCACCGTGTCGTACATGTGCCAGCGCCAATCGTCCTCACCCATATTGCCGAGCGCCGCGGCGATGCCGCCTTGGGCCGCCACGGTGTGGGAGCGGGTCGGGAACACTTTGCTGATGCAGGCGGTGCGTAGGCCGGCCTCGCTGGCGCCGACCACGGCGCGCAAGCCGGCGCCGCCCGCGCCGATCACCACCACGTCAAAACTGTGATCGATGATCGGATAGGCGCGGCCGTTGACCATGACGGCGTTGTGGGGCGAGGTATCTTGTGGCGTGGCGTCTTGAGGCATCGGCGGCTAGTTTCCGAGACTGATTTTTACGAGCGCGAATGTCGATGCGAGGGCGACGCCGACGGCGAAGAAGGTGGCAAGCAGCAGCGCCGCGATCTTTGCCCCCTCGCCATGCACATAGTCCTCGATGATCTCCTTCAGCCCGAGGCGCATATGGATCGAGGCCGAGATCACGAGCGCGAGCATGGCGAGCGCCACAAGCGGTTGGGCGAGGTAAGCCCTGACCGTCCCGTAGTCGGCGCCGATATGGCTGACAATCGACAGGATCAGGAACAGCACGAGCGGGACATTGGCGATCGCGGTCACACGCTGGCGCCAGAAATTCTCCGTGCCGCGCCGGGCCGAGCCTGATCCACGCACCTTGGCCAGAGGCGTGGCCATGGCTAGGCGCCCCCCTTGAGCCAGAAGCCCACGAGCCACAGCAGCACGGTGAGCGCGGTCGAGCCGATGATCGTACCCCAGGCGAACACTTCGATGCTGACGAGGTCCAAGCCCCGGCCCGTGTCCCAGATCAGATGGCGGATGCCGCCGAGCATGTGGTGGATCAGGGCCCAGCTGAACAGGAACAGGAGCACGCGCCCGATCAGGCTGCCAAAGAAGCTATTGACCGCAGCGAAGGCCTCCGGCCCGGAACCGACCGCGATGAGCCACCAGGCGAGAAGGATAAAGCCGATCGCGAGCGACGCCCCGGTGAGGCGATGGGCGATCGACATCATCATCGTCAGCATCGGCCGGTAGATTTGCAGATGCGGCGAAAGCGGCCGCCTTGCATCGGTCGGGCTGTTGCTCATGGGG
>JBBQKN010000027.1:0-39852 GCA_038326945.1 Hyphomicrobiales bacterium
GGGAGCCGTAGCTGGGCACGCCCCGCCGCCAAGCTGATAGCCTTCCCGTTGTCCTTAGCCTGGCCGTTAGGAACAGGGGTGGCTGTTTATGCGTGGTGGATTCTAAGCCCAAACTATACGCAACATACCGATTGGGGTACCAATCAGGAAGCGGCCGCTGATCGGCGCTGGTCACGGTAATCGGAAATTTACACGCCGGATGACCATGGCCGGGCATTGTCAGAGTAAACTGGCTTAAGCCTCCTGGCGAGGATACTTAGCCTCCGGCGATGCGCAATCCCTTCCGTTATTTCAACAGCTCGCCCGAGGTGATCCGCCTCACGGTGATGTTGTACATCCGCTATCCGCTGTCGCTGCGACAGGTCGAGGACATTCTGTTCGAAAGCGGCATCAACATCTGCCACGAGACAGTACGTCTCTGGTGGAATCGCTTCGGTCCGATGTTCGCCAACGAGATCAGAAAACGACGCGTTCATCATCAATCATATTCCTGCTGGCGATGGCACCTCGACGAGGTGTTCGTGAAAATCAATGGCGAGACACACGATCTATGGCGCGCGGTAGATCACGAAGGCGAGGTCCTCGAAGTGTTTGCCACAAAACGCCGGGATTGCATGGCTGCGTTGAAGTTCTTTAAGCGTGCGATGAAACGCTATGGCCAGCCCAAGGCAATCGTCACGGACCAACTTCGATCTTACGGCGCCGCGCTGAAGGTCATGGGGATTGTGGAGCGTCAGGAGTGCGGTCGTTGGCTGAACAACCGGGCCCGAAAATTCCCACCAGCCGTTCCGACGACGAGAACGAGCGATGCAGAGGTTCAAGGACGTAAGGACCCTACAGAAATTTGCCGCCACGCCCACGCATCAATCCACAACCACTTCAACCACGACCGTCACCTCAGCCGCCGCGACATCTTCAAACAGAACCGTTCTGCCGCCCTGGCCGAGTGGCGTCAGCTGGCGGCCTGAACGCCTCGGACCAGCACCCTTCGCAGGGCGCTCAGGTTTGTCTGGCAATGCCGTCCGAAAAGTTTAAAGCGGTCTTTAAGCAGAAATTTGCACGACGTTCTGCGGGCGCGTCTGATCTATGACAATCTCCTGGAGCAGGACACTCCAAGCTCCCAATGCACGCCGCTTCTCCGGCAGATATTCATTGCGATCATAAACGCCTGTCACCGCTGCGGCGCCCCCCGTGTCAGAAATCTGATTCAGCACGCGGGAGATGATGAAGCGGGGAATGCCGATGCGCTCGCTAGTGATGTTGGTCGCCCCGGTGCGCCGGAAGTCGTGCGGCGTCGCGTCAGGGATCCTCAGCACATTGGTCATTCGCTTCATGGCTCGAGTGAAGGCATGGCGTGTAATGGGGCGATCGCTGTTGCGGGAAGGGAACGCAAAACCGCTCCATTTACCCGCTGACCGCTTTGTCATTCTCGGGTCCCTCAGTGCCAGCGCAAACACGCGGTCAAGAATGTCGAGGGCAAGATCTGACAGCGGTACGACATGGATTCGGTGATTCTTGGTTCGCGTTCCGGGGATCGTCCATAGTTTGCCCTCGCGATCGATCTCGCGCGTATGGAGCCCGCAGACTTCGCCACCGCGCTGCAACGTCACCATGGCGAAGCAGATAGTGAGGCCCGTCGCTGCCGACATCGTCAGATCTTTGACGGAGGCCGGAGCGTTCGCAGCCTTCCAGATGGCACGCAACTCATCATCACTCATCACCCGCTCGCGTGAAGGCGAAGCTGGCAGTTCAGTGAGCTGCGCCGGGTTCTTTTCGACCACCTCGCGCCGAATGCCATAGTTGAAGGCTTGGCGAATGACGTTGCGGCAATGGCGCGCACTTGCCGGAGCAGTGTGCCCGATGTCATCGAGAAAGCGCTGTAACTCGTGGCGGGTTAAATCTACGACGGGGAGGGGGCCAAATCGCGGCTTGATCACACGTTCGAAGTAGTCTCGCTCCATGTTGAGCGTACTCGCCCGCTTCGGTCGGCCGTTGGCCTTATGCCGACCTCTGGCAGCGTCCTCAAAGTACGACTCTATGAGTGTTGCGACAGTGGAAAGCTTCTTGGTCTGAGTCGCGGTCTTGGATGACCGTTTCTCCTTTGCCGGGTCGCCGCCGTCCGCTACGCGTCCGATGGCCTTGTGTGCCAGTTCACGGGCCTTTGAAAGGCCGACGGATGGATATCGGCCAAGTGTCAACCGGCGCTGCTCGCCTTCACTGGTTCGGTAGCGCAGTGTCCACGACTTGCTGCCGGCGGGTGAGACGCGAAGCGCGAGCCCCGGCACTTTCGCGTCGGAATATTCAACCTGGCGGTTCGGCACCGGCCGTGCCGCTTCCACGGAAGCAATTGTCGCGACTCGGCGCATAATAGAACTTAGGTCACAAATAGGTCACAGCAAAGCGAAATTGCACGAAACATGATAAGGCGGTTTGAAACGCGAAAATGCTGTATTTTCCGGTTTTCTAATCCTCCTGAAAGCGAATGAAACCCCATGAAATAGTAAGACCACCAGACTACGAATCTGGGGGTCGGAGGTTCGAATCCTTCCGGGCGCGCCACTTCCTCCTCGCTGAAGTACGATCGAAGTCGCGCTCGGCGCGTTCGCGCTCACGCCGCTGTCGTCGCCACCACGATATAGTCGCAGACATATTGGCTGGGATTGGCGTCGTCCGGCCGCCGGTTGGCCTCGACGATGATGCCGTGACGCTCCGGGTCGCGCGCGTTCCTGAAGGGAAAGAACGGCTTGTTCCGATTGGGGTCGTCGGGATCCTCGGTCATGAAGGTCGCGCTGACCGCGTAATGGTCGATATCGAGGCCTGGCGGGATCGGAATCAGAGCCGAGCGCGTGTTGTGCCGTTCCGGATCGGTCGGCATATCGGCCCGCACCCGTCCAAACAGGGTGTATTTGCCCTGACCGTGCGCGATGATCTCGTTGAAGCACGCTCGTGTCACGTGGCGTCCCTCTAAAACACTCTGATGCCCAGCCGCGGAAACCGGCCATTTTGCGTGGTCGCCGCCCAATTCCGCCGCTAACCCTAACCGACATCACCCCATTGTCGCCGCGATTTGGCTCGGTTCGGCGGTTCCCTTGTCGCGAACGAATGCGGCCCGCCCGCGTTCATTGGCATAGGAGACGATACGCATGAAGCGCTACGCGACTTTCGCCCTCGGTCTGATGGCCTTCGCCCCAGCAGCCTTCGCCGATAATTTGGTGGGAGCCACTTGGTACGGCAACGAGCTTCGCGGCAACCGCACCGCCTCGGGCGAGACGTTCAATCCCGATGGACTGACCGCCGCCCATAAATCCCTGCCCTTCGGCACCTGCCTTCTGGTCGGTAATCCCCGCACGGGCAAGTCGGTCAAGGTGCGGGTCAACGATCGCGGCCCCTTCACCAAGGGGATGAGCCTCGACCTCTCCGCCGGAGCGGCAAAAGCGATCGGCATGCGCTCCACACAAAGCGTGACCATGCAGCGCTGTTGATGGCGACGCCGCTGCTGGCACGGGGTGCCTCGCCTTCTGCGGCCGCGCGTTGAGGGTGGGGCTCCGTCTGCGCTCGTGCCGGCTCGGTTAGAGCGTTTGCTTCACGGCAGAAGCGGGCGTTGCCGCGTTTTCCGCTTGATCCCTCAGCGCCCCCGGTTCGACCTCCCACCGGGTGTTCCACCACATCCATTGCTCCGGCGCTTCGCGGATCCAAGCCTCGAACTGCTTGAAGATGGCGGCGGTGATGGCCCGGATGTCGTCCTCGCGGTTCTTGCTGCGCGTGATCTCGAGTTCCTTGAGC
Source organism: Hyphomicrobiales bacterium (assembly GCA_038326945.1). Lineage (GTDB taxonomy): Bacteria > Pseudomonadota > Alphaproteobacteria > Rhizobiales > Methyloligellaceae > Methyloceanibacter. The sequence continues at coordinate 3,784 of JBBQKN010000027.1, forward strand.
TCGCCCAGAAACCTCGTCCCCTCACCAACTCTCAGGCAGCGCGCCATCCAGAGCCGCGCGCCGACATGCCGCGCGATCATCGATGGCACCGGAGTGAATTTCACCTCCCCGCCGAAGAAGGGAACGGGGATGCCACGGCGATCGACCTGGTCGAGGACGAAGGCCAAATTCCCCCCTTGCCGGACATAGCCGGTAATCACGCGCGCCGTATTCTGACCGCCGGGGCCGGTGTCATGCGCGTCCCCCTTGGTGAACAAGCCGCCGGAATAAAGGTGCTCGCGCTGCCGGCGCAGCGTGCGGTCCACATAGGGATTCTTCAGGGGCCGGTACACGCCCGCGGGGTTGCCGCCGCAAAGCTTGCACGCCCAGGCTGCAAGCTCCCAATTGCCCATATGCAAGGTGACGCCGATCTTCGGACCGGGCTTATGCATGGCCACGTCCAGCTCCTCCCGGTTCACGATCTCGACGCGGTCGGGTTCTTCGAGGATGCGGTCGAAGAACATGGTCTCGGCGACCACGCGTCCGAGATTCTCCCACATGGCGAGCGCGATCGCTTCGCGTTCGCTTTCTGTCTTGTCGGGGAAGGCCAGCGCAAGATTCGTCAACACGCGCTTGTGCCGGCCGGACCGCGGCCCGATGAAGCGCCACGCCCCGGCGCAAAGCCTGACGGTGAAATCGAGAGGGAGCAGGCGGAACAGACTGAAGGCGGCGCGGAAGAGCCCGTATTCGAGCCGATGTTTGAAATCCCCGAGGCCGGTTCCTGGCGTACCGGGTGCGGCCACAGGCTGGGAAGGAAGCGACACCGATCTGGGTCCTACTTTGTTCGCCCCCCTCACTTAGCCGCCGCGTCCATGATGGTGAAGTCTTTTCCGGTGCGCGTTTCGGCATTCGCCGGCTGGTCGGTGGTGACGAGCACCATCCCCGGCGCCATGCGGGCGTCGATGGCGGCTTGCACCTCGGGCGGCGGCGTAATCCGCTCCACGGTCGAGGTGTCGGGCTTCTTCGCGCCGTTCTTGCCGGCGGCGAAGCCACTTGCTTGCCAGGTGAAGCCGTCCTCGTCGCCGCTTTGCAGGATGAAAACGTTCGACCCGAGCGGCTTCGATGGGTCGGCGATGGTGGCCTTACCTTGCGCTACGATGTCGCCGTTCTGGATGACATAGATGGATTTGTCGGCGCTGGAGACGAGGACCGAGGTGACGCTTGTGGTCTTGGCGAAGACGGGCTTCGTCCTCTTAGCAACCTTGGACAGCTCCTTGTTCGCCTGCGCGCCAAGCAGGAGCCCCGGATCGACCACGTCCGCTGGATGGGTGTAGTCGCCGGCGATGATCACGGGCGTGCCCACCTGGGTGATGCCATAAAGCTTCTCGGCGAAGGCAGGCGGCAGGCGAACGCAGCCATGCGAAGCGGGATAGCCGGGCAGCTTGCCAGCGTGGAGCGCGATGCCATCCCAGGTCAGCCGTTCCATATGCGGCATGGGCGCGTCGTTATAGGCGTTCGAATAATGCTCCTTTTCCTTTTGCAGGATGGTGAAGACTCCGGTTGGCGTGTCGTAGCCGTCCTTGCCGGTCGAGCAGGTGGCGACGCCGATCTGGATTCCATTGCGATAAACATAGACGCGCTGCTTCGGCACCGAGATGATGATTGCCACCGGGCCCTCTGGGGACCGCTCCGGGTGCCATTCGAATTGGCCGGGCTTGAGTGCCGCTGGTCCTTTGGGCGCCGGCTTCTTTGGTGCGGGGCGCTTGGATTTGGGCTTGGCGAGCGCATGCGGGGCGAAGCAGGTGCCGCCGGCAACGAGTGCCGCGCTCGACACCATAAGCCCGATCGCAACCCGCCGGCTCAAGCGCCTCGAAGCCGCCCCCCTCATTGACGCCCCCCTCATCAACGTCACGAATGCCCACCATCCGTTCATTGACGGCCGTGAGTCAATGCGAACGTCCGACCTCGGAGGCTGGCAGGGAATTGTCCTGTGCGGCGGTGAAGTCTCGCCCGAGCTCTCGACCACGCGCGTGCGTTTTTGCTTCAGCCATCATCGCGCGCACGCGAACGATCGCGCTCTCCACAACCAGGCCGCCCAGCACGCAATCCCTAGCGCCGGATCGCTTTTTCAGGTTTACACCTATGCGACAGGCTGCCGCACGAACATGGGTTAGCTTGCCCAGAATTGGTGGCCAACGCGCGAAAAGCGAGGCCATAACGCCTGCACCAACCCAGAAGCACGAGCACCTCGGGGGAGAGGGCACGCCGAATGAGAGTCATCTACATCGCTGGCACCAGTCACAGCGGCTCGACCCTGCTCGACCTCATGCTCAACGCCCATCCCGAAATCTTTGCAGGCGGAGAGATGCTCAAGCTCAACCGTCAGCTTCAGGTCAAGAACAGGCGGAGAGGGACCTACGCGCCTTGCGCCTGTGGCGCACCGTCTCTTTGGCAATGCGCGTTTTGGTCCGCTGTGGATAGCCACACACGCGAGACAGCCGGTAGGTCGCTCGTCGATCTCGACATGCTCGATCAGAGCGAGCTCGACGCTGCACGCGCACCCAATGCCGTGGTGTTCAAGGCCATGGCGGAGATTTCGGGCAAGAACTTCGTCGTCGATTCTTCAAAGCTGCCCAAGCGGCTGTCCTACCTCATGCGTTTCAAGGAGCTGGACGTCTATCCCGTTCATGTCATCCGCGACCCGAGGGGGCAGATCCACTCCGTGCGGCGGAAGCACGGAGGCTTCCTCAAGCACATCTTCCGCTACGAACTCATCCATGCGCAGATCAGCCGCATGCTCAAATCCATCCCCCATAGCGTCGTACGATATGAGGATCTGGTGCGGGACCCGGCGGCAACTTTACGATGCGTGTTGGAACCCCTCGGACTGAGCTTCGATCCGCGGCAGCTCGCCTGGGCGGAGGCTGTGAAGCATGAGGTCGCCGGCAATCATATGCGCTTCCACGCCTCCAGCGAGCTTGTCCTCGATGAGACCTGGAAACGCGACCTGACGCCCGCCCAGCAGCGCGCCATCGAAGTGGGCACTCTCCTCTCGAGGCGGACGCTGCCGAAGACGGGACCTGCGTCCGGCTAAGGCGCGCTCGACCTCATCGTTGAGGCAGGCGCCGCCATCAGGGCCAAATCCTGGGCTAAACCTATTGTCGCCGGCTCTATTCGAGGGCCTAATCGTTCTCGGTCCGGCGCCCCGCCGTGCCGAGATGAGGCCCTCTGCCCCAAAAGGTTTGCCTTTACATGCTGCATTCGGCTCCGCTGATTACGACGCTCGTTCTCGGGCTGGTGCTGGCCTTCGGCTTCGGTCTCATAGCCCAGCGCCTGCGGCTGCAGCCGTTGATCGGCTATCTCATCGCCGGCATCGCCATCGGACCGTTCACCCCGGGACTCCTCGCCGATCAGAACGTCGCCAACCAGCTCGCCGAGATCGGCATCATTCTGCTCATGTTCGGCGTGGGGCTCCATTTCTCCCTCGCGGACCTGCTCTCGGTCCGCGCCATCGCCATTCCCGGCGCGCTCGTCCAGATCGCCGTCGCGGCGCCGCTCGGCATGCTGCTCGGCTGGGCCATGGGCTGGCCGCCCGGGGCCGGCATCATTTTCGGCATCGCGCTGTCGGTGGCGAGCACGGTGGTGCTGCTCCGGCTGCTCCAGGAGCGGCGATTGCTCGATACCGAGCGCGGGCGCATCACCGTCGGCTGGCTGATCGTCCAGGATATCGCCATGGTCCTGGTGCTCGTGCTCCTACCGGCGCTTGCCGCCGTGCTCAAGGGCTTGGGGACGGCGCCGAGCGCCTCGGTGCTGCTTGGGACCGTCGCCATCACCCTCGGCAAGATCGGCGGCTTCCTTGTCGTCATGCTGGTTGTCGGCAAGAAGCTGATCCCCTGGGTCCTGCACTATGTCGCCCATACCGGCAGCCGCGAGCTGTTCCGGCTCGCGGTGCTCTCCATCGCGCTCGGCTTCGCCTATCTCGCCGCTGAGTTGTTCGGCGTTTCGCTCGCCCTCGGCGCCTTCTTCGCCGGCATGATCTTGAGCGAGTCACGGCTGAGCCAGCAGGCCGCGACGGAGTCGCTTCCGTTCCGCGACGCCTTCGCCGTGCTGTTCTTCGTCTCCGTCGGCATGTTGTTCGATCCCCGGATTGTGGTCGATGCGCCCGGCGCATTGCTCGCCACGCTGCTCATCATCATCGTGGCCAAGACCGCGGTGGCATTCGCGGTGGTGCGGATGTTCGGCCACAAAGCACCCACCGCGCTCGCCATCGCGGTGTCGCTCGCGCAGATCGGCGAGTTTTCCTTCATCCTCGCCAATCTCGGCGTCCGCCTGGCGCTGATGCCGGGAAGCGTGCGCAGCCTCATTCTTGCCGGCGCCATCATCTCGATCCTGCTCAATCCGCTGTTGATGGAACTGCTCGATCGGCTGCCGCTCCGTCGCACGCCGCAAGCCGACGACAAGATTGCGACGCCGGAGCCGAAGCCTGAGTCGCTCGGGCGCGAGCCTATCCCCGTCACGCGTCTCACCAATCATATCGTGCTGGTCGGTCACGGCAGGGTCGGGAGCGTCATCAGCGCCGCGCTGCGCGAGGACAAGGTCCCCTATCTCGTCATCGAGACCGACGAGGACGCGGCGGCCGCTCTCCGCCAACAGAGCATCGAGACCATCACCGGCAATTCCGCCGACCCTGAAGTCATCCGCGCCGCCAATCTGGCGTCTGCCCGCTGCCTGCTGGTGGCGATCCCTGAATCCTTCGAGGGCGGTCAAACCGTGCTGCAGGCGCGGCGCGCCAATCCGCAGCTCCGGATCGTCGCCAGAGCCCATTCCGATGAGGAGGTCGACTATCTGAAGAAGAACGGCGCCTCGATCGTGATCATGGGCGAATTCGAGATCGCCAAGGCGATGATCGAGGACGTGCGGGAGGCGGTGACGGTGCTGAAGGAAGGTGTGGCGGAACGGGAGGCACGGCCCCCGATGTCCACGCCGGCGGAACAGCCGACCTCCACCTAGGCGCCGCTTCTCCTTCCGCTCAAAGCATGTGTTTGATGTCGGACGAGAACGACGGATAGGCGAAAATGAAGTCGCGGAGCTGGCTCGCTCCGATGCCATGGGCGCGGGCCAGGGCGAAAATATTGATCAGCTCCTCGGCCGCGTGCCCGGCAATATGCGCGCCGACGATGAGGTCGGTGTCCTCATCGACGATGATCTTGGCCCAAGCGAGCGTCTCGGCATAGGTCCGCGCCGAGAGCCAATGTTCCATGTCACTCACCGTGACCTTGACGTTGAGCCTCTTCTCCTTGGCCTGCGCCTCGGTGAGGCCCACGCCCGCAAGCGTCGGGACTGTGTACACGGCGAAGGGGAGGCTCGCATACTCGGGCCTGTGCTTCGGCCCCTCGACGATGTTGCGGCCGACGATGCCCCCCTCATAGGTCGCCACCGGCGAGAGTTGGGGGACGCCCGACAACGCGTCGCCGCAGACATGGACGGATGGGTTCGAGGTCGAACGAAGATGCTCATCCACGGCGATGCGATAGTCGTCATGCTTGATGCCACCGGCATCGAGATCGATCGAATCGACATTGGCGATGCGGCCGGCACCATTGACGACGCGGTCGGCTTCGACCGCGTGCTCCTTGCCGTCGATCTCGAACAGAGTGCGCAGCGCTCCATTCGCCCGCTCAACGCGGAGGACCTTGACCCCCGTATGCATATCAATGCCGATGCGCGCGCTTTCGCGCTCGATCTGGGCCACGGCGTCGGCGTCGAGTGCGGGCAACAGCCGCGGCAGCACTTCGAGGATGGTGACCTTGGTGCCCGCGCGCGCATAGACATGGCTGAATTCGAGCGCGATGACGCCGCCGCCGACGAACAACACGCTTCCGGGCCGCTCGCGCGCGCTCAGCACGTCGTCGGAGGTGATCATCAGTTCCGCGCCGGGGATGGGCAAAGGCCGCGACCTCGAGCCGGTTGCGATGACGATATGCTTGGCCTCGATCGTGCGGCCGCCCACCTTCACCGCATTGCGGCCCACGAAGCGGGCGTGATCGCGCAGCACTTCGACGCCGCGCTGGTCCAGCGTCTTGGCGAGGGCGTCGGGGATGGTCTTGATCATCTCCTTCTCGCGGTCGATCAGCGCCGCCCAGTCGAGGCGGGGCTTCGACACGTCGATGCCGTGGATATGCGCCCGCTCGATCTCGTGCAAAGCGTGTCCAGCCGCGACCAGCACCTTTTTCGGCGTGCAGCCACGGTTGGGGCAGGTGCCGCCGAGATCGCGCTCCTCGACCAGGGTGACCTTCAGCCCGGCCTCGCGCGCAGGCACAGTGACGCCGAAGCCGGCATTGCCGCCGCCCAGGATCAGCACGTCCACGCCATCGCTTGCCATGATCGAGCTTACCCGGAACGGTGTCGCGCGTTCCAATGCCCAATAGGCATGGTTGCCATAGTCGACGGGCGGGCGGAACCCGCGCCGCGGACTCCGCGTTGCGCCAATAGCCTTGTTACGCCGCGATCATCCCCCATATGGGGCTACCGAACTGGAGTCTTGAAGACGATGAGCAGCACCGAGCAGGTATTTGGACGCAGATGGCCTCGCGGCGGTGCGGCTGCGGCTGACTTCCTGCGCGAGTTCAATGCTGGGCTGACCCACCGCCAGCGCTTGGAGCAGGTTCGCTTCATCGCCCGCATGATGGACGATCAGTTCGCGGTCCCGGGGACCAAGCTCCGCTTCGGCCTCGACTCGCTGATCGGCATCTTCCCAGGGCTCGGCGACGTGGTGACCAGCGCTATCTCGCTCTTCATTGTGCATCACGCCTGGCAAGCGGGAGCATCCAAGCTCACCTTAGCGCGGATGCTCGGCAATGTCGGGATCGACTTCGTCGTCGGCGCCGTGCCGCTTGTGGGCGACCTATTCGACGTCGTGTTCAAGGCGAACCGCAAGAATATGCGCCTGCTCGAGGCGCATCTCACCCGGCAGGAGGCCAAAGGCACGGTCGAGATCCTGCCGCCGCTAACGCGGCCGCCCCGCAAATAGCGCTACGCCCCGCCTTCCAGCGCGTTCACCTCGTCATCGGTGAAAACCCGGCTCCGCGTCAGGAAGCGGACCCCTTCAGGCGCTTCGAGCGAGAAACCGCCGCCACGGCCCGGCACGACGTCGATGATGAGCTGGGTGTGCTTCCAATAGGCGAACTGGTCTGCGTCCATATAGACGGGCGCACCACCAATCTCGCCGAGATGGACGTCGTTGCCGCCGATCCTGAACTCGCCCGCCGGGTAGCACATGGGGGAAGAGCCGTCGCAGCAGCCGCCGGACTGATGGAACATCAGCGGCCCGTGCCGGCCCTTCAAGCGCTCGATCAGTTCGAGCGCGGCGTCGGTGACCAATACGCGTTCGACCATGGTGCCCTATGCGACCCGCGGGCAGGCCCGCCTAAAAGAACCCCATCGCCTTCGGGCTGTAGCTCACCAGCACATTCTTGGTCTGCTGGTAATGGTCGAGCATCATCTTGTGGTTTTCGCGCCCGATGCCGGATTTCTTATAGCCGCCGAAGGCCGCGTGCGCCGGATAGAGGTGGTAGCAATTGGTCCACACCCGTCCAGCCTCGATGCCGCGTCCCATGCGATAGGCGCAGTTGATGTCCCGCGTCCACACGCCGGAGCCGAGGCCGTAAAGCGTGTCGTTGGCGATGGCGAGCGCCTCGTCCTCGTCCTCGAAGGGTGTGACCGACAGCACCGGACCAAAAATCTCCTCCTGGAAGATGCGCATCTTGTTGTTGCCCTCGAATACGGTGGGCTCCATGTAATAGCCTTCCTTCAGCTCGCCGTTGAGCGCGGCCCGCTTGCCGCCGGCCAGCAGCTTCGCGCCCTCCTTGGTGCCGATGTCGACATAGGACAGGATCTTCTCCAGCTGGTCGTTGGAGGCCTGCGCCCCGATCATGGTCGAAAGCTCGAGCGGATTGCCCTGCTTCACTTTCTCCACTCTGGCGATCGCCTTCTCCATGAAGCGGTCGTAGATCGACTTCTGCACCAGTGCGCGGCTGGGGCAGGTGCACACCTCGCCCTGGTTCAGTGCGAACATGGTGAAGCCCTCGAGCGCCTTGTCGAGGAAGGCGTCGTCTTCTGCCATCACGTCGGCGAAGAAGATGTTGGGCGACTTGCCGCCGAGTTCGAGCGTCACCGGGATCAGGTTCTCGCTCGCATATTGCATGATCAGCCGGCCGGTCGTGGTCTCGCCGGTGAATGCGACTTTCGAGATCCGCTTGTTCTGGGCGAGCGGTTTGCCGGCCTCGACGCCAAAGCCGTTGACGACGTTGAGCACGCCTGGCGGCAGCAAATCGCCGATCACGTCCATCAGCACCATGATGCTCATGGGGGTCTGTTCCGCCGGCTTCAGCACGATGCAATTGCCGGCGGCCAAGGCCGGCGCGAGCTTCCACGTCGCCATCAGGATCGGGAAGTTCCACGGGATGATCTGGCCGACCACGCCGAGCGGCTCGTGATAGTGATAGGCGATGGTGTCGCTGTCGATCTCGGAAATCCCGCCTTCCTGCGAACGAATGCAAGCGGCGAAATAGCGGAAATGATCGATGGCGAGCGGAATGTCGGCGAAGGTCGTTTCCCGGATCGGCTTGCCGTTGTCGATGGTCTCGACCGTGGCGAGCACCTTGAGGTTCTCCTCCATGCGGTCGGCGATCTCGTTCAGAATCTCGGACCGCTTCGCCGGCGAGGTCTTGCCCCACGCGTCCTTGGCTTTATGCGCGGCATCCAGCGCCAGCTCGATGTCGGCCGCCTGCGACCGCGCGATCTGGCACACCGGCTTGCCGGTGACCGGGCTGATATTGTCGAAATAGCCACCGTCGACGGGTGCTACCCATTCGCCGCCGATGAAATTCTCGTAGCGGGGCCGCAAGGCCACGCGCGAATTCAAAGTCTCAATCACTTGATGCAACATGGACGCCTCCCTAGGCCGCTTTGGATCGTAAGGATCTTCTAGGGAGGAGTCTGATCCCCTGCATTGACCGGCGTCAAGCACGTTGGACTCACCTTATGTTGACCGTTGGCCTCACTCTATGGAACCCTCCCAGGCGGTCAAAAATTGTGGAGGGGGATGATGGCGGACGATTTGGACCGTAAGAACAACAATTTACTGCTTGGCATCCTACTTGGCGCAGCGGTTGTGGCGCTCGGCGTGCTGGCCTATCTGTACTATGACCACGTCACCCAGAAGCCGATTGTGAAGATCGATGTCCCGGGCTTCTCCGGCGAGATCACCAAGGACAAGGGCGGGGTCGACATCGAGGTCGGCAAGGACAAGAACTAAATCCCTTGGTTTGGGCGTCGTCACGGGATCAGTACGGCGGCGCCGGTGAGTTCGCCCTGGCGCAGGCGGGCCAGCGCCTCATTGGCGTGCTTGAGCGGCATCGGCACGACCCTGGTTTCGATCGGGAGCTTGTGCGCGAGTGCGAGAAACTCGTGCGCGTCCTGGCGCGTGAGATTGGCGACGGAGCGGATCGCCCGCTCCTCCCAAAGAAGCTCGTAAGGGAAAGCGGGAATGTCGCTCATATGAATCCCCCCGCAGACGACCACTCCCCCCTTGCGTACGGCCCTTAGCGCGGCCGGCACCAGCGCTCCGACGGGCGCAAAGATAATGGCGGCGTCGAGCTCTTGAGGCGGAGCCTCGTCGGAGCCGCCTGCCCATTCCGCTCCGAGGACCCGCGCGAAGTCTTGCGCTTGAGTGTCGCCGGGGCGGGTAAAGGCGAATACCCGACGGCCCTGATACCGCGCCACCTGCGCCACGATGTGGGCCGCTGCGCCGAAGCCATAGAGGCCGAGCCGCTTCGCGTCCTCCGTCATTTTCAGGGAGCGATACCCGATCAGCCCTGCGCAAAGGAGCGGCGCAGCATGCGCATCGGTGTAAGCTTCCGGCAGGTGAAATGCATAGCGGGCATCTGCAAGCGTGTGGGAGGCATATCCGCCGTCGATTTGATATCCGGTGAAGCCGGCGTTGTCGCAGAGGTTCTCCTGGCCGTTCAGGCAATAGCGGCAGGTGCCGCAGGTAAAGCCCAACCACGGCACGCCGACGCGGTCGCCGATGGCGAAGCCTTCGACGTCGCCGCCCATGGTCTCGATCCGGCCGACGATCTCGTGCCCGAGCACGAGTGGGAGCTTCGGCTCCGTCAGTTCACCGTCGACGATGTGGAGGTCGGTGCGGCAGACTCCGCAGGCTGCGACCTTGAGCAGAACCTGGTTAGGGCCAGGCTCAGGCACCTTCAGTTCGGTGGCCTTGAGCTGCCGGCCCGGAGCCTCGAGCATCATGGCCTGCATTGTTGCCGGCATGACTTTGGGTCTTCGCCCCTCCTCGGGGTGAGGATCTAGCACTGCATAGAGAGTAGCGCTGGTGGCGCGATCCGGCTAATGCCGGATGAGGGGCCAGCCCTGCGCGCTCGGCCGGAGCGTGGAAACCGCTGCCACGCGCGATTCCGCGTCGCCCTCATAAGCGCCGGACGGCTTCACCGTCGGCCCGGCGAGGCGCCGCTCGGAGACGATGCTGGCGGTCGACCAGAACGCCTCGAAGGCCAGCCGCCCGAGTCGAGCGGTCCCGGTGGCGGCCTCGAGCAGATTCAGGGCATTTCGTTTGTCCGCGTCACGGCGCATGGCGTCGCCCGACCAGCACATCGAGGTGCCGTAGGTCACCTGCTCATGCGCATCGAGCAGGCGGGGATTGCGCGCCCAGCGAATCAGCGCCTTGGCCGGCTGCTCCGGACTGAGCTGCGAAAGACTGTTGAACAGCCGGTGTAAATCGTCGGCGGGGTCGAGCTTGGCCACCACAAGCTTGGCGGAGATGCCGGCGCGAGCCAGGTCCTTTGCTTTGGCGATCAGAGCCCGAGCCGGGCTCGACGCGGCCGAGCGCAAGATCATGGTTAGACCGCGGGGCTCGCCGCCGTCTCTTTCGACGCGTTCGACGAACCGCGCCAAAATCTCCAGATGCCGATCCAGCTCGGCATGATTCAAATCCCTGGAACTTCCCGAATCCACCACAATGCGCATGATCCCCCCGCTCTGTGGAAGTATTGCGGGCAAACGCTACGGCGCTTGCTTGTGCTCTGCTAGAATTAACCAAAACAGGGTTAAGGAAGGCTTGACGGCCGCGCGCTTTTGATACGTCGAGTGCTTCGGTTTCTCGGCCACGGCATTCTTCGCGCGCTTCCCCCTCACCCCGCGCCCCTGGCCCTCGACGAGAGGGGCAAACGCGGTACGACTAGGCACCCATTCGCCTTGAGCCAGCGGGTTGGAGTGAGGGGGCTCGCGCAGGCGAGACTCGGTACTGATGCCCTGCGCCGTATAAACGTCGGGCTCGGACGGAAGAGGTCCGGGCAGACAACATTGGGTCAAGCTGGGGGAGAGAGTCTGGAGGTCGTCGAGCCGCTGCAAATAGGACTCGATAAAGTCGATCACGCGGTCGAACCGCGCGCCACAAGACTGTGACGCCACAGGGGGGCCAGACATAGACGATCGTACTCCGGACATGCCGATCGGCCGTCCGCCCCCCGGAGCCGCCGATCCCCGTTTACTTCCCTCAGACCCGAGGCTCACCGGCAAAGAAGGCACTTTCGTGACCGGCCCCAATTAGCTGTTTGAATCAATGCCGGCGGCATCCGAGACCGCTTCGCCATTGGCGCGGCCGATCCAGGTGGCGAAGCTTCACCTCGGTTTCGCCGGAATGACGAGGGTGAATCTATCCCCGCCCTCCGAACCTCCGTTATCGTGGCCTCACCTCGTCCGCTGAAGGGGCGTTTCATGAGGCGTCGTGAGGCGGGACAAGGTGCGGCGCCCGCGGGCCGGCTAGCGCGTAGTCGGCACTCGGGCGGCTCCGGGGCTCCGCCCGGGCCCAATACGAGGCCCTGCCAGGAGCTGGCTGACGACCGTCTGGCCTACTGAAACGCAGGCCCCCAACGTTCGTGACTTCGGTCCGTTGCAGGGGAAGCGGGGCACTGACGGCGAAAGCGCGGCCCGGTGATCGTCAAGTCGCCGCAAATGAGCATGCGCTAACGCTTCGCTGCATGAGCGCAATTTTGTTACGCTAACGCTTCGCTGCATGAGCGCATGTGGCGCGCCGAGAGGCGCCCGCGCGTCTTCGGACGCGACACCATAAGGTTTGCGCTTTTCGGCGCGCCACCCCCTTCGCCCACTTCGTGGGTTCGGGGGAACTCTGTTCGGCCACTTCGTGGCGGGGGAAAAGAAAGGAGCAAAGCCCGGGCGCGGCAGCGTCGCGGTGAGGCATGCGCATGCTTCGAAGCTTGCCCCGCGGAGGCGGGCGATGACACAATTGAGCATTATCTCCGAAGCGGAGGAGAGCGATCATGGCCTTCTATCTGGTGTCCGCGGTGCCGAAGCACGGTCGTCTGGATGAGCTCGGCGAGCGGCTCGCCCGCACCGAGTTCATGTCCTTGCGCCCCTTCGGCCCGACGCTATCCGCCTCGCTGAAACAGGCCCGCATCCGAACCGACGGTGTTGCCGTGTGGGAAGAGGAAGACTATTGCCAACCTCCGCTGGCGGAGGAACGTGCCGCCGTGCTCGACGACTATTTCCATGACCTCCGGGTCGAACCGGTGAGCGAAGGCGAGGGTTGGCGCAAGATCGGCGACTTGCCTCGTCTCTTCGCCGAAGAGTGACGGACGCAGAAAGTCGCAAGCCCCCATGCGAGTCTTGTTCGCGGTTCTTGTGCTTGTCTTTTCCCTGCCGGCAGCGTCCTTGGCCGCACCGAACCTCGTCGTCATCATGACCGACGATCAGGACGATACGGGCTCCTTGGCTTATATGCCGAAACTGCATGCGCTCATTGCCGAGCAGGGCATCAGCTTCGACAACAGCTTCGTCAATCTGCCCCTCTGCGCCCCGAGCCGGGCATCGTTCCTGACCGGGCAGGCCGCCCACAATCATGGCATCAGGGCCAACAGCCCCTTGGACCAGGGGGGATGGGAGGCGTTCAAGGACAAAGAAGCGAACGCGCTCCCGGTCTGGCTGAGCGCCGCCGGCTACAACACCGCCCTCATCGGCAAATATCTCAATCGCTATGGCCAGCAGGACATGTTCGGGGCCTGGCTCGCCTGGTTTGGCCGCGTGTTCAACGTCGACGTCAGCGGCCCCACCGTCGGCAATCCGAGAGATTGGGTGCCTCGAGGCTGGGACCTCTGGTACGCCTTCACCGGCTCGCGCGTGAAATATTTCGATTACGCCATCAACGAGAACGGCGCGATTTTGAGTTTCGGCAGCCGCCCGGCGGACTATTCGACCGACGTGCTCGCGGATCGGGCGGTGCGCTACATCCAGGACCAATCGGGATCGGCGCAGCCCTTCTTTCTGTTCATCGCTCCGAAGGCTGCGCACGCCCAAGGTCCGCGCGCGATTCCGGCGCCGGAATATGAAGGGGCTTTCGCCGAAACCAGCCTCCCTATCAACGCTGCCTTCGACGAGAAGGACATTCGCCGCAAGGCGGTGAAGGCGCCACGGGTGAAGAAGAAAAACAAGGAGGAGCTTGAGCTGAGCTACCGCGCCGCGCTTCAGTCGCTTCAGTCGGTCGACGATTTGGTGGAGGCAGTGGTGAGTGCGCTCGATCACGCCGGCAAGCTCGAGGATACGGTCGTCATCTACACCTCGGACAACGGCTTTCTCTATGGCGAGCATCGGCTGATCGGCAAGTCCGCTGCCTATGAGGAATCGCTCAAGGTGCCGCTGTTGATGCGGGGGCCTGGCATCCCCGCCAACGAGACGCGGTCTCAACTCGTCAACAACCTCGACCTGGTCGCAACCATCGTCGATCTCGCCCACGCCACGCCGGGGGTGGCTCTCGACGGGCAGTCCCTCGTGCCCCTCTTCGCCGACGCCAATGCAGCCTGGCGGAGCGCGCTCCTGATCGAAAGTCCGGTGAACCGGTTCGAGAAGGTCGAGAACCGCTACGCCGGCGTGCGCACGCCGACGCGGAAATACGTCAAATATGACGGCGGCTTCGAGGAGCTCTTCGATCTTGCCACCGATCCGCACGAGCTGGGCAACGAAGCGCGCAATCCCGCTTACGCAAGCGACCTCACCGCGCTCCGCGCTCTCCAGGAGACGCTGAAATCCTGTGCCGGGACGAGCTGTTGGGTGCCATGACCGCACCGAGGCGACCAGGCCCAGCGACAATACGGAATTTGGTGTTCCGGCTCGTGAGGAATACATAGGGGCCCATGTCAGATCTCATCAGCAAGGAACGCGTGCTCGAGGCGCTGAAGCGCGTCAAAGGGCCAAATCTCAGCGACGATATCGTCTCGCTCGGCCTCATATCGGAAATCGTGATCCGGGGCGGCAAAGTCTATTTCGCCATCTCGGTCGATCCTTCGCAGGCGCGCGAGCTCGAAGCCTTGCGCCAAGCCGCGGAGAAGGTCGTGCAGGACCTGCCTGGCGTCGATGCCGTCGCCGTTACCCTCACCGCGGATCGCGAGTCCGGTGGCAACCCGGCCGGAGGCAATGGCGCAGCCGGAAAAGCGGCGGCGCCAGGATCGCCGGTGGCGCGTGGCGCGGCGAAGGCCGCCCGGCATCGCACCGGCACCATCCCTGGCGTGGCCCACATCATCGCCGTTGCCTCGGGCAAGGGCGGCGTTGGCAAATCGACCACGGCGGTCAATCTGGCGTTGGCACTCAAGGCGCGCGGCCTCAAGATCGGCATTCTCGACGCCGATATTTACGGCCCCTCAATGCCGCGCCTCCTGGGCATCCATGGTCGTCCGCAGCAGCTCGAGGAAAACAAGCTCCAGCCGATGGAAGCCTACGGGCTGAAGGTGATGTCGATGGGCTTCCTCGTCGATGAGGAGACCCCGATGATCTGGCGCGGGCCGATGGTGATGTCGGCGCTGTCGCAAATGCTGAAGGATGTCGCTTGGGGCGAACTCGACGTGCTTGTCGTCGACATGCCGCCCGGGACGGGAGATGCGCAGCTCACCATGGCGCAGCAGGTTCCGCTCGCCGGCGCCGTGATCGTCTCCACCCCGCAGGACCTCGCGCTGATCGACGCCCGCAAAGGCCTCAACATGTTTCGCAAGGTCGACGTGCCGGTGCTCGGTCTCGTCGAGAATATGAGCACCTTCGTCTGCCCTCATTGCGGCGGGCGGTCGGATATCTTCGCCCATGGCGGCGCCAAATCGGAGGCCGCGCGGTTGGGTGTGCCCTTCCTCGGCGAAGTGCCGCTCATTCTCGCCATCCGCGAAACATCCGACGCGGGCAAGCCGGTGGTGGTGAGCGAGCCGGCGTCGGCCGCGGCAGATGCCTATCGCGAGATAGCAAGCAACACCTGGGCGGAGCTTGAACGTCACAAGGGGACCGCGCGGGCGGCACCACGCATCGTGATGGAAGGCTAAGGGTTGGCGTAAGGCGCCGACTCAGTTATGCGGATTTAGTAGGGCGAACGCGTGCGCGAGCGCGCCCTGATAAAGCCGCACCTTGACAGATCGACGCTCAATCACCCTTCCACTTTGCGTGCTCGCCGCCGGAGCCGTGCACGGAGTCTGTGTCGCGGCACTGCTGCCGATGCTGATCACCTTGCCCGGCCCCGGTGCCACGCGACAGCCCGCGACGCAGGCCATCGACGTCGAGGTGATGCCCGCCCCCGCCGTGGCCTCGGGAAATTCCGCCGAGCCCGATACCACCGCGTCGATTCCCGACGCCACGATTGTCCCGGTGTCGCTTGAGCCGCCCGAGCCTGACGCAGTCGCCGAACCTCAGTCAGCCGATGACGAGGCCGAAGCCCCGGTGGACTCTTGGCCGGCCGAACCTGACGCTGTCGCCGAGGAGCCTGCGACAGGCGAGCCTCCGACTGGCGAGCCTCCGGCTGATGTCGTCACCGAAGTCCCCGCCGCCAAACCCGATGGCACAGATCCCGTTACCGAGAGTCCGAATAGCGAGCCCGGGAAGGCTGAACCGGTCGCCGAGCTTCCGAGCAGCGCCCCCGAGAGCGTCCAGTCCGACATGACGGCCGCGCCGATCGCGGCGGCCGAGCCTCCGGATGAGCCCGCCATCAAGGAAGCCGCCCCCGACGCTGACGACCAGCCCTCACCACCAGTCGCGCTCGACCGAGAGGACGTTCCGCCACCGGTTGCCCGGGCCGAGCCCCCAAAATCGAGCCCAGAGGCGGTCGAGGAGAGAGAGTCGGAGCCTGCGCCCAAGGCCAAGGCATCCGAGGTCAAGGCTTCCAAGGCCAAGGCATCCGCAAAGATCGAGCCCTCGGTGCCCAAAAAACCGACCACCGGCACGGCTAAGCGACCCGCCTCCCGGACGCGCCGCGCGGTGCGGGCACCGGCACCCGTGGTTCAGACGGGTCTCTTCCAATCGCTGTTCGGTGACGCGCCGCGGGACCCTGCCGCCAAGCCGCCAGCGCGTTCATCCACGATCCAGCGATGATCCGAGGGCTCAGGCGGCGCTGCTTCTCGACTTGATGGACCTCACCTTGGCCGCGCCGGCGCCCTCCAACTCGGGCGAGCCGGGATAGCCGTAGAGAAAGCCCTGCACCTGCGGGCAGCCGAACTCTCGCAACATCGCCGCCTGCTCTTGCGTCTCGACGCCTTCGGCGGTGACGGTCACGCCCAGAGACTTGCCAAGGGCTATGATGGTCTTGACGATGGCCCGCATCGCTGGATCGCGGGTCATGTTGCGCACGAATTGCCGGTCGATCTTGATCTTGTCGAAGGGGAAGCGGGCAAGATAGCTCAGGCTCGAATAGCCGGACCCAAAATCGTCCATCGCCATCCTGACTCCGTACTTGCGCAGCCGATTGAGCTTGCCGAGCACCTCATCCGTGTCGCTGATCAGCAGGCTTTCGGTGATTTCGAGCTCTAGTCTCTGAGCCGGGAGGCCGGTCTCGGCGAGCACGGTGGCGATGGTTCCGGCAATGTCGCCGTGGCGGAACTGCGCCGGCGAGAGATTGACCGCCACGCTGATATGTTCGGGCCAGGCTACGGCATCGCTACAGGCGCGACGCAGCACCCATTCCCCGAGCGGCACGATCAGCCCGGTTTCCTCGGCCACGGAGATGAAATGGGTCGGTGCGATCTTGCCGTGCACGGGGTGGTGCCACCGGATCAGCGCCTCGACGCCGACGCGCGCGCCGGTGGCGAGATCATATTGTGATTGATAGGCGACCTCGAACTCCCCACGCGCCAGCGCTAGCCGAAGCTCGTGCTCGATCATGCGGCGCCGTTGCAGGGCTTTCTCCATGCTCGGCTCGAAAAAGCACACGCGCTGACCGCCGTCGCTCTTGGCGCGGGCCTGGGCGATGTCGGCATGACGAAGAATCGCGGGCGCCGCGTCGCCATCGCTCGGTGCGAATGCGATGCCAACGCTCGTCGTGCACAGAAATTCCTTGTCGGCGACTCGAAACGGGGGACGAAGCACGTCCATCAGTCGGTTGGTGAAAGCCATCACCTCGGCGAGATTGTTGATGTCCACGAGCGCGATAGCGAACTCGTCGCTAGAGCGCCGCGCCACGAAATCGCCGCTGCGAAGGGCGGACTGAATGCGGGCGCCCATTTCGCGCAGCACCGCATCGCCGGTGGCAATATCCGATGCGTCGTTGATGTCCTTGAACTTGTCCACGTCGAGACAAAGCACGGCGATGTGCTTGCGATTGCGGTTCATGGCCGGGAGCGCGTTGGCCAGGCTATCGCTGAACGACTGGCGGTTCGGGAGCCCCGTAAGCGGGTCGTGGTCTTGGAGATAGCGCATCCGCGTTTCAGCGACTTCGCGCTCTTGGCTCCGCATCCAGGCCAAGGCCAGCGGCGTCGCTACACCGGCGCCGAGCAGGAGCATGGTAATGGCGGCGATCAGGCCGAAATAGCGTGAGAGCACCTTCGCCTGGTCGCTTTGATCGAGATAGACGAGCAGCGTCGCGTCGGGCTGGTTGCCTATCCGAACCGGAATTGGGAGCACGGCGAAATGCGAGACGGCCGAATCGGAACGGTTGTAAAGGGTTATCCCGCCCGCGGCGGATGGCTCAGGCTGCGAGCTCTCGCCGAGAGACTTATCGAGCTGTACTCCACCCTTCCCGCTCGTGAAGGTGAGGTTGCCGGACTTATCGTAAATGTCGTAGCGAAGGATGCGATGGCCGTAGCTTGAACCGTCGAAGACGCGGGCGAGATGCGGCGCGAGCCCGGGCCTGGAAAACGCGTCGATCAGCGCTCCGGGTTCGCCGCGGAGCTTGGCGCCGATGCGATCCGAGGCCACGCGAGCCTCGTGCTCAAGCTCCATCTCGCCGATTTTGCTTGGGGCCACGAATGCGGCAAAGGAGATCAGGGCGCACAGCACCGCCACTCCCACCCAAAGCCAGTTTCTCTTGAGCAACGCCAACCCAGTCATGAAACATCGTCTGGATTTGTCAGTATACTGGAAGATCTCTAAGGAGCATTGGTTAAAAACCGCGTAAGTGGCGTGCTTAACAAAATCAAGCAGTTGGACCCGCCTTTGGGAGACACGCCTCGTCGCCTGCGGCGCAAATTGTTAAAAGCTGCGTCAATTCGCTAAGCCAGGCGCGCCGGCGCGCTCAGCCTCCCGTCGTCGACATGGTGCGGGAAACGGCCGGTTTGCCGCCCCGCTCGATGACGAAATCGTGGCCCTTGGGCTTGGCCGCGATCGCCGCGTCGATCACCGCGTTGAGCAAATGGTTGGATTCGCTCGACCTCAGTGGTCCCCTGAGATCGACCGCGTCCTCCTGGCCAAGACACATATAGAGAGTCCCGGTGCAGGTCACCCGCACGCGATTGCAAGCCTCACAGAAATTATGGGTTAGCGGCGTGATCAAGCCGAGCCTGCCGCCGGTCTCTCGCACGCCGACATAGCGGGCGGGGCCGCCGGTGCGGTAGGGGAGCTCGTCCAGCGTGAAGCGCTCCTGCAACCGCGCCCGCACGAGCGACAGGGGCAAATAGTGCTCTGTGCGGTCGCTATCGGTTTCGCCCATGGGCATCGTCTCGATCAAAGTGAGGTCGAAGCCGCGTGAGTGGCAGTAGCGCAAAATCTGCTCGAGCTCGTCCTCGTTCATGCCTCTGAGCGCAACCGTATTGATCTTGATCTTGAGACCGGCTCGATCGGCGGCATCGATGCCGGCCATCACCTGGGCCAGGTCGCCCCGGCGGGTGATCGCCGTGAACTTGGCCGGGTCGAGCGTGTCAAGCGAAACATTGATGCGGGCGATGCCGCAATCGGCAAGAGCCTCGGCGTAACGTGCAAGCTGACTGCCATTGGTGGTGAGTGTGATCTCGTCGAGATCCGCGCCGAGATGCCGAGACAGCGACCTGATAAGCCAGATCAGATTCTTGCGCATCAGCGGCTCGCCGCCGGTGAGCCTGACCTTGCGCACGCCCTTGGCGACGAAGGCGCTCACGAGTCGGTCGAGTTCCTCGAGCGTGAGCAACTCTTTCCTCGGGAGGAAGGTCATGGATTCCGCCATGCAATAGACGCAGCGGAAGTCGCAGCGGTCGGTGACCGAGACGCGGAGATACGTAATGTGCCGGCCGAAGGGGTCGACCATGGGTTGAGCAGGCGAGACCATTACTCGGATTCTTTCTCCTGCGGCGCTTTGGCCTTGCGGCTATACGCCTTGGCGCTTTTCACGGCGCGAATGCGGTAGCGGGGATCCGCCAGCGCAGCCGCGAATCTGTCCCGGCGCTTAACCGTCTTCTTCGGCTGCATCGCTCGCGCTTTCACACTTTTCCGTTTCGTGGCTGGCCTCGCATCAAACGTGACCGCAACCCTCAATCCACTCTAATATGGGGATCGATCCTTTGCACATCATGGCTGCCCACTCAAGGAGACCAACGATGGACGAACAGCGCTTCAACATGTCGATGCGGAAATTCCTGAAGGAGGTCGGCGTCACCTCTCAGCAGGCGATCGAGGACGTGGTGCGCGAAGAGGGGCTGGCGGGTAAAGGCGCCCTCAAGGTGAAAGCGGTGCTGACGGCGCCAGGCACCGGCCTCAATCATGTGGTCGAAGGCAAGATCGACCTCGGTTAGACCGCGGCGATGGCTGATCCCTGGCCAACGGAAATCAAGGTCGACAAGGAGCGGACAACGCTCACGGTGACCTTCGACGACGGCGCGAGCTTTGCGCTGGCGGCCGAACTGTTGCGCGTGCTGAGCCCGAGCGCCGAGGTGCAGGGTCATAGTCCGGCGGAGCGTGTCACCGTGCCGGGCAAGAAGGCCGTGCGCATCCTCAGGCTCGAGCCCGTCGGCAACTACGCCACCCGCATCGTGTTCGACGATGGCCATGACACCGGGCTCTATACCTGGACCTATCTGCGGGCGCTGGGCGAGACCAGGGACGCACGCTGGCAAGATTATCTCTCCGACCTCGCCGCCAAGGGCCTCACCCGGTGACCCAGCTCAAAGGTCACAGATGCGTCTTCGGCTGCGGATCGCTGTCGTCGGAAGTGCGGTCCAGACGGTACAGCATCCCTTCGGAGCCATCCGTAAGCACGTAGAGAGCACCAGCTTGGTCGAGGCGGACGTCGCGCAACCGGCCGAGACGATTCTTGAGGAAATGCTCCTCACTGAGAGCGCAATCCTCTCCGACCGTGAGCTTCACCAGCATTTGCCCGGCCAAGGAGCTGATCCAGAGAACCTCGTGGGCGGGATCCGCCTCGATCGCCAGTCCCGACGGCGCGATGGAGATGGGGACCCAGGTGCGCACCGGCTGCTCCAGTCCGGGCCGTGAGCTGCCGGTCCCGATTGGACGGCCGGAATAGTCGACACCATAGGTGATGATGGGCCACCCATAATTGAGGCCGGCAACGACCAGGTTCAGTTCGTCGCCACCCTGCGGGCCATGCTCATCGGACCACAGCCGCTTCTTCACTGGGTCGAAAGCGAGGCCTTGTGGATTGCGATGGCCGTAGCTCCAAATTTCCGGCCTGGCACCTGGTATCGATGCGAACGGATTGTCGCCCGGGATCGAACCGTCGGTGCGAATGCGGACGATGGAGCCCAGATCGTCCGCGAGAGTCTGGGCTTGCTCCATGGCCCATCGGTCGCCGACCGACAAGAACAGATAGCCGTCAGACGTCAGCGCCATGCGGCCCCCGAGCTGCTCATGCCTGACGCCCGGGGTGCTCTCGAAGATGATTTTCTGATCGGCCAGCGTGTCGTTTTGCTGATCGAGCCGGGCCTTCATGATGCGGATGGTCGAGGCTGCCTCCTCGCCGTGAAGGTAAGAGAGGTAGATCGTGCCGTTTGTCGCGAATTCAGGATCGAGCGCGAGATCGATCAGGCCGCCATGTCCGAGCGTAAGCACGGCCGGAACGCCCGCGATCTCGCGGTTCGACGCTCCCGGGATGACGAGTTGCAGCCGTCCCGGCCGTTCGGCTACGAGAAACCGGCCATCGGACAGGAAGGCGACCGACCGTGGCGAATCGAATGGACCGGCCACCTGCACCGGTTCGAGCGCCGGGCCACCGGCGAACACCAGCTCGGCGTCTCCCGAAGGGTTAATGGTGACCGTCTTTGAGGGTGGACACCCCAAAGGAGAGTCGGGCACCGGCGAGGTAGCAAAGGCGGCCGATACTCCGGCCAGGGCCACGAGGCCTGCGCAAGCAAATCCGTACTTCATGCAAAGTCCCCCAAGGGCGGTGATTAGCTCTTCTAGTTCTGACTGCATTGGGATGCGGTTCGTTGGCGCCGGCTGCGAGGCCCCGGATGGAATACCGGCATCTTCGGCCATTCTTGAAACTTCCCTCGCACTGCGCGAAGTATAGGAGGAGCAGGGAGGGGCTGTCATCGCCTTGTCACGAGGGGTCCGATCGTCCGTCTCAAAAGGGTGACAATCCCGGTGCAATTATGACCAAGCATCTCTGAATGATTCGCTTCGCGGGGAAATAGCATTGAGCGATCAGGCAGATCGAGGGGCCAGCTCCGTCGAGGCCAGTCTTCCGACCCGAGCCGGGCTCGCGCTCAAGCGCGGCATGCACGAGTTTTTGGCGAGGCTGCTCGCCTCGCTTTGGCTGATCGTCGCCGTCGCCGTGATCATGGCCTCCCTCGTCGTCGTTGCCCATCTCTCGCTTCCCTTTGCTATTGCCGCCTTCTTTGGGTTCGTCGCCTCGGTCGCGCTTCTTCCTCGCACGGAGCTCGATGAGACCGCGGGTGCCGACCTCGCGCGGCTAGCCGTATCGGCCCGTTCGGTGTCGAGGTTGCAGGTCATGGCCGAGGCCCTGCCGGACCCAGCCATTCTTCTCAATACGGCGGGCCAGGTGCTTTTCTGCAATACGCCGGCGAAAGGCCTGTTCGCCTCCATGCGCGAGGGCAGCCACATTTCCTCGGTGATCCGGACGCCGGAATTCCTGGACGCCGTGAGCGCGGCACCCTTACGCGGCCGCGCCGTCACCGTCACCTATGCCGAGCGCGTTCCCGTCGGGCGGCGCATGGCCGTCACCGTGGCGCCACTGACGCGCGGATCGGAGCGTGACAGCAACATCCTCATCCTGCTCCGGGATCTGACCGAGGTCGAGCGCATCAATCAGATGCGCGCCGATTTCATTGCCAATGCGAGCCACGAACTCCGGACCCCGCTCGCCTCCTTGCGTGGCTTCATCGAGACGCTGCAAGGCACCGCTAAGGACGATCCGAAAGCGCGCGAGCGCTTTCTTGCCATCATGGCCGAGCAGGCCTCGCGCATGACCCGTCTCATTGACGCGCTCTTATCGTTGAGCCGGGTGGAGATGAACGCCCATGTTCCCCCGAGCGGGCTCGTCGACCTCAACGATGTGCTCGACTTGGTTCGCGATACGCTCGAGCCGCTTGCGGGGGAGTCAGGCGCCGCGCTGAAGATCGGGCGCTTTCCCCGTCCCGCCGTCGTTCGCGGCGACCGCGACGAGCTCGTCCAGGTGTTTCAGAACCTGGCGCAGAATGCCTTCCGCTATGGCCTGAAAGGGGGCGAAGTCCGGCTGGAGCCAAAGCAGGCGCCACCCCTTGGCCGTCAATTGGGCCGTTACGCCATTGCCGTCATCGACCAGGGCCCAGGCATCGCGCCGGAGCATTTGCCGCGGCTGACCGAGCGTTTCTATCGGATCGATGTGACCTCGAGCCGTGAGAAGGGCGGGACCGGTCTTGGGCTTGCCATCGTCAAGCACATCCTCAATCGCCACCGCGGGGAGCTCGCCATTTCCTCCAAATCCGGCCACGGATCGACCTTCACCGTGCTGCTCGATCCGGCGCGTGAGATCCTGCCGATCAAGGCGGCCGCGGCCGAGTAGGCCGCTTTCCACAGCCCATTTTCGGGCCTTTCCCGCGCTGTTATAAAACTGTCACATAAGTGACATAGTAGCGTTATTGCGCGGCGCTAACGCTCGACGACGGTCGGGGGAGAGGCCCCCGCCGGAGGCTCCCAGTTGGGAGCCCGATGTCTCCATCCCACAGGGAGAGCGATTATGAGGTTCATGTCTTATGCGGCCGCGGCGTGCCTAGCCGCAGCGTTCACCGTCACCACCGCCCACGCCGCCGACATTTCGGGCGCGGGCGCGACCTTCCCCTATCCGGTCTACGGCAAATGGGCCGATGCCTATAAGAAGGAAACCGGCATCGGGATGAACTACCAGTCGATTGGATCAGGCGGCGGAATCAAGCAAATCAAGGCCAAGACCGTTACCTTCGGCGCGAGCGATGCGCCGCTCACCGGTGAAGATCTCGATGCCTCGGGCCTTGCGCAGTTTCCGATGGTCATGGGCGGCATCGTGCCGGTCGTGAACCTTGAAGGCATCAAGCCCGGAGAGATCGTTCTCGACGGTCCCACCGTTGCCAAGATTTTCCTCGGCGAGATCACCAAATGGGATGATCCTGCCATCAAGAAGCTGAATGAGGGTGTCAACCTTCCCTCCTCGGCGATTGCCGTGGTTCACCGCTCTGACGGCTCCGGCACGACCTTCAATTTCACCTATTACCTCTCTGCGGTAAGCGACGACTGGAAGACCAAGGTCGGCACCGAGAAGGCGGTGGAATGGCCCGTCGGCATTGGCGCCAAGGGTAATGAAGGTGTCGCCAACAATGTCGCCAACACCAAGGGCTCGATTGGCTATGTCGAATACGCCTACGCCCTGCAGAACAAGCTGACCCACACCAAGATGGTCAACAAGGACGGCAAGTCCGTCGAGCCGACCGCGGCGAGTTTTGCGGCGGCCGCCTCTCATGCCGATTGGGCCTCCCAGCCCGGCTTCGGCGTGATCCTGGCCAATCAGCCTGGCGCCGAGTCCTGGCCGATGACCGCCGCGACTTGGATCCTGATCTACAAGACTCCGTCGGATCCGGCAGCCACCGCCGAGGCCCTTAAGTTCTTTGCCTGGGCCTATAAGAGTGGCGCCAAGATGGCCGAGGAACTCGATTACGTTTCAATGCCTGAGACCGTGGTCGCCGCGGTCGAGAAGATGTGGTCGACGGACATCAAGGACTCTTCTGGAAAGCCCGTTTTTGCAATGAACTAACCGGCTCAGATCGGGGCGGGGCAACACCCTTCGCTCTCGCCTCGGTTTTGCTCTTTATATTTGGACCGGCGAGTTTACAAGAAGGGCGAACGAGGATGGATATGGCGCTCGCATCCGCGCCCCTTCAGATTCCGGTCAGAGACGCTGACGAGCACGCTCAGGTCTTGCGGCGCTTTCGCATCAACGACCAAATCTTCAAGGCCTTGACGCGGACATCGGCCATCGCCGTCCTGGTGATCCTTGCCGGGGTTATACTCTCGCTGGTCATCGGCTCGCTGCCCACCTGGCGCGCCTTTGGCTTTGAGTTTTTCACGTCGGAAAGCTGGAATCCGGTCACCGAGAAATTCGGGGCTTTGCCGGCCATTTACGGCACGATCGTAACGTCCGTCATCGCCATGCTGATCGGCGTCCCTGTCAGCTTCGGCATTGCGATTTTCCTTACCGAGATCTGTCCCGATCGCTTGCGGCGGACCATTGGCATCGCCATCGAGTTGCTCGCCGGCATTCCGAGCATCATCTACGGCATCTGGGGTTTGTTCGTGTTCGCGCCGTTCTTTCAGGCGCACCTTCAGCCGCTCCTGATCGACACCTTCGCCAACGTTCCCGTGCTCAATCAGCTCTTTGCCGGCCCCCCCTATGGTATCGGCCTCCTGACCGCCGGCCTGATCCTCGCCATCATGGTGCTCCCCTTCATCACATCGATCACGCGGGAGGTGTTCGAGACCGTTCCTCCGGTGCTGAAGGAAGCAGCCTACGGCATCGGTTGCACGCGCTGGGAAGTGGT
The DNA here is from genome assembly GCA_038326945.1 of Hyphomicrobiales bacterium. Taxonomy (GTDB): domain Bacteria; phylum Pseudomonadota; class Alphaproteobacteria; order Rhizobiales; family Methyloligellaceae; genus Methyloceanibacter. Next base: position 29,028 of record JBBQKN010000027.1, read on the forward strand.
GTGCCGCGTGGTGCTTCCCTACACCCGCGTCGGTGTGATCGGCGGGGTGATGCTTGGCTTGGGTCGCGCCCTTGGCGAGACTATGGCCGTGACCTTCGTCATCGGCAACGCGCACCGCATCATGCCCTCGATCATGGCGCCAGGCACGACGATCTCCGCCTCGATCGCCAATGAGTTCACGGAAGCCACCGGCGAACTCTATACCTCCGCGCTGGTCGCGCTCGGCCTGATCCTGTTCTTCATCACCTTCATCGTCCTTGCGGCTGCGCGGCTGATGCTGATGCGCATCGCCCAGAAGGAGGGAGTTTGATCATGGCCTGGCCTGTCGTAAACGCACGCTATTCCCGCCGCCGCGCCAGCAATTTGATAGCCACCGTGTTGTCGATCGGCGCCGCCGTTTTCGGCTTGGCGTGGCTGGCCTTGATCCTGACCGTCCTGGTGGTCAAAGGGATCGGCGGCCTAACGCCGGCCGTCTTCACCGAGATGACGCCGCCTCCTGGCGGGGCTGGGGGCTTGCTGAACCCCATCGTCGGAAGCTTGATCCTCACCGTGCTCGCTGTCCTGTTCGGCACGCCGCTCGGGATCCTGGCCGGCACCTATATGGCGGAATATGGCCGCTATTCGAAGCTCACCATGGTGGTTCGCTTCATTAATGACATCCTGTTGAGCGCGCCCTCGATCGTCATCGGCCTGTTCGTCTATGAATTGATGGTCGCCCGGATGGGGCATTTCTCTGCCTGGGCCGGAGCGGTGGCGCTTGCCATACTCGTCATCCCCGTTGTGGTGCGCACCACCGAGGACATGCTGTTGCTCGTGCCCAACACCCTGCGCGAGGCCTCTGCTGCGCTCGGCGTCCCGCAATGGCTGGTGATCCGCGACGTGGCCTATCGCGCGGCGCGCGCCGGCATCACCACGGGCATCCTGCTCGCGGTCGCGCGGATCACCGGCGAGACCGCGCCGCTCTTGTTCACGGCGCTCAACAACCAGTTCTTTAGTTGGAATCTGAACGCTCCCATGTCGAGCCTTCCCGTCGTCATCTTCCAGTTTGCCCTGAGCCCGTACGAGGATTGGCAACAACTGGCCTGGACTGGAGCGCTCCTCATCACCGCTGCGGTGCTTGGCTTGAGCATCTTGGCGCGCATGCTTGCTTCCAAGAAGGTGCTGACATGAACCTGGCCATCCAGACCGATGTGAAGGAGCGAATAGAGACTCCGGCCGAAGGCCTGGAGGAAAAAATCGCGGTGCACCACCTCAATTTTTACTACGGCGAATTCCGGGCGCTGGCGGACAATAATGTCAATCTCTACGCCAACAAGGTGACGGCGTTTATCGGCCCTTCCGGCTGCGGCAAGTCAACGCTGTTGCGCGTCCTCAACCGCATCTACGACCTCTATCCCAACCAGCGCGCCGAGGGTGAAGTTCTCCTCGATGGCGAGAACATCCTCAAACCGACTCAGGATGTGAACTTGCTGCGCGCCAAGGTGGGCATGGTGTTCCAAAAGCCGACGCCCTTCCCCATGACTATCTACGAGAACATCGCTTTCGGCGTTCGCCTCTACGAGCAACTGCCCAAGTCCGAGCTCGACGACCGTGTGGAGGACGCGCTTCGGCGCGGCGCGCTTTGGGACGAGGTCAAGGACAAGCTCGGCGCCAGCGGATTGAGCCTCTCCGGCGGACAGCAACAGCGGCTGTGCATCGCACGCACCGTCGCTATCCGACCGGAGGTGATCCTGCTCGACGAGCCTTGCTCTGCGCTCGATCCGATCTCGACCGCAAAGATCGAGGAGTTGATTGACGTGTTGAAGCGCGAATACACCATCGCCATCGTCACCCACAACATGCAACAGGCGGCGCGTACCTCGGACTACACCGCTTTCATGTATCTCGGTGAGCTTGTTGAGTTTGACGACACCACCCAAATCTTCACCAACCCGAAGCTCGAGAAAACGCAAGACTACATAACCGGCCGCTTCGGCTAGGACGGCTGCACGAGGTCGAGACCGCTTTCGAGGAGATCCAAATGGACACCCACGAACACATCGTTAAGTCATATGAGGAGGAGCTGTCCTCGCTCAACAACAAGATCGCCAAGATGGGCGGTCTGGCCGAGCAGGTTGTCGGGCAGTCCATCGATGCGCTCGAGGGCCGAGACCCCGACCTCGCCGGAATCACCATCCAGCAGGACGAGGTCATCGACGATCTAGAGAAGGAGATCGAGGAGCAGGCCGTGGTCATGATCGCGCGGCGCCAGCCGATGGCCTACGACCTTCGGCAGATCATGGCGGCGCTCCGCATCTCCACCGATCTCGAGCGGATCGGCGATCTCGGCAAGAACATCGCCAAGCGCGCGCTTGCCGTCGTTGGCGAGCAGCAACCGAAGCAGCTGATGCTCGGCCTGAAGCATATGGGAGAGCTTGCGCTCGGCCAGCTCAAGGAGGTCCTTGACGCCTATATCGAGCGCGACGCCGACCGCGCTTTGAAGGTCTGGTACAAGGATGAGGAAATCGACGCGATGTACAACTCGCTGTTCCGCGAGCTCCTCACTTATATGATGGAGGACCCCCGCAATATTGGGCTCTGCACCCATCTCCTGTTCGGCGCCAAGAACATCGAGCGCATCGGCGACCACGCCACCAATATCGCCGAGACCGTGTTTTTCCTGGTTCACGGCAGCCCCATCACGGATCAGCGGCCCAAGGGCGACCATACGAGCTCGACCCCGGTGCCGATAAGATCGGCGAGCTAAGGCGATGTTGAACGCACAGGTTGCCAATTCTAGAGCCAAGGTTCTCGTCGTCGAGGACGAAGAGCCGTTGGCCCTCTTGCTCCGCTACAATCTGGAAGCCGAGGGCTACGCCGTCGATGTTGTCCATCGCGGCGACGAGGCGGAGGTCGCCATTGCCGAAGGTTCGCCGGATTTGATCGTACTGGACTGGATGCTGCCTGGCATTTCTGGGCTTGAGCTCTGCCGGCGCCTGCGGACGGGCAAGGACTCCCGCACCATCCCGATCATCCTACTGACGGCGCGAAGCGAGGAGAACGACCGCATCAGGGGCCTGACCACCGGCGCCGACGACTATGTGGTCAAGCCGTTCTCGCTGCCCGAGCTGATGGCACGGGTGCGCGCCATCCTGCGGCGCACCAATCCCGAGCGCATCGCCTCTGTCTTGTCCGCGGGCGACATCGAGCTCGACCGGGAGTCCCACCGGGTGTCCCGGGACGGCCGCCAAGTACATCTTGGCCCGACGGAATTTCGCCTGCTCGAATTTCTGATGCAGAGCCCGGGCCGGGTCTTCAGCCGCGCGCAGTTGCTCGACGGCGTATGGGGCCGCAACATCTATGTCGATGAACGCACGGTCGACGTTCATATTGGCCGCTTGCGCAAGGCGATGATGCGGGGAACCGAGACCGACCCCGTTCGCACCGTGCGCGGCGCGGGCTATGCGTTCTCCGATAAGCTGGAAGAGCCGGCCTGAGGCCTCGGGCCTGAGGCCATCGACCTGAGCCATCCACCCCGGAAAAGAAAGAAGGCGCCTCGACCAGCGCCTCCTTTCCCCCCGATTGTCCCTCGATTGGCTTAAGCGACCCGCCTCTCGCGCCGCCGCGATGGTGCGGCCTGATACGCGATCCGCGCGTGATGTTCGCAATAGGGAACCGAGCCGCAGGTCTTGCGGCCGCAGAAATGGAACTCCTCTTCGCCCGGATCTCCGATCGGCCAGCGGCACATCGCCTCTTTCAAGGTGAGGATCGTCGCCCTTTCGGCCGGTGGGATGTACAGCTCCTGGACCACCGCTGGCAGGGGCTCGACATCCTCTTCAAAGGTAGGCTTCAGCGCGACATTGCCGCGCGTCCCGAACACGAGCGAAGTGGTCCGGTGTTGCCGCGGCACCTGCGTCCGCCGCGGTCTTGGACTCGACGAGCGCGAGCTGGTCGCCCGCCCCGAAAGCCCGAGCCGATGCACCTTGCCGATCACCGCGTTACGAGTCACTCCGCCCAAGCGACTGGCGACCTGGCTGGCGCTCAACCCCTCAGCCCAAAGTCGTTTCAGCAGTTCGACCCTTTCTTCATTCCAAGCCATGGTTTTTGCCTCCTCATTTGCGACTCAGAATCCCCCCGTCTCGTCACGAGACGGCGTTCAAAACGCTGATTTACTGCTGAGAAATAACCGCCCAGACGGACGCTGGACCTACGAGATATTGAGGCTGAGCGGTAATCACCCTACTGTATCCAGGAAAACGCGGCAAGCGTCCGCCACGCTTGGTCCTCGTTTTTCCACCGGACAGCTCGAGTCTGCCACTTCTTCTGCGAGAACACAAACGGCGGAGTGGACGAAAGGGTGGACGAGCGTTGGATAGAAGGTGAATAGCCGCCGATTGACACACTCAGGCGCGGGACCTAAAGCTCTGCAATCCCTCAGCTGCCGCCCATCCGGCGGCAATTTTATTTTGGGACACCACAAAATTATGTCGCCCCTCCTTCCTACCTATGCCCGCAGTGGCCTTGCCTTCGAGCGCGGCGAAGGCGCCTATCTGTTTACGGCTGAGGGCGAGCGCTATCTCGACTTCGCTTCGGGCATCGCCGTGACCTCGCTTGGCCACGCCCACCCGCATCTGGTCGAGGCGCTGAGTGAGCAGGCGAAGAAGCTCTGGCACGTGTCGAATTTGCACCGCATCCCGGGTCAGGAGCGTCTCGCGGCAAGGCTGTGCGAGGCGAGTTTCGCCGACTACGCCTTTTTCGCCAATTCGGGCGCCGAGGCGGTCGAAGGCGCGATCAAGGTCGCACGGCGCTATCACGCCACGAACGGTGCGCCGCAGCGCTACCGTCTCGTGACCTTCGAGGGTGCTTTTCATGGCCGCACCCTTGCCGCCATCGCCGCCGGCGGCCAGGCCAAGCACCTGGAGGGCTTCGGTCCCCCGGTCGAGGGTTTCGACCAGGTCCAAGTGGGCGACATCGAGGCGGTCGCAGCCGCCATCGGCGAGGCCACGGCGGGCGTCCTCATCGAGCCGATCATGGGCGAGGGGGGCGTGCGCGAGGTTTCCTGGCCCTTTCTGCGCGCCTTGCGCGCCCTCTGCGACGAAATGGGTATCCTGCTCGTGCTTGATGAGGTGCAGACCGGCATGGGCCGGACCGGGCGGCTATTCGCGCATGAATGGGCCGGCATCACGCCGGACATCTTGGCCACGGCCAAGGGGCTCGGCGGCGGGTTTCCGGTGGGCGCCTGCCTCACCACCGAAGAGGCGGGCGCCGGCATGACCGTTGGCAGTCACGGCTCCACCTTTGGCGGTAATCCTCTTGCCATGGCGGTGGGCAATGCTGTGCTCGACGTGGTCCTCGCCCCGGGCTTTCTCGGCCATGTGGGCGACATGGGGCTCAGGCTGAAACAGCGCCTGGCGGGTTTGAAGGACGAGCACCATGACATTATGGCTGAGGTGAGGGGTCAGGGCCTGATGCTGGGGCTGAAATGCAAGGTGCCGAACCGGCTCTTGGTCCAATCTCTTGCCGCGGAGCGGATGCTTGTGGTGCAGGCCGGCGACAATGTGGTGCGCCTATTGCCCCCGCTCATCATCGGCGAAACCGAGATCGACGAGGCTTGCGCCAAGATCGATGCGGCCTGCGTGGCGGTGAAAGCCCGCGCGCCGGTCCAAGCCTGAGCCGCAAGCCAAAGGTCAGCCTTATGCAGCCACGACATTTTCTCGATATCGATACGCTGGATCGCCAAATTTTGCGCGCGATCCTGAATGATGCTCAGGCGATGAAGGCCATGGGCCGCGGCCGCTTGCCGGACAAGGTCAAGGTTCGGCCCGGCGCCGTGCTCGCCATGATCTTCGAGCAACCCTCGACCCGGACCAGAGTGTCGTTCGAGGTGGCCATGCACGAGCTGGGCGGCACGTCGATCATGCTCAGTCGCGGCGACATGCAGATCGGGCGCGGCGAGACCATCGCCGACACCGCCCGCGTTCTGTCGCGCTATGTCGACGCCATCATGCTCCGCACCGGCCCGCATGAAACGCTGCTCGAACTGGCCGAGCACGCCACCGTGCCTGTCATCAACGGGCTTACCCAGCGGTCACATCCCTGTCAGGTCATGGCCGACGTCATGACTTTCGAGGAGGCGAAGGGCCCGATCGAAGGCCGCATCGTCACCTGGCTCGGCGACGCGAACAATGTCGCGGCCTCCTGGGTCCACGCCGCCGCGCGCTTCGGCTTCACCCTCCGACTCGCCTGTCCGAAGAAATTCAAGCCGGCGCCGGAGCTGCTTGCCTGGGCGGAAAGCGAAGGCGCCCGCATCGAGGTCGGACACGATCCCCACGCGGCTGCGAGCGGCGCCGATTGCGTCGTCACCGATGTCTGGGTCTCCATGGCCGATGGCGAGGACAAGAAGAAGCGCAAGAATCTGCTGAAACCCTTCCAGGTCGATAGCGCGATCATGAGCTTGGCCAAGCCGGACGCCATCTTCATGCATTGCTTGCCGGCCCATCGCGGCGACGAGGTGACGGCGGAGGTGATCGACGGGCCGCAATCGGTGGTTTGGGACGAGGCCGAGAACCGTCTGCATGCGCAAAAGGCCATCCTTGCCTGGTGTCTCGATACAGCGGGAACCGGGATTGGAACCGAGCGTGCGAGCACAAAGGGGCGTCGCGCCGAGCGGGTCGAGGCCAAATGATGCCGTCGGAATCGTCGTCCACGGACCGGATCGAACTCATCATACCCGAGGATGATCTGATCCTGCCCTTCCAGGCGGAACAGGCGGATGTGTTCGGCCGCCTGGTCAAGCTTGGCCCCGTCGTCGACACCATCCTGTCGCGTCACGACTATCCCGAGCCCGTGTCCCAACTCCTGGGCGAGGCCGTGGCGCTCACCGGCCTGCTCGGGGCCTCGCTCAAATCCGAGGGCAAATTCATCCTGCAGGCCTCGACCGACGGGCCCGTCGACCTGCTCGTCGCCGACTATCAGGTCCCCGGCGGCTTGCGCGCCTATGCCCGCTTCTCGGCCGAAAAGGTCGGGGCGCTTGGCACTGGCGATCGCGCTTTGTCGGAGCTCTTGGGCCACGGTCATTTAGCCATGACCATCGATCGGGGCGTCGACACGGAGCGCTATCAGGGTGTGGTGCCGCTCGAAGGCGAAAGCCTGACCGAGGCCGCCGACACCTATTTCCGCCAATCGGAGCAACTGCCGACTTTCATCCGCCTCGCCGTGGCCAAGCATTATCGCGCCGGACAGGCGGGGGGGCGCCCTTGGACCTGGCGCGCGGGCGGTCTGCTCCTACAGAAGCTCACCCGTGAAGGCGGGCACGGGGCGGGTGGTGACGAGGACCTCGCCGAGGAGGATTGGCTGCGGGCGCGGGCGCTTGCCGAAACGGTCGAGGATCACGAATTGCTCGATCCGCTGCTCCCCCCCGACCGCTTGCTCTACCGGCTGTTTCACGAGGAGCAGGTGCGCGCTTACTCCGCCGTCGAGCTTGAGACCTATTGCAGCTGCTCGCGGGAGCGGGTCGAGGAACTGCTCAGGAGCTTTAGCCCCGACGATTTGAAAGACATGGTGGTGGATGGCGAGGTGTGGGTCACCTGCGAGTTCTGCAACAGCCGCTATCCCTTCGATCCCGAGACCTTCGCCGATGCCGACGAATAGCCGGCCCATTGTCGCGCTAGGTTCCTGGATGCCGCCGTCGCGGGCATGAGGTCAACGAAGTCAATCGGCGAGCTTGGCCAGAAACGCCATGCAGTCCTCGAGCTGCGCCACGGTGACGAACTCGTCCGCCGCATGGGCCTGCTCGATGTCGCCCGGACCGCAGATCGCCGTGGGGCAGCCGGCTTGCTCGAACAGTCCCGCCTCGGTCCCATAGGACACCCCGCCCGTGCCATTGGCGCCGGTCAGCGCCAGCGCCAGCGCTACGGCCTCGGAGTCCCTCTTGGCGACGAAGGCCGGCACGCTGCCGAGATGGCTCGTCTCGATCGATGTGGTGGGCGCCACGCTCCGCATGCGGGGCAGCAGCTTCTCGGCGGCGAAGGTCTCGATCCGGCCGGACACGATTTCGGGCTCGGCCGTGGGCAGGCTGCGGATCTGCCACTGAAAGCGGCACGTCTTCGGCACGATGTTGGCCGCGGTCCCACCCTCGATCGTTCCCACCTGCAGGGTGGAGACGGGCGGCTCGAAGCGGCCGTCGCTGCCGCTCTCCGCATAGCTGGTGCCGATGCGGTCGAGTTCCTGGATCAGCTCCGCCGCGACAGAGATGGCATTGATCCCAAGCCGCGGCATGGCCGAATGGGCTTCGCGCCCCGTGACCACGGTGCGATAGGCGTCGATGCGTTTATGTGCGTCGATGACCGACATCATGGTCGGCTCACCGACGATGATGACGCCGGGGCGCGGAAGATCGTGGCCGAGCCGCGCGATCATGGGTCTCACTCCGGTGCAGCCCACCTCCTCGTCATAAGACATGAGAATGTGGATCGGCTGCCTGAGCGGGCGCGACGTGAAGAGTGGCACCGAGGCGAGGACGCAGGCGAGGAAGCCCTTCATGTCGCACGTGCCGCGGCCATAGAGCTTGCCGTCGCGGAGCTCGATCGTGAAGGGATCGCTGGTCCAATTCTGGCCCTCCACCGGCACGCAGTCGCTGTGACCGGAAAGACCGACGCCGCCGTCGACCTTTGGCCCGACGGTGGCGAACAAGCTCGCCTTCTTGCCGTCCGGCGACGGCGTCAGCGTCGAGATCACGCCATGACGGGCGAGATAGTCGCGGACGAAGGCGACCAGCTTCAAATTCGACTTGGCGCTGGTCGTGTCGAAGGCGACGAGCCTGGCCAGCAGCTCGTGCGCCGCCGTTAGCGACGCCGGCAACCGAGCCTCTGCGGGTGAAGGCTTTTGCGCTGCCGGCACGTCGCGAGCTAGACCGGGTCGCCGGCATGCGAGCGAAAGCGCTCCGCCGACCTGGCGCGGGCCTTCGCCGTTTCCACCTCGCGGTCGCGAGAAGGTGCCGTGCTGACGAGCGACTGAAGCAGCGTGGTTGCGGCCCGCGACACGTCCTGCACCGCACGATCGAACACCACTTGATTGGCCTTGGAAGGTCGGGTGAAGCCACTCAGCTTGCGCACGAATTGCAGGGACGAGGCGTGAATCTCCTCGGCCGTGGCCGGTGGCTCGAAATTATGCAGGGTCTTGATGTTTCGACACATGCTCATCCTCATGAACAGCGGCCTTGGCGAAAAGGTGACATACGCGCTTAGCGCAAGCAAGGCACCGGATTGCCCCTCACCCTTCGCGCCATGCGACATGCGCGCGCTAACGCGCATGATCGCGGCGGAAAGCCCTCTCCCACAAGGGGCGAGGGGAGTTGATGAGCGGGGTACGCTTTCCCCCTCTCCCACGAGTGGAGAGGGTGGTTTGGACCCAGGTCCAAGCCGGGTGAGGGGTTACGAGGTGGCGGCGAGTGCCTGATCGAGGTCGCTCTTGAGGTCCTCGACGTCCTCGATCCCGATCGAGAGTCGAATGCTCCGGTCGAAAATGCCCAGTTCCGCGCGCGCCTCTGGGCTGAGCCGCTGATGCGTCGTCGTCGCCGGATGCGTGACCAGGCTCTTGGCGTCGCCGAGATTGTTGCTGATCTTGACGATGCGAAGTGCGTTCATGAACCGGAACGCTTGCTTCTTGTCGCCGTTGACCTCGAAGGCGACCATGGGGCCGCCGCCAGCCATCTGGCGTTGTGCCAGCTTATGTTGCGGATGATCGGCCCGGCCCGGATAGAGGACGCGGATGACCTCCTTGCGTTCGCCGAGAAAATCGGCGATCGCCGCCGCCGAGGCCTCATGCCGCTCAACCCTCAAAGGCAGCGTTTCGAGACCCTTGAGCAGCACCCAGGCATTGAAGGGGCTGAGCGAGGGACCGGTATGTTTGAGGTAATTGTGCAGCTTTTCCTCGATGAAGTCCTTCGTGCCAAGCACCACGCCGCCGAGGCATCGCCCCTGTCCATCGATATGCTTGGTCGCGGAATAGACCACGATGTCGGCGCCGAGCGGCATTGGCCGTTGTAGCAGCGGGGTCGCGAACACATTGTCGACCACGACGAGGGCGCCGGCTTTATGCGCGATCTTCGCCACGCCCTCGATGTCGACAAGCTCGAGCACCGGATTGGTTGGCGTCTCGAAGAACACCGCGCGGGTGTTCGGCTTCATCGCCGCGTCCCAGGCGCCCAGATCGCGTCCGTCGATGAGCGTGGTCTCGATGCCGTAGCGCGGCAGCAAATCCTCGACGATGTAGCGGCAGCTCCCGAACAGGGCGCGGGCCGAGACCACATGGTCACCGGCCTTGAGGTGGCACAGCAATGAGGCAGCGACGGCGGCCATGCCGCTCGACGTGCCGCGCGCGGCCTCGGCGCCCTCCAGCGCGCACATGCGCGCCTCGAACATGGCCACGGTGGGGTTGGCATAGCGGCTGTAGACGAAGCCTTCTTCGTCGCCCTTGAAGCGGGCCTCGGCCTGCTCGGCGGAGGTATAGACATAGCCCGAGTTGAGGAAGATCGCCTCGGACGTCTCGCCGAACTGGCTTCTGAGCGTGCCCTCATGCACGAGCTTGGTCGCCGGGCGCCAAGCGCTCGCGTCCGTCTTATCGTCCTTCTTTGCCGTCATGGGCTTAGCTCCCTCTGACGCGGGCAAAAAAATACCCGGACTCTGGCTGTCGCCAAAAGACCGGGATTGCTCGCGCGGCCTTTTAGCGACTTGTTTAACGTGGCTGCAAGCCGGCCGGCCAAATCACCACGAGGGAGGATTAATGTCCTCCGGAATGGCGCCCGTCAAGCCCGGCGCGGCTATGCCGCCGAGACGGCAACGAGGAA
>JBBQKN010000028.1:0-39398 GCA_038326945.1 Hyphomicrobiales bacterium
TGGATACCGCCATGCCCGCCCTGGATTGTCACTTAGAAGTCGGGGACTAACCCATGCCGAAATACAATCCCGAAAACGAGCGAATCAAGCGGGCCTACTTCACCCATTTGCGGGCCGCCCGAGGGCTCAGCGAGGGCAGCATCGACGCTGCGGCGAAGGCCATCCACCGGTTCGAGTCGTCCGCTGGCTTCCGCAGCTTCAAGAAATTCCACATCGAGCAGGCCATGGCATTCCGGCGCCGGCTCGACGAGGCGGCCGCCACCGGCACCAAAGAGCCGCTGAGCAAGGCAACCATCCTGCAAACTCTTAACGCCATGCGGGCGTTCGCTCTGTGGCTGGCCGAACAACCGGGCTATCGCAGCCGCATTCGCTACTCGGATGCCGAATACTTCCGACTGTCAGAAAAAGACACGCGCGTGGCCAAGGCGTCACGGCCGCGGCCGGTGCCCACGACCGAGCAGATCGAAACCGTGCTTGGGTCCATGCCGGCCGGAAGCGACATTGAGCGGCGTAACCGCGCCGTGATCGCATTCGCATGGCTCACAGGCATGCGCGACGGCGCGCTGGCCTCGCTGCGGCTGAAGCACGTCAGCCTGGCCGAGCGCATGGTCAATCAAGACCCGCGGGAGGTGAAGACCAAAAACAGCAAGGCGCAGGTCACGATCTTCTTCCCCGTTGGCGGCTCGGCCGCCCAATTCGTTGAGGAATGGGTCGAGTTCCTGACTAGAGAACGCCTATGGGGCCGCGACGATCCGCTTTTCCCTGCTACGCTGATCGAGCAGGGCCCGGACCGCCAGTTCCAGGCCACCGGGCTCTCCCGCAAGCACTGGAGCAATGCCAGCCCGATCCGCGCGATCTTCAAGGACGCGTTCGAGGCGGCCGGTCTGCCCGGCTTCAACCCGCACAGCTTCCGGCATGCGCTGGCGCTTCTAGGAGAGCGCACCTGCAAGACACCGGAGGAATTTAAGGCATGGAGCCAAAACTTGGGCCATGAGCAGGTGCTGACAACTCTTGCAAGCTACGGGCAGGTCTCCGCGCACAGGCAGGCGGAGATCATCAAGGGCCTCACGAACCAGACAGGGCAGCCTGCGGAACTGCAGGAACTCGTAGCGCGAATGGCTGAGCTGGTGCGCAACAGGACGGCCGTCTGATGCGCCTTTGGTCATATTGGGTCTTCTGCTAGGAAGTGAGCGCCCGTCCGCCCTGATCCAAGACCGAACGTCGGTACAAAAGACGGTATCCAGGCGTGGCCAAATCGAAATTCTCAGTTATTGAAGGGACATACTTCTTTAATACGGTTCCCTCTTGCGCACCATTTTGTCAATCGCTCTGTCGCCGGTCCTCTCATGCAGTCTGCACGCCGCCTAGCGGCCAGCGCGTTTCTCGCTCTTCCGCTGGCGATGTTCGCGCTGCTTCCGCTGCGAAGCGAGCCCGCCGTCACAGGCGCTCCTGCGGTCCCGGCGGCGGAGGCACCGGGGGCGACCACGACCGGCGGCCCGGCAAAGATCGTGGTCGGCGCCTATATCAACGACATCCAGGAGCTCGACTTCAAGACCAACAATTATTCGATCGATCTCTATGTCTGGTTTCGCTGGAGCGCGCCGGATCTTGAGCCATCGAAGACAATGGAGTTCATGAACCGCTTTGCCTCGGACGACAATCGGCGCGACGAACTTTACGAACAGCCGAAACCGATGCCCGACGGCAGCCTCTATTCGATCATCCGCTACCAGGGCCGCTTCTCGGCCAAGTTCCCACTCGAGAACTATCCCTTCGACACGCAACTCCTGAAAATCACGATGGAGGACAGCATCGCCGGGGCCGAGAGCCAGATCTACGCCCCGGATGTCGAGGGCGGCATTTCCATCAACCCGAACATCACCTTGCCGGGGTTCAAGGTCGGCAAGCCGGAGATAGAGATCGTCGCCGAACCCTATCCGACCAATTTCGGCGATCTCGCTGAGCCCGACGCTACAGACTATTCGCGCTTGACCCTGACCATACCGGTGTCGCGCCCAATCGTGGCAATGACCATCAAGACCTTCGTGCCGATCATATTGATCGTCGTCTGCGCCGCGCTCGTATTCTTCGTGCGGCCGCGTTATGTCGAGGCGCGCCTCGGGCTCGGCATCACCGCGCTCCTGACCCTGGTCGCGCTGCAGTTGACCTCGAGCTCTGGGCTTCCCGACGTCGACTATCTGATGATGATCGATAAGATCTATCTGCTCGCCTATCTGTTCATTATCGCCTCTCTCATGCGCGTGGTCGCCACGTCATGGGGAGGCGCCGAGGAGAGAACCGAGATCGCTATTGCGCACGCCGACCGGAAATGGGTCGCGGCACTAATTGGGATCTATATCGTGGCGAATGCGGCCGTGGCCTGGTCGGCCCTGAGCATAGCCTAGCCGCGCCCGACGCTCACGATCCCGCACCGCAAAGAGCCTGCTGCGTCATCCCTGTTTGAGGCGAATGCCGAAGACGGAGATCGTGCCCTTGCCTTTGACCTCGAGCGCCCCGAGCGACTCGGCCTCGAAATCGGAGGACACTCGCTCCCAGACGTCCTTCGTCACCGCGACCACGCCGGGTTTCGACTTATCGGCCATGCGTGAGGCGACGTTGACGGTGTCGCCCCAAATGTCGAACTGATAGCGTTCCTGTCCGACCACGCCGGCAACGACGGGACCGGCGTGAACGCCGACCCGCACTTCCCATCCGAGGCGTGCGTCGATCAAGGTCGACGCCATTTCGAGGCCGCAGCGAACAGCCGAGCCGATCGGATCCTTGATTTCGTGCAGAAGTCCCCCAGCCGCCATGAACCCGTCGCCGATGGTCTTGATCTTTTCCAGACCGTGGCTCGCCGTGATCCGCTCGAAGATCACGAACAGTGCGTCGAGCCGTGACACCACGTCCTCGGGCTCGTGCTTGTCGCAATAGGCGGTGAAATTAGTGACGTCGCAAAACAGCACGGCGACGTTCTCATATCGCCGGGGGATGACGGTGCCGATGCTGCGGATCTCGTCGGCGGCCTTCTTCGGCAACAAGGCATGCAAGAGCTCGTCGGCCTGATTCTGCGCGTCACGCGCCTGTGCGAGCGCGGCTTGCAGGGCGAGCTGGGTTTTGACCCGCGCGAGCACCAGAGGTCCGGAGAACGGTTTGTGGATGTAATCCACGGCCCCGACCTCAAATCCATTCTCCTCGTCCACGGCGTCTGTCTTCGCCGTGAGGAAGATGACGGGGATTTCGCGAGTTAGGGGATTGGCCTTGAGGCGGCTGCAAACCTCGTAGCCGTCCATTCCCGGCATCATCACATCCAGCAGGATCAGATCGGGCTTGTCAGCGGCGCTCGCGAGCACCAACGCCTTCTCGCCATTGGTCGCGACCTTAGTCCTGTACGAGCCCTTCAGCACGCCGGAGATCACCCCGACATTGGTGGGGGTGTCGTCGACGATCAAAACCAACCTGGTATTGGATGTCTGCGTCATTTGAGGTTGAGGGACAGGCGGTCGGCGATGCCCGCAAGGCACTTTAGCGCCGCTTCGAAGTTAAAATCACCGACGAGCTCGCTGAGAGCTTCGATTTCCGTTCCGGTCAGAACCCCGGACAAATCCGGCCGGGCGTCGATGATGAAATCTGCGGCTTCGCCATCGTCGCTCTCAAGCAGTTGTTTCAGCCGCGTCAAGGCCTCGACCACGGTCGCGGGATCGCCCGACGGAGCGCCGCCACCGTTGGCTTGGACGTCTTCGGGCAGGCCCGTACGAATTGCCACGACCGCCGCGGCGAGGACGCCGGACAAGCCGGTGAGGGCGTTGTCGATCCCTTGTCCGGCCTTGACCGCCGACTCCGCCTTTGCCGCCGCTTCCGAAAGCGCCATGGCGCCCAGCGTTCCGGCGGCGCCTTTCAGCGAATGGGCGGTTCGCTCCGCCGTGGCCGCGTCACCCATCGACAGTGCCCTCCGAATGGCTTCGACCGCGCCGGCCTGCTGCTGCGCAAATCTCCGCAACAGCGTTTCATAGCGCTTGCGGTTGCCACCGGTGCGCTTGAGCGCCGATTTGACGTCGATTCCGTCAATCTCGAGCGGGCCAGCGCCGTCGGCACCTGCTGCCGTACCCGATGGTTTCGCCGCAGCGGCACGCTCCGTGATCGCCGCGCCGTCGCCATCGGGGCGTTTGATCCAGCGCAGCAAAACACCGAACAATTGGTCCGGATCGATGGGCTTGGCGATATGATCGTTCATGCCGGCTTCGAGGCACATTTCGCGGTCGGAGACGAGCGCGTTGGCGGTCATGGCGATGATCGGCAAGGTGTTGAAGCGGGGGTCAGACCTGATCACGCGCGTGGCCTCGATGCCATCCATCACCGGCATCTGCATGTCCATCAGAACGGCGTCGTAATCGTTCTCTCGCACCATCCGAACGGCTTCCGCCCCGTTCTCCGCCAGATCGACGAAGAGCTCGGCATCTTCAAGTTGGCCAATGGCGACTTCTTGGTTGATCTCGTTATCCTCTACGAGCAAGACCCGGGCGCCGCGCGCCTGATCGATGTCGAAGGACGGCCCGGCTTGCGGGAACTCGCCCCTTTCCACCTCGGCGCCAAGAGCGACGATCGCGGTATCGAACAAGATGGAGGACGTCACGGGTTTGATGAGAACGTTCTCGAAGCCGCTCTCCTCGGCCTGCTTCAGCACGTCTTCGCGGCCATAGGCGGTGACCATCACCAAATGAGGCGCGGTGTCGAGCTCAGGCAGCGCAATGATCCGCTTGCCGGTCTCGATGCCGTCGAGCCCGGGCATTTGCCAATCGATGAACACGATGTCGTAAGGCTCGCCGCGCTTGACCGCTTGCAGGACGAGCTCGATCCCTTCCTGCCCCGACGGCGCCTCATCTACGATGAAGCTCAAATTGGCGAGCATGCCGGCCAGCACGCTGCGCGCCTGGGGATTGTCGTCAATGCTCAAGACGCGCCTGCCGCGGAGATCCGACTGAAGCAGCCGCCGTCGCGGCATCATGGCGGCCTTGCCGAGGCGCGCGGTGAAGCTGAACGTGCTTCCCTTCCCGGGCTCGCTCGTGACCTCGATGGAGCCGCCCATCAGCTCCGCCAGCCGCTTGGAGATGGCGAGACCAAGCCCGGTGCCGCCATATTTGCGCGTGGTCGACACATCCGCCTGCTGGAACGCCTGGAACAGACGTCCGATCTGTTCCTGGGTCAGGCCGATGCCGGTGTCGCGGACCGCGAACAGAATGAGCTGACTGTCCTTGCTGTCCTCGAGCACTCGGGCCTTGACCACCACCTCGCCCTGTTCGGTGAACTTGACGGCGTTATTGCAGAAATTGATCAGGATCTGGCCGAGCCGCAGCGGGTCGCCCTTGAAGAAGGGCGACACCGTTGCCTCGATGTCAAAGATCAGCTCCAAGCCCTTGGCCGAGGCCTTTTCCGAGATGAGATTGCCGACATTCTCCAGCACCTTGTCGAGATCGAAATCGGTGCTCTCGACCGACAGCTTGCCGGCCTCGATTTTGGAGAAATCGAGGATGTCGTTGATGATGCCGAGCAGGTGCTGCCCCGAATGCTTGATCTTGATCAGATAGTCCCTCTGGCGCGGCATCAGCTCCGTCTTAAGCGCGAGATGCGAGAGGCCAATGATGGCATTCATCGGCGTTCGGATTTCGTGGCTCATATTGGCCAGAAACGCGCTTTTTGCTTCGCTGGCCTCGAGCGCGGCTTCGGTCGCCTTCTCCAGCTCCTCTTGCGTTGCCTGCAAGGCCTTCTCGGCGGCCTTTCGGGCGTCGATATTGCTCCATGAGCCGACCACCTCGAGCGGGTTGCCCTTCGCGTCGCGAATAAGGTGCTGCTCGTCGCTCAACCAGCAATAGGAACCCTCCTTCTTGCGAAACCGGTATTCGGCGAAATGCTGCCCCTTCTCGAACAGCTGAACCTGCTCCGCCTCGACATTGGTGAGATCGTCTGGATGGACGTGATCCCGCCAGAAATCCGCGTCCTTCAGGTACTCGTCTGAGCCGTAGCCGAGCAGGCTGTGGATGTTGTCGCTGATGAAGGTGGGGGCGAAATCGCCGCTTGCGGCGAAGCTGTAGATCACCGACGGCGCGGCGCCGAGCAGAAGGGTCAGCTGTGAACGCGCGGTTGAACTCTCGTCCTCCGCTTCTTTGCGTGTAGTGACGTCGGTCCATGAGCCAACGATCTCGATTGGCTCGCCCTTCGCGTCGCGCACTACCTGCTGGCGGTCTTCCACCCAGAAATAGGTGCCGTCCGGTCGGCGAATGCGATATTCGAGCGAGCGCTGGTCGCTCTGAAACATCTGATCGACCCAGGCATTGATGCGCGCGACATCGTCCGGGTGCACCCGATCCCGCCAGAGATAGGGGTTGGTAAGATAGTCTTGCGCGGTACAGTCAAACAACCTGGTGACGCTGTCGCTTACGAAGGTGGGCGCGAAGTCACCGCTGGCCACGCGGCAGTAGATCACGGCCGGCGAGGCATTGAGCAGGCGCGAGAAATGGGCGTGTGCCGACGCCTGCACATCGGCGACACGCTGAAGCTGCTCCTTCGCAAGCTCGCGTGCGGCGTTTTCGAGCGTCTGCTCGATGATATCGGCAATCGCTTTGGCGTCGATCTCGTTGGAGGCAACAGGTAGAACCCGCACGAGAGCGGCGGTGGCGGACTCTGCGCGTTCCCTCGACTTCGCCATGACTGGGTACCCCCGGAGCCGATGACGGCCCCCGCTTGCCCAAAGGAAGCGCATTCTAATCCGCAAATGAGCCGGGGGTGAAACCCAACCTTCACTCGCGCCCGGAAAAGCTTGGGCTAACTGCATTTGCGGAAAATTGAACGATAACGCGGACGAAGGGAGTTCGGGATAGTAGGTATCCCGCTCGGTTAACCAGAGGGAGGATTATGGTGAATATCCTGATCCGTCAGTTTCAGCCGGGTGGCGCGAGCCTCGATGCGGCGGCGCTCGAACAGTTTCAGCAGCAATGGGCGAGCTACCAGAAGCTGGTGGATGCCGATTGCCTCGCCCATAAGCAAGTCGGAACGATCCTGCACGCCACGCTCGGACGAGCCTTCGCCCAGCCCTTCTCCCTCCTCGACATCGCTTGCGGCGATGCGAGTGAGATGCGGCAGGCTTTGGCCGGCACGAACATCCGCCACTATCACGGGATCGATCTCTCCGAGCCTGCGCTCGAGCTCGCGGCCGCCAACCTCAAGGACATGACCTTCGAGGTCGAACTCGACCATCGCGATTTCATCGAGGCCCTGAGCGCCCGCCCGGAGCCTGCCGACATGTCCTGGTGCAGCCTCTCCATCCATCATTTGCCGACGGACGGGAAGCGCCGCCTGATGCAGGCGCTGCGAAGCTCTACGCGGGCTTTTTTGATGATCTACGAACCGACCCGGCAGGACGGCGAAAAGCGGGAGGCCTATCTGGAGCGCTTCCGGCGCGTCAACCGGCCGGTCTGGACCATGCTGAGCCCGGAGGAGTGGGCGCAAATCGACCATCACGTGACCAATTGCGACTTGCCGGAAACCACGGCCGAGTGGCTCGACCTTGGGCGGCAGGCCGGCTTCTCCCAAGCGCGGCAGCTTTTTCTCGATCCCACCGGCTTTTATGGATTGTATCGCTACGATCGATGACGTCGCGGGGCTGGCAACTTGATCAGGAGAAGTGCGAAGCTAGTCACGGTTTGTTACAGCAGCATCGCAGCTGCTTGAGTCTTTCCAAGGAATTTGGGGCGCGGATGATGGCCAGGAAAGAGATGAAAACCGACGACGCCATTCCGGCGCCGCAGGAAAAGCTGACGCGAGCGGAGGAAAAGTCCGTGACCGAGCGCCGGCGGCTGCGGGCCGCGGTCGTCTACGAGATCATCCGCACCGAAGGCGAGGGTGAGCTTGCGCGCACCTTCGGGGCGCTGTGTTGGTCCGGACTGGCGGCCGGGATCTCGATCGGCTTTTCGGTGCTGGCCCAAGCCATGTTGATCGCCTCGCTCGGGGATTTTCCGAGCGCGTCCACCATCTCGCGCATCGGCTACTCGGTCGGCTTTCTCATCGTCATTCTGTCGCGCCAGCAGCTCTTCACCGAAAACACGCTGACCGCCGTCCTGCCGGTGATCGGGCGGAAGCAGTGGCGGTGGTTCTGGGTGCTCGCCAGGTTGTGGGGCATCGTGCTGGCGGCGAACCTCGTCGGTTGCCTGCTTTTCAGCCTGTATCTCGTATATTCGGGCTCGCTGTCCCCCCAGATGTCCGCCGCCGTGGCCGCCATTGCCCACGAGCTCATGGCCAATACGCCCACCGAAATGTTCGTAAAGGGCATCGCCGCAGGCTGGCTCATCGCGGCGCTGGTGTGGATGCTGCCCTCCGCCGAAGGCACGGAGATCTTCGTCATTACGCTCATCACCTATCTGATCGCGCTCGGAGGGTTCACTCATGTCATTGCCGGATCGGCGGAAGCGTTCTACGCCTGGCTCACGGGGACGGAGCCGTTCTCGCGCATCGTGTTTGGATTTTTCTTGCCGACCTTGGCGGGCAACGTCGCCGGCGGAACCGTGCTGTTCGCCGTGCTGAGCTACGCGCAAGTGCGCGAGGAGATTGATTAGCGTTCAGGTCTCCGCCTGGCGTTAGATCTCCTCAAGGCGCGCGCCGCCCAAGCGGCAAACGCCGGCAGGGACAGCGGCAGCCTCCGCCGCTTCCTTACCCTAGCCCCGTCTCGAGGCCTGAAGCGCGAACCTTTTCAACTTGGTCGAGTCGGTCTCGCCAACCGATGCGAGGGCCACGATGGTGGTGGTAAGCTGGCTGCGCGTTGCCGTCGCATCGACAACGTCGCCCCGGGTCTTAAGCTCCTGCCACGCCTGCTCCAAGGCGCGGCCCATCAACGAAAGCGTCTCGGGCCCATAGATTTTCGGAAGTTCCTCAAGGCGCATGACTTTTCCTCCCTGTCAGGAGTGGGCGAAATCAGCTTTGTGCCCCAACGCGCCTTTTTGCCGCTTGTTAACCCATCATAACCCGAAAGACGCTCGAAGGCGAGTCGATTGCCGGAAAAGGGCGACTCCACCATCACCGTGGCGAACACAGACACAGGAAGGGACCGTCGGTACGAACCTTGCCAATCTCTCCCGGCACGTAGCAAGACTGTCCGCCAAGGCCGATCATGCCGCTTCTGATTTCACCATAGGGTGCGCCTGCGACATGGCCCGAGCAGACGAAGGCGTTGGGACGGCCGCCGACCGTGACGGGTTTCCGGCAGACCGTTTCGCACGGCAATCCATTCGATTGAACCCAGTTCGTGCGGGCTTCAGCCTGTCCACACCAGGCCAAGGCCAAAACGGCGACTAGCAACGATACTCTCATCAGTTCCTCCATCTGGGTTGTCCGGTCACTAGGAAGTCCCCCGTTTTAGCAAACAGTTTGGCGGCAATGAGTCTTTGCCCGACCCCCGATGCTACCAGCGTGAAAGCAAACAGCTCTTTACTTTAGTGTAGGGAGAATGCGTTAGCCTCGGGTTCAGTTCACCGCATGGCTTTGGTAAGGAACTTGCATCGCAAATGCCCTATATACCAGTAACGTCCGCCGCTCTGGCGGTGCGGCAAGGGTGACCGCCAGCTTTTGGGCCCCAAACGCAACACTTTGTCGTCCCAATTCTAGGGGATAAGCGCCTATGCGAGACCGGAGCCAAGCCGATCTGACTGCCGAAGAAACCGCCACCACCCGGGTCGGTTGGCGCTTTGCCTCTGGCGTCGTGCTGATTGTCGGCGGATATGCCGCGTGGTCGTTGATTCCGGTGGCGGTCGCGACCGATCTGGAACCCTGGGCCAAGTCGGGGCTCACCGCGCTTCTCGGCGCAACGCCGTTCCTGTCCAAGATCGTGGCCATCGGCCTGATGGGCCGCCCGGCCTATGACCTCTTCAAGCGCACCGTACTGAAATCCCTGCGTCTGCGGGCAAGCTGACGCCCGTCCCCCGCTTCATTTCAGCGCGGAGTGGACCGGCCCTGCGCGGGGCAGCTAATGTCTGCATCCCGGATCTCCTTGGTTGAAAGCGGGCGAACCCATGTCCCTGTCGATGTATCAGGCCTCCGTTCCGGTGTTTCTGCGCATGCTCGCGAACCTCTCGGCCATGCTCCACACAGCCGCTTCCTACGCCGCGGAGCGCAAGATCGACGAGAGCGTTCTGCTGAATTGGCGGCTTTCGCCCGACATGTTTCCACTCTTACGGCAAGTCCTTATCGCCACCGATTTCGCCAAGGGCACGACGGCGCGGTTAGCCGGCGTCGAGGTTCCGAAATACGCCGATGACGAGAAGAGTTTCGCCGAGCTCCAGCAGCGCATCGCCAAGACTGTGAATTTCGTGCAGACCCTCAAGCCCGCGGACATCGATGGCTCGGAGGGTCGCGATATCGAACTCAGCGTGGGCGGTCAGCAAATGCGCTTCAAGGGCCAGCCATATTTGCTCGATTTCGCCATGCCCAATTTCTACTTCCACGTCACCACGGCCTATGGATTGTTGCGGGCTTGCGGCGTTGGGCTTGGCAAGATGGATTTCCTTGGCGCTGTCTGATCCCGCGCCAAGCGCGGAGTCAGGGCTACCCGGCGCAAGCGACAAGGGGCAGTACCGCTGCATGGGAGTCGCGGTCGCATGATTAGCTTGGTTGAGGTGCTGAACGAGATATCGCCGTGGCTGGTGGCGTTGATCATCATCGCCGTCGCCGAGTTCTTCAGCGTCGGGCTCATGCTCGCCACACGCGCGAAATTGGGCGCCGACCGTCTGAGCCTCAACAACGAGGTTGCCGGCTTCAAGTTTGCGGTGGTCGGCGTCCTGTACGCCGTCTTGCTCGCCTTTGTCGTGGTTGCCGTGTGGGAGGATTACCAAGACACCGAGGACGCGGTAAGAAATGAGGCCAAGGCGCTCGTCAATCTGCACCAAGTGTCCTTCGCGCTGCCAGAGCCGGCGGGAAATCCAATCCGCCAACAGATAGCGTCTTATATCCAGGAGGTTCGCGAAAACGAATGGCCCGACATGGCGTTGGGCAAGACCAGCGCCAAAGCCGGGCAGGAGCTCCAATCTCTCAGCCAGGCGATCTTCGAGGGGCGACCGGAGCAGCTGAAGGACGTCGCCATTTACAATCACGCCCTCGATTTGCTCACCACCATCAACGACAATCGGAACGAGCGCTTGGACAACTCCCGTGGTTCGGTGCCCACGGTCCTCTGGTTGGTGATGATTGCAGGCGGCCTGGTGACGCTTGGCTATCCGTCCTTCTTCGGCTCATCCAACCTTGCGGCGCAGATCCTCATGACGGCGGCGCTCGCCGCCTTAGTGGCGCTGACCTTGTTTGTCGCCGTGGTGCTTGACTACCCCTTCACCGGCGACGTGCGCATCTCGTCGGCGCCATTCGAGCAAGCGCTCGAGCAGATGCCGCCGCGATGGCCGCCGCCCTAGCAGGCGGCGGCGGTACGGGCCGCGCTGAACGCCGGCGAGATTGAGCGGCAAGATTATTCGGCGGCGTCGAGCTTGAACTGCCCGGTTCTCGCCGGACCAGCGACGTCTCCCTCGCGCAGCGCCGGTGCATTGTCGTTTACGGACGTCACCTCCGCTCTGGTATAGGCGGAGAAAATGCCGCATGCGAGCACCCCTCCTTTTTCCACTTCCACATCGCCGCAATTGATCCGGCCTTCCACCCGGCCGCTGGAACGGACGAGCAGAGACTCCTTGACCTCGGCAGTCTCACCGAGAGTGCCGTAGACGTCGACGTCGGTCGAGATGACATTTCCTTTGATGATTCCGGACGGCCCGATGCGAATTGACGGGGCGGTGACGTCGCCCTCGACCACTCCATCCACAACGATGGCGTCGGGAACGACGATTGCCCCTTTCACGGTCACGCCCGCGCCGATATAGGCGACATTCGGCTCGCCCAGCCGAAAATCCTTGCCAGTCATTCGCCTCACTCCCCGCACTATTTGACGGATTTCCCATCATCTCCTTGTCGTTAGCGCCTCCAAGGCTGAACCTCCTCGCCAGGGTTGCAACCGCCATTTGGGTTTTCTGCCTAATGTGCACAGCTTACGATCAGCTTGTGCACAGGCCCGACTAAGCTAGCGCGTTGACCTCACGCAAGAACATCGCGCCGATATGCGAGCGTCACGACTGGGACGGAACGGAGGGTGCCTTTGCCGCTACCACCGGGATTGACAAACCCCGCATTCGAGAGCGCCTGCGAGGATTTGCGCACCATTGTCGGCCCTGAGCACTTGGTGACGGGCGGCGAGCGCCTCGCCGTCTATGCCGATCCTTATTCTCCCGGCCTGGCCGAGAACTACGCGCCAGCAGGCGCCGTCTTGCCGGAAAGCGTGGATGAAATCAGAGCTGTGCTCGGCGTCGCCACCCGCCACCGCCTGCCGCTCTGGACCGTCTCGCTCGGCCGCAACTATGCCTACGGCGGCGCGGCTCCGTGCCTCAAGGGCTCGGTGATTCTCGACTTGACGCGCATGCGCAAAATCGAGGTCGATCGCGACCTCGCTTACGCTTTGGTGGAGCCGGGCGTCACCTATCTCGATCTCTACAAATTCATCCAGGAGCAGAAACACGGCTTGTGGATCGATTGTCCCGACCCGGGTTGGGGTAGCATGCTCGGCAACACACTCGAACACGGCATCGGCCACACTCCTTACGGGGATCACGCCGGTCATCAATGCGGCATGGAGGTGGTCCTCGCCAATGGCGAGGTCTTGCGCACGGGACTCGGCGCCATGACCGGCAATCCCGCCTGGCCGCTCTACAAATATGCCTTCGGCCCGTCGCTCGACGGCCTCTTCATGCAATCGAACTTTGGCATCGTCACCAAGATCGGCGTCTGGCTGATGCCCGAGCCTGAATTCTTCGTGGTGGTTGAGATGATGTTTCAGCGCGAGGAGGACATCGCAGCAATCATCGACACGCTGCGGATGCTCCGCCTCGACGGCACGGTCCCCACCGCGACCATCGCCAATTGGATGCGCATCGCCGCCGGCAACTCTACCCGGTCCGAATGGTATGACGGCAAAGGTCCCATGCCTGAAAGCGCCGTCAAGGAGCTAATGGCCAGGATGGAGATCGGCTATTGGGGCCTGCGCTTCGGCCTCTATGGTCGCGAAGCGGCCGTGAACGAGAAGCTCGAGACGGTGGAGAAGGCCTTCGCCGGCCTCGATGCCGAGATCTTTGCCTTCAAATTCGCGCGCGGCGACAAGATCCCACCCGAATATGGGACGCTCGCCGGCATCCCGAGCGTCGACATGATGCCGCTCAATTGGCTGGGCGGCGCGGGTGCGCATATCGAGTGCCCCCTGGTCGTGCCCATGCGCGGCGCCGAATTCCTCGAGCTTTATCGCCGGCGCACGGAACTTTTCAATGAAGAGGGCTTCGACCATTATTGCGGCCTGACCACCACGACGCCGCGCTGCTTCATCAACACCGGCTCCATCATTTTCGACCGCAATGACGAGGAGCAATGCGCGCGCGCTCGCGCGCTCGGCAAGATGCTGATCGAGGATGCGCATCGCGGGCGCCTCGCCGGCTACCGCGCGCATATCTCGGAGATGGATCTCGTCGCGGCGCAGTTCGACTTCAACGGCCATTCCGCCATGCGGACCTATGAGCGGCTGAAAGACGCGCTCGATCCTGACGGCGTGCTCTCGCCTGGCAAGCAGGGCATCTGGCCAAAGTCGTTGCGACGGGCCAAGGACAGGGAAACGCCGTGAAGCGTAAATCCCCGCTGCAACTCAAATTGGATCGGCGCGAGCTTCTTGCCCTTGGCGGCGCCGCGGCGGCGGTGTTCGTGGCGCCTGTCGGTCCGGCCAATGCGCACCGCGCTGGCACCATGCTCGCGCTCGCCGACCTGCGCTATAGCGACGGTCTCCTCTTTGCCCGCGGTCTCGACCGCCTTGGCGTTCGCACCGTGCCGGTGTCTAACCTGGCCAGGGTCTGGCTCGACGTCATCGAACCGCGACTGCAAGGCAGGTTTCGTCTCGCCGGCCTCACGCTCGAATCCGATCTGTTCGTGCTGGAACGTTTGGCCGGGCCGACGGGAGCTCGGACGCGTTTTCTCGGCTTGCATGACTGGCGATGCCGGGCGGGCGCGGCTCACAGCCTTTGCGGCTCGATCGGTCTGGCGCCGATCGAAGCGGCTCTCGTCAGCGGTGAAGATCGATGGGCGGAGATGCTCGGCGCCGCGCTCGTCGCGTCAACGGAGCAAAGCGAGGAGCGTCGGCGAAGCGACGTCCTGCGGGAACGCGCCAGACCTGCGGCGGACAGCCCGAAATTCTTCGTTTCCTGGCTGATGAACTGGAGGTCGTAGCGGCTGCCTCCTAAGCTAATGCGCCCAGCGGCGTGCCTGCTGAGCCGATTCGATCATGTCCGTTTGCGCGTCCTCCGGCAGCAGGCTGGAAATCACGCCCATGGCCAGCTCGACCGAAATCTCGCTGCCCCCGCACTCCTTGAGCTGGTCGCGCAACCAGCCGTAGATCTCCTCGTCGCCGGCTTTCAGCCCCGCGGCGATCTCCTCGAACATGTGCGCCAAAGACCCCGTTGCCATCGCCCCCTCCGTTGTGCCTGCCTCAAGACAGGCTCATGGCTCCGTCAACCCCCTCTACCCGCGTCTACGTCCGCCCCGCGACTCAGGATCATAGCCGCTTATGCTGCAACCGCGAAGAGGTTAGACGGCAACAGGGAAGCCGAAAGTCAAAACTTTCAGAAATTCTCCCGCCCGTGCTCGGAGAAAGCGAGCGGCGCCTTCGGCACCGCGCCCACATTGTCAGTCGGCAATGGGGACATGGGTGCCTGCGCATAGGCGCCGGGACCCGGCTGGGGACGGCAATAATGACGGCCCCCGCGCGCATTGGTGCGGAGCAGGTCGAGATGAAAGTGGTTGGCGTGATAGACGTCGCTGCCGGGGCCGAGCACCGTGTAGAACTCGGCGCAAGCGCCGGCAAAGGCCTGTTGTAGGAAGGCGCGCTCCCGCGGGTCGCCGCGCGACCATCCCTGGAGCACCGTGACGTCCCGTCCGCTTGCCAGTCTGAACCCGGCAACGTCCAGCGCGTTGCCGAAGGAGTGCTCGGAGAGCGGGCCCCGATGGCTGCCATTCCGCCCCCGGCAGCCATAAGAGGCGATCTGCCTGATGCCGACGACCGGCTCGCCGAAATTGCGGTAAGCCGCCGCTTGCACCGAGGTCCTGACCCAGCGGTCCAGCGCCGCCGTCAGCGGGCAGTTGATGGTGGCGATGGGTGTGACCGCGACGCGGCCGCTGAGCAAGCCCGAGACCTTGAGTGGCTGCTCCATGCCGCACGCGATGCCGCCAACGCGGGCGCCCGATTGGACATAGGGCGATGCCCTCACCTCGCCGCTTGCGATGCAGGCGGCCTCGGCCTCGGCCCGCCACTGCGCGCGGGGCTCCGCCAGCCGGTTCGCCGCGCAGCCCGCGACGAGCAACGCCACCGCCATGCTTACGGCCAGATACGCAACCCGAACCCCCATGGCCTGCAGAATGCAGCAGAGGGCGTGAACAATCTTTCAATGACGCGGGGTTTGTGAACGGCGCCTGGGGCCGCGCCAAGCAAGAAGGGCTGCCCCCCTTTCCGGAGAGCAGCCCTTGCATTATCGACCGCGGCCGTTTCCGGACCGCTTGAGGCGTCGCTAGCCGACGCTGACCTCGCAAGAAGCGAGAATCCAGGTCATGGGTGCCGGCGACCGCGGCATGAGACAATGAGACACTGGATCACCTCCTTTCGATTGTTGCTGGGATAAATCCCATATAAGGCGCAAATCGATCCGTGGGAAGGCTTGAGGAAAGCATGGCCGAAGACGAACGAATGTGGGACGCCGTGATCGTCGGAGGCGGTCCCGCCGGACTGACCGCAGCCATCTATTTCGGCCGCTTTCACAACGAGGCGCTGGTCGTCGACGCCGGCGAACCTCGCGCCGGCCGCATTCCCGTCACGCACAATCACCCGGGCTTCCCTGGCGGCATCGCCGGCGCCGATCTCGTCGCTCGCATCAAGGAGCAGGCGGAGCTTTACGGCGCGGTGATACGCGGGGGCCTGGTCAAAGACCTGAGACAGGAAGGCGGACTGTTCCAGCTCGACGTCGACGGCGGGACGATCCGGGCGCCTTTCGTGCTGCTCGCAACCGGCATCGTCGACAACGACCCTAAGCTCCCTGGCGTCGAGCGCGCCATCGAGCGGGGGCTGTTGCGCATCTGTCCCATCTGTGACGGCTATGAGGTCACCGGCAAGAAGATCGGAGTCATTGGCGGCGGCAGCCACGCCGTGCGCGAGGCGCTGTTTCTGCAGAGTTATTCCGACGACGTCACCCTCGTCCATATCCGGCCCGAGGCGTCACTCTCGGATCAGCACCGCAGCGCGCTATCGACGGCGGGGATAGACTTGATCGAATGTCCGATCGGTCGCGTCACCATCGCCAATGATACCATTGAGGCCCTGGATCTCGGCGGCACCGAGCATCGCTTCGACGTGCTCTATTCGGCTCTCGGGACCACGTCCCAAAATCAATTGGCGGTCGCACTCGGTGCTGTCGTCGATGACCGTGGCTCGCTCCGCGTCGATGCCCATCAGCAAACCTCGGTCGACGGGCTCTATGCCGCCGGCGATCTGGTGCGCGGTCTCAACCAGATCAGCGTGGCGCAAGGCGAGGGCGCCATCGCCGCCACCGACATCCACAACCGCTTGCGGAATGGCCGCCTGCCGGGCACCAGAATCGACGCCTAGCGAAACCTGCACCCCGTTCGCTCCGATTCGGGGCGTTGAAGCCCCGAACAGGCGATGGCGTGGCTAGGGAATCCGATCAAGGGCCCGCGAGGAGGATGAGGTCATTACAAACCGCCCGGAGCCTGATTGTCTCAGCGCGAGAACCAATACCATCACTGAAACGTTCCATGTTTTGCGCGCCAGCGGCTCGCTCACCAACCAAGCCGAAAAAAGCAGCATAGAAGCGGCGCCCACCTGACGGCGAAAAACTTATGTAAAATCAAGAATCGCGCCTCAATTTGAATGTTGCGAGAGCTGAAATGCCGACTATTGTTTTTCCGATGGATAAGATATCAAAAGAGCAGCGGCGCGAAAGGCGCTTGCAAGCTGAAGCAGCGCTCAGTGAAGGCGAGTTCAACTTCCACCTCTTGGCGGATTCTATCCCGCAATTGGCCTGGATGGCTCAGCCCGACGGCTGGATATTCTGGTACAACCAACGCTGGTACGACTATACTGGGACGACGATCGAGGAAATGGAGGGATGGGGTTGGCGCAAGGTCCACCACCCAGACCACATTGACCGGGTCGTGGCCCGTATCCAGAGATCTTGGGAGACGGGAGAACCCTGGGAAGACACCTTCCCGTTGAAATCCCGCGACGGCAATTGGCGCTGGTTCCTGTCTCGAGCGCTCCCGGTTCAGAGTGACAAGGGCAAGGTTGTTCGCTGGTTCGGAACGAACACCGACATCACCGAACTTCGCGACGCTGAGGAGCGTCAGAAGCTGCTGCTCGACGAGCTCAATCACCGCGTCAAGAACACCCTCGCCTCTGTTCAGTCTCTCGCGAGGCATTCGGCGAGGCACGCCGACAGCACTGACGCATTTCTTGAGAAGTTTGAGCCGCGTCTCCTGTTCCTGTCGCGAACCCATGGCCTGCTCGCGCGCGACACCTGGCAGGGCGCGAACCTGATGGACGTGATCTCGGAAACTCTCGCTCCATTCGTAGCCGATGAGGTCGATTGCATTCAGCTGGCAGGACCCAAAATAAGGTTGGGACCCACGGCCGCTGTCACTCTTGGGATGGCCTTTCACGAACTCGCCACCAACGCGTCCAAATACGGCGCGCTTTCGGCTCCGGAGGGACGGGTGCGCGTTGTCTGGTCTCTCGACCTGGGCGGTGGCGAACGACCCGCGCTCGAAATTGAGTGGCGTGAAAGCGAGGGTCCCAGGATCGCGCCCACCACGTATCGGGGCTTTGGTTCGCGTTTTATCGAACAAGGCGTTAGGCGAGAGCTGAACGGAGTGGCATCTCTTAAGCTGGCCGAAACTGGCGCCACATGTCGGATACGACTGCCCTTGTCTGGCAAGGTGATGATCGGCTGATGTCGGTCCATTTGCGATCCCCAGCGATGCCCTTGCGGCTCCTCGTGGTCGAGGACGAAGCGCTGGTGGCCATGCTGATCGAAGATCAGCTGCTTGAGCTTGGCTTCGAGGTTGTTGGTCCCGCGGCGACCGTGGGCCAAGCTCTCACGCTATGCAAAAAGGAGCAGATTGACGGCGCTCTGCTCGACGTCAATCTCGGCGGGGACGAACGCTCCTATCCTGTGGCGGATGAGCTCGATGCCCTCGGGATTCCCTATGTCTTCGTGACCGGCTACGGCCAGGCAGGCATCCCCGAAAGACATGCAGGCAAGGCGGTGCTACGGAAACCATTCGCGCTGAGCGAGCTAAAGCGCTTTGTCGATCGCCACTTTCCCTGCTCCGGGTCCCCGTCCATCGGCTAAAGCCCGAGGGCTTTACGGGCCTTGGCCGTGATCGACTGGCGCGTGGTGAAGAAGCCCTCCCAGGGATCGGTCTTCTGCGCCTTCAGCCGCGCCGGCAGCGTTTTCAGGCTATAGGGGCTCGCCGATTTGAGGCCCTTGAGCTCGCCCCAGCGGAGCGGGCAAGCGACCGGTGCCCCCGCCTTGGCCCGGGTCGAGAAATTGACGATGGCCGAGCCGCCGCGTTGATTGCGGAGATAGTCGACGAAGATCTTGCCGACCCGCGTCCGCTTCAGCGGATTGGCGGTGTAGCGGTCGGGCCTGACACCAACCAGCGCATCGGCGATGGCCTTGGCGAAGGCCTTGACCTCGTCCCAACCGAGTTTCGGCGCGATCGGCGCCACCAGATGCAGCCCCTTGCCGCCGGTCGATTTGAGGAAGCTTTTCAGCCCGAGATCGGCGAGGAAGTCGCGCACCTCGACCGCCGCCGCCTTGATCGTGGCCAGGTCGAGCCCCTCGTCGGGATCGAGATCGAACACGAGGCGGTCGGGCTCGAACAGATGCTCGAGCGAGACGCCCCAATCGTGGATCTCGATCGTGCTGATTTGCACGAGGCCGAACAGGCCTGACTCGTCGTCAATATAGAGATAGGGCTTCTTGCTCTCGCCGCCGGCAATGGGAATCTGCTTGATCGCCTTGCTCATGCCCTTCATGGCGTGGCGCTGGAAGAATCTCTGCCCGTCAATTCCCTCCGGACAGCGAACGAGGCTGATCGGGCGGTTGACCACATAGGGCAGCATGAAGGGCGCGACGGTCTCGTAATAATGCGCAAGGTCGAGCTTGGTCACCCCCAGATCGGGGTACAGAACCTTATCGGGGCTGGTGAGGGTGATGCCGGCGAACACTGGGCTGGATGTCTGACTTGAGCTGCTCATATCGGCATTGACGCTGTCCGCGCCCTCCTCATTCAGAACCTCGCGGCTCACCTCGGCCGCCGGCTTGTCCTCGCGCAAGCCCTGAAAGCTTGGATGGCGCAGGCGCCCGTCGCGCGGCCATTCGGTAAAGGCCACCTCGCACACG
Source organism: Hyphomicrobiales bacterium (assembly GCA_038326945.1). GTDB lineage: Bacteria > Pseudomonadota > Alphaproteobacteria > Rhizobiales > Methyloligellaceae > Methyloceanibacter. The sequence goes on from JBBQKN010000028.1 coordinate 19,581, forward strand.
AGCGAGGGCGTCACCCACACCGCATCCTTGCGCTCGATCGCCGGCACCTCCAGGAAGGGCGACGAATTCCGCTCGAGCGGCTTGAAGCGCCTGGCCAGCATTTTGAGATCGGCGCTGGAGAAGCCGGTGCCGACCTTGCCGGCGAAATCCAGGTCGCCCTGCTCGAAAGTGCCGAGCAGGAGCGAGGAGAAAGGACGGTCCTTGGCGGTCGAGCGGCTATAGCCGCCAATGACGAATTCGGCCCGCATGCCGCATTTAATCTTGAGCCAGGCCTTCGTCCGTCCCGACACATAGGGTGAGTTGGCGCGCTTCGACACGACGCCCTCGAGGCCGGCGTCGCAAGCCTCGCGCAAGAATACCTTCCCAGACCCATCAACATGGTCGGAATAGACAAGCCAGTCCGGCAGCGGCTTCGCCGCCATCAGCTTTTCAAGGCGTGCTTTCCGCTTGGTCAGCGGCTCGCCGCGCCAATCCTTGCCGTCAAGGAACAGAAGGTCGAACAGAAAATAGCGAAACGCCGGATGCTGCGTGTCGATATGTTCTTGCAACGATTTGAAGTCGGTGATGCCGGAGGGCAGCACGAAGGCGACTTCACCGTCGAGCAGCGCCTCATCGCAAAAAAGGCTTTGAAGCGCCTTGGCGATCGCGGGAAAGCGTACGGTCCAGTCGAGGCCGCTGCGGCTGAACAGCGTGACCTGGTCTCCGGCCTTCCGCGCGATGATGCGATAGCCGTCATATTTGACTTCATGCAGCCAGCCCGGTCCCTCGGGCACCACTTCGTCGAGGGTGGCAAGCTCCGGCGCGATGAATTCAGGCTCGACCGCCCGGCGCGATTTCGGCGGCGGTTTCCCCACCCAGCGGCGTCGTTTTACTTCGGGCTTTTTTTTTGAGCCTTGGAGCTCCAGACCGGCACGTCGCCCGTCTCGATCTCGTCCATGGTGAGCCCGCTCTTGACGCTCGTGTCGTAGTCTTGCGTCGGCTCCTCGCCGTCGCCGGCGTAATCGTCGCGCTTCTTGATCAGAAGCCAGTTCTCGCGGCCGCGGTCTTCCTTGCGCGGCTTCATGCGCACCAGCACCCAATCGCCCTTCAGCCTGTCGCCATGCAGCCTGAATTTGAGGTCGCCTTTGGCCAGCCCCTCGTCGGGGTTGCCAATCGGCTCCCACGTACCCCGGTCCCAGATCATCACCGGGCCGCCGCCATATTCTCCCTTGGGAATCACGCCTTCGAAGCCGCCATAGTCGAGCGGATGGTCCTCGGTCATGACCGCGAGGCGCTTTTGCGTGGGATCGAGGCTCGGGCCCTTGGTCACGGCCCAGCTCTTCAACACGCCGTCATGCTCGAGCCTGAAATCGAAATGGGTCCGGCGCGCCGCGTGCTTCTGGATGACAAAGCTATTGCCGGACTTGGCCGCCCGCTTCGGCGCCGGTTCCGGAGTCTTGCTGAAATCCCGCTTGGCGCGATAGGTCGACAGCGAATCTTCGGCCTTGGTCCGGGCCATGATCTAAGCCGACTTTCGCTTCGGCGTCGCCCGCGACGATTTCTTGGCGGCGCCGGAGCGTGACGCGGCTGGCCGCTTGCCTTGCGCGGTCTTGCCCGCGGTAGCGCCTTTGCCCTGCTGCTTCACGCTCTTCTTGAGCGCATCCATGATGTTGATCACCTTGGCGGTGCCGGCCTCGCCGGTCACCACACTGGGCGCGCGGTGCTCGATCTTGGCATTGATCAGCTCCCACACTGCCTCGGTATACTCGTCCTTGAATTTTTCCGGCTCGAAGGCGCCAGCCTTGCGCTCGATCAGCTCGATAGCAAGGTCCAGGGCCTCCTTGTCGATCTTCATCTCCGGCACCTCCTCGAAGAAGGTATCGGCCGATTTCACCTCGTCGGCCTGACGCAGGATTTCGAGGAGCAGGCCGCGGCCGCAAGGCTTCATGGCCACGATGTTGCTCTGGCCACGCAAGACGAGTTGGCCGACGCCGACCTTGCCAGCCTTTCTCAGCGCTTCTTGGATGATGACATAGCCCTCTTCGCCGGCTTCGCCGTCCGGCAACAGATAATAGGGCCGCTCGAAGTAACGGGGATCGATCGCCTCCGGATCGACGAAGCGAACGAGCTCGATGGTCTGTTTGCTCTCAAGCTTCAGCTCGTCGATCTCCTTCTGGTCGAGCAGGACATATTTGCCCTTCTCATATTCGTAGCCCTTGGTGATTTCCTCGTTCTCGACCGGGCCGACGCCTGGAGCCACCTTCTGATAGCGGATGCGCTTCCCCGTCGGCTCGTGGATCTGGTGGAATTCGATGCGGCGTTCGCTGCTGGTCGCGGGGTAGAGCCGGACCGGGATGGTGACGAGCGAAAGCCTGATATTGCCTGTCCAGAAGGCGCGGGGTGCCATACGCTAGAACTCCTCTTGACGCACGCGCGAGCCAAGACCTCGACCCAAAGGGGACTATAGCCTGAAACGGCGTTTCCCGGGCCGTGGTTCCTAAGCCGGTCAGCGAAGCCGACCCTCACTTCTCGACCTTATAGCCACTCTCGTTAAGCATACGTTCAAGCGCCTCGGGAAAGGTCAGCCGCTCGGTCGTGCCAGGGCAGGCGCCTTCCGCATCGAGAGGCTGGTCACAAATATCGAGCCCCCAGTCCGAGCTTCGGTCGTAGTAGGCGAGCATGAGCTGCCAAGCCTCCTTGCCCTCGCCGAGCAGGATTTTCTCCCCCACATAGCCAGCCAGGAAGCCGTTCACGTCCTCCTCGGGCACGGCGTTGATGATGATGTCCCCCATATAGGCCTCATGCGCCGGCCGGTAGGGGAGGTCGCTGCTCACATTCTTCACCTCTCCATCCTCGACCGCCAGAATCCTGAGCGGTGCCGTCGAGCAGGCATAGCAGCCGAAAGCATAGAGAAAGGCGTTGTCGCGGGTCTCAAACACATAGCGCCCGTCACCGGTGAGATCGGTCGCAAGCAACGGGCCGCCGTCGAATTGCCCAATCTCAACCGTCCGCCATCCGGAACCGTCTTTCTTGCTGGTGATGAGTTTGGTGTCGGAGCAGCAATGGGCGCCACCGGTGTAGAAGGACACCACGACTTCCGGGTTTGCATTTGCCGGATCGACCTCCGCGATTTGGACGCTGACCGGAGGGTCGAACGAGCCCACGGGCTCACCCTCGATCTGGGCGACTTGCGCGCCATCGGCGAAGACCGCGACGAGGGGAACGCGCTCGGTCTCGCCCTCCTCGCTCTTGCTCTCTTTATAGGTCAGCGTCGCCCGCAGCTTGCCTTGCGAGATCTCCTGGTCGGTCGGCTTCGTCTCCTCCTCGCCGCTTCCGCCCTCGATCCGGGGCGCATCGCCCTTGGGCACGACCTCCTCGGCGCCAAGATATTTGGCCTCGGCCTTGCCGATGGCCTCCGCCAAACTGGGTGCGGTGGCTGCGGGCCCAGACCAGAGCACAGCGCCGAAAAGGAGGGAAATAAGGCGATACCGAGACCCAGGCTCAAGCATTTCGGTGATTCCCAACGGCAATTGAGGCTCGCCCCTATGGGCGCTCTTCGCGTATCCTAGCCCGCGAGTGGGCGGGCTTCCCACTACCAACCCGTCCTCTGTCGCTACGGCGACGAATGCCCGAAACCGCTCCCCCTTTGGACCCCGCCGGCGATCGGGTAGAGGTTTGCTTTTCGCCGCGGGTTCCGCTTGTTTGCCGCGCGGATGCGGGAACGGGTAACCGGCTTCAGGGCTTAGTCATACGATGAATGTTATCAAACCGAGGTCGGACCTAAACCCTGCTTCGCCTGCCGTGGTTGTTACCGGGGCGACCGAAGGCATCGGCCGCGCCTTCGCCGAGGAATTCGCGCGCGGTGGCTATGACCTGGTTCTCGTCGCTCGCGACGAGGCGAAGCTGGCGCGAACAGCGGCGGAGCTTGCCCGGGCCTACCCGATCGAGGTCAAGGTCACGGCGCAGGATCTCAGCACGCCGGAGGGCTGCGCCGGCGTCGAGCAGGCTCTGCGGCGCTTCGGCCTCTACGCCGACATTCTCGTTAACAATGCCGGCATCATGTCATCGGGCTTCTTCCAGGATGTCGATCCGGCCACCGTGCGCCGCCTGATCGACCTCGATGTGCGCGCCGTGGTCGATCTGACCCATCGCTTTCTCCCCGGCATGTTGGCGCGCGGACGCGGTGGCGTGCTCAACGTCGCGTCGATGATGGGCTATATGCCGGTGCCCTATCAGGCCATCTACGCCGCATCCAAGGCCTTCGTGCTGTCCTTCACCAAGGCGCTTGCCTGGGAGACACTGGGGACCGGCGTTCGAGTTTCGGTCGTGGCCCCTGGCGTGGTTTCGACCGGCTTCCACTCCAAGGCGGGAACGCAGAATTCGCGCTACCTCTTCCTGTTCCCGACCCTCGCTCCCGATCAGGTGGCCAAGATAGCCTATGCGCGGTTCAAGCGTGGCCGCTCGGTAATCCTGCCGGGGCTCATCAACCCCCTCAGCGCGCTCGCCGTGCGCTTCGTGCCCGATTTCTTGCTCGTGCCCGCGATGGGCTGGCTATTCCGCATGCGGGATGACGAGGGCATGGTTCTCGGGCCGCGCCAGCCTGTCGCGGAGCCGCCCCGGAGCAAGCGTGTCCCCGAGCCTGCGCCTATGGATGCGGTGGACTAGCCGGCCTTGCCGCCGCCGCCGAACGCCTCCTTCGGGCTCCGGGCGGTGTCGCATCACAACGCTGCGTCGAACAGCGTGAGCCCCCGTACTGCCTCGGCCAAGTTCTGGGTCGCCGCGATCCTTGTCGCCGCCTCCGCCGCCATCATCTTCCACCTCGCCCCAAGCCTTCCCCTCGGCGTTGCCTTCGACGAGCCGCTGAAGGTCGGCTTCGTGCTCGAGGGCGGGCAAAACTTTCAGCACCCTATTCTCATGCTTCAGGCGGTCCGGCTCGCCGCGTTCCTTACCGGCGCCACGGACGAGGCGAGCGTTTTCGCGCTCGGGCGTCTGGCGGCTTCTGTCTCAGGCGGCCTCCTGGTGTTCTCGGCCATCGCGCTTGCCCGCCGCGCTACGTGCGACCTTGCCGCGCTCGGCGCCGGCCTGTTGACGGCGGTAGCCCCGCTGACCGTGCTCCATGCGCAGCTGTTCAAGGAGGACATTTTCGTCGCGCCTTGGCTCATCCTTGGCGTGCTCGCCCTCGACCGAATGGTGGAGACGCCCGTCTGGCGCCGGGCGGTCTGGTTCGGGCTGGCGGCGGGCCTCGCCGCATCGGCGAAATATGTAGGGCTGGTGCTTCTCGGCGTGAGCCTGCTCCCGCCGCTCTGGGCCGACACCGACCCGCGGCGCTATTACCGGATGGTCGCGCTCGCGACGGCGGTTGCCGGCGCCGTCTTCTTCGCCATCGACCTGCCCCTCTTCGTCAGCCCCCTCATCTTCATTGGCGGCGTCAAGAGCGAGGTCGATCATGCGCTGCGAGGCCATTTGATCGTGCTCTACGGATGGCAGAGCCATTTCCTCTTCACCTGGACGGCCAATCTCTGGCCCGGCTTGCGCGCCCCATTGGCGCTCTCCGGCCTCGCCGGAGCGTCGATCGTCGCCGCAACCTGGCGGCAAAGTCCGTCTGTGCTGCGGCGGCTCCTGATCTTCGGCCTCGTCTGGTACCTCCTGCACGAGCTGCCGCCGATGAAACCCTTTCCCGAAGGCGCCCGGCACATGACGGTGATGGCGGCGGTGTTCGCCATCTTCGCCGCTTTTGCCGCCGAATGGATCGCGGCACGCCTTCAACCGCGATTCCGCGCATCCGCCGCGGCGTCGATGATCGCGGCCATCGCGGCCCTCCCCGCGCTCGTCTCCTATCGCCTGGTCGCCTCCGCCCCCGACGACACGCAGCTCGTGGTCCGGCGTATCGTCGCCACTCTGCCCGGAGAGACGCTGTGGGCGCGGCCGGTCACCTTCGAGCCATCGCTCGAGCTGTCGCGGCCGATCGAAACCATCGAGCAATTGCCGGGCTTCGCCGCGATCAACGAGCTATTCGCGGCGCAGTATATCGAGGCGCTGCCATTGAGCGGGCAGAAACGGCCGATGCGCCAACGGGCGCGCGCCTACGAGGCGCTGTTGCAACGTCCGGCTTTGCGGGTCAGCTCAAAGGCGGGACGCTTCGCCTTCCGCAACGCGCCCTATCGCATCGTGGCTCTTCAGGGCGATCCGCAGGCGCTCGAAGCTGCGGCCGAGCGCTTCGCCGCCATCCCCGGCATCGAGCTTGACCTCGTGCCCGGACAAGCCGTCACGCCCCCGCGCGCCGACTGATTGGCGCGGGTGTGGTGCTGCGAATGAGGCTAAATGGTGGAGCCGGACGGGATCGAACCGACGACCTCAGCAGTGCGATTGCTGCGCTCTCCCAACTGAGCTACGGCCCCTGAAAACAGAGGACATTTAGAGATTGGGCTTCCAGCCTGTCAAGCGAGGCGCAGGAAAGGCCGGGACGGGGGTTGCTCTCAGGATCGCCTGTCCGCTAGATGTTGCTCCGTCCGAGGAGAGGCTTTCATGGGTCCATTGATCGGTTTCATCGTACTAGTCATCGACCTCTATATCTGGGTCGTGATCGCCAGCGCCATTTTGAGCTGGCTCGTCGCCTTCAATGTGGTGAACACGAACAACCGTGTCGTGCTCGCCATCGCCGACATGCTTTACCGTCTGACCGAGCCCGCGCTGAGGCCGATCCGCAACATCCTACCCAATCTCGGCGGCATCGACATCTCGCCCGTGATCCTGATCCTGTTCCTGCTGTTCATCCGCGACGTCGTGCTGCTTGGTTGGCTGGCGCCAGCGGTCATTGAGCCATGATCTAGCCTTGTCCGCCGAGGGCCCGGTTGCGCTCGCCCTTCGCCGCAGCCGCCATGGCGTGATCTTGCCGGTACGCCTGACGCCCAAAGCGAGCCGCGACGAGATCGTCGGCGTGGAGGATTATGCCGGCGAATGCGTGCTCAAGGCGCGCGTGCGCGCGCTGCCCGAAGCCGGCTGCGCCAACGCCGCGCTCGAAACCCTGATCGCGCGCTGGCTCAAGCTGCCGCCGTCGAGCGTAAAAGTGGCGCAAGGGACCAAGTCGCGACTGAAGCAGGTCGCGATCGAGGGCGATGCCCAGGCCGTGTCGCGCTTGATCGAGAGCCGCTTGGCCGAGTTGAGCTAGTTGGAGAGAGCAGACCCGATCTCGGCCGCGATCGCTTCCGCGGCGCTGCGCGGGTCCGCCGCCGCCGTGATTGGACGCCCCACCACGAGATAATCGGCCCCGGCGGCGATAGCCTTTGCCGGGGTCATGATCCGGGCCTGGTCGTTAGCGGCGCCGCCTTCGGGCCTGATCCCGGGCGTCACGATCAGGAACCCATCGCCCGCGGCCTCGCGGATCGCTCTTGCCTCCTGCCCCGAGGCGACCACGCCGTCGAAACCCGCCTCCTTTGCCAGCATGGCCCGATGCAGGACCAATTCCGCCGGCGGATGGTCGATGCACTGCTGCACCAGATCGGCGGGCGCAAGATTGGTCAGCACCGTGACGCCGAGGAGCTTGAGCCCGCTCGTACCCTTGCCGCGAAGCGCGGCATCGAGCGTCTTGCGGTCCGTTGCGTGCACGGTAAGGAACTGCGCGCCCGTGCGCGCAACGGCAGCCGTGGCGCGCTCGACCGTCGCTTCGATGTCGAGCAGCTTGGCGTCGATGAAGACGCGGCGGCCTTGCGCCACCAGCTCCCCCGCGAGTTGAAACCCGCCCGAGAACAGAAGCTCGAGCCCGATCTTGTACACCCCGACGCTGCCGCCAAGCGTGTCGATCAGCGCGCGCGCATCGCCGGCGCTTGGCACATCGAGCGCGACGATGAGACGGTCGCTGGCGGTCATGGTGCGGCGAATTTTCTGGCGGCAATGGCCAGCGCCTCGACCACGCGTTTGACTGCGTGCTGCTGCGCCTCGTCCTTGAGGCTGCCATCCTCATCGAAGGCATCGCCCGCGCGGGGCAGCGCGAGCTGCTGCGGGATCACCGTCGCGCCAACCCCGACCTCGAGCACTTGGCGGAGTTGCAACAAGCTCCGCATCGCGCCGTAATAGCCTCCCGACGCGCCGCTGATGGCGAACACGCGCGATCTGTACACTTCGAGCCCATTCTCGCCCTTGCTCCTGACCCGGGTCACCCAGTCGAGCGTGTTCTTCAGCAGCGGCGTGATCGAAGCGTTATATTCGGGGCTGGCGATGAACACGCCCTGATATTCGCCGAGCAGCGCCTTGAACTCGGCCGCCTTCGTTGGCGGACCGTGCTCGGCCTCCAAATCCCCCTCGTAAAGGGGCATCGGATAGTCCCTGAGATCGACAAAGACCCCCTCGATACCGTTGGCGGTGGCGATGTGCTGGGCGAGTCGCGCGAGCTTCTTGTTATGAGACGCTTCGCGCGTGCTGCCGGCGAAGAACAATAATCGCATCGATCCGATTCCTGGCTGCGGTTTCTCGACAGGCTTAACCGGCGAGAAGCAGGCTATCAAGCAAGCGCGGCCGGCTTAACGCGTTTCCTCGTCATCCGCGCCGAACACACGGCGGAGCGGCACGATGGCCGCGGCTGCAATCGGCGTGGCCAGCGCAAGCCCGAGAATGCCGAACAGGGCGCCGAGCACGAGCTGATTGAGAATCACCACCGCTGGCGGCAATTTTACCGCGCGCGCCTGAATCAGCGGCGTCAGCAAATAGCTTTCCATGAATTGCACGATGGCATAGAGCCCGATGACCCAGAGTGCGAGATTGAAGCTCTCGCCGCCGGCGACAAGCACCATGGGCACGGCGCCGATGATCGGGCCGAGATAGGGGAGAAAGCCCGCGAGGCCCGCGAACAGCGCCAAGCCGAAGGCAATGGGCACATTGAGGATCAGCAGTCCGGCATAAGTCACCCCCCCGATCACCGCCATGGAGATGCCTTGCCCAATGAGCCAGCGCCGCAGCAGATCTCCGGTCTGGTAGAGCATGAGCTTGGTGTCGCCGCGCTGGTCCTCTGGCGCGATGCGGGCCGCAAGCCGGACATAAGTGTGGGGATCGGCGGCGAAATAGATGCCGAAGAAGAGCACGATCAGGAGCGCGCTGATCGCGCCGAAGACGGATAACGCGACGGAAGTCGCGCCGGAAGCGATGCCCCACGGGCTGAACTGGCTCAGCAGCTTGGTGAGGTCCATACCCTGGAACAAATTCCGGTCGTCCGCGGCCGTGGCCACCCGTTGAGTGAGGTTGCTCACCCCCGAGGCCACGCTCGCCGCGAGTTGCGTGAATTGCTGGGCGATGGTCGGCCCCGATGTGACGATGACCACGCTGAACAAGCCCGCGATCAGCACGATGACGGCGGCGAGGGCCACCAGACGCGGCAGTCCGGTGAGATTGGTAAGAGCACGGCTCGCGCCATAGAGCACAATCGCGGCCAGGATCCCGGCAAAGCCCAGGAAGATCGCGGTGCGCGCGTACCACAGCGCAGCGGCGACGGCGAGGACGAAGACCACGCCGAGCGTGGCGCGCAAGGCCGGGTGGAAGATCGGCCGGGCGATCCCGCTCGCCTGGTTGAGCATGGGGTCCTTCGGCGTAGACTTGCGATCGTTCATGGGGGTCCCCGTGCCGCGCCGGCTTTTGCGGCGAGAGCGTATAGCGTCGCTACTCTACGCTAAAGCGATGACAAGAGGTGGAACGCCGAAGGCACCCGAAGTATGGCGCGCTATTCGCCGTCGAAGAATTCCTTCACGCGCGCAAAGAAACCGGTCGAGTCCGGGTTGGTGCTGTCGCTGGAGGCCTTCTCGAACTCTTTCAGGAGTTCGCGCTGCTTGCGCGTCAGGCTCTTCGGCGTCTCGACCTCGACCTGGATGTAGAGATCGCCCAATTGCTTGGAGCGCAGCACCGGCATGCCCTTGGATTTGAGGCGGAACTGTTTGCCGCTCTCGCTGCCTTCCGGGATCTTCACCCGCGTTTTGCCGCCGTCGATGGTCGGCACTTCGATCTGTCCGCCAAGCGCGGCCGTGGTCATGGCGATCGGCACGCGGCAGAACAAATCCGCGCCGTCGCGCTGGAAGAACTCATGCGGCTTGATCGAAAGGAAGATGTAGAGATCGCCGGCGGGGCCGCCGCGCAGGCCGGCCTCGCCTTCGCCCGCAAGCCTGATGCGCGTGCCGTCCTCGACCCCCGAGGGGATCGTCACCGACAGCGTGCGTTCGCGGGTGACCCGGCCCGCGCCGTTGCAGGTCTGGCAGGGCGTATCGATCACCTCGCCCCGCCCCTGGCAGGTTGAACAGGTGCGTTCGATGGTGAAGAAGCCTTGGGTCGCGCGCACCTTGCCGATGCCGTTGCAGGTGCGGCAGGTCGAAGGCGCCGTGCCTGCACGGGAACCGGAGCCGGTGCAGGCGTCGCAGGTCACGCTGGTGGGCACCCTGATCTGCGCCGTCTTGCCCTCATAGGCCTCGTTGAGGCTGATCTCCATGTTGTAGCGGAGGTCCGAGCCCCGCTCGCGCGCCGAGCGCTGGCGCGGGCGCCGTTGGCCCATGAACTCGCCGAACAGATCGTCGAACATGGCCGACATCGAGGCGGAAAAATCGGCGCCGAAGCCGTGCCCGCCGCCGAGACCGCCCTCGAAGGCGGCGTGGCCGAAGCGATCGTAGGCCGCCCGGCGCTGCGGATCCTTCAGCGCTTCGTAGGCCTCGTTGACTTCCTTGAAACGGCTCTCCGAGGTGATGTCGCCGTTGCAACGGTCGGGGTGACATTCCTTGGCGAGGCGGCGGTAGGCAGCCTTGATCTCCGGATCAGCGGCCCCTCTCGGGATACCCAAGATCTCGTAATAGTCTCGCTTCGTCATACGCCCCTTCCGGCCTTCCACACCAGCCGCCACCCCGCGGGCGGTTGCGCTTAGCCTCTGCTCTTGGGCTTGGGCTTGGGCCGCACGGGAAGACGGTGCAAACCCTCGCCAACTCCGTCAACGCTTACTTATGCGGACTTCTTGCTGTCGTCGTCCTTGACTTCCTCGAAGTCCACGTCGACCACGTCCTCGGAGCCGCCGCCATCCTCGGCGGGACCGCCAGCCTCTCCTTGCGCCGCGCCCTGGTTCGCCTGGTAGAGCGCCTCGCCGAGTTTCATCGAGGCTTGCGCCAGCGCATCGACCTTCTGCTTGACGAGCTCCTTGTCCTCGCCGGTCAGCGAGGATTTAAGCTCTTCGAGGGCCGATTCAACGGCGCTCTTGTCGGTCTGCGAGACCTTGTCGCCGTAATCCTTGAGCATCCTCTCGGTGGAGTGGACCAGGGCCTCGCCCTGATTCTTGATCTCGACCAGCTCCCGCCGCGTCTTGTCTTCCTCGGCGTGGCTCTCGGCGTCCTTGACCATGCGCTCGATGTCGGCGTCGCTCAGACCGCCCGAAGCCTGGATGCGGATCGACTGCTCCTTGCCGGTGGCCTTGTCGGTCGCCGCTACGTTGACAATGCCGTTGGCGTCGATGTCGAACGCGACCTCGATCTGGGGCACGCCCCTCGGCGCCGGCGGAATGCCGACGAGATCGAACTGGCCGAGCATCTTATTGTCCGCGGCCATTTCCCGCTCGCCCTGGAAGACGCGGATGGTGACCGCGTTCTGATTGTCCTCGGCGGTCGAGAACACCTGGCTCTTCTTGGTCGGGATGGTGGTGTTGCGGTCGATGAGACGGGTAAACACGCCGCCCAAGGTCTCGATGCCGAGCGAGAGCGGGGTCACGTCTAGCAGCAGCACGTCCTTGACGTCGCCCTGCAGCACGCCGGCTTGGATCGCCGCGCCGATCGCCACAACCTCGTCCGGGTTCACGCCCTTGTGGGGCTCGCGGCCGAAGAAATTCTTCACCGTCTCGGCGACTTTCGGCATGCGCGTCATGCCGCCGACGAGAACCACCTCACCGATCTCGGCTGCCTTAAGACCGGCATCCTTCAACGAATTCTGGCAGGGGCCGATGGTCTTCTGGATGAGGTCGTCGACAAGGCTTTCGAGCTTGGCCCGGGTGAGCTTCATGGTGAGATGCTTCGGCCCGGATTTGTCGGCGGTGATGAAGGGCAGATTGATTTCGGTCTGCGACGTCGACGACAACTCGATCTTGGCTTTCTCTGCGGCTTCCTTCAGCCGCTGCAAGGCGAGCTTGTCGCTCCGGAGATCGATGCCGCTCTCCTTCTTGAACTCGTTGGCGAGATAGTCGACGAGGCGCATGTCGAAATCCTCACCGCCGAGGAAGGTGTCGCCATTAGTCGACTTCACCTCGAACACGCCATCGCCGATTTCGAGGATGGAAATGTCGAAGGTTCCGCCGCCGAGATCGTAGACGGCGATGGTCTTGCTCTCTTTCTTCTTTTCGAGGCCGTAGGAGAGCGCCGCCGCGGTCGGCTCATTGATGATGCGCAAGACCTCGAGCCCTGCGATCTTGCCCGCGTCCTTGGTCGCCTGGCGCTGGGCGTCATTGAAATAGGCTGGAACGGTGATGACCGCCTGCTCGACCTTCTCGCCGAGATAGGCTTCGGCGGTCTCCTTCATCTTCTGCAGGATGAAGGCCGAGATCTGAGAGGGGGAATATTTGGTGCCACGGGATTCAACCCAGGCGTCGCCATTGTCGGCGCGAACGATGTGGTAGGGGACGAGCTTCTTGTCCTTCTCCACCATCGGGTCTTCGTAGCGGCGCCCGATCAGGCGCTTGATGGCGAAGAAGGTATTTTCCGGGTTGGTGACGGCCTGGCGCTTGGCGGGAAGCCCGACCAGCCTTTCGCCGTCCTCGGTGAAGGCAACCATCGAAGGCGTGGTGCGCATGCCTTCGGCATTCTCGATAACCTTGGGGGTTTTCCCCTCCATGACCGCGACACAGGAATTCGTCGTGCCGAGATCGATTCCGATCACTTTCGCCATCAACAGCCTCTCTTTCTGGCGGACCGTCCGGGCCCTTCGATCGGCACCCGGCCCGACACTCGTATGCGCCTCGCTCAGCCGCGCGGCGCCGGTCCCCTAATACTATCGGCGCGACCCGTCGACTCATCCGGCGGGTATCCCGCGGTTATATAGGAGCCAAGCATTTGGCTCGCAAGGAGAAGCGGGGACGCAGCCGCCGCCAATCGCATGTTTTTCAAGCGATCCGCGTCCAGGCAGCGATCATGACCGGCGTCAGACAATGATAGCGGCCGGTCGCCGCGGCCTCGGCCATCTCCGTCCGGAACGCCGACGCCCGCAAGGGATCGGCGAGGCCGAGTTCCGCCCCCGCCGCATAGAGGCCGTCATAAACCCCGATCAGCATGGAGGATATTTCGGACAGCGGCAGGAAGTTGACGGCCGCGTGCGTGCCATCCGGGGCCCCGAGACCCGCGGCCTCGAATTGCGCCGGAAGCTGACGCCCGGCCCGCATATTGCGGCCATGACCGCGAAACACGCCCTCGAACAAGCGGTTGAACTCAGCCATCGCCGGACAGGGCGGCTCGACCGCGATGGCGCCAAAGTCGAATTCTTGCGCGACCACGACGCCGCCTTCCTTGGTCCAGCTCACCATCTTTTCGAGAACGGCCACGGGATCGCGCAGATGCATGAGCAGGAGCCGGCAGAAACTAAGGTCGAAGGGCGCGCCTGCTGGCCGGTCGAGCTTGAGCACGTCGCCCTGGATCAGTTCGAACCGCGCGCCACCCTGGGCGCGAAGGTCTCTCAGCGCTTCGGCCCCGAGCGCGGGGTCGATCTCGATTCCCGTGACGAGGCCGTCCGGCCCCACACGGTCGGCCATAAGCCGCATGACCGCGCCGGGTCCCGAGCCAACATCGAGGCAAGCCATGCCGGGCCCGAGTCCGACCCGGCCGAGCACCTCGGCGGTCGCGCTTTGCCACATCTGTGCCTGATCGCGCAGACGCTGATATTCTTGCGCATCGCGCGCGTGCACATAGCCGTCGGGATTGAATTTGCGAACCTTCGCCATGATCTCCTCGATCTTGGTCATAAACGCGAAACTGTGGCGGATCGTAGGAAAGCGTGGTGGTGAGGCAAAGGCGTGGCGGTTGAATATCTCCCTGGAAGGATAGACCGAATTCGGCAGACGGAGCTGGTCGGCGCGCTGCGCGCCATCGTTGCCGTGGCGCCGCTCTACGTTCCCACCATGCCGCGCTCGGGCAAGCCGATGTCCGTGCGCATGACCAATGCCGGCCCGCTCGGCTGGTTGACCGACAAGGAGAAGGGCTACCGCTACCAGGCGACGCACCCAGAGACCGGGAAACCTTGGCCACCGATACCGCCAATGCTTCTCGCTTTGTGGGACGAGGTCGCCGGCTATCCGGCGCCGCCCGAGGCCTGCCTCGTCAATTATTACGCCGGTGGCGCCAAGATGGGCCTGCATCAGGATAAGGATGAGGACGATCTGGCGGCCCCGGTACTGTCGGTGTCGCTCGGGGACACGGCGGTCTTCCGCGCCGGTGGCCGCTCGCGCCACGACCCGACCCAAAAATTTGAGCTGAAATCGGGCGATGTATTGGTGTTGGGTGGCGCACACCGGCTCAGCTTTCACGGCATCGACCGTGTTCTTCCCCGCAGCTCGGACCTCTTGCCCGAGGGCGGCCGCTTCAATCTCACCTTGCGGCGGGTGACGAAGCCGCTTTAGGGCCGGCCGCCAGGACCCTTGTCGCGAGGACCGTTGTCGCGAGGACCGTCGCCGCGAGGCTCGCCGCGGCCGGGGACGTCGTCATTGGCGGCCTTGCGCGGGGCTTCCTCGTCAGGGGCGGGGGCGCTCGCTTTCGGTCCGCCTTTGGCCACGGCCACCAGCGCCGGTCGCAAGCAGCGGTCGCCGATGACGTAACCGGCCTGCATCACATTGGCGACGGTGCCCTCCGGGACGCTCTGGTCCTCGACCTCGAACATGGCCTGATGGCAGTTTGGATCGAAGCGCTGTCCGAGCGGCTCGATGCGCGTCACGCCATGGCGCTCAAGCACGTTCAGAAGCTCCCGCTCGGTAAGTTCGACGCCTTCGAGAAAGCTCTTCAACGCCGGGTCCTGGTTAGCGGCGTCGGCGGGAAGGTGTTCGATCGTGCGGCGAAGATTGTCGCCGACGGTCAGCACGTCGCGGGCGAAATTGGTGATGCCATAGCGCGCGGTGTCGCTCTTCTCCCGCTCGGTACGGCGGCGCAAATTCTCCATGTCGGCCATGGTGCGGAGCAGCCGGTCGCGCATATCCGCGTTCTCGGCGATCAACGCCTCGAGCTCACCGCTCGCCAGCTCCGCGGGGTCGGTATTTCGATTGTCTGAATTGGCGAGGCTTGCCTGATCCTCGTTGGCCTGCCGCGGATCGGATTTCTCGTCGGACATTGGCTCTCTTCAAGCAGTTGGTTTCAGGAAACCTCACGAGGATATCAACCGTGCGCTGACAAAAATCAAGGGACGAGGCGTCCGAGCAGCCGCGCCGTGTAGTCCACCATGGGAATGATCCGGGCATAATTCAGCCGCGTCGGCCCGATCACGCCAAGTACGCCCACGATCTTCTGCTCGGTGTCCTCGAAGGGCGAGACGATCAGTGCGGAGCCGGACAGCGAGAACAGTTTGTTTTCCGAGCCGATGAAGATGCGCACGCCCTCGGCCCGCTCCGCCAGGCCGAGCAGTTGGATCAAGTCCTTCTTCGTGTCGAGGTCCTGGAACAGGAGCCGGACGCGCTCGAGATCTTCCATCGCCTTCACATCTTCGAGCAGATGCGAGCGGCCGCAGACGATCAGGCTCTTCTGCTCGTCCTCGGTCCCCGACCAAGTGGCGAGGCCTTCGGTGACGACGCGCGCGGTCAGTTCGTCCAACTGGGCCCGCCGCTGCTCGATCTCGGCTTCGATGCGGATACGCGCCTCGGCCAGCGTCAGCCCCGCGATCCGGGCGTTGAGATAGTTTGAGGCCTCGTTGAGCGAGGCGAAGGGCACTCCGTCCGGCAGCGTGACGACGCGATTCTCGACATCGCCATCCTCGCTGACGAGCACCGCCAGGGCCCTGCCGGGAGAGAGGCTTACAAATTCGACATGCTTCAAGGTTCTGGTCTGCTTCTCCACCAACACCACGCCGGCGCAGCGCGACAGGCCTGACAGCATGTTGCCGGCCTCGGCGAGCAATTCCTCCACGGCGCGATGACGGCCGTTTCCGCCCATGCGGCTTTCGATCTTGGTGCGCTCCTCCTCGCCCACCTCGCCGATTTCGAGCAGGCCGTCGACGAACAAACGCAATCCCGATTGGGTTGGCAGCCGCCCCGCGCTCGTATGCGGCGCGTAGATGAGGCCGAGGGCCTCCAGATCCGACATGACGTTGCGGATCGAGGCCGGCGACAGCGTCATCGGCAACGCCCGGCTCAAATTGCGCGAGCCGACAGGCTCGCCCGTGGTGAGATAGCTCTCCACGATGCGCTTGAAGATCTCGCGCGAGCGCTCGTTGAGCTGGCGCAGGCCCACGGCCCCGTCGCTTAAGGACCGGATGGCATTGGCGTCGGTGTGGCGCATGATGCCTGGAACTTAGGGATGGGCCCCCAAACCGTCAAATGCCGTTCCCGTCACCGGGCCGAGGCCGCGCGCCGAAAATCGAAGCTGAGTAGAGGATTTGGCCCTAGTTCAGCGCGGCCAATTCGGGCGCAATCGGCGTCAATAGCGCATCTGGGGCGCCAAAATGGGTGAAATAGCGCGTTCGAATGGCTTCGACGGGCATGATGACGAAGACATCGGTGGTGCCGAATTGATGGTCGATCACGGCTCCATCCCCGACAAAGGCGCCAACCCTGAGATAGCCCTTAATCAGCGGCGGCAGCGCCCTGATCGCGGCCCGCGTGTCGATGGCCTCCAAAGGCAGCATGTTCATGTCGACGCGACGATGGTCATGCGCCCTGACCCGCCAAGCCTGAGGCGCGAGCGCCGTATGGTATAGATAGCTCAGCGTCGCGGCATGCGCGGCCGGGTCCGTGCCCTCGAAGCTCGCGCAGCCGATCATGACATTGGCGCCATGCTCGCGCACATAGGACCATACACCCTGCCACAGCAGCTCGAGCGTTCGCTTGTTGCGGTAGGGTTTGAGCACGCAGGAGCGGCCGAGTTCTACAAAGGAATAGTCGGGGCCCTTGGCTTGGAGCAAAGGCTGTATGTCGTATTCGCCCTGGGTATAGAAGCCGTCATAAAGATCGGCGACCTCCTGACGGAGCACGCGATAGGTGCCGACCACGCGCGGACGCCGCCAGCGACGGTTTGGCTCGGCGTCGCCGCGATCGACCACGAGGAGATGATCGAAGAAAGCGTCGTAGGCGTCCTCGTCGCGCCGGGACAGCATGGCGAGCGCACCGGGCACCGCCGACATTTCTTCATAGAAGACCTTGTAGCGAAGGCGCTGAGCCTGCCTGATCTCGCTCCGCTTGCGCGCCAGCCTGACCTCGAGCGAGCCGATGCGGCCATAGACCTTATGAGGTAGCCAGGGGCCGAGGCGCGGAGGCTTCGGCAGCCAGCGCCCGGCGAAGGGACCGCCGGAATTCGATCGCAACATCAGGCCGGGAAAGCTTGGTGTGCGAAACCGCTCCGCGATGCTTCCAGGGGTCAACTTCATTGACATGTCTTACCGGCTCGGTGTGAGGAGAGGCGCCCAGGCGCCCACAAGCTGATGCAACTCCACGCGCGGTAACCCGATTCGGCCACAACCAAGCCCGGTTAGCAAACCAATTCGAATTCTGTGTGACAGTCTGAGGATACAGTGTGGGGATAGAGTCGCGCTGAAGGCGTCGCCGGTCGTCTTATGAGGGCGAGTGTTTGGCATATTTTGGTTTTCGACCAAGGACCTGCACCGTCTAAACGCTTTGCCCATGGCGCGTTCGTGCCGAGGAGCGAAGCTTGAAACGCTTCAAGCTGCGGCTTGCGCGCGGCGAAGCGTCTCGCCGCGGTAGCTCAAAGCCTCGGCGATATGGATGCGCGCCACGCAGTCCTCGCCATCGAGATCGGCGAGGGTGCGGGCGACGCGAAGCGTGCGGTGATAACCGCGCGCGCTCAAGCCCAACGCGTCGGCGGCTTCGCGCAACAGCGTGCGCCCGCTATGGTCGGGGGCTGCTATCTCCTCGAGCAGGCTCCCATCGCAATCGGCATTGGTCCGGGCGCTTGGATGATTGAGCGTTTGGAACCGCTCCAGCTGGATGCGCCGCGCCGCGGTCACGCGCGCGCGCACCTCGCTGCTGCCTTCCGATGCCGCCGGTAGCACCAAATCTGCGGTGGAGACGGCTGGCACCTCGATTTGCAGATCGATGCGGTCGAGCAGCGGGCCCGAGATGCGCGCTTGGTAGCGCTCGGCGCAAAGCCGGCCCTGGCGGCAGGCATAGCCCGGCTCGCCGGCACGGCCGCAGCGGCAGGGATTCATCGCGGCCACGAGCTGGATGCGCGACGGGTAGGAGATGCGATGATTGGCGCGCGCGATCACGGTCTCTCCCGCCTCGAGCGGCTGGCGCAGCGCGTCGAGTACTTGGGCCGCGAATTCCGGCAGCTCGTCCAGGAACAAGACGCCGAGTTGGGCGAGCGCCACCTCTCCCGGTCGTGGCCTCGTGCCGCCGCCGACAAGCGCGGCCATGCTCGCCGAATGATGGGGCGCGCGGAACGGTCGGGTCCTGCCGATGCGGCCGCCGGCGAGATCGCCGGCGAGGCTCCTGATCATGCTCACTTCCAGCATCTCGGCCGGCTCGAGCGGCGGCAGCAGCGACGGCAGGCGTTTCGCCAGCATCGACTTGCCGGCGCCGGGTGGGCCGATCATCAAGAGATTGTGGCCGCCTGCGGCAGCCACTTCCAGCGCGCGTTTCGCCGTCTCCTGACCCTTGATATCCCGTAGATCCGGCATCGCCTCGGGGCCGGGGTCCGGCGTCGGCTGCGGGCGCTTCAAGGTTTGCAGGCCCTTGAAGTGATTGACCAGCACCAGCAAATTGGTTGGCGCCAAGATCGACATGTCGGACGCCGCCCAGGCCGCCTCCGCGCCCGAGGCTTGCGGGCAGATCAGGCCCTTGCCGATCGCATTCGCGCCGATCGCGGCAGGGAGGGCGCCGGCGACCGCGGCGATCGAGCCGTCAAGCGCCAGCTCGCCCAACACGCAATAGCTCTCGATGGCGTCATGGGCCACGGCGCCGACCGCGGCCATCAGCCCAAGCGCGATGGGGAGGTCGTAGTGGCTGCCTTCCTTCGGCAGATCGGCAGGGGCGAGATTGACGGTGATGCGTTTTGGCGGCAGCGCCAGCCCGATGGCGTTGAGCGCGCCGCGCACCCGCTCCCGGCTCTCGGCCACGGCCTTGTCCGGCAAGCCGACGATGGTGAAGGCCGGCAACCCGGGCCCGATCTGCACCTGCACATCGACGGCGCGGGCCTCGATCCCCTCGAAGGCAACCGTGGTGACCCGCGCAAACATCGCTTCAGCCCCCGCTCTGGCGTGACTCTACAGCCTTAAATTCCAGTGTAGCCGCGATGCAATCTGGGGCATATATCCCCTTGGCGTATGGGGAGGGACTATGGTAAATCCAACACTCACAACCGAGTAGAGGATGCCGTCGATGGCCAAAGAAATTGCCCCGCAGGGGGTAAAACCGCCCGATCAAAAAGAGTTGGTGGCAGCGTTCGAAGGGCCGGCGGTCCTATCGAACAAGGTATATGTGACTGTGGGCCCGTCTGGGGTGTTTTTCGCTTTCTGCGAGGCAGTTACACCCGAGGTCATTCATCTCCGTACACGCGTGGTCATGCCTTATCAGGATGCTATGCAATTTGCCGAGCTTTTGGAGAAGATGCTTGCTCCCTTGAGGGAAGCCTTCGAATCGGCCCCCACAATATCGGTGAAGGTCGAGACGCAAAAAGATGGCTAGCAGGCCACAACAGC
>JBBQKN010000029.1:0-37226 GCA_038326945.1 Hyphomicrobiales bacterium
TACTTTGACCTCGTCCTCGCTCAAACTTGCGCTGCCCGTTACTGGGCGGCCTTTTTTAAGACGTTGACAGCTGCGCTGTATCTGCATCCGCGCATTACTTGCTTCGCCCGTTAACCAAATTATTACCATTGGTTAACGGGCGCAAGCAAGCACTCTTTTTCGTCGAACGGTTGTCAATGCGCGGCCGCGCAGCGCTCGGGAGTCTCTTCTCCCGATTACCGAGCTAATACCGTCGCCGACACAACCCGTTTCCACGAGCACCCCTTCAGTAACCGAAGTACTTGACGATGCCCCACAGGTATAGGCCGCAGAAAACCGCGATGATCGCCATCCTTGGTCCCCATTGATAGGGCGTAGCGATGCCGCTGCCGCAATTTCCGCATTTCCAGGCCCACTTCACCACCGGCTCATTGCAGAACCGGCACCGCGGCAAATCGGCTCGTTCTTCGCGGCCATCCTCGTGCTCGGCTGTTCCAGGTTTCAGCGCCATACTCCTCTTGCCGCGTTCGCTTCGCGGACCCTAACACGGGGCCGGCGCCCCCGGAAGGCCGACCGGCGGCGGCTTCTTCGACCAAGGCTGGAGGCCGGACGATTTGCGCCCGCCTTTATTCCGCCGCGGCGCGGGGGACGGGCGCCGCCTCGCCGTCGTGCTCCCCGGCGAGGTCGCCCTCGGCGGGGTCGCGGCCAGCGGCCAGGGCGTAGACCACGGGGATCACGAACAGCGTAAAGAAGGTCCCGATCGTCAACCCGCCGACGATCACCCAGCCGATGTCCTGGCGGCTCTCCGCGCCGGCGCCGGACGCGATCGCCAGTGGCACCGCGCCGAAGACGGTCGCGCCGGTGGTCATCAGAATGGGGCGCAGCCGCAACACCGCCGCCTCGATCACCGCCTCGCGCACCGAGCGGCCCTGGGCGCGCATCTGGTTGGCGAACTCGACGATCAGAATGCCGTGCTTGGTGATCAGCCCGATCAGCGTGACGAGCCCCACCTGGCTATAGATGTTCAGCGTGCCGCCGCTCCACCACAGCGCCAGCAGCGCTCCGGTAATGGAGAGCGGCACCGTCAGCATGATGATGAAGGGGTCCTTGAAGCTCTCGAATTGGGCCGCGAGCACGAGATAGATGAAGGCAAGCGCCAGCAGGAAGGTGAAATAGATGCTGGAGCTGGTCTGCTTGAACTCGCGCGACTGGCCGGCGTAGTCGAGACGGGCCGTGGGCGGCAGGACCTCCTTGGCCGCGTTCTCAAGAAATTCGAGGCCCTCGCTCAAAGTGTATCCCGGCGCGAGATGAGCGGTGATCGACGCCGAGCGAAGCTGGTTGAAATGATTGAGCTCCTTCGGCGCCACGCCTTCCGTCACGGTCATCAGATTCGACAGCGGGATCATGGTGTCGCCGCGCCCGCGCACATGGATGCGGCGCAGATCCTCCGGGTTGCGCCGATCGATGTCGGCGATCTTGACCACCACGTCATATTGCTCGCCATCGCGCTTGAAGCGCGTGACCTGGCGCCCGCCGAGCAGGGTCTCCAGCGTCCGGCCCAGAGCCTCCACCTCGACGCCAACGGCCGCGGCCTTGTCGCGATCGATGTTCACCTCAAGCTGTGGCGAGTTGAGCTTGAGATCGGTATCGACATTGAGCAGGCCCGGATTGTCCGCCGCCTTCTCGAGCATTTTGTCGACCATCACTTGCAGCTCTTCGTAAGGCCGCGAGGTCTGGATTACGAGCTGAATCGGCTTGTCGCGTACGCTTTGACCAAGCGGTGGCGGGCTGCTCGGGAAGGCGACGACCCCTGGGATCGCCACCATCTCCGGCGTGATCGACGCGGCGATCTCCTGTTGAGTGCGCTTCCGCTCGCTCCACGGCTTGAGCTTGAGGAAGGTGGTGCCTTGCGAGACCGTCGGCCTGCCCGACACCACGAAATAGCGCTCGGCCTCGGGGATCTTGCTGAAGATCGTCTCGAGCCGCTTGGCGTAAGTGTCGGTGTAATCGATGGTGGAGCCTTCCGGCGCCACGATCACGCCGACGAGGAAGCCCTGGTCCTCGGTCGGCGCCAGCTCGGATTTGAGCATGTTGAATAGGAAGAAGCTCGAGCCGGCGACGCCAAGCCCGATGAGGAGAACGAGGGGACGGACTTTAAGCGCGGTACGGATGAGCACCCGGTAGCCCGAGGTGAGCCCGCGCAGGCCGGTCTCGATCGAGCGATAGAACCATCCGTGCTTCTCATCGCGATGAAGCAGCTTCGAGCACATCATGGGCGTGAGCGTGAGCGCGACGAAGCCAGACACGATCACGGCGCCGGCCAGGGTCCAGGCGAACTCGGTGAACAGCCTGCCGGTGGTGCCGGCCATGAACCCGATCGGCGCATAGACCGCAGCAAGCGTGAGGGTCATCGCCAGCACGGCGAAGCCGATCTCTTTGCTGCCGACGAGCGCCGCCTCGACCGGAGGGTCGCCGTCCTCGACGTGGCGGTAGATATTTTCCAGCATGACGATGGCGTCGTCGACGACGAGACCGATGGCGAGCACGAGGGCGAGCAGCGTCAGGGTGTTGATGGAAAAATCGAGGAGATACATCAGCGCGAAGGCGCCGACGAGAGAAACCGGAATGGTGACGAGCGGGATCAGCGTGGCCCGGAACGAGCGCAGGAACAAAAAGATGATCAGGACCACGAGCAGGATGGCCTCGCCAATGGTCTTGTACACGTTCTTGACCGACTCGCGGATGAAGATCGACTTGTCGTGGGCCACCTCGACCTTCATCCCCTCCGGCAAGGAGGCGAGAATGCCTGGCAACGCCGCCGCGACATCGTTGGACACATCAAGGGGATTCGCGGTGGCCTGCTTCACCACCCCGAGCGCGATCGCCGGCAATCCGTTGGAGCGAACGATGCGCCGCTCATCCAACGGCCCGAGTTCGGCGTAACCGACGTCGGAGAGCCGCACGAGATAGCCTTTGACGTCCTTCAGGATCAGATCGTCGAACTGCGCCGGAGTCTTGAGATCGGTCTCGGACAGGACGGTAAATTCGCGCTGCAAGCTCTCGATGCGGCCGGCGGGGACATCGACATTCTGCCGCCGAAGCGCGGCCTCGACGTCTTGCGGCGTGAGGTTGTAGGCAGCGAGCCGCTCCGGATCGAGCCAAATGCGCATCGAATATTCGCGCTCGCCGAACAGCCTGACCTCGGCCACGCCGGGCAACGTTTGCAGCTGATCCTTGACGTAGCGGTCGGCGTAGTCGGTGATTTCGAGCGCGGAATGCTTGGTGCTGTGGAAGGCGATATAGAGGATGGGCTGCGCGTCCGCCTCAATCTTCTGGATCACCGGTTCTTCGATTTCATCGGGCAGATGCCCGCGCATGCGCCCGACACGGTCGCGCACATCGGCGGCCGCGTCGTCGGGGTCGCGCTCGAGGTTGAACCTGATGCTGATTTGGCTCTGTTCCTCGCGGCTGATCGAGGTGATGTAGTCGATGCCCTCGATGCCCGATAACGAATCTTCCAGAACCTTGCTGACTTGGGTCTCGACGATGGGCGCGCTCGCACCCTGATAGGTGGTGGAGACGGTCACCACCGGTGGGTCGATATTCGGATATTCCCTGACCGTCAGCCGGCTGTAGCCGACGAGGCCGACCAGCACCACCACCAAGCTCATCACCGTGGCGAAGACAGGGCGATGGATGGAGACCTCGGAAAGCTTCACGCCTTCGGCTCCTGGGCCGGGACCACGGTGACCGCGGCGCCGTCGCGGATCTTGAGCTGGCCTGCGGTAACCACGAGCTCGCCGGCACTCACGCCCTCGACCAGCTCGACCCGGCCTGCGCGTCTGGTGCCGATGGAGACCTTGGCGAGCTGCACCTTGCCGTCGACGACCTTGAACACATACTGGTCCGCGCCCTTGGGCACGATGGCCGCCTCCGGTACGGTCAGGGCATCGGGCTTGACCTCGTGAATCAAGGTCACGCGGGCAAACTGGCCGGGCCTGAGCTTCTGGTCCTCATTGGGCACGCGCGCTCGAATGAAGATGGAGCGCCCCTCGATATCGACGCGGGGGTCGATGGCGTAAACCTCGCCGTTGAAGGTCTCCCCCGGAAACGCATCCACCTTGATCTCGATCGCTTGGCCGTTATGCACGGTCGAGAGGTATTTCTCGGGCATCTTGAAGTCGACCTTGATCTCCTCGATGGCGTCCAAGCCGACCAAGGGCTGTCCCGGCGTGATGTATTCTCCGAGGCTCACCTGGCGCAGGCCGACGATGCCGGCGAAGGGCGCCGCGATTCTCGTCTTCTCGATGCGGGCCTTGGCGAGCTCGGTCGCGGCGTTGGTGACGGCGAGATTGCTCTCGGCCTCGTCCTTGGAACTGGCACTGGCAAATTTGCGCGAGAACAGCTCCATCACGCGTTGGTTGCTCTGCTCGGCCAGACGCTGCTTGGCCTCGGCCTCGTGCAGTTCGGCTTGATAGACGGAATCGTCGAGGGTGATGAGCGGCGCGCCGCTATCGACGGGCCTGCCCTCCTTGAAATGGATGCCGCTGATCCTGCCGGCGATCTCGGAGGTGATTACCACGGACTCATCCGATCTGAGGCTGCCGACCGCCGTCACCTGCTCGGTCAAGGGTCCCTGCATCACCTCGGCCGCCTCGACCGGCACTGTCTTCGCCGGCCCCTCCTTGGCGACGACCGGCTTGATCGGCGATGGCTGAAGCGGCGGCGGCGGCGGGGCGGTGTCGGCCACCTGCTCACGCTGGTGCCAGAACACGGGGAGGCAAACCATCAGCGCGAGCAGCACGCCGACTAGCAGGAGGCGTGACTGGAGGGATAGACCCGTTCTGCGACGTGCTTCTGGCATCGAGCGACGACCTGTAGCTTCGTCCGAAATATCCGCTGCCCATGCGGCCAAAACCGGGCCGTTGGGCGACCGTCATTATGCGGTCAAAGGAGTGCGCGGTGAAACCAAAGGCGCGGCGGATCGCGGCCCTTGCGTCTCAACCGACAATCTACACCAGTTTCGGCGCGAAGAGAGGCTTGGGTGGAGCGTTTGTTTGCAGGTCCGCGGGCAGCGATGGCGCCCTTGCGCGCATCGCCTGGCGGCTCGCCCGGCGCCACACCGGTCATGGCATCACAAAGCATCAGGGCGGCCCAAGGACCGCCCTGACGTCAATCGTGTTGCCAACCGCCTATGGATTTGGCGGCGTCTCCGGTGCCGGAGCTTGGGGAGCCGGCGCCTCTGGCGCAGGCGCTTCCGGAGCCGGAGCGGCTGGAGCCTCCGGCGCGGGCGCAGGCTCGACTGGAGCCGGTGCAGGCGCAGGTGCCGGGGTTGGTTCCGGGGCCGGTGCCGGTAGTTCGGCCGCGGGCGGTGCGGCTGGAGGTGCCTCCTCTTTGTGCCCGTACATAAAGTAGGCAGCAATGACGAGGGCGAGAACGATCGCGCCCAGGATCACTGCGAGAAACGTCCTCCCGCCAGCCTGGTTGTCGTTTGCCATGAAATTGAACTCCCTCGAGGGTCATGTGGTTAGACGGAGCGCAGACTAACGAGGAAAAGGCTCGCGGTCGAGGCGTGCTCCGACGAAAAAGCGGCGATTTCGGACCTCTATGCACAGGCTGGAGCGGGTTTCGCCCCCTCGCCGGCACCCACGGACTAGAAGCTGACCGGGGACGAGGGTCGCGGCGCGAATCGGTTGAACACCGGCGTAAGCGCCAGGGCGAAGAGAAAGTTCAGCCCGACGGAATAGAGCGCGGCATATCCCGGCACGGTTACGCCCCATATCGACAAGGGATAGACGGAGCTGGCAAATCCTTGCGTCGCCGCCATGTAGCTGCCGCTCCCCAGCCCAACGGCCCATCCGATCAACAGCGCGCGGGCATTGGCGGAGCGCGTGTAAAGGCCGAGCACAATGACGGGCAGAAGCTGGATGATCCAGATGCCGCCGAGCAACTGAAGCTGGATCGCGTAATTGTGCGGGATCGCCAGAATGAAGACGACGGCGCCGACCTTCACCACCAGCGACACGATCTTCGCCATCTGCGCTTCTTGCGCCTCGGTGCAATCCGGCCGCAGATATTCCTTGTAGAGATTGCGCGTGAACAGATTGGCGCAGGCGATCGACATGATCGCCGCCGGCACTAGCGCGCCGATGGCGATGCCGGCAAAGGCCACCCCCACGAACCAGGAATTGAACGACGACAGGAACAGCGCCGGCACCGCATAGTTCGGGCCATAACGGGCGAAGCCCGCGGCGTGCACCGGATCCTGGCCGACATCGGCGGCGATGGCCATGTAGCCGAGAAGCGCGATCAGCCCGAGCACGAAGGAATAGGCCGGCAGCAGCGCGGCATTGCGCCTGATCACATTGCCGCTTGAGGCGCTCAGGATCCCGGTCATCGCATGCGGATAGAGAAAGAGGGCCATGGCCGAGCCGAGGGCCAAGGTGACATAGGCGCTGTAGAGACCGAGGCTAGAGCCTTGCGGCGGCGTCAGGAGCAGCTTCTCCGGCGGCACCTTAGCGAAGATCGCGCCATAGCCGCCGAGCTTGGCCGGAATGATGACGATGGCGGCGATCACGGTGATGAAGATCAGCACATCCTTGACCACGGCGATCAGCGCCGGCGCCCGAAGGCCGCTCTTATAGGTAAAGGCGGCGAGGATGAGAAAGGCGATGATCAACGGCAGATGCCCGACCAAACCCTCGGTCGGGAAGCCGAGCGCGCCGATCACCACCTCCATGCCGACGAGCTGGAGCGCGATATAGGGCATGGTGGCGATCACGCCCGTCACCGCCATGGCGAGCGCGAGCAGGCGGCTGTCGAACCGTTCGCGCACGAAGTCGGCGGCGGTGACATGGCCGCGGGCATGGGCCACCGCCCAAAGCCGCGGAAAGATCATATAAAGGAAGGGATAGATGAGGATGGTGTAGGGCACGGCGAAGAAGCCCATTGCCCCCATGCCATAAACGAGCGCCGGCACGGCGATGAAAGTGTAGGCGGTATAGAGATCGCCGCCGAGCAGGAACCAGGTGACAATGGTGCCGAAGCGGCGCCCGCCCAAACCCCATTCATGCAGCAGATTGAGGTCGGCCTGCCGCCAACGGGCCGCAATGAAACCCAGCCAGGTGATGAAGACAAGAAGCGCGACGAAGATGATCGTGGCAGTCGCGTTCACAAATGAAGCTCCCCGTGGCGCTCTCTAAACCCGGCGCGTGATTCCGATTTCGATGAGGTAGATGAGCAGAACCAGAATCGCGGCGACGAGGATCCAGGCGAGCTGGTACCAATAGAAGAAGGGAACGCCGGCGAGTGTGGGCTCGATCCGGTTGTAGGACGGCACCCACAGGATTGCCGCGAAGGGGATGAGCAGCAGCAGGCGTGGCAGATAGCGGCGCCGGCCGCCCTTTGGCCTCTCATTCGGCATCAGGCTCTCCCCTCCCCGGACCCTCCAGGATCGGCGCGACCTTATCCAAAGCTTTGAGGTTTCGCGATTCTCTATTTTCGACTAGTGATGCCCCAGCGCTGGTCCGGACCGGCGTCGTTCGCCGATCCGATTGGCGTCCTTTCTGTTTGACCTCGGCGATTGCGCGACCCTATGGTCGCCACGAGGAGCCCGTAGCTCAGCCGGTAGAGCATCTGACTTTTAATCAGAGGGTCCCGGGTTCGAGTCCCGGCGGGCTCACCAATACCCTCAAAGACTTTGGCCGTTCGACGTCCAATCCTCGTCCCTCCGTAGGCAACCAGCGAGGTAACACTCGCAACCAATGGAGGGCTTGAAAATGCTGCAAATTCCGTTCGAGAGTACGCCGGCTCTTTGCTCAGATTGGTGACGCCAAAAGACTATTCCCGATCGAACCGCCGGCGGCGAAAGCGCCTCCTTAGCCTCGGTTGCGAAGATCGCGGCGCAAAGAAAATTAGCTGGAGTTTCTCCCTGCACCGTCACCGCCCCTGTTGAGGCGGCTTTCCAATTATTTGTTGTGGTAACGTTAACCGATGCAAGTCGAGGTCCACGGTCGCGATATCATCGTCCGCTCCGGCAGGTTCTCTGCCGTGTATTACAAACCCGCAGGGCAGCCGCAGCTCATACTGCGGCAGCGCACGCGAACGGATGACCACGAGCTTCTGGCGAAGGTCTGGAAAGCAGCGAACGACAAGGCCCGCGAGCGGGGTTGGATCGTCTAGACGGCGGCTTGGCCGGCGCCCTTTATTGGGAACCTCTTACAGATTGCCTGACCATGCGGTTGGCATAGAAATTTGGGAACATCACACTGCGGCTTTTAACCCCGCAGGTGGTGCAGTTCCCTTCGCAGTCTTTGCCTTTATAGCAACTGTATTCGCAACTGTGCTCCCCGTTCAGACCGCAGCTTTTCTTACAGCCGGACGAGGCGCCGCCGGACGTCATTCCCTTCCCGCAAACAGTCCCGACTTGCTCTGGAGTTAACTTCACGCCTGCGGCCCCTGCCACGAAGGGGAACGAGGCAACCGCGACAAACCCCACCATCAGCACGAATGCTTTTCGCATCGGATCACTCCACACGCTACAGAGCGCCCCACGCGCTCAGTCGTTCGATCTTATGCGCGTTGCAGGGAGCGGTCGAGAGGATGACGCTCGGCCCGCGCAGGGGCAGCTCGTAACTGCGGCAGGCTTGGCAAGCAGCGAACGACAAGACCCGCACTGCTGGGCGAGGGTTTCGGCCAGGGCGCAATTTTCGATTCTCGGGAACATCCGTGCGGCAACCCCGTTCCTCCTTCCAGGAGGACGCTTTGTGTTACCGAGGATATAGCATCGCCCTAGAGCACAACGGTCATGACTGGGTGGTCAGTGTGCATCCGACCCGGCCGGATTTGCCCATACTCGCCCAACCCACATTCCGACCGATAAGGTTCCCGGAGAGCGAAGCTCTGGCGGAAGCCAAGCGCAGGATCGACCGGGCTCTGTCAACCTGAGCCTTTCAAGGCGCGCCACCAAACGAACGCCGGTTCGCAAAGGCAAGCGGATTTTTTTCTAGTTCTGAGGGATGAAATTGTAAGCATTCGACGGAACGTGACGCAACCGATGCTTCCTCGAGGATTTGTGCTGCTCAAATGGCACCTCGTACATGGAGCAACCTCGGCCTAGTACCGGGACGCAAGATTCCTTTTTGCCGCAAACGTCTTTCCAGCATTGCACCGAGGCAAAAAAAGTCAGCATCAATCGCTCGAGATGCAGGTTAGCCGCGCTTTTCAACAGGACGACTTCGTCGGGGATCGCGCTCTCCCTCAAAAACTCGGCCGCGGCTCGAATGTTTTCAAAGCGCAGGAAACGCCCATTGGCAATATCCTCGGGCGTGGCCTTGGAGCGATGTGAATGCTCGCCGATAAAGATCACTTGGTCCGCCACGGAACGAGCTGCCTGGTAGACTTTTCGATAGACCCGATCCGATCCGGCATTATCACTGATGTGGCCGATTACGATCCGCTTACGGGGTGCGCGGAAGCCGGCCATCATGTCGAGGGCGAGTTGAAGGCTGTGGTATGGGGCCTTGGCTGAGTCGACGATGAACACAGGGCCGCTTCTCACGCGGTGTACCGAACATCGCCCGAACAGGGGGGGGAAGCTGGCGATACGCTCGACAATCACCTCGGGGGCGACCCCGAGCTGATGGGCGCAACAAAATGCCGCCGCCACAACTAGACCTTGGTGCACGCCCGTCAGCTGCGAGACGAGCTCGAATGCTTGATCGTGATGGGTGATTGTAAGACCGAGTTCTCCGGGCGACGGACAACGGACATTCGATACCTGGTACTCTCCCCCGGTTTGGCCAAACGTCACAGTCCGCGCCTTGGTGTGCTGGGCCATGGCCGCGACGCGTGAGTCATCGTAGTTGAGAACGGCCAGTCCGCTTACCGGAAGTGCCTCGACCAATCTTTGCTTCTCTTCCGCCACCGCCTCACATGTCCGAAACGCACTTTTGTGCTCCAGGGCAACCAGCGTGACGACCCCTACGGTTGGTCTGATCACATCAATCATCGGCTGGAGCGTCCCCGGGCCTTCAGAGCCGATCTCGCCTACAAAATAGCCATTGTCTGGCGGCCGCTTTTGCAACGACCTGATGTTGGATTTGTAACCGTTCCGAACGACGTGTGTGCGGGTCGGAGCCACACCGGATAAAATGTGCGAAATCAAAGCTGTTGTTGTGGATTTGCCACTGCTCCCAGTGACGGCAATAAACGTCGCGCGGCTCCGCCTCCTCGCATAGATGGCGCGCCACTTTCGAATGAGGCGCGACTTCTGAATAGGGCGCGCTAGCTTTTTGGTCGTGCTTCGAACAGCCCGTAATGCCCTCGCCTGCAATCCTCCAAAACGGAGCACCAGCCACCCCTCAACCGACATTTCGTCCTTCGATTTCCGCCGCAGCGATCCAGGGTACCCTATAGATCAGGCGAGGGGAGCAATTATTCGCCCGCCAACGCTCTGACGTGCAAGGACTGCACGGGTGGCGGCACGCCGACGTCGCGTCCAAACAGGCCGAAGCCCCAGGAGGGACGTACCCCGGGGCTTCGTCTCCCCGACTCATTCCCAACCGGCGGGAGGAATGGGAGTCCTGGAGGAGTGCCGGCTGGGACACTGATTAACGTGGAAGCGAGAGGCCCAGTTCCGGGCGTCGTCTCGGCAAATTCCGGTCAAAAAATTGACTCAACGACTTGGCATACTTCCGAGCTGAATAAAGCCAGCCGAACGCTGGCAGGGGATCTCCCATTCGAACTCGTGGGGGCGAGAGACCTGAGCTATGAAACAGGACCTAACATTGCGCGAGGCGGTTGCCGAGAATCGTCTCGACGACTTCGTCCGACAGGAAGAGAACCGAGGCAAGGAGCTCGCCAACGGCTCCGAGCTCGAGCGTGCGCTGGCGCTGCTCGTGACTAAGCAACGGCTGGCAGAGCGGGGCACAAAAAAGGGCAGGCAACCTTGGTCCAGGCTGCGGCTGCGGCCTGCTCCTGGAACTGCAAGAACCTATCCCGAGACGTAATTCGGCAGGGCCGTAAGCGCGAGCGCTTTCAGCCTGTCGGGATCAATCTCCCCCTGGCTTGCAAACTTGATGATGATGTCTGCAAGGGCGGTCCTGGTGGCCTCTCGGTCAAATTGGATGCCGCCGCTCTCCAGAACGTTCCACGCCTCGTTAAAGGCGGCGTTGAGCACCCTCAACGTTTCGGGGTCGAAGTTGTCTCGAGATCGCGTGAACGGCACTGGGGATCTCCCGCTGAGCGCCCTCTCTCCAGGGCTACCCTCTTTGGATCCTGGCGCTGTAAAATAGCAGAACACTAAGCTTGCCGCGTGCAACGAATAGCATATTGGCTGGTGCTGCTGTTCACGGCCGTGTGGCTGGTGGCGCTCTATCTCTCCTACCGGCTCCTGGGGATGGATTTCTTCGGCCACCAACGCGAGTTGCCTGCAGCGACGAAGAAGCGAGCGCAAGGACCGACCGTCTAATGCGTTTGCCGGCTACGGCGGGAGTACCTCTTTCGCGATCTTTGGCACGAGGGCTATTGGGTGCAAGATGAGGTTGCACTCGGAAGCGCATTCCCCCGCTTCCAAGATGCAGAGCAAGCAGCCCTAGTCCCCCCAAGGGCTCCGTGAGACTCAGAAGCCCCGGCTCCCCCATGGATCGGCCTGGGCTTCCTTTTTGCATTCGGCTTCGTTTTTGAAGATGGCGATCCCACGGAAGCCCTTCCTCGGATGGCGTTAGCGCCGGCCGCGGCACCCCTCCCGTTAGATTTTCGCGACCTGTGTGTCCAAAGTGTCACCCTTCCTCCGCGGCGATCCACTAATGTTGATTCCTTGAATTAGATGAAAACGGGGGACTGATCCA
This sequence comes from Hyphomicrobiales bacterium, assembly GCA_038326945.1. Taxonomy (GTDB): domain Bacteria; phylum Pseudomonadota; class Alphaproteobacteria; order Rhizobiales; family Methyloligellaceae; genus Methyloceanibacter. The sequence goes on from JBBQKN010000029.1 coordinate 11,829, forward strand.
TGCGCGTCTTGATAGCTTGCGCCATCGTTATATCGGCAGCCATTGGCCTTGGGGGCTGCTTCCACCACCAGCAGACCATGGTCCAAGAGCCACTCAAATAGCCTGAACGGTTGCCGGTGGGTATGATCGAACAACCGACGAACTAACTAGTCCTGTTCTCTCTCCAGCAATTGCCAAAGCCTCGGCCGGTTGATTCCGGCCGAGGCTTTTCCTTGCCAAGGCGATCGCCCCAGCCTCCCCTCCCAGCAACCCGGCCTCTACTGGTGTGGCGAGGATCGAGAAGCGTGCTAGAACCTATCTCCGAATTTAAGAGGGGTCCCAGTGGATGACGCGTGATCGAACAAGACCGCCTACCGCACTTGTCTTGATGGTTTTCCTTGGCTGCGTGGCGCCGTCAGCGGCCTGGGCTCAGGCCGGGGCCATCTCCAAGGACATGCAGAATTATTGCGTCAACGACTACAAGAAATTCTGCGGAGATTACGGCATTCAAACCTCTGCCGTGAACCTTTGCATGCGCAAGGCGGGGCCCGGCTTGTCGCCGGCTTGCGTCAATGCGCTGGTGAAGGCCGGCAAGATTTCGGCCGCCGAGGTCGAAAAAATCAAGGCGCAGTCAAAGGGCCGGGCAGAGCCAGCCAAATAGCTGGTGTTTTTGACCTGACAATTGGTTGGAGCAAACCTGATCATGAAAAGTATTATCGGCTTGAGCCTATTTGCCGCCCTGGCGCTTACATGCAGCAGTGCCGCTGTCGCCGCCGATGCTTGCGACACGCTGACGTTTACGGGCCACCCCCAATATCCGGTGATCGCGTTCAAGGACGGCGACAAAATCGCTGGCGCCGCCGCGGACCTGGTCGAGGCGATTGGTAAGGAGCTCAAGGTTCCCGTCGTATCGGAATACACCGGGACTTGGGAAGAGGCTCAGGCGGCCGCGCGCGACGGCAAAGTCGACATGATTGTCGGCATTTATTACAACGATGAGCGCGCTACCTATCTCGATTACGTCCAGCCTGCCTTCAATTTCGACCAGGTGGTCGTCTTCGTCGCCAAGGGCAAGGGCTTTCCCTTTACCGATCAGCAGGACTTGATCGGCAAGAAGGGCGTCACCAATCAGGGCGAGAGCTACGGCACCGACTTCGATGCCTTTATCAAAGAGAGCCTGACCGTCGCCCGCACCGACGGCATCGACGACGCCTTCGCCGATTTGATGTCCGGCAAAGCCGACTATGTCATCGCCGGCTATTATCCGGGCCTCGCCGAGGCGGACAAATTGGGCCTCGAGGATAAAGTCGAGGTTCTAAGCCCGGCGCTCCTTACCGCCGAGATGTTCGTCGCCTTCTCCAAGAAATCGCCCTGCCGCACCTTGGCGCCGAAATTCGGACAAGACGTGGCGGCGATGACAACCGATGGCCGCTTCCACAAGATGCTGACCGGCGCCATGGAGGCGTGGGACAACGCCAACCCGCCCAAGGAATAGGCTTCACCCAAAGCGGTCTACTCCAGCCCGCCGTCGTTCCGTCGCTTCGGCCGGCGAGCATCGTTTCCGAATTCACCGCCCGCCAGGCCTTACTCGTCGGCCACGGCAGCGGCGGCCAATGTCCGGTTATTGGTCGCGATCTGCCGGAGCGACCGCTTCTCGAGCTTCTCAGGCGACTGGCCATTGCCCCGGTTCTGGACCGAACGACCGTCGAAATAGGCGCCGCTCTCGATGGACAGGGATTGGTGGTGGATATCGCCGACGACATGGGCCTGCGATTTTAGAAACACGTCGCCGCCCTGGATCGGCCCTTCGATCCTTCCATCCACGACCACGCGCTGAGCCGCGATCGTTCCCACCACATGGGCGCCCCGCGAAATGACGAGGGAGGTGCAGTGCAATTCGCCGTCGATCTGGCCGTTGACCTCGACCAGGCCCTCGGCCGTCACGCTGCCGACGATCTTCAACCCCTTGGCAATGACTGTGCCTTTGTTCTTCGATCCAAACATGCTGCCCTCCTACGCCGAACCGATCCCAAACCCCGCGCCTTATTCCGGCCCAGGAAGGGAACGGACGAAAGCCTTGCCGGGCCGATGATGACGTCTTTCCGCGGGCTCGGATACCCCTTGCGCAGCCGTCTGCCCAATCTCCACGGGGCGCGCAAACGGATCCTCGCAGCGGCGCGAGTTGCCTTCGAAATAAGCCCCCTGCTCGATGGCAAGACTCTGATGATGCAAGTCGCCTTCGACGTGAGAGGTGGAATGCAGCGTCACGCGCATGGCTCTGACCGACCCGATCAGGCGCCCACGGACGACGACGTCCTCGGCCTTCACATTGCCTTCTAGCTTGGAATTTTCGCCGAGTACGAGCGCGACGCAAGAAACATCGCCACGGACATTGCCTTCAAGATGGATTTCGCTTTTCGAATCGACGTTACCGCTAATGACCAGGTCCTCGCCGATAGTCGAGGCTTCGATCTTGCTTAAAGTTGACGGTCTTGACCTCGGGCCATTGTCCAACGTGGCGGCCATCCTCTCCCCCTAAACGCTCAACCTCCAACTGGCCTTAACTTTTTCAACGACCTAAGCGGCCAGAGAGTTCCACCGCGGGGGTTAAATTCGCTGGACCCGTGCGGCCAATGAATTGCGGAGATGCTAGCGGGCGTGCTTCAATGGGGCCATGCGGATTCTTCTTCTGGCGGCGGCCTGCACGCTGATCTTTGCCACGGCCGTGTCTTGGGGGCCGGGCGCGGCTCTTTCCGACTGCGCCGCCACCCGCAGCGCTTGCATCGACCATTGCTTTGGCGGGGAGAGAAATTTGAACCGCCAGAGCGGCGACAGAACTTCGGGCCGCCAGAGCGCCTGCATCAACCGTTGCGTGATTGCCTTCTGCGAGGACACGCCCACTGTGTGCCGGCCGACTGATCGAACGGTCTGCAACACCTCGTTCCAGTCTTGCAACGGTGCCTGCGAGGCTGCGGGCTCGGTGCCGTCGGCGATCACCCAGACTCAAATCGGCTGCAATCGTGCTTGCTGCGTGCAGTTCAGGGCGTGTCTGGGGCTGCGGTCCTGCGACGTGAGCGCGGTCGCTTGTCCTTGAGCCGGGCGGCCCGCGCGGCGCGGCGCGGCGGCATCGCCGCTGACTTCAGTCCTTCTCGCTCTCGCGCTGCTTCACCAACTCCTCGGCGAGCTGGACCCGGAGAGCGTCCGGCAGATCGAGCCCGGCCAGCTTCCACTGCCATTGGCTCAGGCTTAGCTTCACTCTGAATTGCTCGTCGGCGGATTTCTGCGGCGGCAGATAGACGTAATAATCGTCGCCGCGATACTCAGAATGCCACCAGATCTTCCACCCACTCTGAAACGCGGATTTGGAGAACGGCGCGAGCTCGGCCGGGATTTTGGCGCCGCCTCCGGCACTGCCCTTGGTCAGCAGCTCCATCAGCGTCGCCTCATTGACCAGGCGCGCGACGATCGGATCGGCGTAGGACGTGCCAAGACCGACGGCGATGCTCTTGCCGAAGAGGCCGAGCTTCTTCTCCTTGCCGGTGAGTTCGAGATAGGTCTCGACGATCTGCTTGGTCAGCGACTTTCGCAAGGCACGGTAGTCGACCCTCCGGCTCAGGGCGGGGCCGTCCCTGGCTTCGATGGCCGACGCGATTCGGTAGAAGCCGGTGACCGGCCAGATCGCGTAGGCCAGGAGGAGAACCGCCGGAATGGCGGCGATACGGAGGGTCCAGCGCATGAAGCTGTTAAGCCAGCCAATGCGGCCAAAGGGAGGCGGGTCGGGACTAGGGCAAGGCGCTCGTCGCCTCGCTCGCCGGCGTCAGGCGCCAGATGGCGTTACCAACGTCGTCGGCGACGAGCACGGCGCCGGCCCGGTCGATGGCGACGCCGACAGGGCGGCCGCGGGCCAAGCCAAACAGGTCGATGAAGCCGGTGAGGATGTCCTCCGGCGGACCTGAGGGGCGGCCGTCGGCGAAGGGCACGAAGATCACCTTGTAACCGCTCTGGGGCCTCCGATTCCACGAACCATGCTGGCCGATAAAAGCGCCACCCCTGTATTGCGGCGGCAGCAGTTCGCCGTCATAGAAAGCGAGGCCGAGCGAAGCGGTGTGAGCCCCGAGCGCGTAATCGGGGACGATGGCCTTCGCTACGAGGTCCGGCCGCTGCGGCTCGACGCGTGGATCGAGGTGCTGGCCGTAATAGCTGTACGGCCAGCCGTAGAAGCCGCCCTCCATCACCCTGGTCAAATAGTCGGGAACTAGATCGCCGCCGAGCATGTCGCGCTCGTTGACCGTGGTCCAGAGTTCACCGCTGTCAGGTTGCCAGGCGAGACCATTGGGGTTGCGCAGGCCCGAGGCAAAAATCCGCTCCTTCCCGGTTGATGGATCGATCTCCAGAATGGTGGCTCGGCTCTGCTCGTTCTCGAGCCCGTTTTCGCCCGCATTGCTGTTGGAGCCGACGGTCACGAACAGGCGCGAGCCGTCGCGACTGGCGATAACATTCTTGGTCCAGTGATAATTGATAGGCCCGGCGGGCAGGTCCGCGACCTTCACCCCGGACGCGGTGATCTTGGTCTCGCCCTCCTTATAGGGGAAGCGCAACAGGGCGTCGGTGTCGGCAACGTAGAGATCCTGACCCGCCAAGGTCATGCCGAAGGGAGAATTCAATCCCTCCAGGAAGGTGGATCTGGTCTCGGCGGCGCCATCGCCATCGGCATCGCGCAACAAAGTGATTCGGTTGGGACTGTCGACTCCAGCCCCGGCGATGCTCATGACGACGGCCATGGCGACGCCCATGAGGTCGCGAGGTGCGTCGGAGGACGGGGTGTTGGTCTCGGCGACGAGCACGTCTCCATTCGGCAGGACATAGAGCCAGCGCGGGTGGTCCAGGCCGCTGGCGAAGGCGCTGACGGCAAAGCCAGCGGCCGGAGTAGGCGCGGTGCCGTCTGCCCAACCCCTAGCCGGCGCAACGCTCACAGTCGGGAAAAACGTTTGCTTTGGCGGGGGAAGCTGTGGATCTGGACCGGTGCCCGCCTCTTCGGACAGGGTGGCGCTATCGCCGCACCCCGCCAAGCTGAAGGCCAACAAGCCAGCGAGTAATGTGAACGTCATCTGGCGCATGTAGTTACCTTTTGGGCCCGCGTTTCAGGATGCAATCAAAAAAACCCCGCTCGGCATCGATGTGTTCCTCGGCTAATTATGTCTGCCCTACTGTCGGGCCTTTCTGTTTTCCACGCATTCGGCTAATTTGCGGCCTCGATAAGGAGGGACAAGCATATGCGCCTGATTCTCATTCTTCTGATTGCTCTCGTCGCGTTCAGTGTGGTTCAAAGCTACCGTCATGGCTGCAAGTTCGCGCCAGACTCGGTTTGGTTCGATTGCGTGCTCGGCAAAGCGCCGATGGCGACGACCGCCCCGGCAAGCGACGAAGCCCCGCCGCCCAGCCCGCAATAGAGTTAACGTGTATCAAGTGCTGACCTGGCGCGGCGTCAGGTCAGCCTCGGTCAAAAGCGGCGTCAGGCACATCTGCTTCGGCAGGAAGGGGTTTGCTCGCCTAAACGCGACCGGGCCAGGCGGCTGGGCACGTTGCCGGAGGACCAAGGCGGGTGACATCTGGCCTCTCGCATGCGAATGCCGTCCGGCCCGTGCGCCTCGACCTCACGGTGGTCATTCCCGTCTACAACGATGCAGCCACGCTCGCCTTGCTGTGCGATCAGCTGAAGGCCGCGTTGCGCCCCGAGAGCATCTCCTTCGAGATCCTGTTCATCGATGACGGCAGCGCCGACGATTCGGCCCAAAGACTGGGCCGGCTGGCGCGGAAGCATGCCGAGGTCACCGTCATCGAACTGAGGCGGAATTTTGGACAGCAGATCGCTGTCATTTGCGGTCTCGAGCACGCGAGCGGCGAAAGCTGCGTCGTCATGGATGCCGATTTGCAGGACCCTCCCTCGGCGTTGCCGCATCTATGGCGCGCCCGGTCGCCGGATGTCTCGGCGGTGTTCGCTGGGAGGCGCGGCCGCTATCAATCGTTGGGCCGGCATGTGACCTCGCTTATGTACCGAACGCTGCTGCACGTCCTGACCGGGCTTCCAAGCGATGTCGGCATGTATGTTCTGATGGACCGCCAGCTGGTGCAGGCGATCGTGGCATTTCCGACGCAGCATCCTTCGCTCCCGGCGATGATCGGCTGTCTCGGCGTCCCGTCGATTTCGGTTCCCTTGAAGCGCATGATGCGTGCCGAGGGACGTTCGACCTATACCAGCCTCGCCCGCGTGCATGCGGCCATCGAAGGCATGACGTGCTGGCTCAACTACCGGCTCCAGCGCCACCAGACGCCTTATCTACAGGAGCACAGCAAGGACCTGGTCAGGACCCTCACCCGCGCCCGCGTCATCGGAGAGCCACGCAGCCACGGCACGGCGCCGGGCACCAATTAACGGCGCGACTTATTTCTCCGCGTCTTGACCGTCGCGCTGATCGTCCTTGTCGTTGTCGATGCGCTCGACCTTCGCCGCCATGTCCGGAATGAGGTGCACCCGGTAGCTCGCATCCTCGCAGGTGAGCACCCACACGGCCTCGCCCGGCTTCGACGCCTGCTGATCCCGTTCGGCGCTTTGCGGCTCATCGCATTTATAGCCCTGGTCGCGAATCTGTGCCGCGATATCGTCCTTCGGGCTTTGTTGGGCGGAGGCGGAAACACCGCCGGCCGCCGCCATGACGATCGCCGCAAGTACCATGAGCGCTGGTGGTCGCATCTCTTCCCTCCGAACTGTCCTCAGCCGCCGGAACCGTAGACCCCGCCACAGACGACCGTCTGCTCCAGCCGCTCGCAATACATCTGCTTGGGCGCCACTGTGCCGGTCACAGGGTTCTTGAATTTATAGGACTGCCAGAAGCTCGGTTGTGCCTTTGCCAGATCGACGCGCTCCTTGATGAATGCCTTGCCGTCCGGGTCGGTATCGTTGAGCTGGTTGGTGCCGATGCGGGCCTTGTCGGCGCCATGCGCGAGCACCGTGCCGTCAAGCCCGTAGACCACGATATAGAGATCCCGGTCGACGAATTGACCGGATCGGTCGTCAATCTCGGCATAGGCCTTGTCAGCCTCCGCCTTGATGTAAGCCACCGCCTTCTTGACCATCGCCACCGCCTCGTCCTTGGTGGCGCCATCGGCGGCGAGTGCGATACCACTCATCATGGCGATCGCGGCGATCGCGAGCACTGCAGACAGTCTCGTCAACCTGCAAGTCATCACGGCCGTGTCCTTCGCCCTCTTGCATTCCCGGGAGGCATTGAAGCACAGAGAGGATCATTAAGTCCCAGCTGCTTTTAAGTCCCACCCTGCCACAAATCCACCACGACCGTGGTTAACTGAGCCCGTCGCGTTCAGCTTTGGTGAACTAGGGAGTCACGTCAATGCGGATGAGCGCAGCTCTCTTGGTCGCGGCGATGGCCGCATTTCTGTCCTCTCCTGTCCATGCGGCGCACGACGCCGCCGGCCTAGGCCCGAGAAAGGCCGATCCGTAGCCTTTATGGCAGTTACTCCCCCACCGGTGGCTGCGTAATCCTCGATCAGCCCGGTTCAGCCGCGACGAGCCAGGCCGGATCGAACCAGCGATCGGCCTCCCCGTCATAGGGGAGACGCGTGATGTCCCAGTGGCGGATGAAGGGGGCGTAGGTCTCCCATACCGGGGGCCCGCCGCCGACAAAGACCACGCGATCGGGAAACCAGGCCAAGACCTCGGCCGGATGCTTGTCGGAGCGGATTTCGCAAATGGTCCGGTCCTCATAGGCGAAGTCCGGGATCGAGCCGATGGTGCGCGGGCCGGCAATGATGACATGCCCGCGGGTCACCTCGAAGAACCGCGCCACATCCGCAACATATTCTCTGCCCTTGTTGCCTTCCCAAGGCAGTCTGCCGTCGAGCCCAAGCTGGCCGCGCTGGCCAATGGCACACATGGCACGAATGTCAGCCACTTCGATCTCCCTTGCTGCGGCGTCCTCCTGGTGAAGGCGACCTTATCGGCCGATGGCCTTTTGGCAAAGACTCATGCACATAGGCTTCCATCCATGACGCCGCGATCCCCTCTTCCCGACGTCGATCCTCGCCAAAGGCTGAAGGCGATCGGGTTGATGGCGCTCGCCACGGTCTGTTTCGCCGCGCTCGACGCCACCGGCAAATATCTGATCACGGTGAAGAGCATGCCGATCGCCGAAGTCACTTGGCTCCGCTTCATCGGCCACGTTGTGTTCAGCGCCGCCGTGCTCTGGCCCTTTGCCTTCAGGCCGTCGCTCCGCTCGGCCAAGCCCCTCATCCAGATATTTCGCTCGGTGCTCATGGTCGTGACCACGGGCTTCAACTTCATTGCCCTGAAATATCTTCAGCTCGACCAGACCATCACCATCTTCTTTCTGACGCCGCTCCTCGTCGCTCTGCTCGCGGGCCCGCTGCTGCATGAATGGGTGGGCTGGCACCGCATGGTGGCGATCATTGCCGGCTTCCTCGGCGTCCTGATCGTGATGCATCCGGGTTTCGGCACACTGCACCCCGCCATGCTGCTCGCCTTGGTCGCGACCTTTGGCTACGCGCTTTACAACCTCGCGACGCGCTATCTCGCCGCGCACGACCCGGCGGCAGTGACGCAGAGCTACACGCCTCTTGCCGGCGCCTTGATCATGCTGCCGTTCGCTTTTGGCGCGTGGCAGGCGCCGCAAGACGCCGCCACGTGGATTCTGTTTGCCACGCTCGGCTTCTGGGGCGGCCTCGGCCATTGGCTGTTGATCCTCGCCCATCGCAGCGCGCCCGCCTCGGTGCTCGCACCCTTCATCTATCTCGGGCTGATCTGGATGTCGTTCGCGGGCTTCCTCGTGTTCGGCAACCTGCCGACGATCTGGACCCTCTCCGGCGCCGCGGTCGTGATCCTGGCCGGGCTCTATCTCTTCGCGCGGGAGCGGAAGATCTTGGGACCGAGAGGCGTCGGCCCCGCCTCGGACATCGCCACGCAGTGACGCGTCACTCTTGCACGAGAGCCCGAGAAGGAATCGTGACGCCACCGCTCGCACGCCAGTTGCTAAGCGTCCGCGTCGGCCGCGTCGCCCGTAGCGTAGCGGCGGCTCACATCGTCGGCGAAAGTGGCGAAGTCACCGTGCAAAATCGCTTCGCGCGCGCGGGCCATGAGCTCCTGGTAGAAATGCACATTGGCCCAGGAGAGCAGCATCCCGCCCAGGCTCTCGCCCGACTTCACCAGATGGTGCAGATAGGCGCGGGAGTAGGTCGCCGCCGGGCACGCGCTTTCCTCATCGAGCGGCGTTGGGTCGTCGGCATAGCGGGCATTCCGGAGATTGAGACGTCCGGCCCAGGTGAAGGCCTGACAGTGACGGCCCGAGCGCGTGGGCATGACGCAATCGAACATGTCGACGCCGCGCGCGATCGAGGCGAGCAGATCCTGCGGGGTGCCGACCCCCATCAAATAGCGCGGACGATCTTCGGGCAACACCGCCGTCGTCACCTCGATCGTCTCGAGCATGGCGTCGTGTCCCTCGCCCACCGCAAGCCCGCCAATGGCGTAACCGTCGAAGCCGATACCGAGCAGCGCCGCGGCGCTTTGCACGCGGAGATCGGGATAGACGCTGCCTTGCACGATGCCGAACAGGGCTTGTCCAGCCGTGCTCATCGCCTGGAACGCCGCCTTGGAGCGTTCGGCCCAGCGCAGCGACAGCTCCATGGATGACCTGGCCTCGTCGAGAGTCGCCGGAAACGGCGTGCATTCGTCGAGCACCATCTGGATGTCAGCGCCGAGCAGGCACTGCACCTCGATGGCGCGCTCCGGGCTGAGCTCGACCGTGGCGCCATCGATATGCGATTGAAAAATAACGCCCTGGTCCTCGATGCGGCGGAGCTTGGCCAGCGACATCACTTGAAAGCCGCCGGAATCGGTGAGGATGGGGCCGTCCCAATGCATGAAGCGGTGAAGCCCGCCCAGCCGCGCGATCCGCTCGGCGCCCGGCCGCAGCATCAAATGGTAGGTGTTGGCGAGGATGATATCGGCGCCGGTTGCGCGCACCGTCTCCGGCAGCATGCCCTTGACCGTGGCGGCGGTGCCGACCGGCATGAAGGAAGGTGTGCGGATGGGCCCGCGCGGGGTCGCGATTTCGCCCAACCGCGCCTTGCCGTCGCGCGCCTTCAAGGTGAAGGCGAAAGCGCTCGTCATTTCGCCGTGCCGTTGGGGTTCAACAAACAGGCATCGCCATAGGAATAGAAGCGGTAGCGCTGCTCGACCGCATGGGCATAGGCGCGCTGCATCAGGCCGAGCCCCGAAAATGCCGCGACGAGCATGAACAGGGTCGAGCGTGGCAGATGGAAATTGGTCACCAGGCGATCGACGCAGCGAAAGCGATAGCCCGGGGTGATGAAGAGATTGGTCGCGCCGAAGAAAGGCCCGAGCCTGCCCTCCGCATTCGTGGCACTTTCGAGCAGCCGCAACGCCGTGGTGCCGACGGCGACGATCTTCCCGCCTTTCGCCTTAACCTCGTTCAGCGCCTCGGCCGTCTCGCTCGAGATGGCGCCCGTCTCCTCGTGCATGACATGCCCTGCGGTATCGGCGCTCCGCACCGGTAAGAAGGTGCCGGGACCGACGTGCAAGGTCACGAAGCGGCGCAGCACCCCCCTCTCCCCGATCGTGGCCATCAGGTCCGGGGTGAAATGCAGGCCGGCCGTGGGTGCCGCGACCGCACCCTCCTCGCGCGCGAAGGTGGTCTGATAGTCGGTGCGATCCCTCTCATCCGCCGGCCGGCGGGAGGCGATGTAGGGTGGCAGCGCCATCGCGCCCAGGCTCGCGATCGCCTCGTCCAAACTGGCGTCGCTGAAATCGAAAGCGAGCGTCACCTCGCCTTCGACCCCGCGCTCCTGGACGGTCGCCATCAAGCTGCCGAGCAGGCAGACGTCGCTGTCTTCGCCAAAGGCAATGCGGTCGCCAGGTTTCAGCCGCTTGGCTGGGCGCGCCAGAGCCTGCCAACGGTCGATACCGAGCCGCTTGGTCAGGGTCACCGATATTTGCGCGGCGACGCCGTCGCGCATGCGCCTGCCCTTGAGCTCGGCCGGAATGACCCTGGTGTCGTTGAAGACGAGCGCATCGCCGGGCGATAGCAGCGCCGGCAGATCGACAATCGTGCTGTCGGCGATTGGCGGGTCGGCGGCGGGATCGACCACCAGCAGCCGCGCCGCGTCGCGCGGGGCTGCCGGCCTGAGCGCTATCAGCTCTTCCGGCAGGTGAAAATCGAAAGCATCAACGCGCATGAAGCCGCTGCGTCACAGATAGCGAACCATCAAGGCCCCGGCCAGCACCATGAGGGTCCCACCGACGCGTCCGAGGGTCAATTCGCGCTCGACCAGGCCGAAGACGCCAAAGCGGTCGAGCACAAGTGCTGCCAGGAGCTGACCGGTGATGCCAAGCGCAAAGATCGCGGTGATGCCGATGCGAGGCGCGAGAGCGGTATTCGCCGTGACGAAGAACGCTCCCAGCAATCCGCCGCCAAGCATGACATAGAGCGGCATCGTTTTCAGGGCCGAGAGATTGACGTCCTGCCGCGCGAACAGCGTGGTGACGATGAGTAGCGCCACGGTCCCGGCACAGAACGACATGGTTGCGGCAGCCAGGGAACTGCCGAGCCGTGCCGCCGCGTCGGCATTGATCGGTGGCTGTAGCGCGATGATCGCGCCCGAGACAAGCGCAAACAGCGTGAGCATGAGACCAAGCAACGGCATCGGAAGCCTCCATTCCGTGGCGGACTACACGTCCGAGGCGACCTTGACCGAGAGGATCTTGTCCGGACTGGCCGGCGGCTGGCCGCGCGCCAGCTTGTCGACATTGTCCATGCCGTCGATGACACGGCCCCACACGGTATATTGGCCGTCGAGGAAGGTGGCGTCGCCGAAGCAGATGAAGAACTGGCTGTCGGCAGTATCTGGCGACTGCGCCCGGGCCATGGAGACCGCGCCGCGCGTGTGCGGCTCCTTACTGAATTCGGCGCCGAGCTTCTGGCCGGAGCCGCCGCGCCCGGTTCCGGTCGGATCACCGGTCTGGGCCATGAATCCGTCGATGACGCGATGGAATACGACGCCGTCATAGAAGCCCTGCCGGACCAGCTCCTTGATGCGGGCGACGTGATTTGGCGCCAGATCGGGCCGCAGCGCCACGCTGACCTGGCCGCGGCTCGTCTCGATGATGAGGGTATCTTCGGGCGTTGCCGACATTGAGGCTCTCCCTATTGTTGGGCCTTCAGCACGGCGGTGGCCGCATCTTTCGAGGCTTGATCGGCATCGGCGGCAACCTGCATCTTGACGATCTTGTCCGGATTGCTCGGGGGTTCGCCGGGCTTGATCTTGTTGACGGCGCCCATGCCATCGATCACCTGACCCCAGATCGTGTATTTGCCGTTGAGGAAAGAGGCCGGCGCGAGGTCGATGAAAAATTGGCTGTTGGCGCTATTCGGATCGCTGCTCCGCGCCGCCCCGACCGTGCCACGCTCGAAGGTCGCGGTGTTGCTGAATTCGGCTGGCAGGTCCGGATAGGACGAGCCGCCCGTGCCGGTTCCGGTTGGATCGCCGGTCTGGGCCATGAAACCGGGAATGACGCGGTGGAAGACGATGCCGTCGTAGAAGCCTTCGCGCGTGAGTTTCTTCACCCGCTCGACATGTTTGGGCGCGATGTCGGGTCGAAGCAGAATGGTGACACGCCCATCCTTCAGATCGAGAAGCAGGACATTGTCGAGGGGGTCGGCGGCGGACGCCGCGCGGGGCACTGCCACTGCGAGTGCGAGGAGCAATGCGGCAAGAACAAGTACACGACTGAGCATCATGCGCTGGATTTCCTCCTCAAACTGGCGGCGACCGCGGCCGGCACGAAGGCCGACACGTCACCGCCCATTGCGGCGATTTGGCGAACAAAACTGGCAGCGATGTAGCGCGTTTCCGGCGAAGAGGCCAGGAACACCGTCTCGACCGTCGGCACGAGCGCGGCGTTCATTCCGGCCATCTGCATCTCATAATCGAAGTCGCCGGCGTCCCGCAGGCCGCGGATGATGACGTCGGCGCCAAGCTCGATCGCGGTAGTAACGGTCAGGGTGTCGTAGGTGGTTACGTCGATTTCAGCCCCGGATTCGTTGGCGACGGGGCGGAGCGCGTCCACCACCATGGTCACGCGCTCATCCGCCGAAAACAGAGCCTGCTTGTCGTGATGGGTGCCGACGGCGATGACCAGGCGGTCAACAAATTTCAGCGCGCGCCTGGCGATATCGATATGGCCGAAGGTCACGGGGTCGAAACTGCCGGGGTAGAGACCGATGCGCGTCATCGCGACCTTCTAGCCGCGCAGTCATAGCCCCGGCAAGGCCTGCCGACGGTGCTCATTCGCCTGCGTCCTCGTCGTCGCCATTCTCCACGTCCGGAATATGCTCGACCGCGACCACCCGCTCATCCGAGGCGGTGTTGAACACGATCACCCCTTGGGTCGAACGGCCCACGATGCTGATGCCATCGACGGGAATGCGGATCAGCTGGCCGCGGTCGGTGACGAGCATGATCTGGTCGCTGTCTTCGGCCGGGAACGAGGCGACGAGCTTGCCGTTCCGCTGATTGACGGTCATGGCGATGATGCCTTTGCCGCCGCGCCCGGAGATCCGGTACTCATAGGCCGAGGTGCGCTTGCCGTAGCCGTTCGCCGACACGGTGAGCACGAATTCCTCATGCGCGCTGAGCTCGGCGTAGCGCTCCGGCGTGAGCACCACAGCCTCCCCGCCATTGGCTTCGAGCTCGATGTCGGGCTCGTAATCGGTGCCGCCCTTGCGCACGACATTGGCCTGGCGCACGTAATCGGCGCGCTCGGCCGCCAACGCTTCGATATGGTTCAGGATCGCCATGGAGATGACCTGATCCTTGCCCTCGAGCTTGATGCCGCGGACGCCGGCGGATTCGCGGCCCTTGAACACGCGCACATCGGTGACCGGAAATCTGATGGCCTGACCGTCGGCCGTGGTCAGCAGCACGTCGTCGCGCTCGCTACAGATCTCGACGCCGACGATACGGTCGCTCTCGTCGAGCTTCATCGCAATCTTACCGTTCTGCCGGACCTCGACGAAGTCGGACAGCTTGTTGCGCCTGACGGTGCCGCCATTGGTGGCGAACATCACGTCGAGCGTGTCCCAACTGGTCTCGTCCTCGGGCAAGGGCAAGATGGTGGTGATGTTCTCGTCTTTGGCCAGCGGCAGCAGATTGATCAGCGCTTTGCCCCGACCTTGCGGCGGCGCCACGGGCAAGCGCCAGACCTTCATCTTGTAGGCCATGCCGCGCGAGGAGAAGAACAGCACCGGCGTATGGGTGTTGGCGATGAAGATGCGGGTGACGAAATCCTCTTCCCGCGTCGCCATGCCGGCCCGGCCTTTGCCGCCGCGCCGCTGGGCGCGATAGGCGGAGAGCGGCACGCGCTTGATGTAACCCTTGTGGCTGACGGTGACGACCATGTCCTCGCGTTGGATCAGGTCTTCGTCCTCGACCTCGCCTTCGGCTTCGAGGATTTCGGTGCGGCGGGGCGTGCCGAACTCGTCCTTGATGCTGACGAGCTCGTTTTTGATGATGTCGATGATGCGCGCGCGCGAGCGCAAGATGTCGAGATAATCGGCGATCTCCGCGCCGAGCTGCTTGAGCTCGTCGCCGATTTCGTCGCGTCCGAGCGCGGTCAGGCGTTGCAGCCTAAGATCGAGAATGGCGCGGGCCTGCTCTTCCGACAGGCGGTAGGTGCCCTCGTCCGAGACTTTGTGCCTCGGATCGGCGATCAGCTCGACCAGCGCGATGACGTCCTTGGCCGGCCAATCGCGGGCCATCAGTTGCTCGCGCGCCGTGGCCGGATCGGGCGCGCGGCGGATCAGCGCGATGACCTCGTCGATATTGGCGACGGCGATGGCGAGGCCCACCAAGATATGGGCGCGGTCGCGCGCCTTGCGCAGCAGGAATTTGGTGCGGCGGCCGACGACCTCCTCGCGGAAATCGGTGAAGGCGCGGATCAAATCCTTGAGGTTCAGCACCTCGGGGCGGCCGCCGGTCAGCGCCACTATGTTGCAGCCGAAAGTCGATTGCAGCGGCGAGAAGCGGTAGAGCTGGTTCAGAACCACATCCGCCATCGCGTCCCGCTTGAGTTCGATAACCACGCGCATGCCGTCGCGATCGGACTCGTCGCGAATATCGGAGATGCCCTCGATCCGCTTCTCGCGGACGAGATCGGCGATCTTCTCCACCATGGAGGCCTTGTTGACCTGATAGGGGATCTCGGTGATCACCAGCGCCTCGCGCTCCTTGCGCAGGGTCTCGGTGGTCACCCGGCCGCGCATGAGGACGGAGCCGCGGCCCTTGTGATAGGCGGAGCGGATCCCGGCCCTGCCCAAAATCAGGCCACCAGTAGGAAAGTCTGGGCCGGGCACGATTTCGGCCAGCTCGCCAACGTCGATCGCCGGATTGTCGAGATAGGCGATGCAGGCGTCGATGACCTCGCCGAGATTGTGCGGCGGGATGTTCGTGGCCATGCCGACGGCGATGCCGCCCGCGCCATTGACGAGCAGGTTCGGGAAGGAAGCCGGCAACACCACCGGCTCGCGTTCCGAATTGTCGTAATTGTCTTGGAAATCGACGGTCTCCTTGTCGATATCCTCGAGCAGATTCTGCGTCACCTTGGCGAGGCGCACCTCGGTGTAACGCATGGCGGCCGGCGGATCGCCGTCAACCGAGCCGAAATTGCCCTGCCCGTCGATGAGCGGCAGGCGCATGGAAAAGTCCTGCGCCATGCGCACCAGCGCGTCGTAGATCGATTGGTCGCCGTGCGGGTGGTATTTACCGATGACGTCGCCAACCACGCGCGCGGATTTGCGGTGTGGCTTGTTCCACTCATAGCCGTTCTCGTGCATCGAATAGAGAATGCGGCGATGCACGGGCTTCAGCCCGTCGCGCACGTCCGGCAGAGCGCGGGACACGATCACGCTCATGGCGTAATCGAGATAGGACCGCTTCATCTCCTCGATGAGCGAGACCGGCCGAATGTCGGAGGGAGTTAGCGCGCCCGATCCGGGGTTCTGATCGTTATCGGCCAAGGCCGGATGTATCCGTTGATGTCGGTTTGTGAAGGCCAGACGCCGCCGTTTGCGAAGGCGTCGGCAGGCGCTTTTCTATAGCTGATTTGGAGGCGTTGACGCAACCAATCAGGCCGCTTTAAATGGTCGTCAGATCGGGCCATTTTGTCATGTTATATCAAGCTCTTCCGGCGTCTCACGCAGCGCCACGGACAGACTGCGACAAAAGCACTTCATCAGTACGCGGACGAATGCCATTAGTGGCCAGCGCAGGAACGTTCGGGCGGGGTGGGACGTTGTTTCGGCATGTGGCGAGGCGCTCGCTTGAGCCCCACGTCCGTGAGAGTTTGAAACGTTAAAGGAGAGCACCATGAACCGCTTACTTGCGACTACGGCTTTAGTGATGCTGATGGGCGCGAGCCCGGCATTGGCGCAGAGTCCCGAGCCCGGCACCGACACGCAGGCGCCTGCGATGAACGCACCGACGCAACCTTCGGCCCCTTCGGCAATGCCGTCTGAGCCCGCCATGCAGGCGCCGGACGCCACGAACATGAAGGCGCCGGACGAGATGAAGACGCCGGAGAAGTCGACGGAGGCCACCACGACGGCCAAACCGAAGACCGCGCAGTTCCTGAGTGAGCAGCAGCCAGACGAGTGGCTGGCGAGCCAGATTATCGGTCAATCGACGGTCAACGCTCAAAATGAGACCATCGGCGACGTCAACGATCTCGTCACCGATCGCGACGGCAAGATCGTCGCGGCCCTGATCGGTGTCGGCGGCTTCCTTGGCATTGGCGAAAAGGACGTCGCGGTAAGTTTCAACGACCTGACTCTGACCCGTGACGAGAATAACGACGTCAAGGTCACGCTCGACCTCAGCAAGGAAACGCTGAGCTCGGCGCCCGATTACAAGATGCTGAACGAGCAGTCCGTGGTGGAGGGCTCGGCCAAGACCGACCGCGAGGACAAGACCAGCACCTACTAGCTCGACGTTTCGTTTGCTCGCAACCGAGCCCGGCAGCCGTCACGGTCGCCGGGCTCTTTTTTTGGCCCGCCGGAGAGCCAAGGCGTCGGCCGGCGACGCCAAATGTGGTTGCCGCCCTAGAACGGGATTTCGTCGTCCAGCTCCTTGTCGAAGGAGCGTTCGCCGCCGAGCGGTCCCGACCGGCCGAAATCGCCGCCCGAGCCTCCCCCGCTCTCGCGCCCCTCGCCGCCGCCTTGCCTGCCGTCGAGCATGGTGAGGGTCGAGTTGAAGCCCTGGAGTACGACCTCGGTCGAGTAGCGATCCTGGCCCGATTGGTCTTGCCATTTGCGGGTCTGGAGCTGGCCTTCGACGTAGATCTTCGATCCCTTCTTCAGATATTGCTCGGCGATCCGGCAGAGCGGCTCGCTGAAGATGACGACGCGGTGCCACTCGGTGCGCTCTTTGCGCTCGCCGCTCGACTTGTCGCGCCAGCTCTCGCTCGTGGCCATGCGCAGATTGACGATGGGGCGGCCGTCCTGGGTGTGACGGACTTCTGGATCAGCGCCGAGATTGCCGATTAAAATGACTTTGTTCACCGATCCTGCCATTTGGACACCTCCCCGTGTTTGGCAACTCTAGGCCCGCGGGACATCTCCTGCCAGCCGGTGGTGCGTCCCCTCCACAGCGGGACGACCGTCAGGGCGTTGTACATATTTTGTTCCAACACGTCCACACCGGCGGGAAGCGCCTTGAGATTTTCGCAACTGCGCCCTATGGCTAACGGGAAACGGCCTGTTAGGGCCTCTCGGCTAGAGTGCCTGATCCTCAGAGGGCCGGTTTCGGCCCCCGTTCGATCCCGTTCAGCGGGACAAGCGAGTAAAATGCAGCGTTCCGTCGAACAACGACAGCACACCAAGCGCCGGGTGAGCCAGCAGCGCCGTCACCCGCACGCGAAGTCGTTCGGCTTCACCACGCGCCAATGGCCCTTCATCGTGGTCCTGGTCGGGAACTGGGTGTTCTCGGTCGCCTTCTTCCTCGGCGTCAAGCTGTTCTGGGACTGGGTGCCGGCGGATTGGGGCATCGCCGACCGCATCGCCCTGGTGATCAAGGACTCCGTCTTCGCCCTGCTGCCGGGCGTGATCGGGATCTGCATTGTCGCGGCGCAACGGCTCGATCCCAGCATGTGGGTCGGACGCGTGGCCAAGCCGAACTCGGCTCTCGACATCAATACCCGCTTCATCCTCAACACCTTCGAGCAGTTCACCGCCTATTTCGTCGCCAATGCCGGCCTGGCGATGTATTGCCCACCGGAGGAAGCCCGCTCGCTGCCGCTCTTGACCATGCTGTTCGTGATGGGGCGCATCCTGTTCTGGATCGGCTATCACAAGAACCCTTATCTCCGCGCCTTCGGCTTCGGCATCACCTTCTATCCAACCGTGGCGGCCTTCGCCTGGCTGGTCATGATCATGGTGTTCGGCATCCGCGTTCCGCTCTAAATCTCCCTCCCTCAGCAAGGGGGTGGGTGGCGCTGCACGTGTGCGGCGCCGGGTGGGGGTCGCGAAGCATGGGGACGATCGATTTCACCCCTGCCCGGCCCTCCCCCCTTTAGGGAGGAGGGAGATCGAAATACCGGCCGACCGAGGCCCCCTCACCTGCCAGCCTGCCAGTCGAGGATCGACTGCACCGGCCAGATCAGCATCAGAACGTTGAGGGTGAGGTTGTCGCGGATGGTGAAGCCGACGAAGAGCTCGAGCAGAATGGCGACGGCCACCGTGAGCCAGACCGGCCACCAGCGCGCCAGGAAGAAGCCCAGCACCATAAAGAGGCTGTCGCTCACCGAGTTGATAACGCTGTCGCCGTAATAATCGAGCGACACGGTCGTGCCGCGATAACGGTCGATCAACCAGTTCGTATTCTCGATCACTTCCCACGCAATCTCGATTCCGAGCGCGAGCAACAGCCTGGTGCCGAACGACATCGGCACCCAGCGCGACAACAGCCACAGCCCTGCATAGAAGAGGAAGCCGTGGATGATGTGGGACGGCGAGTACCAATCCGAGATGTGCTGCGAATTCTCCGAGCTCAGCACCACGCCGTGCCACAGCTTCACAAAGCCGCATTTGCAGATCGGTTCGCGGCCCATGGCGAGCAGAATGGCGGCCTGAAGCACGAGCAGGGCGATGCAGGCGAAAAGGATCTGGCTGCGCGAGAGCTTCATGGGGCGTCCGGCAATGAGGAGGGTTGGGGAGAAGGCAGGGTCATGGTCCAGTCACGCGGCCAGATCTTCAGCCGATAGTCGGGATTTCGCTCCCAACGCTCAACTTGCAGACGCCAGTCCGGCCCAGTGGCGAAATCCGGCGCCGAGGGCCAAAAATAATCGTGCACGGCCACGAACAGCATCCAGATAACGAGAAGCCGCGCCAGAATCGCGGTTCGGCCGGCGTGGACAACAGCCCAACTCAACGCCGCCAAGCCAAAGAGCACCTGCGGTGCGTAGGCGTACCGGCCTGAGCCAGCGACACTGACAAGGAGGAGCTTGTCGTTCTGGGCGCTCACATAGCTCACCAAGGCCACGACCGCGGCGGCGAGAAAGAACCAAAGCGATGGCTGTCTCGGCTTGGCCGCCACGATACAGCCCGCCGCAACGAAAGCCGCGGTCACGAGCCACAGCAGCCAAACATGCGCCGAGCGCGCGTAAAAAATGGCGACCTCATTGGCGAGGGTCGCCGCCTGGTCGTGACCGAAGAGCGGCAACAGGACGTGCTTCACGAGGATGACGGCGTTCAGTAGCAGAGGGCCGATGCCTAGGTCGCGCTGACTGGCGTCGAAGCAGAAGGCAAGTTGAACCAGTGTGCCGCAAAGGAGGATCGCGCCCTGCGCCGCGCGGGGCCAGGAGCGGTCGATCCAGGCACGCAGGAAAAACAGTGGGACAAGGGCCCATGTGCCTGGCGAGGTTAAGGGTGCCAAGGCGAGCAGGAATTTCTCGAGGGCACCGGCGTGCCCGCTCCGTGGCTCCAGGGCCAGGATCAAGCCGACGCAAACGATAAGAACGGATTGGCTATTGATCGAGTTGAGCCAGACTTCCTCAGTTCCCGGTGGCGCGGCGATCAGGATCAGCGCCGCAATCAGGACAGCCCGGCTTTGCAGCCAGGCATCCCTGGCGACGACGACGAGGATGGCGGGGAAGCAATGAATAACAAGCGCGACCCCGCTGGTGACATAAGGCGCCGCCCCGATCGGCACCAAATATGCCAACAAGCCGGCAAGATTGGCCACGAGGTTCAAATAGCCGCTGTGGAGAAAGAGAAGCGCTTCCCACCAGGGCAGCGTCCAGGCGTTGGCATAGAATAAGGAGCCTTCCTCGGCCCAGAACCGCCCGTGCCAGAGCGCATTGGGAAAGCGCACCGCCGTGAGGACGGCAACGACCAGGACGAGCAGCAGGCGTTCCCGGTCGCTCGCAACCGGGCGCCAGAGAGTCTGCCCGAGATGCCAGCCGGGCGCTTCCGAGGCTGGAATGGCTTTGTCCGTGCCGCGCGCCCCGGTCATAAGGATGACATGTCCCGGCTCCCCGCTTGCCTGGGTCATCCTACCAGACTCGTTGACGCTCCGGGCGGTTTCCGGGCGTCGGCGGCGTCAGCTGGCCAATCCAGACGGGGGCTTGACCTCGCGCGCCACTGACGCCTGAATGGCGCCATGAATCAGGACGAAGCGCTCGCACTGCTCAAGACCGGCGCCAGCGTCTTCCTCACCGGCCAGCCCGGGAGCGGCAAGACCCACACCGTCAATCGCTACATCGACTATTTGCGGCGGAAGGGCATCGGGGTCGCGTTCACCGCCTCGACCGGGATCGCGGCGACGCATGGGCATGGGATCACCATCCATGCCTGGAGCGGCATCGGCGTGCGCGATACGCTCACCCGCCGCGACCTCGACGCCATCGCCACCAATCGCCGCATCGCCGCCCGTATCGAGAAGACGAGCGTCCTCGTCATCGATGAAATCTCGATGTTGCCGGCGCGCGCCTTGACCATGGTCGACGCCGTCTGCCGCCACATCAGGGAATCGTCGGCGCCCTTCGGCGGTCTGCAAATCGTGCTCGTGGGCGACTTCTTTCAGCTGCCGCCGATCACGCGCCGGCAGACCGACGATGCCATGCTCCAGCTTGGCGACGGCGATGACGGCTTCGGCGCCGAGTTCGCTTATGCCGCGCGCGCTTGGAAGGATCTCTCACCCACGGTCTGCTATTTGTCCGAACAGCACCGGCAGGAGGACAGGGCGTTCCTCCGCGTGCTTGCTTCCATTCGCGCCAATGCCTGCACCGGGCCCGAGCGCGAGCGCCTCAGGGCGCGGATGATCGACAGGACCGCCCTTCCCGGCGGCTGCACGCGGCTATTCACGCATAACGCGTCGGTCGACGAGATCAATCTCCAGGAGCTGGCGAAGCTCAAGGGCAAGCCCGATGTGTTCAAGATGATGGCGAAGGGGCCGGAGGCCTTCGTGCGGGCGCTGCTGCGGGGGTGTCTGTCGCCGGAGAGCCTCGAGCTCAAACAGGGCGCGGTCGTGATGTTCACCAAGAACGATCCGGGCGGCCGCTATGTCAACGGCACGCTTGGGGTGATCGAGGCGTTCGAGCCCGAGGAGGGCCATCCCGTGGTCAGGACGGGGAGCGGCAAGCGCATCGTAGCCGAGCCCGCGACCTGGAAGATCGAGGAGAATGGCAAGGATCGAGCCAGCATTACCCAGGTGCCGCTGCGGCTTGCCTGGGCCATCACCGTGCATAAGAGCCAGGGCATGTCGCTCGACGCGGCGGTAATCGACCTCTCGCGCGCGTTCGAATATGGCCAGGGCTACGTGGCGCTGTCGCGCTTGCGCGCGCTGTCGGGACTGCATCTGCTCGGCCTGAACGAGCGCGCGCTCCGCGTCCACCCGGCCGCGGTGGCGAAAGACGCCGAGTTTCAGGCGGCGTCGGCGAGCGCTCTTGACGCCGCGCGAGCGCTCGGCGCCCCCGCGCTTGCCACGCGCCAAGCCGCCTTCCTCGCCGCCGCCGAGCCCGGGCCGAGCCCAACCAAGAGCTACGATGTGGACGGAGTCCGGGAAAACCACAAAAACGCCTATACGCCCTGGACCAAGGAGGACGACCGGCAACTCACCCGGCGGTTCCAGGCCGGCGGGACCGTCGGCGCCATCGCCTCCGAGTTCGGCCGCAAGCCCGGCGCCATCCGCTCCCGCCTGAAGAAGCTGGAGCTGATCTAGGGCCCCTGCCCTTGCCGCGAAACCTCCTGGGGACTAAGGCGTTCCAGGCCTTGTTGAAGAGGCCCGGCACCCCGACATTGCAGTGAAATGACCTCCAAATTCATCTCCATCCGCGGCGCCCGCGAGCACAACCTCAAGAACATCTCGCTCGATCTCCCGCGCGAGAAGCTCGTGGTCATCACCGGGCTCTCGGGCTCCGGCAAGTCCTCGCTCGCCTTCGACACCATCTATGCCGAGGGCCAGCGCCGCTATGTCGAATCGCTCGCGGCTTATGCCCGGCAGTTCCTCGACATGATGCAGAAGCCGGACGTGGACCATATCGATGGGCTGTCGCCGGCGATCTCGATCGAGCAGAAGACCACCTCGCGCAATCCGCGCTCGACCGTCGGCACCGTCACCGAGATCTACGACTATATGCGGCTGCTGTTCGCGCGCGTGGGCGTGCCCTATTCGCCGGCGACCGGGCTTCCCATCGAGAGCCAGACCGTGAGCCAGATGGTCGATATCGTGCTCGGCCTGCCCGAAGGCACGCGGCTCTATCTGCTGGCGCCGATCGCGCGCGGGCGGAAGGGCGAATACAAGAAGGAGTTCGCCGAACTGCAGAAGAAGGGCTTTCAGCGTCTCAAGATCGACGGCAAATTCACCGAGATCGCGGAAGCCCCGGCGCTGGACAAGAAGTTCAAGCATGACATCGACGTGGTGGTGGACCGGGTCGTGGTGCGCCCCGACATGAGCGCGCGGCTGGCGGATTCGTTCGAGACCGCGCTCCAGCTTTCCGACGGCCTGGCCATCGCCGAATTCGCCGACCAACCGGAAACCGAGCGCATCATCTTCTCGGCCAAATTCGCCTGCCCGGTCTCAGGCTTCACCATCGAGGAGATCGAGCCGCGCCTGTTCTCGTTCAACAATCCCTATGGCGCCTGCCCCGCCTGCGACGGGCTCGGCACCGAGCTGTTCTTCGAGCCCGATCTGGTGGTGCCGAACGAGGAGCTGAGCCTCACTCGCGGCGCCATCGCCCCCTGGGCCCGCACCTCCGCCACCTCGCCCTATTACCAGCAGACGCTGGAGGCCCTGGCCCGCGCCTACCGCCAGCCGATGACCAAGCCGTGGAAGTCGCTGCCGGAGGATTTCCGCGAAGTGCTGCTCTACGGCTCGGGCGAGGACGAGATCGCCTTCACCTATGACGACGGCGTCCGCCATTATTCGACCACCAAGCCGTTCGAGGGCGTCATCACCAATATCGAGCGGCGCTGGCGCGAGACCGAATCCGCCTGGGTGCGGGAGGAGCTGTCGCGCTTCCAGTCGAACCACCCGTGCCAGACCTGCGGCGGCTATCGCCTCAAGCCGCAGGCGCTGGCGGTGAAGATCGATCGCCTGCACATCGCCCAGGTGGCCGAAATGTCGATCCGCGAGGCGGGGCGCTGGTTCGAGGCGCTGCCGCCCAAGCTCACGCCGAAACAGAACGAGATCGCGGGCCGCATCTTGAAGGAGATCCGCGAGCGGCTCACCTTCCTCAACGATGTCGGCTTGGACTATCTCACTCTGGCCCGCGCCAGCGGCACGCTCTCGGGCGGCGAGAGCCAGCGCATCAGGCTCGCGTCACAGATCGGCTCAGGCCTCACCGGCGTGCTCTATGTGCTGGACGAGCCCTCCATCGGCCTGCATCAGCGCGACAATGCGCGGCTGCTCGAAACCCTCAATCGCCTGCGCGATCTCGGCAACAGCGTCATCGTGGTCGAGCATGACGAGGAGGCGATCCTCACCGCCGACCACGTCGTCGATATGGGGCCCGGCGCGGGGGTGCATGGCGGCGAGGTGGTGGCGGAAGGCACGCCGGATCAGGTGATGGCCGCGCCGGACAGCCTCACCGGGCAATATCTCACCGGCTTCAAGCAGATCCCCTCGCCCAAGGAACGGCGCAAGCCGACCAAGGGCAGACGGCTGTCGGTGATCGGGGCGCGCGCCAACAACCTCAAAGACATCACCGTCGACATTCCGCTCGGCCTGTTCACGGCGATCACCGGCGTCTCCGGCGGCGGCAAATCGACCTTCCTGATCGAGACGCTCTATCGCGCCGTGGCGCGGAAGTTCACCAATGCGCGCGAGCATCCGGGCGAGCATGATGCGGTCGAGGGGCTGGAGCATCTCGACAAGGTCATCGACATCGACCAGTCGCCGATCGGGCGCACGCCGCGCTCCAACCCCGCCACCTATACCGGCGCCTTCACCCCCATTCGCGAATGGTTCGCCGAGCTGCCCGAGGCCAAGGCGCGCGGCTACCGGCCCGGCCGCTTCTCCTTCAACGTCAAGGGCGGGCGCTGCGAGGCCTGCCAGGGCGACGGCGTGATCAAGATCGAGATGCATTTTCTCCCCGACGTCTACGTCACCTGCGACGTGTGCAAGGGCAAGCGCTACGACCGCGAGACCTTGGAGATCAAATTCAAGGGCAAATCCATCGCCGACGTGCTCGACATGACGGTGGAGGAAGCCGCCGAGCTGTTCAAGGTCGTGCCCTCCGTGCGCGACAAGCTGGAGACGCTGAAGCGCGTCGGCCTCGGCTATATCCATGTCGGCCAGCAGGCGACCACCCTCTCGGGCGGCGAGGCGCAGCGGGTGAAGCTCTCGCGCGAGCTGTCGCGCCGCGCCACCGGCCGCACGCTCTATATCCTGGACGAGCCGACCACGGGGCTCCATTTCCACGACGTGGCCAAGCTGCTCGAAGTGCTGCATGAGCTGGTCGACCAGGGCAATTCCGTGGTGGTGATCGAGCACAATCTGGAGGTGATCAAGACCGCCGACTGGATCGTCGATCTCGGCCCGGAAGGCGGCGATGCCGGCGGCCATGTCGTCGCCGTCGGCACGCCGGAGGAGATCGCCGCCAACGCCAAGAGCTATACCGGGCACTACCTCAAGCAGGTGTTCGACCGCCGGCGCGGGGCCAAGGCCACTGGCGGCAAGACCGCGAGCGGTCGCGGCGCCCCGCGGGCGGGGGCGGAGTGGAATGCCGACAGCGCCCCGCGCGTGGGGCGGGGCGCCGCGCCCGCGCACACCCACCGGCCACCGCCCCCCCCGCCCCCCCCCCCGCGGCGATCAGGG
>JBBQKN010000030.1:0-36219 GCA_038326945.1 Hyphomicrobiales bacterium
ATTGCTCGCGCGGCCTTTTAGCGACTTGTTTAACGTGGCTGCAAGCCGGCCGGCCAAATCACCACGAGGGAGGATTAATGTCCTCCGGAATGGCGCCCGTCAAGCCCGGCGCGGCTATGCCGCCGAGACGGCAACGAGGAAGGCAATCACCGCCAGCGCTCCGAGCGTCATCCGAACGAGGTGCAGCCTCCCCCAGGTGACGACGAGGGCGCGAGACCGAGGTCCGGCGGCCGCAAGATCGGCTTTCAACAGTGCGTCATTGGTGGGCTTGATGACGAGGAGAGTCCAAGGCCACGGGGCCAACATCAGCAGCGCGCCGACCAAGAAGGCGGTCAATCCAGTTTGCCACCAAGCCAAGGCACCCAGGAGAAACCCGCCCATCGCCAAGCTCGCCTGCATGGCCGCGCCCCGCTTATACGATGGCTGCCACTCGGCGAGGAGGGCTCGGTCGTCGAGGCCGAGCCTGGCCGGCTGTTCCACCAAGGCGACATAGATTGCGGCCCCTGTGAACAGCGCCGCGACGGCAAGTGCGAGCTGACCTATAAGCATGGCTGAAGCATGATTTCGGCCACCATTGACCAAATTCCAACCCAAGACGGAGGGTTCCGGAATCGGCCGAGCTCTTGTGAATCCGGGGGAGAAGAGCGAGGTAAAGATGACCGGAGCCTCCCGAAATGCCAAGAGTTGATCCATGGAGCAGGCAAGTGAGCGCGACAGACTGTTTGACGGCCTTCCCGAAGGGCCGCGCGCCGAGCCGTCCGCGCCGGTGAAAGGCTCGCTCGCCCGTACCGGGATCTTGCCCTCCCAGGCGCTGCGGTCGCTGATCGCGGCCGGCGAGATCATGGCGGCGCCCGACATCACGCCGGACCAAATCCAGCCCGCCAGCCTCGATCTGAGGCTCGGCAAGGTCGCCTACCGCATTCGCGCGAGCTTCCTGCCTGGGCCAAACGCCACCGTGCGCGACAAGCTGGCCGAGCTGAAATTCCATGAGATCGACCTGACGCGCGGGGCCGTGCTCGAAGCCGGCTGCGTCTATCTCGTCCCCTTGATCGAGCAACTAAATTTGCGCGCGACCATCGCCGCCTTCGCCAACCCGAAAAGCTCGATCGGCCGCATCGACGTGTTCACCCGCCTGATCGCCGACCGGCAGGGCAGTTTCGACGCGGTGGAGGAGGGCTATAGCGGTCCGCTCTTTGCCGAGATCTGCCCGCGAACCTTCTCGATCAAGGTCCGCTATGGCTCGCGCCTGAGCCAGATCCGCTTTCTGCGCCGCGTTGGCCAGCAGCTCGATGCCGACGAGCGGCCCGGGCGCGTGCGCGACCGGGCCTTGCGCGCGATCCACTCCGATGTCGGCTTGGTCGAGGGCGATGCCGCCATTCGCGAAGGGCTCAATCTGCGTATCAGCCTTCAACCGGAAACGCCCTCCGGCCTCGTCGGCTATCGCGCCCGTCGCTTCGCCGGCGTGGTCGATGTGGACGAGATCGGCGCCTATGACGTCGATCAGTTCTGGGAGAAGGTGCATCTTGCCGCCGACCGCCGCCTCGTGCTCGATCCGCACGAATTCTACATCCTCGCCTCCAAGGAGAGCGTGTCGGTGCCCCCGGCCTATGTCGCCGAAATGGCGCCCTTCGATCCGCTGATCGGTGAGTACCGCGTGCATTACGCCGGTTTCTTCGACCCCGGCTTCGGCTATGCCGAAGGCAGGGCGCCCGGCGCCAAGGCCGTGCTCGAGGTTCGCAGCCTCGACATTCCCTTCATTCTGGAGGATGGCCAGATCGTGGGGCGGCTCGTCTACGACAAGCTCACCGAGATCCCGGACCAGCTCTACGGCCAGGGCATTGGCTCCCACTACCAGGCGCAAGGCTTGAAACTGTCCAAGCACTTCCGCCAGGAGTGACCCGCTAGGCACGCGGGGTCCGCCAAACAATCAGCATAGACGGGGGAAGTAGCATGGAGTCTGTCACCAAGGCTGTGGAATGGCTGGACGGCCTGGTCTGGGGCGTCCCCATGCTGGTTCTCCTGCTCGGCGTTGGGTTTTATCTGACCTTTGGCCTGCGCTTCCGCACCCTGCGCGACCTGCCGTTTGCCTTCTGGATGCTGTGGCGCGGACGCGTCGCCGAGGGCAAGGGCGACATCACCCCGTTCAATGCGCTTATGACGGCGCTCGCCGCGACCATCGGCACCGGCAATATCGCCGGCGTCGCCACGGCCATCTTCATCGGCGGGCCCGGTGCGGTGTTTTGGATGTGGATGACGGCGCTGGTTGGCATGGCCACCAAGTTCGCCGAGGCCGTGCTGGCCGTGCGCTACCGCGAGGTCGACGCGCGCGGCAAATATGTCGGCGGACCCATGTACTACATCAAGAACGGGCTCGGGCCGCGCTGGGCGTGGCTCGGAGTCTGCTTCGCGCTATTTGCTGGCTTTGCCGGCTTCGGCATCGGCAACATGGTGCAGGCGAACTCAGTGGCCGATGCGCTGGAGGCCGCCTTTGGCGTCCCGTTCTGGACGACGGGTGTCATGCTCGCAATTCTCGTCGGCCTCGTACTGATCGGCGGCATTCAACGCATCGCCGCCGTCGCCGGCTGGCTCGTGCCGTTCATGGCGATCAGCTATGTCAGCGCCGGCCTTGTCGTCATCGTGCTGAACATCGGGGCGGTGCCGGACGCCTTTCGCCTGATCTTTGCCCACGCCTTCTCGCCTATCGCCGCGACCGGCGGCTTCGCCGGCGCGGCCGTCTGGGCGGCAATCCGGTTCGGCGTCGCGCGCGGCATTTTCTCCAACGAGGCGGGGCTCGGTTCGGCGCCCATCGCCCATGCCGCCGCCGAGTGCAAAGGCCCGGTCAGCCAGGGCCTTGTCGCCATGCTCGGCACCTTCATCGATACCATCGTCGTCTGCTCGTTCACGGCGCTGGTGATCTTGACCACCGGCGCCTGGACCAGCGGCGCGACCGGCGCGGAGATGACCTCGCTCGCTTTCGAGATGGCGCTGCCGGGGGTTGGTAGCGAGATCACCTCCCTCGCGCTCGCCGTCTTCGCGTTCACTTCCCTGCTTGGCTGGAGCTACTACTGCGAGCGGTCCTGGCAATATCTCCTTGGGGTCAAGGTCATCATACCATTTCGCGTGGTCTGGTCGCTCGCCCCAATTCTCGGCGCCACCGTTAAGCTGAGCTTCATCTGGCTGCTAGCCGACACGCTCAACGCGCTCATGGCGATCCCGAACCTGATTGCGCTGTCACTCCTCAGTCCGGTGGTCTTTGCCGCCAGCCGGGAATTCTTCAAGACGCGCGGCAAATCGGAGGACAATCCATTCTGACCAGGGGCTACTCACCTCTTTGCCGTAGCATTGTCCTTCAGGAGCAGGCCTGACCCGGGCACCCGCAGGAGCAGCCAGCTGCCAAGCGCCGCGCGCAATTCAAGCGGTCGGGACTGGATGGGTGTAGGCTGCATCGGTTGCGCCGGCATTATCAGAGTTGGAGGACCCGATGACGACGGTTGTGCTGATAGCCATCGGCGTTCTGATTTCGGTCGTCTGCGCCGGCATCATCGCCGAGGCTTTGCGGATCGCCCCCAAGCCTCCCAAGAAGCTCTACTGGGCTCCCAACACTCCTATTCGGGACGTCGAGGTCGACGGCAATCACATCCGCTACATCAGGACCGGAAGCGGCCCGACCCTCGCGCTGTTGCACACCCTTAGGACCCAGCTCGACATCTTCGAGAAGCTCGTGCCCCTGCTCGAGGAGTCCTTCACCGTTTACGCCCTCGATTATCCGGGCCACGGCTTCTCCGACATTCCGCAGACCGATTACCGCCCAGAATTATTCGTCAGCGCGGTGGAAGGCTTTCTCGACAAGCTCGGCCTGACTGACGTCACTCTCGCTGGGATCTCCATCGGGGGTGTCATTCCTCTCGTCATCGCGGCCGAGCAGAACCCGCGCGTCAAGAAGGTCATCGCCATCAACCCTTACGACTACGGTCAGGGGTCAGGACTTGCGCGCGCCAATGCGGTCGCGGCGCTGATCTTCACCCTCGGCAAGGTGCCGGTTCTGGGCGAGACCGTGATGCGCCTGCGCAACGCCATGGTGGAGAAGCGTATTCTCGAGGGCGGCGTGGCCGATCGCACTACCCTCACGCCCGAATTCCTGGCGATGTCCTACGCGTCTGGGCTCCGCCGCGGCCACTATCGCGCCTTCCTCAATCTCATCCGCCATGCCCATCTCTGGGACGAGGCGCGCGAGCGCTATGGCAAGATCGGCGTGCCGGTGCTCGTCGTCTATGGCGAGGAGGATTGGTCGCGCCCGGAGGAGCGCCGGCGCACGGTCGCGGCGATCCCTGGGGCGAGGATGGAAACGGTTCAGCGCGGCGGCCACTTCCTGTCCTTGGATCAACCGAAGCGGCTCGCGGAGCTGATCACCGCCTTCGCTCGGACCTGATGCGCTCCTCGCATGCTCAGCGCGTGGAGCCAGGAAGCGCATAAGGTCTGAGAGATTGGCGCCGGCCGCGTCAGCCATGACGCCCAGTTCTTCCGGTGGGTTGCCGAGCTGGTTCACCCAAATGGTCTGGTAGCACGCGCCGAGAGCCTGGCCGTGCCCCCCTATTGTGGACCTGATCGAGCTCTAGGCCGAGCAGCTTCCCCCGCCGAGCACGCAGAACTTGGCGCAGTGAGGATGGCAGAGCTTCACCGCGCCGTTCGCGAACATGCCGCCGTTCGCGCGTGCGGCTTCCGTCAGCGTCTCCCCCATTTCGAAGGCGGGATCGTAAGGAAGCAGGGTGCAGGGAAGCACCACGGGGCGCGCAGAGCCTTTCCGCTTCACCACCATGCGGCTCGCGGCGCACATGACTTCGCTCGGGCTTTTGCCGAGGATACGCCAACACGCGGTGGTGATCTCGGGGACCTCGACCGAGACATCCATCTCCGGGAACAGCACGAGCTGAAACGGATCATGCGCATCGATCGGCCAGGCGCGCGCCGCGATCAGCGCCGCATAGCCGTTCCGGGCATCGGCCTCGCTCTCGCCCCAGCAGGTGCGGGCGGCGAGCGCGACGGCAAAGCCGCTTCGAGCCAGCCAGTCGATCCCCTCGACGGTCCGGTTGAAAGTGCCGGGCCCTCGCTCCTTCTCGTGCAGAACCGCGCTGTAATGATCGAGGCTCACCCGCAGGAGGAGCCGGCCGCCATGCGCCTCGCGCAGCTCGAGCAATCCGGATTGGACGCGCGCGCGCTGCATCGGCTGCATGGCATTGGTGAGCACGAGGGCGGAGCGGCCGCGCGCAAGCGCGTCTCCGAGCATCAGAAGTATGTCGGGATTCATGAAAGGCTCGCCGCCAGTGAAGGCGATCTCCCGCGTGGGCAGTCCTGCCTGTGCGATTTCATCGAGGAAGGCGCGAACCTCGGCCCGGGTGATATAGGCGAGCCGGTCGTTCTCGGGGCTCGATTCGATGTAGCAGTTGCGGCACTCGATATTGCAGAGGCTGCCGGTATTGATCCAGAGCGTCCGCAATGCTTCGAGCGGAACCGACGCGCGCGCCTCGCCCTCCGCTGTCCAGTCCGGGTCGCTGAACTTCTCTGCGCGCGTCTCAAGCGCGACCTCGGTCATGACGCCCCTCGCAAGCTCCGACCGGCTCTTCGTCTCATGACCGGCGGCCGCACCGCAAGCCACGCCCGATCACCACTGCGTGAGGTCGAACTTGCGTTCGAGCCCCGCTTCGCGCCATGCTATGGCCTTGGCAAGGCGGGTGTAGCTCAGTGGTAGAGCAGTAGCTTCCCAAGCTACGGGTCGTGGGTTCAATCCCCATCGCCCGCTCCAATTTTCTCCTCAGGCTCAGCGCGATGGGAGCGTCATGCTGTGTGAGAGCCCGTGCTCGGTCTTCTCCCAGGTGAAGCGCGCGGTAGCGAATTGCCAGACGGCCCGGTAGGCGGCGGCCGAGACCAGCAGCCAATAGATCGGCATCAGCGGCACTTGAACGATGAGGCTGCGTGCACCACGAGTCCTGAGCGCCAACAGTGCCAGCGCCATGGCGGCAAGATAGCCGACGGTAAGACTGAGCGAAGCCGTAAGCCAGAACGGTGCGCCGAGCAGGGTCGAGGGGCTTGCCAGAAAGGCGCCGCTGGCGAGATCGATTGCCGCGAGCACATAGAACCATGGATGCACGAGCGCGGACATCACCGTGCCTCCGACCACGACATGAAAGGAGACGAAGCCCGGAGCACCGAGTTCCCGCCACAGCGCGCGGGGCGAGCGCATATGCACGAGCCAGGTCTGCATATAGCCTTTGAGCCATCTTGTGCGCTGGCGGAGCCAGGACATGAGCCGCGTGGGCGCCTCCTCGAAGGTCGTCGAGTTCAGCACCTGGCAGCGATAGCCCTTGCGCACGAGGCGCGTGCCGAGATCGGCGTCCTCCGTGACGTTGAAGGGGTCCCAGGCCATCAGCCATTTCAGCGCCGATATGCGAAAATGATTGGAGGTCCCGCCGAGCGGGATGGGGAGCTGGAGGCGGTCGAGCGCGGGCAAGATCCCGTCGAACAAGGCGCTATATTCGATGGTGAACTGACGCGTCAGCCACGTGTCGAAAGCGTTGTAGAGATTGAGCCGCGCCTGGAGGCAGGCGAGGTCCGGCGGCCCGGCACGGAAGGCAGCGATCGCTTGGCGGAGCTGATCGCGCTCCGGCCTGTCTTCCGCGTCGAAGATCACGAGATAGTCGCCGCGCGCGAGCGGTAAGGCGTAATTGAGCGCCTTGGGCTTGGTGCGCGGATGAAGCTCGGGCACCACTACGATCTCCACCGCTCCAGGGAGATCGAGCGCCTGCGCCACGGCGATGGTGTCGCCATCGACCTCCTCCAGGATCAGCTTGATGTCCAGCTTGGCTGCCGGCGAGGCGGGCGAGAGCCCGCATCAGCGGCGCGAGCACGTTGGCTTCGCGGTAGAGCGGCACGAGGATGGTATAGATGGGGAGCTCCGCATCGGGAATGCGCTTCATCGCCCGATTCGCTGTTCGATGCCGCGCAGCGAGAAGGTCGTAGGCTGCGAAGACGCGCAGCGCGATCAGCGGCAATGAAAGGAAGGCAAGCGCGAAAGAGACCGTCCGCATCGACGCCATCGGCGCGAGTGCAACGGCCGCCGCGAAGGCCACGCCACCGAAGCCGATGACATAGCGCTGCCAGGCCGCAAGTCTGGAGCGAGCGCTCTGACCCGGATCGCGTGCGTGCAGTCCGTCGACCGCCACCGAGGCGAAGGTGTCGGCGAAATAGCCGCGAATGGCGCGTCTGATTTCGTGCGGCGCGGCAAGTGCGACGCCATGCGGCCGCAGACGATGCAGCATCTCCGCCACGGCGCCGGGTCGCGATGTCTCCGGTGCGAGCACATAAGCACTGGGCCTCGAGCACAATTTGAGCAAGCCGCGCCTGAGACATTGGTGCGGGCCCGCCAGTGACGACGGCGGGACAACATCGCGCGGCCGAAGCTCATCGCGGAACGGGACGCCGCAGGCTTGCGCCAAAGCTCGGTAGTAATCTTGAGCGCTCACCCAGCCATTGGCGATCAGCACCGTATGGGGAAGCACGTCCCATTTGCCGGCAAGAGACTCGGCGCGGCGCAGCGTGGCCGCATCAACGACATGGCCAACCAGGAAGTCGTAATCGGACGGTAAGGATTCGGGCGCGCTGCTGCCACGCCCCTCGACGCGCTCGGCCCAACGCGCTGCCGCCTCCCCCACGCGATGCCCCCACTGCAACTTTGCCACGAGTATTGGACAGTTGCAGAACACGCGCAATATTCAACCGGCCACAGGCCCCAGGATTCTTCGGATATATCCCCTTGACGTATGCTGGCCTAAGCCCCATATAAGTAGTTGACGGAGGGTGCTATGGCCAAGATCTGGACTATCAGACAATTCCTTGAGACGTATCCCGACGATGACGCCTGCTTGGCGCATCTTTTCGAGACGCGGTACGGCAAGGAGCCCGTTTGTCCCAAGTGCGGCCAGATAGGCACGTTCCATAAGCTTAAGAAGCTTCCTGCCTATACTTGCAACTGCGGGCACCATATCCACCCGATGGCTGGAACGCCTTTCGAGCGGTCGCGCACGCCCCTCAAGACGTGGTTCTACGTCATGTTCCTGTTTTGCGCGTCTCGGAACGGCGTGAGCGCCAAAGAGATCCAGCGTCAGATCGGTTGCACCTACAAAACCGCATGGCGGATCGGCCACCAAATCCGCAAGTACATGGGTTGGGTTGACGGCGACCGTCAGCTCGGCGGCAAGGGCGGTCCCGTGGTCGAGGTCGATAAGGCTTTCATCGGTGGATATGACCGCATCGGCAAAGACGACAAGCACGTTGTCCTTGGCATGATCGAGCGCGGAGGCGAAGTTTTGGCGCGGGCCATCAAGAGCCGCCAAGCCCGGCATGTCATCCCCGAAATTCGGGATTGGGTGCTGCCCGATACGCGCGTTGCCTCTGACAGCGCATCGCTCTTTAAGATGCTTGCCGAAGATTTCGACCACGCGGTGGTCGATCATTCCAAAAAGGAATGGGTGCGCGGCGACGTTCATACCAACACCATCGAAGCGTTCTGGGGCGTCCTCAAGCGGGGCATCAACGGGACTTACGTTTGGGTTTCGCAGAAGCACTTGCAAAAGTACCTTTGGGAATTTGAGTATCGCCACAACCTTCGTCGGGAGCCTTGGTTGATGTTTCAACTTTTGCTCCAGGCTTTCCCGAAAGAGGCTTCCCGGTAGCCATTGCCCGCACCAAGCGATCAAACAGCTTCTTGTCGGCTTTCGGATTAGTCACGTTCAGCCATCACTAGTCGCAGGCAAGCAATGGCTAAGACTACAAAGATGCAAAAGTAAGAGAGCCTGACTGCATCTTGATAAAGCGCAGGATTATTTGTTTCGGACAGAGTCGGCATAACGAGAGCGGGTCCCAAGAATACCACAAGAAGAAAGGCTAGTATCATACTCAACGCATTAAGAGATTTTGCACACGGGGTCAGTCGAAGAAGGGCCCTGGTTTCCTTTGCCGCGATCTTTAAATATCCCTCAAGCTTATAACCACCTAGCCAATATATGAAAACTACATAAGCTGGCACGGCCAGCCACATCCAATACGGATGAACTATGTCATCATATATTTTATTGACAAGGTCCAACTTCACCGCTTCCATTGCTTTTCTATGATTCTACTCATACCGTAGAATACCACCGAAAAGAACATTAGAAGCACACTAATAGGCGGGTAGATTAAATAGAAGTCGCTACCCAACCAAAGCAAGAATGATAACGCAGAAGTCGCGCCAACTACGCCACTTATTACCTTCCCGACTGTAGCAATTTCAACGGACGGCATGGTTGCCTCCGTTGCTGCTTTCAAGCCGTACACTACCCTGAACGGGAAGGGGGTAATGTTGTCTTGAGTTATTGTCGGCTTTGGAGAAGGGATTTTGAATTGCGGAGTTGGAGATGCAGCGGTCCGATCTGTTACGAAGCCGCTTCGGTTGCCAGGTACGGCTTCTTGAAGAGACATCGCCTACTTCTCCGCTTTCAGTTCGGCCAATGCTGCCTCGCGAGCATCGTCCATAGCCTCTTTGACTTCCCTCGCCCTTTCGCCAAACCAGTCGGCTATAGCTAGTAGGGTGCCCGGGGACATCACCAATCTCGCACAAACTACCCTTTTTATTGGGTCCGGCGCATCCTCGCCGGCCTGCATCCGATCCTGAATTAGATTGATCCTCACAACGTCTGGACTGGCGAAAAAGCCTTGCGCGCCGTCGATGTGGATCACGGGCGCAATTTCCAAGGCTTGATCGGTCGTCTTTATATCGATCTCTATGTTTTTTGTTACCATAAGGTCCCCCATACAACCGGAGGCCGCATATTAGCCCAACCCTTGGCATACGCCAAGGGGATATATCCGGGATTCTTGTACTCTACTTGTAATAGTAATAATGTCTATTGCACGCAGGAGCTGAATCATGACATCTAGCAAGCGGGCTCGGGCCAAAGTAGAACATCCTGCATGGTCCGATGCGGCGAAAATGAATTGAGGTGCGTCCCGGCACGAGCTTTGGCGTTCGTGGCTGCGCTCTTGGCTGCAATTGCCGTTGGCGCTCCCGCCCTGGCGCAGACCAGAAGTGAAATCGTTCCCGACGTGTGGCGCGGTGACGTGGTCCGCGCCAAGCCCGACATGCGTCAGGTCGAAAAGCTGCGCTTCGTCACCGACAGCGACTATCCGCCCTTCCACTATTTCGACGAGGAGGGGGCGCTGACGGGTTTCAATGTCGATCTGGCCAAGGCCATCTGCGAGGCGCTCGAAGTCGAGTGCGAGGTCAGGCCCGTCGACTGGGACGAGCTGTTCACGGATCTCGACAATGGCGAGGCCGACGCTGCCATTGCCTCGATCAGGATCGACGCCGACTCCCTCGCCAAGGCTGACTTCAGCGGGCGCTATTATGCGACGCCGGCGCGCTTCATCGCGCGGAAGGATAACGCGCTCAAGGATATCCGCCCCGAGACCGTCGGCGGCAGGAAGATTGGCGTGGCCAAGGGGACCGGGCACGAGGCGTTTCTCAAGCTGTATTTCACCGCCGCCGAAATCGTCTCATTCGAGACCGCCGACGACGCGCAGAAGGCCCTGAAGGCTGGCGAGATCGATCTCGTCTTCGGCGACGGCATCGGCCTCACCTTCTGGCTGAACGGGGTGACGAGCGACGCCTGTTGCGAATTCCGCGGCGGTCCTTATCTCGATGCGCGATTTTTCGGCGAGGGCGTGGGCATCGCCGTGAAGAAGGGCAACCGCCAGCTCGTGGCCATCCTCAATTATGGGCTCGAGCAGGTGCATGCTTCCGGGCGCTATGAAGGCTTGTTCCTGCGCTATTTCCCCATGAATTTCTTCTAGCCTTCCTTGGTCTCGGTGTTGGCCCCGGCCTTCTGCTGCCCGAATGGTAGCCAGAGGCTCCAACCGAATCTCGTCGGCGCGGCGCTTTGATAGGGGGTGAGCCCAATAGTCATGCCCAGCTGACCCGCGCTCGGCTCCGCCAGATAGGTGCGGAACAGGCGATCCCACAGCGACAGATTGAAGCCGAAATTGCGGTTATGTTCGCTGCGGAGTACCGAATGGTGTACGCGATGCATGTCCGGGGTGACGATGAACAGGCGCAAGATCCGGTCGAGCCATGCTGGCAGCGCGATATTGGCGTGATTGAACATGGCGCAGGCGTTGAGGATCACCTCGAACAGAAACACGGCGAAGGGCGAGGCGCCGAGCGGCACCACGACCACGATCTTCCACAGCATCGAGAGCGCGATCTCGACCGGGTGAAAGCGCACCGCCGTGGTCACGTCGATGTCGCGGTCGGCGTGGTGAACTTGGTGCAGGCGCCAAAAGATCGGCACCTTGTGCGAGACGAGGTGCTGAAACCAGATCGCGAGATCGAGCACGAGCAGGGCTGCGACGAGCTTGACCCAGCCCGGCCAGGCCAAGTGATTGAGCAGCCCGAACCCGTGCGCCGCGGCAAAGGCGGCGGCGGCGACAGCCGCGATCGGCACCGCCACCAGCGCCATCAACCTCAGCACCAGCGTGTCGACGGCGGCGATGCCGAGATTGGTGGACCAGCGCCGCCCTTTGGCGACCGAGAGCGTCCGCTTCGGGCTCAGGAGCTCGATCGCCGCCATGGCGATGAACACGGCGATGAACACCGCGAGGCGCCACAGACCCTCGCTTTGTCCGACAAATCCATCCATGCGGGCGAGACTAGCAGGAACCGGCCGAATTTTGCGGCTTAGTCGACGGTCTTGCCGGCAAGACTGAGACCCACCACGCCGATGACCACGAGCGCGACAGAGCCGAGCTTCATGTAGGTAAGGGGCTCACGGAAATACATGACGCCGATCATCGCCGTGAGTGTGGTGCCGACGCCGGCCCAGATGGCATAGCTGATCGACAGCTCAAGCCGCCTCAATGCCTGACCAAGGCGGCGACGGAGAGAACGATCCAAGGCATCCAGGACAAGGCCACCGGCATCCTCATAGGTTCGACTCAGAGCGCTTGCGCGCTTGCTGTCCTCAACAGCGAAATTTTGTGACCGGGTGATGACAGTGGTTCACCGCGGGAAGGTCTCGTCAAGCGCGGCGAGATCGGCGGCGGAAAGCTTGAGATCGAGCGCGGCACGGTTCTCGCGCACATGCGTCTCATTGCTGGCCTTAGGGATGACCATCATGTCTTTCTGCCGCAGCACCCAGGCGAGCGCGATCTGGGCTGGCGTTGCCTCGTGGCGTGCCGCGACCCGCATGAGCGTGGCGTCGCCGAGGATGCGCCCCTGATCGATGGGCGAATACGCCATGATGGGAATAGCGTGGGCGCGGCACCAGGGCAGCATGTCGGCCTCGATGTCTCGGTGCGCGATATTGTAGACGACCTGGTTGGTGGCCACGGCATCGCCGCCAGGAAGTGCCGCTAGCTCCTCCATGTCGTCGACGCCGAAATTGCTGACTCCCCAGGCCCCGATCGACCCGTCCCGCATCAGCTCCTGAAAAGCGGCAAGCGTCTCGGCCAGTGGGTGTTCGCCGCGCCAATGCAGGAGATAGAGGTCGATTTTGCCGACGCCGAGATTTTTCAGGCTGCGTTCGCAGGCGGCAATGGTGCCGGCGCGCGAAGCATTCTTGGGCAGCACCTTGCTGACGATGAAGACCTCTTTGCGGCGCCCTTCGATCGCCGCCGCCACAACCTTCTCGGCCGCGCCGTCGGCATAGGTCTCGGCCGTGTCGATTAGCGTCATGCCGAGATCCATCCCGAGCTTGAGCGCCGCGATTTCGCGC
The DNA here is from genome assembly GCA_038326945.1 of Hyphomicrobiales bacterium. Taxonomy (GTDB): domain Bacteria; phylum Pseudomonadota; class Alphaproteobacteria; order Rhizobiales; family Methyloligellaceae; genus Methyloceanibacter. Next base: position 12,804 of record JBBQKN010000030.1, read on the forward strand.
GCTTCCTCGCGCCGGTTTGCGCCCATGCGCCACGTGCCGAGGCCAAGCCGGGGCACGGTGTTGCCGGAAGGAAGCGTAGTGGTTGGCATGTTTGCGGACATCGGAAGCTCACCAAATGCTGGGACGCTTCCAAGTCAACGCCAGTCAGCCTTCACTCGTTCACACGCGGCAAGGGGCGGCAGAACCCCCCCGACTGGGATGTGCGGCGCAGCATGAGTTTTGGTTGCCGCGGGCTTTAAGCCGCCTTCGCCGCGCCTGGCGCCTGGCGCTTATGCTCCTCGCGCCGGGAATGCAGCTGGAAGGCAAGCACGAGCAGCAGCATGCCAAAGATGAGCGCGTACGCGCCGATCCACCACGTCAGAACCACGGCGCCGACCACGGGGGCGATGATCAGCACGACGCCGAAAATGATCGAGGCGATGCCGCCGAGAGCGAGCCACCAGCGGCCATGCTCGAGCTTAAGGCTGAAGGCCGCGGCCAGCATCAACGCGCCCGAGATGAGCGCCCAGACGGCGACGAGGAGAACGAAGGCGACGGCGGTGATGGCGGGCCAGAGAAAGGCCACGGCACCGGCGGCGAGGTCGACCACGCCTTCGAGGATGAGCAGGCCCCAACGCTCGCCGCTGCGGGCGGCCTTAATGCCCGAAACGATGGCCAGCACGCCGTCGACCAGCATATAGGCCGAGAACAGTAGGACCAGCGCCAAGATCGCGGCGGCGGGCACGAGCAGGCAGATCAAGCCGAAGGCGATGCCGAGCAGGCCGCGCAAGCCGACCGCCCACCAGCTCTCGGCCAGAATTTCACTCAGCGCGTCACAGCGGGCGTCCGCGGCGGAGATTTGGGTTTTTTCCGATGCTGCGGTTGCCACGGATTGCCTCCTTTGGGGGCCCGATGCCGGGTCCCGATGGGTGGGTGAGCGGGGGGTCACCCACAGACTCGAATCGCGGCCAATGATGCCGCCAATTCAAGGGAACTCCGCCCTTTATTCCAGAGTTTTCCACATGCGGGGAGCCCTGCTGGAGCCGGCCGCGAGGCGATGCGCGTAGATCGGCCAGCCGGGTGCGACCTCGTGACCCCCGCCTTGAGGTCTGGATAAATTCACGGACAAGGCCCAGGTCAGGGGTTCGCCGCCAAACGGAACAAGGAGTCATGATGGATAAGGTCGTTGAGTCCAAAGCCAGTCTGAAGACACCGGCCTATGCCGCGCAGTCGGCGAAATCGCCGCTCGCACCCTATTCCATCGAGCGCCGCAAGCCCCGCCCCCATGAAGTGCTGATCGACATTCTCTATTGTGGCGTATGCCACTCCGACATCCATCAGGCCCGCGACGAATGGGGCAACTCGATCTTCCCCATGGTTCCCGGCCACGAGATCGTCGGCACGGTGGTCGAGATTGGCGACCAAGTGAGCAAATGGAAGCCGGGCGACACGGTGGGCGTCGGGTGCTTCGTTGATTCCTGCCGCGAGTGCGAAGCCTGCCTCGCCGGCGAGGAGCAATATTGCGAGCCCGGCATGACGCTGACCTACAATGGCTATGAGCGTGACGGTAAGACCCCGACCTATGGCGGCTATTCGACCCGCATCACAGTCGATGAGAATTATGTGCTCAGGATCCCCGAAGGCATGCCGCTCGAGCGCGTGGCGCCGCTTCTTTGCGCCGGCATCACCACCTATTCGCCCCTCAAGCATTTCGGCGTGAAGGCAGGCGACAAGGTCGCCGTCGTGGGACTGGGCGGTCTCGGACACATGGCGGTGAAGCTCGCTCACGCCATGGGCGCACATGTCACCGTGCTCAGCCACTCGCCGAACAAGCGGGAAGATGCGCACAGGCTGGGCGCCGACGACTTCTTGCCCACCAAGGACGAGAGCGTGTTCAAGGACAACGCTGGCCGCTTCAATTTCATCTTCGATACGGTCTCGGCCGAACACGATTACAACGCCTATCTGAACCTCCTGCATCGCGACGGGGTCATGGTCCTGCTGGGAGTGCCGGAATCGACGATGCTCGCCGCCCCTTCGCTGATCATGAAGCGCCGGAAGCTTGCCGGCTCCTTGATCGGCGGCATCCGCGAGACTCAGGAGATGCTCGATTTCTGCGCCGAGCATGGGGTCGCGTCGGATGTGGAGGTAATCTCCATCGCCAAGATCAACGAAGCCTATGACCGCATGCTCAAGGGTGATGTGCGCTACCGCTTCGTCATCGACACTGCCAGCCTGAAATAGCAGGGTGGCATCGAGCCAACGTCGTCCTAGGCCAAGGCGTTGACTGAGCGGCTAAATCCTTAATTCGGGCGAACATGGTTAACGCCCGCGGCCCTGAAAAAGCCACGAAACTCGGCATTCTCAGGGCGTTCCTCGCGAAGCTGCGCGCCCGCGAGCGTTAACCATGAGTAGATCGTCATCACGCTGGGGCCGGGGGGCGGAAGCTGATGATCGATGCGTATCCTGGCCCTGTTGGCGCTCTCTTGCGCTGTCCCCCTGACTTTTCCCTGCGCCGCTCAAACGGTCGAGCCGCCGCGAACCGTCTCCGTGCCGAAGCAGGCGGTGAGGGCGCCGGAGCCTCAGCGCCTGGCGCCGGCGCAATCGGCCCCGAGCGTCGCTGAACCTCAGCGCCTGGCGCCGGTGGAGCTGCGGCCCACGCTCTCCCTGCCGCAGCCGGTGCAGCAGGTGCGGGCCACGCCGGTCGAGGCAGAGCCGAATGCCGCGCCGGCCCCTCAGATCGAGACCGCGGCGCCACAGCCGCTGCCGGCCTTCTCCACGCCTGAGAGCCTGCTCGAATGGGTCTATAATTACCGTCTGCATAAGGCGCCTTCGCGCGTGCCCGCCGCCGTCCGCTCCATGCGCGAGCTTGGCCTCTTTGCCGACGAGGAGAAGGCGGCCTTCTGCACCGGCTTCATCGCCGGCGTGCTCGGCGACAATCCAAAAGACGGGCCAAGGCTCGTGGCCAAGATGCTGCCGATGCCCGACAAGGACCAGGCCGTCATCATCAGAGCCATCGCCTTTTCCGGCCGCCCCGATTGGCGCGAGCTCCTGACCAAGTTCAAGGACCGCATGCCGCTCCGGCAACCCCTGATCGACTCTTATCTCTCGGGCGCGGCCAAGCCGCTGATGCAGGCCGAGCTCAGCGACGGCACGGCCGTGGTCTATTCGCTCTGGGGCTATTACGTCGCCACCGGGCAATATCAGCCGGTGGTTCGCATCATCGGGGCCTTGCGCTGGTCCAAGAACAAGAATGATGGCGGCTTCTCCATGCGCAAGATTTTCGCCGGCTGGAAGAGCGATCCAAGCGCCGTCGAGAAGATCGCGACCGGCGCCACCGCCAAGTGGACGCTCGCTTCCTACGCCGAGCGCAATCGGGATCTGCTCAAGCTTTATCGCGCCGAATATGAACGGCAGCCGCCCGAGATTGCCAAACCGCTGCGCGATGTGATCATGGCCGCGGAAATGTTCGAGGCGGAGAAGGTGCGCAAGGACCAGTCCGGCGCCATCGAAGACGCGCAGAAGCTCAAAGCCACGAATGAAGCGGGAATGTCCAAGGCCGCGACCGCTGGCTCCATCGCCATCGCCACGGGCTGCGTCGCGGCGAGCGCGCTCGGCCAAGTCTATATCGCGGTTCCTTGCGTCATCGGTGGCGCGCTCTACACGGGCGCCATGAAGCTGATGCATTAGGCAAGCGCGGTGCGAAAAGCATCGCGACACAAGGAGAGGCGACCACCATGACCGTCAAATTGATGAGAAGCGCGGCAACGGCCTGTTGCTTGGGCGCAACCTTGCTCGTGGCGGCCTGTGGGACCCAGCTTTCGCCGTATCCGGCGTTCAATCTGACTAACGCTCCCGATGCGGAGAAGCCCGGCGAAAGCCCGTAAGCGACCGACGACGTCTCACTTGCCATAACGATCGTCATCTTGCAGGCCGACCGCCAGCTGCGGCCGGGGTTGCTCGGCGAGACCCCAGTTGCTAAGTGCCCCGAAAGAGCCCGGGAAGCCGTCGCAGGCCCGGCTTCGGCCAAGATGACGCTACGCCCACCGGAGATCGCCGACATGATCTGCAGACGAGACTGAGGTTGGACGCGCTCAAACCGCAGATCGACGATCCGGTCAATGTCGCCCTTTTTCTCGATCTCGACGGCACGCTGTTCGATATCGCCGCCTCTCCCACCGAGGTGACCACGCCGCCAGGCCTCGCTTCCACCCTGGAGCGTCTCCAACAGGGCTTGGACGGAGCGGTGGCGATCCTCACAGGGCGGCAGATCGGCGAGGTTGACCGCTTGCTCGCCCCCCTTCGCCTGACCGCGGCCGGCGTTCATGGCGCCGAGTTGCGTTTGGAGCCCGAGGGCGAGATCGAGGTCGCAAGCGATTCAGTACCCGCGCCTCTCGTCGCCGCCGTCGAGCGGCTTGCCCAAGCGACCCCGGGCTTGCTTTTCGAGCACAAGGGAATCTCGGTCGCGGTGCATTATCGGGCCGTGCCGGCGATGGCGCCGGTCCTGGAGCAGGCGTTGCGCGGTCTGCTGGACGCCCATTCCAGCCACCTCATTCTGTCTCATGGCCGCCGCGTGTTTGAATTAACCCCGCCATCGTCGTCGAAGGGGATCGCGCTCGCGCGCCTGATGCGGCACGCCCGCTTCCGTGGCCGGCGGCCTGTGATGATCGGTGACGACATGCCCGACGAGGCGGCGCTAGAAACCGCGACCCGCCTGGGCGGGTTTGGCCTCAGGGTGAAAGGCGAGCATTTCGACGGAGACGCCACGCATTTTTCCGGCCCCGCGCATGTACGCCACTGGCTGGACGATCTCGCGGAGAAGCTTGAGACATGACCACGCTGGATCTCGCCGTCATCGGCAACGGCACTGTCGCGGCTCTGATCGATCGGTCCGGCCGGATCGTTTGGACCTCCTGGCCGCGCATCGATGGCGATCCGGTGTTTTGCGCCCTGGTCGACGGCGACGATCCCGAGGGCGGCTATTTCTCGATCGAGTTCGACGAGGAGACCGTCGCCACTGAGCAAAGCTACGACCGCAACACGGCCATCGTCCGCACCGTCCACCGCTCCGCCTCTGGTGCCGCGTTCATGGTCACCGATTTCGCCCCGCGCTTCCGCCAGTTCGGCCGCATGTATCGGCCCCCCATGATCGTGCGCCGCGTTGATCGGCTGGAGGGGCTCTGCCGCATCCGCCCGCGCATGCGGCCGCGCATGGATTATGGGCGACTGAAGACCACGCTCATTCCCGGCAGCAACCACATCCGCTACGTCGCCGACACCGGCTCCATCAGGCTGACAACCGACGCGCCGGTCGCCTTGGTCGCGAACGAAAGCGCCTTCGTGCTGTCTTATCCGATGACTTTCATCGTCCACCCCGATGAAAGTCTTCCTGACGCGCCATCTCGGATTTCGCGCGAATTCTACGACCAGACCAAATCCTATTGGCAGGACTGGGTCAGATTGCTGTCGATCCCGTTCGAATGGCAGGAGGCGGTGATCCGTGCGGCGATTACTCTGAAGCTTTGCAGCTTCGAGGACACTGGCGGGATTGTCGCCGCGCTCACGACGTCGATCCCGGAAGCGCCGGAGAGCGGCCGCAACTGGGACTATCGGTATTGCTGGCTGCGCGACGCCTATTTTACCGTCTACGCCCTCAATCGGCTCAGCGCCACCCGGACCACGGAGCGGTTCATCGACTATGTGACCAATGTGGTGGCCATGGAACAGGGCTCACGCCTGAGACCGGTTTACAGCATCGTTCCAGACCAGCCGATCGAAGAGCAGGTGATCGAGAATCTGCAAGGGTTCAATGGCCACGGTCCGGTGCGCATCGGCAATGCCGCAGGCGACCAGGTTCAACACGACGTCTATGGCAGCGTCATTCTGGCCGCGTCGCCCATGTTTTTCGACGAGAGGCTGCCGCAGAAGGGCGATGCTTCCCTCTACGCCATGCTCGAATCCTTGGGCAAGATCGCCTTGAGCCAAGCATTGGAGCCGGACGCCGGCATCTGGGAATATCGGGGGCGGGCTCGCGTCCACACCTACTCGGCCGCCATGTGCTGGGCCGGCTGCGATCGGTTGTCCCGGATCGGCCGGAGCCTCGGGCTTGAGGACAATGCCGATGTCTGGCGCCGGTCAGCCGACGGACTGCGCGAGGCCATCCTGCGGCGAGCCTGGAACGCCGACCGCAACTGCTTCATGGAAAGCCTCGACGGCGAGGCCATCGATGCGAGCGTTCTCCTGCTGCACAAGCTCGGAATTGTCGAGGCGACGGATCCCCGCTTCATTTCGACCGTTGATACTTTGGGACAGCATCTCGGCCGGGGCGGACATTTATTGAGGTATAGCGCGCCGGACGATTTCGGCGAGCCATCGGTGTCGTTCACGATGTGCACGTTATGGTATGTCGAAGCTCTTGCCGACATCGGCCGTGTCGCCGAGGCGCGGCAAATCTTCGAGTCGGTTCTCGCCTGCCGGAATCATGTCGGCCTTCTATCGGAGGACCTCGACCCAGCCACCGGACAGCTGTGGGGCAACTTCCCCCAGACATATTCCATGGTCGGCATCATTCTCGCCGCCATGCGCTTGTCCAAGACTTGGGAAGCGACGTAATGAGTCTGTCCTTCCGGCATCCTTTGATCAAATACGTCGCGATCGGCACCGGCGCCATCCTCCTGATCATCGTTGCCGTGACCCCGCTCGTGACCGCCATTGTCGAGGGCTGGTCGCATCGCGACCTCGAGCTGCGCTCGCGGCTTCTCTTTCGCTCGATCGAGGACCGAATGGCGAGCGCAATTGCTTCGCCCGACCAAAAGAGCATCACCCCCTTCTTCGAGCGCCTCGCCAGCGACGAGAAGCTCGTTGCCCTGGGCTTCTGCGACGAGGCTGGCAAGCTGCATTATGCCACCAGGCTCTTCCCCGGTAGCCTTAAATGCCGGGAGTTGCCCCGCGGCAATGTCGAAGCCTTTACTACCCTTCGCGCCGATCATCGCCGCCTTTTGGTGAGCGCGTTTCCCGTCCGAGCGGGCGATAGGAGGGGTCATGTCGTCTTGATGCACGACATGAGCTTCATCGACGCGAGGGCGCGGCAGGCCCGCGTCTATGTCGCGCTGGCCTTGATCGGACTTGCCGTGGGTCTTGGCCTTCTCGCCACCGCTCTGATTCAGGGCCTCCTCAGAGGCTGGCAACGTTCGATCAAGGCGCAGATCGAGGAGGCGAAGTTGACCTCCGGCCCCATCGCGGTCGGTGGAGATAGAAGCCGTTTCGATCGCGAAATCCAATCTCTTCTCAGCGAGTTCGGCATTGAGCGACGCTACACCGACGGCATCAAGGTCGAGTGGTCGCCCTCCACCTTGCGCATGTTGCTTGAGGAAGAACTGCCCGGCACGCAGGTGATCGTCGTGTCCAACCGCGAGCCCTATATTCACAACAGGGAGAACGGCGAGATCGAGCTGCAAATTCCTGCAAGCGGCCTGGTCGCCGCAGTCGAGCCTGTGATGCGGGCCTGCGGCGGGACCTGGATCGCGCATGGAAGCGGCTCGGCCGACCGGGACATGGTCGATGCCCATGATCGTCTCCAGGTGCCGCCGAACGATCCCTCCTATACGCTGAGGCGCGTCTGGCTCACCCAGGAGGAGCAGGACGGCTACTATTACGGCTTCGCCAATGAAGGGCTTTGGCCTCTGTGCCATATTGCCTTCATCCGGCCGATATTCCGCGAGGCGGACTGGCAGCAATATGTGGCCGTCAATCAGCGCTTTGCCGATGCCGTGGTGGACGAGGCGACGGACGAGGATCCGATCGTGCTCGTACAGGACTATCACTTCGCGCTGCTGCCGCGCATGGTCCGGGACAAGCTGCCTCGGGCGACGATCGTGACCTTCTGGCACATTCCCTGGCCGAACGCGGAGACCTTCAGCATCTGTCCATGGCGGGAGGAGATCATCGACGGCCTGCTCGGCAGCAGCATTCTGGGCTTTCACACCCAGTTCCACTGCAACAATTTCCTGGAAGCGGCCGACCGCTTCATAGAGAGCCGGATCGATCGGGAGCGCGCCTCGGTCAGCTTGAGCGGCATGGAAACGCTCATTCGTCCCTATCCGATCTCGATCGAATGGCCGCCTGCGGCGCTTCTTTCGCAAGCGCCGGTCGAGGCGTGCAGGATTGCCGTACGCGAACGCTATAAGCTGGCGCCGGACGCGTCTCTGCTCGTCGGCATCGAGAGGTTCGACTACACCAAGGGGATCCTCGACCGCATGCGCGCGGTGGACGATCTGCTCACGCGCGAGCCGACCTGGAAAGGGAAGCTCGTCTTCATTCAAGCCGCCGCCCCGACACGAAGCCGGCTCGAGCAATATAGCGAGCTACAGGCCGAAGGCATTCAGCTCGCGGACGAGATCAACGCACGTCACGGGCAGGGGGATTATCGGCCGGTTCTGCTTGGCGTCCGTCATCATTCGCCGGATGAAGTCTATGAGCTGTTCAGGGCCGCGGACGCCTGCATCGTCTCCAGCCTGCATGACGGCATGAACCTCGTGGCCAAGGAGTTCGTGGCTTCGCGCGACGACGAGCAGGGTGTGCTGATCCTGTCGAGCTTTGCCGGCGCCTCGCGGGAGCTCTCCGAAGCTCTGATCGTCAATCCCTACGACACCTCGGCCATGTCGGCGGCCTTGCAACGCGCCCTGCTGATGCCGAAGCACGAGCAGCGCGAGCGCATGCGCCTGATGCGCGAGCTGCTGCGTGAGCGGAACGTTTATCGCTGGGCGGCGCTGATGCTCACCGACGCATCCCGCCTGAGAAAGCGCGACCGTATTCGCACCAGCCAGACGGGGTGAGAATCAGCGCAGAGCACGCGGGATAGTGCGCTAGCCGTCAACTAACACCTTGAAGCCGCCATAGATCATCCGCTTGGCATCGAACGGCATGGTGCTGGCGTCCATATTGGCAAATCTCGGGTCTTTCATCACCTTGGCGTTGACGCGATCGCGGTGCGCCCGAGACTTGTACACGATCCAAGAGAACACCACGGTCTCGTTCGGCTTCAGCTTGACGCTGCGCGGGAAGGAGGTGAGCTTCCCCGCCTTGACGTCGTCGGCCACGCATTCGCGGAACTCGACCGCGCCATACTCACGCCAGATCTTGCCTGCCTTCCGCGCCAAGCGCCGGTAGGCGTCGAGCTGCTTCTTCGGCACGGGCACGATGAATCCATCGACATAGGGCATTGACCTCTCCACAGCTTGGAGCCAACGGCCGCGCAGGACTGAGGCGATGCAGCGTCTACGCGGCCTCGCCTTGCGGCGAGACCACGACCATCCAGGAGACACCGAAGCGATCGGCGACAATGCCGAAGCGCGGGGAAAAGAAGGTCTCGGCCAACGGTACCTGCACCGTGCCGCCATTTGCCAAGGCCACGAACATGCGGTCAGCCCCGGCCTTGTCGGGCGTCATGATCGAGAGGGAGAACCCGTTGAAGCTCGGCTGGCCCTTGCAATATCCGTCCGAGGCCATGATTTTGGCGCTGCCGACGCGGAAGCAGGAATGCATCACCTTGTCGGCGTTGCCGGGCGAGATCATCGACTGGTCGGGGGCGTCCTTGAAGCGCATCAGCGCTTCTACCTCGGCGCCGAGCGCAGTCTTGTAGAACTCGATCGCCTCCTCGCAGCATCCGTCAAATTGAAGATAGGGTTGAACCTGCATGTCCGTCTCCTGTTCCCTGTCGTCGAGGAGCCACCGATCGCTCTTAAACGTGTCCTTCGTAGGCCCGTTGCAGGGCTTCAATGTCGAACTTCCGCATCTGCAGGAAGGCCTTGGTCACCCGCTGCGTTTTGGTTGAATCGGCGTCCATCAGCATTTGCGGGAGCACGCTCGGCACGACCTGCCACGACAGGCCAAAGCGGTCTTTCAGCCAGCCGCAGGGACCCTCCTCGCCATGCTCGGAGAGCTTGGCCCAGAAATAATCGACTTCCGCTTGCGTCTCGCAATGGATTTGGAACGAGACCGCCTCGTCGAATTTGAACTGGGGGCCACCGTTCAGTCCCACGAATTTCTGCCCCGAGAGTTCAAACTCCACGGCCATCACCGTCCCGGCTTCCTTGCCGTGGATGTCGTGACCTTCCTTCCCGTAATGGGCGATGGTCACGATCCGAGAATCCTTGAACACGGAAACGTAGAACGTCGCGGCCTCCTCGGCGTCGGTATCGAACCAGAGGCAAGGCATGATCTTCTGTGCGGCGATTTGCATGGGCTCACTGCCTTCACTCAAGCGCGCTCAGCGCGTCGCGGGCGTCATCCAGCCGACCGCGCCGCCACCGGGTTGGCGTAGAATCGCGATGCGGCCGACATTCGGAATGTCAAAGGGCGGACGCATGAGCGTGGCGCCGGCAGCGACGGCCTTTTCCACGCGCGCATCGACATCGTCGACGGCGAGATAGGGCATCCAATCTTCCGCCATGCCTTCAAAACACTCTCCCTCCATCTCGAAGATGCCGCCGGCCATCTTGTCGCCGGTCTTGGCGATCCAATAGGTGCCGTTCTCCATCGGCATCGGGTCAAAGGTCCAGCCGATGGCGTCGGCGTAGAATTTCTTCACGACCTCGGGGTCGCGCGTCATCAACTCGTTCCAGCAGAAGCTGCCATGGGACCATTTCGCCGCATCGCCTTGCTGGTTGCACCCGTCGTGACGGATTTCAGTCTGGGCAGTCTGTGCCATGTCACTCTCCTCTCACGGTTACGAAAGATAGCGCACAAGTTTGTCGAGGCAGCCGCTCCAACCATATTCGTGGCGGTCGCGCGTCTCCTCGTCGAAGAATTGCTCGTGGATAAGGGTCAGGATGGACCCGGGTCCATCCGGCTTGATCAGCACGGTGACGACCGACTCCCGCTCCGGCGTGGAGCGCCAAGCCCAGGTGAATACTAGCTTCTCATTCGGCACCACCTCGCGGTAGACGCCGCTGACGTGGTGCTCCTCGCCATCCTCGGTATTGAAGCTGACCGCATAGTGGCCACCGCTCCGCAGATCGGTCTCGGCGTGGTTGACCGGGCCCGCATCGGGCCCGAACCATTTCACGATTTTTTCGGGCTCGGTCCACGCGGCGTAGACTTTCTCCGGCGCGGCATTGAGACGACGTTTGAGGGTGAGGCTTGGCTTGATGGTGGCGACGCTGGCTTGGGCGGGCATGACTCTTTCTCCACGAATGCGGCAAGACGATCGAGTTGTTCTGACCAAAAGCGTAGGTAGCGATGGAGCCAGTTCATGGCTTCTTCCATGGGCGCTGCCTCGAATTGGCAGGCCACGATGCGGCCGGTCTTGGTGCGCGAGATCAGGCCGGCATCCGACAGCACGTCGAGATGCTTCATCACCGCCGGGAGCGAGATCGAGAACGGCCGCGCCAGCTCGCTCACCGAAACATTCTCCCGCTCGCCGAGCTGCGCCAGCAGCGCACGCCTGGTGGGGTCGGCGAGCGCGCCGAAGGTGCGGTCCAGGCTCGTATCCTGATACTTAACCATTGGGTTAAGTTTTTACCCCTCGGGCTGGGCTGTGTCAAGCCGGAGCTTTCGGCCCGACCCCCGGCCACACCACGTCCCTTTTACCCTGTCACTTCGGTGTGACTTGACCCCGGCCGATCCAGGTCGCTAGACCTTTGAGGGCATGAATAGCGTTCGCGCCTTTCTGGTCGGTCTTGTCGCCCTCTCGGTGGCTGCGCTCCCGCTTGCGGGTGGCATGGCTCGGGCCATGTCGCCCGACACGGTTCTAACCGCGCCGCAGGCTGACTGTTGCCATGACGGCAAGCCATGCGACAAAGGCATGGATGATTGCGGCGCCTCAGCCGGTTGCGTGTTGCAGTGCTTCCAGCTTTCGGCCTCTGAGGCCCCACCCTTCGTCCCGGCGCAGACCTCATCCGCCTTGAAGCGGGCCCCACTCGTGCCTCTGGATTTACGTGCCCCGCCCGAGAACCCGCCTCTACCGCCTCCACGCGTCTGAACCCTCACTGAGTGTGCTGCATCGTGAAGGCCCGCAAGCCTTTCGCGATCTGCTTTGCGCTGAGCCGCGACCCGGCTCGGCAGACATCACACACGAGGATGGAGACGCGCCATGGGGCGTCTTGGCAGTCTGATCACATTGGTTATCGGCGCGGCCGCAGGAGCCGCTGGCAGTTACTGGTATGTCAATCGTCCTGAACCAATCGCGACGCCTGCCGCCGCGGAGCAGTCCGCGCCGGTCAAATCCGAGCGGAAAGTCCTGTACTATCGCAACCCCATGGGGCTTCCCGACACCTCCCCGTCGCCGAAGAAGGACTCGATGGGCATGGACTACATCGCGGTCTATGCCGATGAGCAGGACGACGGCACAACCGTCAAGGTGAGCCTCGACAAGGTCCAGCGGAGCGGGGTGAAGACCGAGAAGGTCGAGGCCAGGATCGTCTCCCGCGCCGTCCGCGCACCGGGGATGGTGGATCACGACGAGTCGCTGTTGACCATCGTCACGGTTCGGTCGGATGGCTACATCGAGGATCTTTTCGTCGACAAGACCGGTCAGCACGTCGAGGCGGGCGAGCCGCTGTTCCGCTTCTACAGCCCCCAGATTCAACTGGCGCAGGTCGACCTCATCGTCGCCATGCGCGCACAAGGACGGCTCGACTCGAACAAGGACCTCGAGGGCGCGATGCAGAAATTGCGGAACTTGGACGTACCCGCGGCCCGCATCGATGAAGTCCGAAAGACAAAAGACAATCCGAGAACGCTGGACTGGCCTTCGCCCACAACCGGCGACGTCATCGAAAAGAAAGTCATCCAGGGTCAGCGCGTCATGGCCGGAGACGAGATCTTCCGCCTCGCCGATCATTCTCGCGTCTGGGTGATCGCCGAGGTGGCCGAGGCTGACATTGCGGCAATCGAGGTCGGGACGCCCGTCACCGTAACCCTGAGGGCATTTGCGACCGAGCCGCGCGACGGCACGGTGACCTTTATCTACCCGGAAATCATGAAACGCGAGACGCGCACCATTTCGGTCCGCATCGAACTGCCCAATCCAGACGGTAAAATGAAACCCGGCATGTATGCGGATGTGGTCTTCCATCCGGGCGCCGAGGCGACCCCGGTCACCGCCGCCCCGGCGAGTGCGATCATCGACAGCGGTGCGCGCCAGGTCGTGCTCGTGGCCAAGGGGGAGGGACGCTTCGAGCCCCGGGAGGTCAAGCTTGGGCGCCGCGGCGACGACTATACCGAGATCGCGGAGGGCCTGAGGGTCGGCGAGGAGGTCGTGACCTCGGCCAACTTCCTGATCGACGCGGAGAGCAATTTGAAGGCGGCGCTGCGGGCCTTCACCAAGCCGGAGCCACCGTCATGATCGCCGGCATCATCCGCTGGTCGGCGCGGAACGTCTTCCTGGTCGGGCTCGCAACCATCTTCGTGACGCTTGCCGGCCTCTATGCCCTGTCGCGCGTGCCTCTCGACGCGATCCCCGACCTTTCCGACGTGCAGGTGATTGTCTTTACCGAATATCCGGGCCAAGCCCCACAAGTGGTCGAGGATCAGGTCACCTACCCGCTGACCACGCGAATGCTGACCGTGCCGAAATCGCGGGTGGTCAGAGGCTTCTCCTTTTTTGGCGTGTCCTTCGTCTATGTCATCTTCGAGGACGGCACCGATCTTTATTGGGCGCGCTCGCGGGTGCTGGAATATCTGAGCGCGGCCGCGCAGCAATTGCCGGCCGGCGTCACCCCGAGCCTCGGCCCCGACGCCACCGGTGTCGGCTGGGTCTATCAATATGTCGTGCGAGGAGCGCAGAAGAGCCTCGCCGAGCTGCGCACCATCCAGGACTGGTATGTCCGCTTCGGCATCGTCAATGCACCCGGCGTGGCCGAGGTCGCGAGCGTCGGCGGCTTCGTCAAGCAGTACAGCGTCGTCGTCGACCCGCGCCGGCTCCAGGCCCTCAGTATCCCGCTTTCCAGGATCCGCGACACGATCCGCGAGAGCAACATGGATGTGGGGGGACGCACCGTCGAGTTGGCTGAGACCGAGTTCGTCATCCGCGGGCGGGGCTACATCAAGAGCCTCTCCGACCTCGAACAGATCGTGGTGAAGAACGAAGGTGGCGTACCAGTCCTGCTCAAGGATGTGGCGCGGGTTGAGCTGACCCCGGATGAGCGCCGGGGCATCACCGAGCTGAACGGCGAAGGCGAGGTCGTCACCGGCATCGCCCTGCAACGCTTCGGCGAAAACGCCCTCTCGGTGATCAAGAACGTTAAGGCTCGGATTGCTGAGATTGCGCCGAGCCTGCCCAAGGGCGTGACCATCGAAACCGTCTATGACCGCTCAGACCTGATCTATCGCGCCATCGATACCCTGAAGCGCACCCTGATCGAGGAAAGCATCATCGTCGGATTCGTATGCGTCATCTTCCTTCTGCATGCGCGCAGCGCCTTCGTCGCCATCATCACGCTGCCGCTTGGCATTCTGATCGCCTATATCTGTATGTGGTTCCTGGGCCTGAGTTCGAACATCATGAGCCTTGGTGGCATCGCCATCGCCATCGGCGCCATGGTCGACGCCGCCATCGTGATGATCGAGAATGCCCACAAGCACCTTGAACGGGCGCCACCTGGCAAATCGCGGACGGAAATTCTGATCGAGGCCGCGGTCGAAGTCGGCCCGGCGCTCTTCTTCAGCCTGCTGATCATCACCGTCTCCTTCTTGCCCATCTTCGCGCTCGAAGGCCAGGAAGGCCGGCTGTTCAAGCCGCTGGCCTACACCAAGACCTTCGCCATGGCGGCTTCGGCCTTCCTGTCCATCGCCCTGGTACCGGCGCTGATGGTTCTGCTCGTGCGCGGACGGATCATGCCCGAGCGCAAGAACCCAGTGAACCGGTTCCTGATCTGGATTTACCGCCCGGTCATCGAGCTCGCGTTGCGCTTCAAAATGGTGACGATCGGGCTCGCGCTCCTGGTCGTCGCCGCCAGCCTCTGGCCCGCCTCCAAGCTCGGCAGCGAGTTTATGCCCAATCTCAACGAGGGCACGCTGTTCTACATGCCAACGACCCTACCGGGCATTTCCGTCACCAAGGCGGCCGAGCTGTTGCAGACCCAGAACAAGATCATCAAGAGCTTTCCCGAGGTGGAGTCGGTATGGGGTAAAGCGGGACGTGCCTCGACTGCGACCGACCCGGCTCCAACCGAGATGATCGAGACCGTGATCAATTTAAAGCCGGAGAGCGAATGGCGCGACGGGATCACCGTCGACACGCTCATCGCCGAGATGGACAAATCGCTGCAATTCCCCGGCGTCTCCAATGCCTGGACCATGCCGATCAAGGCGCGCATCGACATGCTCTCGACCGGCATTCGCACGCCCGTTGGCGTCAAGGTGTTCGGCAAGGACCTCGGCGAGATGGAGAATCTGGCGCGTCAGATCGAGGCGGTTGTTCGAGCGGTGCCGGGAACGACCAGCGCCTATGCCGAGCGCGCCACGAGCGGTTACTACCTCAACGTCGATCCCATTCGATCGCAGCTCGCCCGTTATGGCCTGATGATGGGCGATGTGCAGGACGTGGTCGCCATGGCGCTCGGCGCTGAGCCGGTAACGACCACGGTGGAGGGCAGGGAGCGCTATACCGTCAGCATCCGTTACCCCCGCGACGAGCGTGACGATCCAGAGGCAATCGCGACGCAAGTTCTGATCCCGACGCCTGACGGCGGCACGGTGCCGCTCGGCGAGGTCGCCAAGATCAGCCGGGCGCAAGGGCCGTCCAGCATCCGCACCGAGGACGCGCAGCTCGTGCTCTATGTCTTCGTCGATTTTCGCGGGCGCGACATCGGCAGCTATGTCGCCGACGCGCAAAAGGCCGTGGCGGCTGAAGTCGAGTTTCCCCCTGGCTATTACGTTACTTGGAGCGGCCAGTTTGAATATCTCGAGCGCGCAAAGGCCCGGCTGAAGATCGTCGTCCCGGTGACCATCCTCATCATCTTTCTTCTGCTCTATCTGAACTTCAGACGGATCACCGAAACCCTCATCGTTATGCTCTCCGTGCCCTTCGCCCTGGCCGGCGGCTTTTGGCTGATGTGGTGGCTTGGTTTCAATTTGTCGGTCGCCGTCGTGGTCGGGTTCATCGCCCTGGCCGGCGTGGCGGCGGAGACGGGCGTGGTCATGCTGATCTACCTCGACCATGCGCTCAAGGACCTGAAGGCGAAACGCGAGCGCGAGGGGCGGCCGTTCACCGCCGGCGATCTCTACGAGGCGGTCATGTCTGGTGCGGTTGAACGCGTTCGACCGAAGATGATGACCGTGGCTGCCATCATGGCAGGCCTTTTGCCGATCATGTGGAGCCATGGCACCGGCGCCGAGGTCATGCAGCGGATTGCCGTGCCGATGATCGGCGGCATGGTGTCCTCGACCCTGCTCACGCTCATCGTCATTCCGGCGATCTACGCCCTGGTCAAAGGCGTGGGTCTGCGGCGTTCGCCCTTGCCGGAACCCGTGCAGAAGGTCCGTCGCCGCCGAAGCGCAGTGGCCAATGGATAGGCGGCGCCGTCAGCTGTCGAGCATCTGTCGCACGAGCTTTGCCGGTGCGGCCGTCTTGCCGATCTGCTCCAGCGTGCATTGATTGGGGCTCTTGTCCGGCCGCCAGCGGACGAGCTTGGTGCCGTGCCGGAAGCGGTCGCCGGTGACCTGGTCGTAGGCCACCTCAACCACGAGCTCGGGCTTCACCGGCTGCCAAGTCTCGGAGCGCTCGGTGCTCCAGCGGCTTTTTCCTCCCGGCGCCTTTCCGCTGAAGCCCGGCGGAGAGACGAGCGCCTCGAGACGAGCGGTCAGCTCGGCACGCTCCTTGTTGCTGATCGTGGCGGTGAAGCCGACATGGTCGAGCTTGCCCTCGTCATTATAGAGACCGAGCAGGAGCGAGCCGACTTCTTTGCTGCCGGCGCGGAAACGGAAGCCGCCCACGACGCAATCGGCAGTGCGGATCTGCTTGACCTTGAGCATCGCGCGCTCGCCCGGGAGGTAGGGACCGTCGCGTCGCTTGGCCACGACACCGTCGAGCGCCGTTCCGCCGTGATGCAACCAGTCGCGCGCGTCCTTCACCGCCAATGTGTAGGGCGATAGCTTCAGCAAGGGGTGCTCGCCGGCCGCCGCAAAGAAATCCTCAAGCGCCGCGCGCCGCTCCGTCAGCGGCGCTTCGATCAGGCTCATGCCCGCGGCGTTGAGCAACATGTCGAACAGGATGAAGATCGCGGGCGTCTCCCCCGACAGCTTCACGATGCGCGTCTCGGCCGGATGGAGACGTTGGAGAAGCGCGTCGAAGGAGAATGTGTCACCCCGGACAATTGCAAGCTCGCCGTCGAGGACGAAGCACGTCTGGGGCAGGTTGGCCAGCATCGCGACGAGTTCCGGGAAATAGCGCGCGAGCGGCTTGCCGGATTTGGCCTTGAGGTCGATCTCGGAGCCGGCGCGGAAGGCGAGACATCTGAACCCGTCCCATTTCGGCTCGAACTGCCAATCCTCGCCCTCGGGGAGATGGTCGACGAGCTTCGCCTCCATCGGCTCCAGGTCGAGGGGCAGGGCCAGAGCTGAAAGTCTATGGGGTGGCTTCATGTCCTCTCAAACAGACGCACTCTCGATGGCGATGCTTGGTTGGACGTGGAGGCTCGACGCTACTCCGAGCCGCGGCGGATCAAATAGCCTACAAGCACGCCAACGCCCAGGGCCACGACCAGCGAGGCTGCGAGGTGATCCTTCATGATCTCCTCGGCGTCCTCGACCGTGTCGGCCGCCTGACCCCGCGCGCGGCCCCATTGGCGGTTGGCCACTTTGCCGAAGGAGCCGGTCAAATCCTTCAGATAGGCGCGCATGGCGTCGAGCTGGTCCCGAAGGTCGTCGGTATCGAGCTCCTTCAAATACCGGCCCGCTTTTTCCTCGGCTCTACCCCAACTGATCATCGACCTCTCCTCCTGTTTGCACTCAATCGCCGCGCGCCTAGCATCGGGGCAGCATAGCAGAACGGTTTGGTCGTGGGGTCTGTTCCAAACAGCCGAGCGCCCGCCCTCTACGGACGGACGCTCGCACTTCAGCTCAATTCGGTGCTATTTCGCGCAGGCTTCCATGCCGGCCATGGCTGTGTTGGCCTCTTCTTCGGTGGCATAGGGGCCGCCCATGTTTTTCATGCTGCCGCCCGGAATGTCATGCATCATCGTGCATTTATGGCTCGCCGGGTCGAACGCTACATAGAATTGCTCGGCAAGGGCCGGGGTGGCGAAAGCGGCGACCAGCACGGCCGCAACGAGATACTTACGCATGATGCCTCCTTTGGGGTTAGGGGCGCTCATCGGGCCGAGATTGGCCACGATGAGGATATCCTACCCCACAATCGAGGCGGATTTCGGTGCGGTTCTGTTCTTGGTAGAGAATCTGCAAACGCCGGACGGGATTAGAGCCTGTGACGTTAAGCATCGGGTGGCGCTTTGAATGCAGGCTTTTTCGCGGCCGTCGAAGCGTGTCAGGACGTTTACAGCATCGTGTTACGCGCCCGGATACCCCGCTCGATCGCCGCGGTCGTCATTCTGTCGAGTTCGAGCCTGTCGCCGAGCAGTTCGAGGAAGCGGATCTCCTCCGGCCTGACCTCCTGGTCGGCCGCGGCCACTTCAAGCGCCACGGCGTAGGCCGTCTCGCGCAGCTTCTTCGGTAGGGTGTCGTGCACGAGGTTAAGCACCTGCTCGAGCCCTCCATCGGCGCTCAGGATCTCGCCGCAGGCCTCGGCGGTTTTGACCAGGTGATTCTGGTCGTAGTCGCCAAACACAGGGAGATTCGAGACGATCTCGCCGATCCGGGCGAGCTCCTCGTCGTTCATGGTCCGGTCGACCGCCGAAATGGTGACCATCACATAGATGAGCGCCGCGTGATGGTTCATCGGCTCGGGCATGGCCCAACTCTCCTGTTCCGTGCATCTTAAGTCCGCGCGGACGGTAGAGAATTGCGTTTTCCCGGGCAAGGGCGGAGTCGTCCGGTCCTGGAGAAGAATGGCCGGAAAAGCTGGCATCGTTTAGGAATCTGTGAAATTTGTCGGTCCACAATCCGTTCTCGATCCGATCTAGTCACACCCGCCATGTCCACGCCTACCAGCGCCAAGACGCCTGCCGCCAAGACGGCTGCCACCAAGACGCGCACGGGCGAGCCCCAGCTCGAGGCCAGCATGCCGGCAGGGACCGCGACGTCGCGCCGTCCGGGCAAGAATTCGCCTCGGCCCAAGCTCGAGATCACTTCGGAGCTCCTGGCCTACGCCCATGTGAGCAAGGCATGGCCGTTTGAGGAGGCGCGCAAGGTCCTGAGCCGCCTGAAGCGGCTGCCTAAGCCAACCGGCGCCATCATCTTCGAGACGGGATACGGCCCCTCGGGTCTCCCCCATATCGGCACTTTTGGCGAGGTCGCTCGCACCACCATGGTGCGCCACGCTTTCCGCGTGCTCACCGAGGACAAGGTGCAGACGCGGCTGATCTGTTTCTCCGACGATATGGACGGTTTGCGCAAAGTCCCGGACAACGTCCCCAACAAGAACATGCTGGCCGAGCATCTCGGCAAGCCGCTGACGCAGGTGCCGGACCCCTTCGGCGACCATCCAAGCTTCGGCCAACACAACAATGCGCGGCTTAAGGTCTTTCTCGACACTTTCGGCTTCGACTACGAATTTCTCTCGGCGACCGAGTGTTACATGTCCGGGCGCTTCGATAAGACCCTGCTCAAGGTGCTGGCCCATTACGACGCCATTCGTGACGTCATCCTGCCGACGCTGGGCCCAGAGCGGCGCGCGACATACAGCCCGTTCCTGCCGATCTCACCCGTGTCGGGGCAAGTCTTGCAGGTGCCGATCATCGACCGCGACCTTGCCGCCGGCACGGTCATCTACAAGGAGCCGGCAACCGGCAAGCTGACCCAAGTTCCGGTCACGAGCGGCCATTGTAAGCTGCAATGGAAGGCGGATTGGGCCATGCGCTGGGCGGCGCTCGGCGTCGACTACGAGATGGCGGGGAAGGATCTGATCGATTCCGTGCGTCTCTCTGGCCATATCTGCCGCATCCTGGGGGCGCCGCAGCCGGAAGGCTTCAACTATGAGCTGTTCCTCGACGAGAATGGTGAGAAGATCTCGAAGTCGCGCGGCAACGGCTTGACCATCGAGGAATGGCTCGCTTATGCCTCGCCCGAGAGTCTTTCACTCTACATGTATCAGAGCCCGAAAAAGGCGAAGCGGCTCTATTTCGACGTGATTCCCCGCGCCGTCGACGAATATATCGGCCATCTCGCCGCCTACCCGAAAGAGGAGCCGGGCGCGAAGCTCATGAATGCGGTGTGGCACATCCATTCGGGCGTGCCGCCGAAGGCCGAGCTTCCCATCAGCTTCGCGCTGCTGCTCAATCTGGCCAGCGCCTCGAATTCAGAGGACAAGGAAGTGCTGTGGGGCTTCATCCGCCGCTATGCACCAGACGCCACGCCGGAAGAGCATCCGCTGCTCGACCAGCTCGTCGGCTACGCCATTCGCTATTTCCATGACTTCGTGAAGCCGGCGAAGAGCTATCGCGCGCCGACCGAGAAGGAACGGGCCGCTCTCGCCGATCTCGATCGGCGCTTGGCCAAATTGCCGCAGGCAGTGCCGGGCGAGGAGATCCAGGCGGACGTCTACGCGGTCGGCAAGGAGCACGGCTTCGAGCCGCTGCGGGCCTGGTTCCAGGCCCTGTACGAGGTCCTTCTCGGTCAAACTCAGGGACCGCGCTTCGGCTCATTCGTCGAGCTTTACGGCGTCCCCGAAACGCGCGCGCTGATCCAGAGAGCCCTGGCCGGCGACCTCGTCAGCTGAACCCTCAAGACTTACATTTAGGGCCCCAGGTCCAGGCCTCGCCGTTACGGGAGTCGGTTTTGCACGGGACTTCCGCCGCGGCCGGGGGCGCCTCCACCGGCGCTCCGATCGGATCGAAGCAGAACACATGACCGGTGACGGGGTTCACCTCGGCCTTGCGGCACGTTTGGGTGGTGGTTGGGGTCTCGGCGCTGGCGCCAAGGGCCGTGCCGCCGACGGTCCCGAGGCCCACCAGCGACACAAAACCGATCAGGACGGGGGTCGTCGCTTTCCGCATGTCTGTCTCTCCTGAGGATGCTTCGCCGAAGCCTATAGCAGGCGCCCATCAGGCGCGAACCCTCGGCACCTGAAAACGTTCAAAAAAAATTTCACCGAAAGCGGAACCAACCGGGAAGTCGCGCATTCATGCCTTGCGACGGCCGGAACGGCAGCAGCCCCGCTGTTTCATGCGCCCCCGCATCGGCCGCGGAGCCAAATGTTCGTTTCGCGTAATTTGGCGTAACTGAAAGTAGCCCGGCTTGGCCCCAAGCCGGGCTCTTTTGTGCCCATAGCTCAGCGCGCACAAACGAGCCGCCCAACCCGTCTGGAAAGGGACTCCCATCATGGCGCGGCTCCGGCGGGGCGCGGAGGGGGGAGAGCGGAGAGACCCGGAGCCGCTAGCAGGCTTGGTCATACGCAGAACAACGTCACTGACCCCGCCCACTCGGGCATGATTAACCACAATCAAGGCAGGAAATTGGAGCGGCGCTCGCTTGAGCTGGCCGTGGGGAACCATGGGTGAGCCAACGCGGTTTGGTGGTTTGTGGGATCTGCGGCACGAAGCCAGTTGCCAGATAGGGAGAGATGAGATGGCTCAATTGAAGCTCGCATTGGTTGCAGTCGCCGCGCTCACGCTCGGCGTGCTTGGCCATAAGGTTGCGCTCGGCGAGGGAACGTCCTCCTCCGCCGGCAAGGTCCTGATCGCCCAAAACGACGCTCCGCCAGCCGACACCGAGGAGAGCACGGAAGAATCGGCCAAGATGGGTAAGGAAGAGGGCACTCATACCGGACCCGATCAGGGCGCCACGCCGGAAAACGACACGAGCAAGATCGAGCAGCCGGCCCGCCGAAACCCGGCCACCGGCGGTGACGGAGAGCAGGACCAAGAATAGGTCACACGTCCCCCCAAGGACCCGACGTCAGTCTCCGGCCCACAGGCCAAGGCGCTCCGTCACGGCGGCGGCAAGCGCCTTGGTGAATTCGGGCCCTGCGTCGGCTTTTGGCGTGGCCCAGCCGCGGCGCACCAGCCAAACGGAGAGTCCTGCCCCCTGAGGCTGCATCGCGCCGCGAAATCGCCGCTCTCCCCGCCGCTGGGCACGGTGCAGGTGACGGCGCGATAACGGATGAGGCGGGTCAGGGCCGCCCGGGCCTTGGCGCCGCAGGGCCAAATAGTCCCGTTTTCCCGCTTGCAGATTGCGTCCGCGTCGTGGCTGTCAACGCCTGCAAGCCTGATCACCACTGTCTCACCTGGCAAATCGGCTTCGAGCGTGCCGGCGTTGCGCACCTTGACCTTGAAATACCGCGTCGTCATGGCTGGCTTCGGCGCGGCCTCTTCGGTCTTGTCCTTCGCCGCCGCGCTGCGCTCAGCTTCCGCCTGTTCGCGCGCGAGCAAATGCGGCTTCGGCGCTTCGGGCTTCGGCGCTTCGGGCGTTGGCTCTTGTGGTTCTCCACTCGCGGGAGGTGCCCCGGCGGCGATGCTCTCGGGCTCCACCACCGCAGCCGTCCCGTCCTCAGCCCCACCGGCAGCCGGGATGGGCTTGGCTGGAGCGGCCGGCGTATCGTGGCTGGAGTCCTCGATCGTCGATTGCCACGCGTCCCATGGCCTGATCAAGACGAGGATCACCGCGGCGCCGAGCATCAACGAGACGAGGAGGGAGAGGAACTTCATCCCGCGCTCCCCTTATTGGCTCGCCCACACGATGCGGGCCATCCAATCGATGCGCTCGACCGGGAAGACGAGATTTGGATGCGCCGGGTTGAAGGAGGCGATCTCGACGGTCTTCGCCGTCCGCCGGATCAGGATCTTGGCCATGACTTCGCCGTCGGTCGTGCGCAGCACCACGCGGTCGCCTTTGCGCGTGTTGGAATTGGGCGAGACGATCAAAATATCCCCGTCGCGGTAAAGCGGCTGCATACTGTCGCCGGTGACTTCGAGTGCATAGGCATTGTCGTCGTCAACGCGTGGGAACCGAATCTGATCCCAACCACCGCCCACAGGGAAGCCGCCATCGTCGAAGAAGCCGCCGGCTCCGGCCTGAGTCAGGCCGATCAGCGGAATGGGCTGGGGGGCCATGCGCAAGGCCGGGTCCTCGGCGTCGAGCAGGCCCACGAACTCATCGAGGCTCGCCCCGGTGGCGGCGAGCACCTTGGCCACGCTCTCGGTGGTGGGCCAGCGGGGCCGGCCTTCCGTGGTGACGCGCTTGGAACGGTTGAAGGCGGTGGCGTCCAGCCCGGCGCGCTTGGCGAGGCCGGAGGGCGACAGCCCATAGCGGCGCGCAAGCGCGTCGATGGCGGTCCAGATCTTGCCGTGGGTGAGCATCGTGGCCCCCAAGGTCCTGAACGGCA
>JBBQKN010000031.1:0-33531 GCA_038326945.1 Hyphomicrobiales bacterium
ACCGGGCGATCCAGTAACCTTCGGCCTCGCTTGATGTTCACCTCCGGCGGCTACTGGATGCCCGCCTGCGCGGGCCTGACAACTGAGAACCAGGCGCGATGAGACATCGCCGCGACGCGTCCGCGCCCGGATCATGGGAAAGAGGACTGGCGGGGCACCGAGCGGCCGCGTCCTTTGCGCAAAATGGGCAGCCTCTCGGCGCCCCGCTTGGCGGTGATATTTTACAGCCCATGTCGCCACGCCTTACCTCTGTTCCGCCGCGCTGCATGAATGCGACTCCGAGGATTAGACCTGGCCGTTCCAATCCAGGCGGCAGCGAATTAGGACCCCCGAGGCTGGTCCGTTAGCCGGCGCGCGGGCGAAGGGCCGGAGCACACCGCACAGCCCTCGTTGTTCGCGCGCAACCTCAGGCGCCGCTTCCCACGCCCCAAGAAGCAGACGGTCTGCAGCTCGCGTCCTCACGGACGAGGGATGGGGCGAGTCTAAGCCAGGCGCGAGGGCCGGGGATAAGTTTCAGGTCCTTGAACTTGCTCGGCCTCTGGCGCCGTCACAAGACGGCCTAAAAGATTCCCCGATCCGCCACCGTTCTAAACCGATTTGCAACAACTTCTCATGGATAGTCGTGAGTTACGGGAGCCTATTGAGATTTTGAGGGAGTTGGAGGTGGGGAAGCACTTCAACCATTATCGGCCTGAGCAGCACTATATGCGCGGCCCGGGTCCCAAATGGCACGCGAAGCACGAGGATTTGCCGCTGCGGAGCCACGACGACGAGCATCATGGGACACTGTTGGCGCTCTGGCTCGTTCCGGCCGTCGCCATCGCGCTGCTCGGCTTCATGGCCGCGGTCGCGCTGACCTAGAGCCAGACAGCGGCCTAATTGCTGGCGTCGGTAGCGC
This sequence comes from Hyphomicrobiales bacterium, assembly GCA_038326945.1. Taxonomy (GTDB): domain Bacteria; phylum Pseudomonadota; class Alphaproteobacteria; order Rhizobiales; family Methyloligellaceae; genus Methyloceanibacter. The sequence continues at coordinate 899 of JBBQKN010000031.1, forward strand.
GGTCGCGGATCACGACCAGGCGGTCGGTGCCGGATTCGGCGCCCCACATCTCGCCGGGACGTCCGAGCATCTGCCGCACGGCGGCGCCCTCCTTGTCGCTGGGGAAGCTCTTGAAGCTTTCGGTCTCGGGATCGAAGCGCAAAATGGCGTTGGCGCCGAAATCGCTCACCCAGACCTTGTCGTGATCGTCGACGAAGACGGCATAGGCATGGGGCTCATCGCCCGGGAGCCGGTAAACCTTCCAGTCCTTCTTGACCGGATCGTAGCGACTGAGATTGCCGGCATTCCACTCGCTGACCCAAAGAACCCCCTTGGAATCGGACCACACCCGCCGCGTACCCGCTTGCGGCGTCGTCGGCTCGATCACCTCGGTCTCACCGGTTTCGAGGTGAGGCTTGCCGAGGAAGCTGCCGGCGAGCGAGACGTAATAGATCTCGCCGCCGGGCGTGGCGCTGATGCCGTAAGGACCGGTGCCCTTCGGCGCGTTCCACACATTCATGGCGCCGGTCTTCGGATCGAGCCGGCCATAAAAGCCGGCCTGCCCGGTGAACCAGATGCGGCCTTTGCCGTCGAAGGCCGCGGTGTTCAGATTGGCGTTGATCCCGGCTTTGGGCAGCGGGAAGACCTTCACCGCCTTGGTGGTTGCGTCGACGCGGACAATGGCGTTCAGCCCGCTATCGGTGACCCAGGCCCCGCCGTCGGGGCCGACGATGACGCCATGGGGGCGCGAGCCCTGCCCTAGAGGAATGCGCTCGACCTCGCCGGTCTTGGGGTCGAGGCGGCCGAGCGCGGCGCTATGTTGCGCGGTATACCAGACCCTCCCGTCCGGGGCCGGCGCCACGTCGTGGGGGTGGTCGCCCGCGCCGACGGGAAAATATTGCACCTCCTGCGCCAAAGCGGGCGCGAGGCTGAGCGGGAGGCAAAGAAGGGCGAGGACGATAGGGTTGTGTCGCATGGTCCCAATCTAGCCTCAGGCTTAGGCTGGATGAAGGCCTGCCACCAAAACTTCACAATTCGCGCTAACCCGCGCGCTCCGCGTGCTCCGGATAGAGCGTGACCAGGCCGTCGCGGGTACCAGGCGTCACGCCGCGCTCGGTGATGAAGCCGGTGACGAGACGAAGCGGGGTCACATCGAAGGCATAATTCGCGGCCGTGCTGCCCTCCGGCGCGATGTCCACAGTGGCGACGGAGCCGTCCGGCAGGCGGCCCGTCACATGCGTGACTTCGCGCGGGTCGCGCTCCTCGATGGGGATGGTGCTGCCATCGGCGAGCGTCCAGTCGATGGTCGAAGCGGGCAACGCCACGAAGAAGGGGACGTCGTTGTCGCGCGCAGCGAGGGCCTTGAGATAGGTGCCGATCTTATTGGCGACGTCGCCATTCCGGGTCGTGCGGTCGGTGCCGACGATGCAGAGATCGACCAACTTCTTTTGCATCAAATGGCCGCCGGTATTGTCGGCGATGATGGTGTGTGGCACGCCATGCGCGCCGAGCTCGAAGGCCGTGAGCGAGGCGCCCTGGTTGCGCGGCCGCGTTTCATCCACCCACACATGGACCGGGAGCCCCGCATCATGGGCGCGGTAGATGGGGGCAAGTGCGGTGCCCCAATCGACGGTGGCGAGCCAGCCAGCATTGCAATGAGTGAGGATGTTGACCCGCTCGCCCTGCTTCTTGTCGGCATGCGCCTGGATCAGTCCGAACCCATGCTCGCCGATCATGCGGCACGACTCCACGTCCTCATCGCAGATCGCTGCCGCCCGGGCGTAAGCCATTACAACCCGCGCCTCGCGCGGCTGGTTGCGCACCGCCTTTTGCATCTCGCCGAGCGCCCAGCCGAGATTGATGGCCGTGGGCCGCGTCGCGGCGAGGGTCTCGCAGGCCCGGTCCAGCGTCGCGTCCGAGGTGTCGTCGCGGAGCGCAAGCGCGACGCCATAGGCGGCGGTCGCCCCAATCAGGGGCGCGCCCCGCACCTGCATGGTCGATATCGCGCGCGCGGCGTCATCGAGCGAACTGAGCGTCACGGTCTCGAAGCTGAACGGGAGCTTGGTCTGGTCGATGATCTCGACCGTGGCACCATCGTCGTTGAGCCAGATGGTGCGGTAATGTTTGCCGTCGATGTTCATGGCTAGGGCTTAGCACGTCGAGCGCAGGCTGCGACAACCCGGATTCCTGCCCCGACCGCGCGCCAAGGGGGCTACTCGCCTTCGAAGGTCATCACGGTGTGGCACTCAACCTCAAGCCGAGCGAGCCGGGCGCAGCCACCAAGGTCGGGGAGATCGATGACGAAGGCCGCGCCCACGACGTCGGCCTTGAGCCGGCGGAGCAATTTGACCGCGGCTTCCGCCGTGCCCCCGGTGGCGATCAAATCGTCGACGAGCAGCACCGGCTCTCCGGCACTGATGGCATCCTCATGGATCTCGATCACGTCGATGCCGTACTCCAGCTCGTATTCCTGGCCGATGGCCTTGGCCGGCAGCTTGCCCTTCTTGCGAATCGGGATGAAGCCGCAGCGCAAACGGTCCGCCACCGCGCCGCCAAGAATAAAGCCGCGCGCCTCGACGCCGGCGACCGCCTCGATCCGCCGATTGGTGAACGGTCTGACCAGCTGCTCGATGCAGGCGCGCAAGCCATTGGCATGCCCGAGCAGGGTGGTGATGTCGCGGAACATGATGCCGGGCTTCGGATAGTCGGGTATGGTCCGCACGAGGTCCTTGAGGTTGATATTCTCGGTGATGTTCATGGGAGGACCTCCGCGCGGGCAGCCGGACGAGTGGGCATGGCTCGCGAGCCTATAATCGAACCGGGCGCGGCTGACCAGCGTCGGCTATCAACTGAAATGGGGGGAATGCCATGACAGAGGGGAATTCGGTCACCATTCGCGACATCGACATTCCGTTCTGGCGCGTCGTGATGATCCTGGTGAAATGGAGCATCGCCTCCATCCCCGCCATGATCATCCTCATGATCCTGGCCGGCCTAATAGCGGCCATCGCCGGCATCATCCTGGCGGCGATTGGGGTGCACATACCAACCCCGCCGACGCCCTGACGCTTACGACCTTCCGAGCACGCGGCCGGCGACGGCGTCGAGCTTCTTAAGCAGCACCGGATCGCGCGCGTCCGGCGCGGTGATGATCGCCGTGTCGAGGGCGCGGTCCGATCCGGTCGGGCACGGCTCGTGCTCGCGCGGGAAATCGCGCGCGAGCCGGGCCACGAGCCCCGCCGCCTTCTCCGCGTTCGCGGTCAGCACCTTGACGATGTCGGTGACGGTGACGGCGTCGTGATCAGGATGCCAGCAGTCGAAATCGGTGACCATGGCCACGGTGGCGTAACAAAGCTCCGCCTCACGCGCGAGTTTGGCCTCGGGCAGATTGGTCATGCCGATGACGGCATAACCGAGCCCCTTATAGGTGAGGCTTTCGGCCAGGGTGGAGAATTGCGGGCCCTCGATGCACACATAGGTGCCGCTCCGCGCCATGGCGACGCCTTCCGCCTCAGCCGCAGTGGTCAGATGCAGCCGGAGCCGGGGGGAGACGGGATGGGCCATGGACACATGCGCGACGCAGCCCGTGCCGAAGAAGGAACTCTCGCGATGAAAGGTGCGGTCGACGAACTGGTCGACCAGCACGAAGGTGCCTGGCGGCAGCTCCTCCTTGAACGAACCGCAAGCCGACAGCGAGACGAGATCGGTGACCCCTGCCCGCTTCATCACGTCGATATTGGCGCGGTAGTTGATGTCGGAGGGCGAGAGCCGGTGGCCCTTGTCGTGGCGCGACATGAACACGATCGGCAGCCCCGCGATCTCGCCGATGCGGAGCGCCGCGGACGGCTCGCCCCACGGGCTGTCGATGTGCTCCTCGCGCACGTTCTCCAGGCCTGGGAGGTCGTAAAGCCCCGAGCCGCCGATGATGCCTAATACCGCGCGCGTCATGCCGAACTCTCCCCCGCCCTTGTCGCGGCCGAGCCGCCTAATACCCGACCTGGATGTAGAACACGCCCCAGACCCAACGGCCTCGACCGTCGTCGCCCGGCTTTTGCCCGGATCCCCGCGTGTTGATCAGCCAGAGCGGGCCTTGTTGCCCGATCCCGAGCGGCACGCCGTCGGCTTCGAGCGCGAGGATCCAATCCGACCCGTCGATATCCTCCGGCGCGAGCCAGCCGGTGAAGCCGTCGATGGCGACGAATGCGACCTTCATCTTCGCCGCCTCGATGCGGCCAAGCACCTCTCGCAGCAGCGGGCCTTTGAACGTCGCTGGCGCATCGAGTTCGCCAGTCTGCGCGGTCACCGTGCCCTGCTCCAGCCCAAGCAGCATGGGCCGATCGAAGACGAAAGCTTTGGCAAAATTGATCTTCTGCGCCGCGAGCAGGCTGCCTTTCTTGGGGTCGAGCGCGCCCCGATTGCTCTCGCCGATGATGCCGCTCACGGTGAGGATCGCCATCTGCTGTGGCGCCTGCATCCGCTCCGTGGCGCTCGCGGGCAGCGCGCAGAGGAGGAACAAAAGCGCCAGAAGGATCGATCGCATGGGACCAAGCGGGAGGACGTGGCAGATGGCTGACATCCTCGACTGCGATCCCGACCGGGTCAAGCGGCTGGAAAGTGAGGGCCGGCGCTCAAGCCGAGTGCGTGGCGTGACCGTGCAGGCGATCCCAAACCACGCGCTTGGCCAGGAACATGATCACGGCGAAGACTAGGAGAAAAATCACCACCCGCGCGCCCAGCATGTGGCGCTCTTCGAGCTTCGGCTCCGCCGCCCACATCAGATAGGCGGCGACGTCCTTGGCGTAATTGTCGACCGTTGGCTTGGTGCCGTCGGTGTAGGGGACGACGCCCTCGATCAGCGGCGGCGGCATCGCGATCTGATGGCCGGGAAAGGCCGCGTTGTACTGCATGCCCTGGGCGAGTTCGAACCCGTCGGGGGCAGGCTCATAGCCCGTGAGCAGCGCATAGATGTAGTCGGGGCCGCCCGGCCTGGCCTTGGCCATCACCGACAGATCAGGGGGCAGCGCCCCTCTATTGGCCACACGCGCCGCCGCGTCATTGGCGTATGGCGAATGGAACCGGTCCGACGGCCGCCCCGGGCGCTGATACATCTCGCCCTGGTCGTTCGGCCCATCGGTAACCTGAACCTGCTCGGCCAGCGCCTTCACCGCCTCGGGCGAATATTCCGGGCCGCCCTTCTCGCCGAGGTTGCGATAGGACAGGAGGCGCATCGAATGGCAGTTGGCGCAGATGGTCTTGTAGACATTGTAGCCGCGCTGAAGTTGCGCATTGTCGTAGGTGCCGAGCGGGCCGGTGAAGCTCCAGTCCTGCGATGCGATCTTGGGCTCGTGCGGCGGCTGCGCGGCGCCGGCCGCAGGCTCTTCGGCAGCGCCGGAACGCGGCAAGAGCGCAAGCAGGAGGCCCGCGGCAAAGGCAAGGCCGAGAGGCAGCTTGGTCATATCACGGCCTCCGGCTCGCGTTGCCGCCGTAGTGTCTCGCCCGTCGCCGGGGGCGTCTCTCCCGGCCCAAGCACGGATTCGGTGATGCTGCCCGGCAGCGCGCGCGGCTTCTCGATCAGGCCCACCACCGGCATCACCACCAGGAAGAACAGAAAGTAATAGGCGGTGAAGATGCGCCCGAGAATGAGATAGGCCCCTTCCGGCGGCTGCGAGCCGAGATAACCGAGCGCGATACAGGTGATGACGAAGGCCCAGAAGAACCATTTGTAGATCGGCCGGTAGTTCGTCGAGCGCACGCGCGAGGTGTCGAGCCACGGCACGAACACCAGAATGCCGATCGACCCGATCAGCCCGATGACGCCGAACAGCTTGTTCGGGATCGCGCGCAGGATCGCGTAGAAGGGCAGGAAATACCACTCCGGCACGATGTGCTGCGGCGTCTGCAACGGATTGGCGGGGATGTAGTTGTCGGCATGGCCGAGCAGGTTCGGCATGTAGAACACGAACACCGCAAAAAACAGCGCGAACAGCGCCAGCGCGAAGCCGTCCTTCATCGTGTAATAGGGGTGGAACGGCACCGTCTCGCGCGGACTCTTGACGTCGATACCACTCGGATTGTTGTTGCCGGGAACGTGCAGCGCCCAGAGATGCAGCACGACCACGCCCGCGATCACGAAGGGGAGTAGATAATGCAGGCTGTAGAGCCGGGTCAGCGTCGGACCGCCGACGGCAAAGCCGCCCCAGATCCATTCGACCAATCGTGTCCCGAGTCCCGGGATCACCGCATCGAGCGATGAGAACAGATTGGTGATGACGGTGACGGCCCAGAAGCTCATCTGCCCCCACACCAGCGAATAGCCCATGAAGGCAGTGGCGATCATCAGCAGGAGAATGATCACGCCGAGAATCCACAACACTTCGCGCGGCGCCTTGTAGGAGCCGTAATAGAGGCCGCGGAACGTGTGGATGTAGACGGCGAGGAAGAACATCGAGGCGCCCACGGCATGGGTGTAGCGGAGCAGCCACCCCCAATTCACGTCGCGCATGATGTGCTCGACGCTGTCGAAGGCCAGATCCGGCGTCGCCACGTAATGCATGGCGAGCACCACGCCGGTCGCGATCTGCGATACCAGCATGAAGGCGAGGATGCCGCCGAAGGTCCACCAATAGTTCAGATTGCGCGGCGTGGGAAAAGCCAGGAGTTGGTCATGCACCAGACGCGGGACCGGCAGCCGCTGGTCGAACCACTTTTCAAAACCGCTATTCGGTTGATACGTCGAGGGGTGCGCCATGAATCGTAAGCTCAGCCGATCTTGACTTTGGTATCGGATAGGAAGGCGTAAGGCGGGATCGCCAGGTTCTGCGGCGCCGGGCCGACGCGCACGCGGCCGGCGGTGTCGTATTGCGAGCCATGGCAGGGGCAGAACCAGCCGCCAAAATTGCCCTTGTAGTCGCCGACCGCCTGGCCCTTCGGAATGCAGCCGAGATGGGTGCAGATACCGATCATCACGAGCCAGGGCTCGCGTTCCTTGCCGGCGCGGTTCTCGTCGGTCGCTGGCGCTCCGTCGGGAAGATTGGCGTTGCGCGCGATCGGATCGATCAACTCGTCGAGCGGAACGGCCTTGGCCTGCTCGATCTCCTTCTCCGTCCGGTGGCGAATGAAGATGGGCTTGCCGCGCCACATCACCGTGATTGCCTGACCCGCCTCGACATGAGCGAGATCGACGTCGGTGGTGGCGAGGGAGAGCGCCGACTGATCCGGATTCATTTGATCGAGCAGCGGCCATAGGCCGAGTCCCAGGCCGACGGCGGCGAAGCCGCCGGCCGCGATCATGATCACGTCGCGGCGCGACGGATCCTCATCGTCGGCGGGAACGGGAAATTGTGCGGGAGTTACGTGCGTTTGATCGGCCACGTCGCCTAGGCTCCTAATCGACGCCAATGATCGCAACATTCGTCAGGCCAAGCGAAAATACAACTTCCGCGTCCGCCCCTTCGAGGGGCCGGCCTCGACTGTCACGTCTTAGCTTATTGTCTCTCCTACTGTCGGCCCCTCGGCCGGCACGCCTGCTCGTGGTTTTCTTGCATCAGCCTCCGTCCTTGTCCAGGACCGTCACTTGGGCAAATTGGCGCAGCGCATAAGAATGACTTCGTATTGGTAACATAACCCAGAATGTCCTCGTATTGATGCCATGACTTGCCTTATCGAGACTTTGATCACGGTCAAGGACAGACTTGACCGCCATGTTCATTCCGGGGACCTCTAGCGCGACCGTCCCCCAGGCGAGAAGCAGGCGTAAGCCATGACGCAAGCGACGAAAACAGAGGGTGCTGGCCGGGGCTCAGACCCGATCGAGGCCCGAAAAGCGCGCGCCCGCGCCTGGTTCGAGACCTTGCGCGACGGCATCTGCGCCGCGCTCGAGGCCGTCGAGGACGAAGCCGAGGGCTCCGCCCTCTATGCCGGTAAGTCCGCCGGCCGCTTCACCCGCACTCCCTGGACGCGGCAAGAGCCCGACGGCGCCGATGGCGGCGGGGTCATGTCGTTGATGACCGGCCGCGTGTTGGAGAAGGTCGGCTGCCATGTGTCCACCGTGCATGGCCGCTTCCCGGCCGAATTCGCCCGCCAGATCCCGGGCGCGGAGGAGGATCCGCGCTTTTGGGCCTCGGGCATCTCCTTCATCGCCCATCCGACCAACCCCAACGCCCCGACCGCGCATATGAACACGCGCATGGTGATGACGACCAAAGGCTGGTTCGGCGGCGGCGGCGACCTGACCCCGGTGCTGATGCGGCGGCGGACGCAAGAGGATCGAGACGCGTTGGACTTCCACGCGGCGATGCAGGCGGCCTGCGACGGCCAGCCTTCAGCCGACTATCAGCACTTCAAAGACTGGTGCGACGAGTATTTCTATCTGCCCCACCGCAAGGAGACGCGCGGCATCGGCGGCATCTTCTACGACGATCTCGACAGCGGCGATTGGGAGGCCGACTTCGCCTTCACCCAAGAGGTTGGGCGCCAATTCCTGCGCGTCTATCCGGCGATCGTCCGCCGCAATATGACAGCACCCTGGGCGCACGCCGACCGCGAGGAGCAGCTCATCCGCCGCGGCCGCTATGTCGAGTTCAATCTGCTCTACGACCGCGGCACCCTCTTCGGCCTGAAGACCGGCGGCAATGTCGAGGCGATCCTGTCCTCCATGCCACCGCTGGTCATGTGGCCTTAGCCCAGAATTCAGGGTGTCATGCCCACGAAGGCGCATCCGGCAATCGACGACATCAGCATTTTGGTCGAGGGCAATGGCTACTGGATCGCCCGGTCAAGCCGGCCGATGACAAAGACGAAATCCTCGACCTTAGTCCCTTCACCCCCTGACCCCGGCATAGGCGAGCGCCGGGGTTTCGGCCATGACCCCGACCCGGGTCTGGATCACCGGGGCATCGGCGATCAGCTGCGCGACGAGGACCGCAAGCGCGGTGGTGAGCAGGATGAGCACGAATTTCCACATGGCGACCTCCGAGGGCTTGCCCGCACGCCAGGCGCGCGCAGGCCATGCCGTCCTCGTAGGCCCCGGCCCCTGAACCGGACCTGAGACGCTCGTTCATCTGCGGTTTGGTTTTCGGGTTTGTTCGTGGCAAGCTAAGCGCTGGAACCTAGGGGGCCGGGTTCGCTAAAATCGAGGGCGCAAGCCCCTTTGCTGGCTGTCGTCTGGGAGCCGTGGACCCCGTGGCCCGAAGTTTCGACTATAACGCGCCGGCCGAGCTCTATGCTCCCAAAGGGCGCCCGGGCATGCGCCAGCCGGTCGCCTATCGCCGCTTCCCGAGCGCCGCCGCCGCGATCCGCTTCGCGGTGGAGGAACTGTCGCAGGCCGGACTTGCCGCCGCCGTGCTCGAAGTCAACGAAGACAGATTCGATCATGTTGGCATTCGCCAGCTCTATGAAGACAAGGCCTATCCCTTGCGCCGGCGCATCAAACAAGCTGATTAGACACGCTAATTAGACTTGCCAACGGCACGGCTTCTACTCATACTCTTTCGACCGGGCGCCCAAGGCTTTGGGCGCGGACTTGAACTGACGGCAAAGTGATCATCGCGCCGGGTACGAGCACGACACCCTTTCCTGAAATCTCAAGACGCCAGGGGACCTTTTTGGGTCCGCGGCCCGCTGTTTGAAACTCGAACGGGAAAGGAATTCCCCCCATGTCTCGTGTCAATGGCACAGTGAAGTTCTTCAATCATTCGCGCGGCTTCGGCTTCATTCAGCCGGAAGACGGCGGCAAGGACGTGTTCGTACACGCCTCTGCACTTGAGCGTTCGGGGGTCCCGGCGCTCAACGAGGGCGACAAGGTCTCGTTCGAGATCGAGGACGACCGTCGCGGACGCGGCAAGCAGGCTGCGAACGTCCAGCTCGCCTAAAGCCAGCAGCGATCTTCACGATTGACCCGACCGCCGGGCCCCAGGGCCCGGCGGTTTTTTCTTGCCCCGCGCCCGTCCTGAAACCGAGGCGCGCCGCGCCCGAATGACCCGCTTGATACATAATCCGCGATTCACTTTGCTGGCCCTATTTTGCCGTAAAGGGGCGATTACATCGCTTTCTTAAACCCCCTGACGCATCGATCGCGCCCGCGAAATCGCGGGCGCATAGCCAAGGACGAAACGACGAGGACAGTCTTCAAGGCTTTCGCGGTCGCCGCATTGCTGGGCGTGACCGCACTCTCCCTGCCGACCACGGCCGAAGCCGGGCGTGGCTGGGGCGGACCGGGTTATGTGGGCGCCGGGCTGATCGGCCTCGGCGTGGGCGCCGCCATCGGCAGCGCCATCGCCGGCCCGGTTTATGTCGGCCCCCCCGCCAGTTTACGCTCCGCCGCCGCCGGTGGTCTATGCTCCGGTCGCCTATGGGCCGCCGGCCTGGTCGCCCGAGTGGTACACCTATTGCGCCCAGCGCTATCGGAGCTTCGATGCCCGCTCCGGCTATTTCACCGGCTATGACGGTTTGCCCTATTTCTGCCGATAGCGGCTAGGGCGACGCGAAATTCAGGCCTGCCGGGCCGGCTTCAGCCGGATCGGCAGGCCTTTCTGCGGCTTGGGCCCGCATTTTTTGACCAAGCTCCCGCCCCTCGCCTTGCGACGGAACGATCGGACTTGCCCGCGGGTTTTGACGGGGTGTTTACCCCTGCGGCAACTAGGTCGTATTTCGACCGACATTTCGGCTTGAACCACGCGCGCCGGCAGCGCAAAATTAAGGGTTCCAGGGGATGAGTCCGATAGGGTCTGCGCCTGTCCGGCGGAGGCGACGTTTGTTTGTAATCCGGCGGAGGCGACGTTTGTTTGTAAGGTGCAAGACTAAGGGACTCAGACAATGAGCACCGTGACTTTCGATGACGTCCCGGCCGCTCCGCGCGATCTGCCGAACGCTCCAGCCGACCGCCAGGCGCTCGGCCTGGTCAAACCCTATCTCGGCATGGTTGCGTGGCCGACGGTGTTTCTGGCGCTCGGCATCATCGCCGCCTTCGCCCTCGTGACCACTCTCGGCGCCATGCACCTCATCCCGCTTTGGCTCGGGCTGATCCTCAACACCCTGATTCTCTATGCCGATCAGACGCCGCTGCACGAGGCTTGCCACGGCAACATCGCCGGCAAGGAATCGAAATGGCTCTGGATGAACCATCTCGTCGGCCATGCCTGCGGCATCATCCTGCTGCATGAATACAAGGCCTTCCGCTTCATGCATCTCGCCCATCACCGCGACACCAACAACCCGGACCTCGACCCGGATCACTGGGTGGCGGTGAAGAACCCCTTCCTCGTGCTGTTCCGCTGCCTCACCATCGTGTTCTGGTACCAGCAATATTTCTGGAAGCACATCGCCTTCCACGCCCACATCCCTGGCATGCGGCCGCTCACGATTCATATCGCGGTCACCTATCTGACGCTCTACGCCATCGCCTTGGGGCTGTCGGTGTTCGGCTGGTGGCGTGAGGTGCTGGCCCTGTGGATCGTGCCGCAAATCCTGGCCTCGGCGGTCATCATCTACTTCTTCGCCTACCTCACCCACATGCCGCACGAGGCGCGCGAGCGCTATCGCGACACCAATGTGTTCTGGTTAAGGGGCAAGATCATCGAGCCGATCGCGAACTGGCTCTATATGTTCCAGAACTTCCATCTGGTGCATCACCTCTTCCCGCGCGTGCCGTTCTACCTTTACCCGAACGCCTTCCGCTCGCTGAAACCGGTGCTGGTGAAAGAGCGCGCCCATATCTACGAATATGATTTCGGACATCACACCCCGCGCTGACCATGTTGCGGGGGTTGAGCGATCGGCGTCCTAAGCGCCTTGCTCGAAGGTCAGATCGGCGGGCGAGATCAGCACCGAGAATTGCTGGCACCAAATCACCACACTCGGAAATTTGGTGAGATCGATGCCGGCGGGTACCGCATATTTCTGACTGCGTTTGAACGCGCGTAGGCGGCCGAGATCCACATACATAGTGCTGGTCACCTCATCGGACGATCGGATGTCCGCTTTGGGCACGAGATAGACGTGGAAGTCTGGCCCGGGGCCGACCTCGAAATCTCCATGCAGAAAGACCGTGCCGGCATAGACGCTGACCTCACCCTTGCCGGTATGGATGGGGTCGTTGGGATTGGCCTGAACGAAGCTGCCCTTAGCCACGAGCTTCGTCTGCTCCGCCTGCGTGAGCCGGTCCATCGCCTCCGGCGGCGGAAACACGTAAGGAAATAAGAAGAAGCCCAGCGCCACGCCGAAGCCTGTGCCAAGCACGCCGCCAAACAGAAAGACCGTCAGCCACCGGAACATCGGCGCCCTCTCATTGGCTCTGACCGCTGATGCAGCTTGCCATGAGAGGTCGTCATTAGCGACCCTGCCAAGGCGACCTTCAGGCGCCGGCCGTCAATGCAGGAAGAGCTCGCCTTGCACGAAGCAAAACTCCTGCGGCGCGATCAGGCAGCGATGGGCCACGCGCACGCGGTAGAGCGGACCCTCAAGATTGGTCGCCCAGAACGCGAGAAAATCGGTGAGCTTGGGGAAGCGTGGCGCCAAATCGTAGTCCTGCCAGATATAGCTCTGAAGCAGGCTTGGATGATCGGGAAGGTGGTAGAGGATTTCCGCCGTGGTCAGCGAGCAACCCTCGAGCTGGCGAAGCAAGGCAGTGTCGGCCATGGGTGAACCCTGCTGGTCATGTTTTTAAGCTTTCAGATTAGCGACAGCAGCGAGTCGCGTCCATATGGATTAGCGAGCTAAATCAGCGCTCTAGCAGCACAAGCCGGACTGTGCTAATTGTTTGGCACTCACCGCTTGAAAGTGCTAGCACGGGGCTCTAAATAGGCTGCGGGGAGGAGCCTACCTGGCTCCCCTTCAGCTGAAAGCGCATCGAACTAGGAGGAGTTCAACATGAAGTTTCGTCCGTTGCACGATCGCGTCGTCGTCAGGCGCATCGAGGAAGACGACCGGACAAAGGGTGGCATCATCATCCCCGATACCGCCAAGGAGAAGCCGCAACAGGGCGAGATCGTCGCCGTCGGCCCCGGCGCCCCCGACGAGAAGGGCAATGTCCAGCCGCTGGACGTGAAGCCCGGTGATCGGGTGCTGTTCGGCAAATGGTCGGGAACCGAGGTCAAGATCGACGGAGCCGAGCTCCTGATCATGAAAGAGAGCGACATTCTCGGCGTGCTTGAAGGCGCCGTCGCCAAGAAGAAGGCCGCCTAGTCTAGGGGCCAAAGGAATTGGAGAAAAATCATGTCTGCTAAAGAAGTAAAATTTTCCCAGCAGGCGCGCGAGCGCATGATGCACGGCATCGACGTCTTGGCCAACGCGGTCAAGGTGACGCTGGGCCCCAAGGGCCGCAACGTCGTGCTCGAAAAGTCGTTTGGCGCGCCCCGGATCACCAAGGACGGTGTGACTGTCGCCAAGGACATCGAGCTCGAGGACAAGTTCGAGAATATGGGCGCACAGATGGTGCGCGAAGTCGCTTCCAAAACCTCCGACACCGCTGGCGACGGCACCACCACCGCCACGGTTCTCGCCCAGGCGATCGTCAAGGAAGGTTTGAAATCCGTCGTCGCCGGCGCCAATCCCATGGATCTGAAGCGCGGCGTCGACCTCGCCGTTGCTGCCGTCATTAGCGAGTTGAAGGCCAAGTCGAAGAAGGTCACCTCGAGCGAGGAGATCGGTCAGGTCGGCACCATTTCCGCCAATGGCGACCCCGAGATCGGCGCCATGATCGCCAAGGCGATGCAGAAGGTCGGCAACGACGGCGTGATTACAGTCGAGGAGGCCAGGTCGCTCGAAACCGAGCTCGAAGTGGTCGAGGGCATGCAGTTCGACCGCGGCTACCTCTCTCCCTATTTCATCACCGACCCCGACAAGATGCGGGTCGAGCTCGAGGATCCCTACATCCTCTTGAACGAGAACAAGCTCTCCAACCTACAGTCGCTCCTCCCGGTGCTCGAAGCGATCGTTCAGACCGGCAAGCCGATCCTGATCATCGCCGAGGACGTCGAGGGCGAGGCGCTCGCGACGCTGGTGGTCAACAAGCTGCGTGGCGGCCTGAAGGTCGCCGCGGTGAAGGCGCCGGGCTTCGGCGATCGGCGCAAGGCTAGCCTCCAGGACATCGCCGTCCTGACCGGCGGCCAGGTCGTTTCCGAGGACCTCGGCATCAAGCTCGAGAATGTCACAATCGATATGCTCGGTCGCGCCAAGAAGGTGGTCATCACCAAGGATGACACGACCATCATCGACGGCGTTGGCAAGAAGGCCGAGATCCAGGGCCGGGTCGCGCAGATCAAGCAGCAGATCGAGGACTCCACCTCCGACTATGACCGCGAGAAGCTGCAAGAGCGGTTGGCCAAACTGTCCGGCGGCGTCGCCGTGATCAGGGTTGGCGGCGTCACCGAGATGGAGGTCAAGGAGCGTAAGGACCGCGTCGACGACGCCCTGAACGCGACCCGGGCCGCGGTCGAGGAAGGCATCCTTCCTGGCGGCGGCGTCGCGCTTCTCCGCACCCGCGTCACCCTCGACAAGCTGAAGCCCCGCAATGAAGACCAGCAGGTCGGCATCAATATCGTCCGCCGCGCTCTCCAGGCGCCGGCGCGCCAGATCGCCGAGAATGCGGGCGAGGACGGCGCTGTCGTTGTCGGCAAGATCCTGGACAAGGAGAATTACGCCTTTGGCTACAATGCCGCGAGCGGCGAATATGGCGATCTTGTCAAGCAGGGCGTGATCGATCCGGCCAAGGTCGTGCGCACGGCGCTGCAGGATGCGGCGTCCATCGCCGGCCTCCTGATCACCACCGAGGCCATGATCGCCGAGCTGCCGAAGAAGCAGTCGATGCCCGCCATGCCTGGCGGCGGCGGCATGGGCGGCATGGGCGGTATGGACTTCTAAATCGGTCCCAGTTGCGTTTGGCCTTATCAGAGCCGCACCTTCGGGTGCGGCTCTTTGCTTTTGTGGCGCGCTCTCCGGCGCTAACCTGCTGGCCATGGCCAAGCCGAAGCCAGAGCCACGATCCCCATCCGGCCAGGGAGCCATCCGCGCCGGCATCGGCGGCTGGACCTTTCCGCCCTGGCGCGGGACCTTTTATCCCAAGGGCGTGACCCAGGCGCAGGAGCTCGGCTATGCGAGTTCCCACCTCACCTCGATCGAGATCAACGCCACCTTCTACCGGCTGCAAAGCCCATCGAGTTTCCGTAAATGGGCGGCGGCCACGCCGGAAGGCTTCGTCTTCTCCGTCAAAGGCCCGCGTCTCATCACCCATCGCCAGGTCCTGGCCGAGAGCGGGGATTTCATCCAGCGGTTCTTCAACTCTGGGCTGTTTGAGCTTGGGCCCCGCTTGGGGCCGCTGGTCTGGCAATTCGCGCCCAACAAGTCCTTTGACGAGACGGATTTCGGCAAGTTTCTCGAGCTGCTGCCACGAGAGCTCGAGGGGCGTCCTCTGCGTCATGCCGTCGAAGTCCGCCACGGAAGCTTCCGCGACCCGGCCTTCGTCAACCTGCTGCGGCAGTTCAAGATCGCCATGGTGTTCTCCGAAAACGAGCCGTCTTTCGCCGATCTCACCAGCGACTTCGTCTATGCGCGGCTCCAGCGCGGCCAAGACTCGATCGAGACGGGTTACCCCGCCCCCGAGCTTGACGCCTGGGCGCGGCGCGCGCGGGCATGGGCCAATGGCGGCGAGCCCGACGACCTTCCGCGCCTCACGGCCGCGGGCACACAAGAGGTCGGGGCCCGAGACGTGTTCGTCTATTTCATCCATGCCGGAAAGCTGCGCGCCCCGTACGCGGCGATGGCCCTGATCGAGCGGCTTGGTGGCAGCATTTCACCCTAGATCCCGCGTCGAATTGCCAGCCTAACCGCTAGCCGCACCCAACCCCATATTGAGGGACTACGGCCGGCCGATATCCGACTGACCGCCTCCACCCCCCGCGTTAGGAGGCACCCATGCCCAGCCTGAAAACCCAGACACAACAGACCGGCGTTCATCCCGTGGTCCTGGAGATCGCCGTGGGCGCAGCGCTCTGGTTCCTTGCCGTGACGTGGATCGACTTTGCTGGTGGCGAAGTGGATTGGGATCTTGTCGTCGCCACCTTGTTCTTCGCCGTCTTCTTCACGCTGTTTCTGCTCACGGCGTCAATTGCCGCGCATGACCCGAGATGGAACCTCGGTGAGATGAGCTTCCGTAAGTTTCTCGGCAGCAATGTCGGCACCGCGACCGGCACCATGATTGGGCGCGACGTGCTCATCGAGATCGCCATCGTGCCGGTCTCGCTGGCTCTGGCCGCCACCCTGATCGGTCTCGTTCGGGTGCTGGCGCAATAACCGGCCGCGCCCGGATTTAATCGCGCAGGGCGACGGGCCTCCGCGCCCGGACGAGCAGCTGCTCCCGATCGAGGCCGAACCCGCTTTTGACCCACTCTTGCTCCAGACGCTTGAGTGCCGCGCCGATGTCTGGACCCTCGATCTTGCCGAGCGCCATCAAATCGTGCCCGCTCAACGGAAAGCGAGGCGCCTGCCACCGATCCGGCAAGGCGAGCGCGCGCCGCCAAGCCTGCTCGTCCGGCGAAGCACGGGTATCGGCCCAGGCGAGCAGGACGAAAGTCCGATAGGGCGCCGGCCCTAGGCGATAGAGCCTCTCCTTGGCCGCCGCCTCGTCCGGCAACGCCGACGCCATGGTCTCCGCCGCTCCAAGGGCGAGCACATCTTGCTCGGCATTGGACAACCGCAAGCGCCGGGCGAGGCGCCCCACATCCTCGGTGACGAAAACGGCAAGCGCGGCAAGCCTGAGCGCGACGCTTGCCGCCATGTCATTGGCATCGTCGATCGCGATCAGCCGCTCGAACCGGCCGAGCCGCGGCACGCCACCGAGAAGATCGGTGAGCAGCCCATAGTCGTAGAGCGCCTCGACGGCGCCCATGGCGCCTGGCGCGATCAGGATGCGCTTCAGCTCGCCGCCAACCCGCTCCGCCGACAGGCTTTCGAGGCCTGCGCGCAATTTGAGTGAGGCGTGGAGGCCGGCAGGGTCCATCTCGCCCTTGCCGTAATAGGCGTGGAAGCGGAAGAAGCGCAGGATGCGCAGGAAGTCTTCCTTGATCCTGTCCTCGGCCGCGCCGATGAAGCGCACGCGGCCCGCGGCCAGGTCGGTAAACCCGCCGCCTAGAGGGTCGAACACCGTGCCGTCTTGACTAGCGTAAAGGGAGTTGAGGGTGAAGTCGCGCCGCCGAGCGTCCTCCTCCCAAGATTTGGTGTAGGCAATTTTGGCGTGGCGGCCGAAGGTCTCGACGTCGCGCCTGAGCGTGGTCACCTCGAACGGGACCTTGCCGGCAACGATCGTGACAGTGCCGTGCTCGATCCCCGTCGGCACCGCCTTCAGCCCTGCCCTCTCGGCCAGCTCCAGGACTTGCTCTGGCAGAGCCGTGGTCGCGAGGTCGATCTCGGTGAAGTCGCGCCCCAGCAGCGCGTCGCGCACCGCTCCGCCCACGGCCCTGGTCTCGGCCCCATCACGGCCGAGCGCCGCGAACACGAGCTTCGTCTCGGGCCGCGCGAGCCATTCCGCGCTTGCCAGCGACGGCGCCTCAGGGCGGCCCTCTAGATCGAGCTTGGACATGCGGCCCAGGCCATCAATCGATCTCGCCAGGCTTGATGACCCCATCTTCGATGGTGGACGGGTGATAGGTCCCGCCAGGCGGCCCTCCCGAAAACGAGATCAACGTCCCCATGGTGATCAGCAAAAGTGCGAACCCCGCCGCCAGGAGCCAAAGCACCGGAGCGTCCTGCCACAGCGCCGATGGCGCCGCCCGCCTGATCACCAGCATATAGGCGCCATAGACGAGAAAGGGCAGAGAGAACATGAGGATGTCGATAAGGGCGATGCGGAACATCCGGGCCAAACCTGACTTTGAGCTAGGGTCCGCACCATAGCGGGCGCGGGTGGACAATACGAGCGGGGCTTGCTCGGAAGGTCTCAATCCTCGCCGGATTCTTGCGGCGCGGGAAAGACAAAAAAACTTCCCCCACTCCAGACCCCGAACTCTTCCTTTCCCCCGCGCGCCTCGCTCGTCGCGCCCGCGACGAGCTCGTAATAGACCGAACGGGCGAGGCGGGCCTTGAGGCGCTCGCGGATCAGAACGAAGGGCGTGAAGCTTCCATCCGGTTCGCTGCGAAAGCTCAAAGGATGTTCCAGCCCTGCCTGCACGACCTCGTCGATATTGGTGCGGAAGCTGAGGCGCTGCTCTCTGCCGCTGCCCTCCGAATTCATCTCCACCGCGACAAAGGGCGCATCGTCGACCCGGACCAGAGCCCGCTCGGCCGGCGTGACGAGATAGTATTGGCCATCGTCCTCCTGCCTGAGCACCGAGGCGAACAGCTTGACCAGCGGCTTCCGGCCGATCGGACTATTCTGGTAGTACCAGGTCCCGTCCCGACCAATCCTGAGACCGACATCGCCACAATCCTGGGGCGCCGGGCGCTGAACGGCCCGAGCTTTGCCGCCAGCCTCGTCAACCTTCCCGAGGAGGTCCCTTTTATCTTGGCTGCCCATCTTGAGCCGGTATCGGCAACCTCCTAACTATGGTGTTGGACCAGCGCGAGGCCGCGCCGTCCGGCAACCCAACACTATTGTGACCAATTTGCTGCTCAAAGTGTTTCGTCCCCCCAAGGGCTTTGGGCCATAGTCTCCATCCCCGACCAATTCGAGCTAAATCGGACCCATGACCACAGCTGCTCCCACGGAAATTCAGCTTATCGACCGCATCGAGGAGATCGGCGCCAAGATCCACGCGGTGCGCGATACCACGGCCTCTGTCATCTTCGGCCAGGATCGCGTCATCGAGCTTGCGCTGATCACTCTCCTGTCCGGCGGCCATGCCCTCCTGATCGGGGTACCTGGCCTGGCCAAGACCAGCCTGGTTGAAACCCTTGGCGGCGTGCTTGGGCTCGAGAACAAGCGTATTCAATTCACGCCGGATTTGATGCCCTCCGACATCGTCGGTTCGGAAGTGCTGGAAGAAGGCGCCGCGGGGCGCCGGAGCTTCCGCTTCGTCAAGGGCCCCGTCTTTACCCAATTGTTGATGGCGGACGAGATCAACCGCGCCAGCCCGAAGACGCAATCAGCCCTGTTGCAGGCGATGCAGGAGCACCACGTCACCGTGGCCGGCGTTCGCCATGACGTGCCCCGCCCCTTCCACGTGCTCGCCACCCAGAACCCGCTGGAGCAGGAAGGCACCTACCCCCTGCCCGAGGCCCAGCTCGACCGCTTCCTGCTGCAAATCGACGTGTCCTACCCGGACGAGGCGGCGGAGCGGCGCATGCTGTTCGCCACCACCGGCGTCGAGGACCGGACGCTCAAGACCATTCTCTCTGCCGACGAGCTGATGATGGCGCAGCGTCTGGTCCGCCAGCTGCCCGTCGGCGATCAGGTCGTCGATGCGATCCTCAAGCTAGTGCGCTCGGCCCGGCCCGGAACCGGCATCAATCAGGAGCTCGAGGATTTGATCGCTTGGGGCCCCGGTCCCCGCGCCAGCCAAGCCCTGATGCTCGCCGTCCGCGCCAAGGCCCTAATCGATGGCAGGCTCGCGCCTTCCGTCGACGACGTGGTCGAACTGGCCGAGCCCGTACTCAAGCACCGCATGGCGCTGACCTTTGCCGCCCGCGCCGAGGGCATGCAGATGACCGATCTGGTGGCGAAGCTCGTCAAGCCGCTGGGGTGATCAGAGCTTGGCCAGACGCGACGAGAAGGCGCTACAGCCGTTCCCGGCGGAGGAACCCGAGGCCCATGAGCTGGCCGCACGCATGCCTGCGCTTCTGGTCGAGGCGCAGCGGGTCGCCCACACCGTAACCCACGGCACCCATGGCCGACGGCGCGCCGGTCCGGGCGAGACCTTCTGGCAGTTCCGGCATTTCGATCACAACGACTCGCAAGGCGGCATCGACTGGCGGCGCTCGGCGAGTTCAGACCATCTCTTCGTGCGCGAACGCGAATGGGAAGCGGCCCATACCGTCTGGCTTTGGGTCGACCTGTCGCCCTCGATGCAGTTCCGCTCGCATTTGTCGAAGACGCTCAAAGACAGCCGCGCCGTCGTGCTGTCGCTCGCTCTGTCCGAGCTTCTGGCCCGCGGCGGCGAGCGGGTTGGCGTCCTCGGCGGCCTGCCTTACACCGGCCGCAACGCCACGAGCCGCGTCGCCGAGGTTTTGGTCAGGAATGCGAGCAAGGCCTCGAGCCTGCCGCCGCCGGCCAGACTGAGCCGCTTCTCCGAATGCCTGCTGTTCGGCGACTTTCTCGAGCCCATCGAGGAGACGAGTGTTCGGCTTGAGGCGATCGCGTCCCAGGGCGTGCGCGGGCATCTGGTGCAGATTCTCGATCCCGCCGAAGAGACGCTTCCTTATGAAGGCCGCACGGAGTTCTCCTCGAGCGAGGGCAAGGACCGGGTGATCGCCGGCCGGGCCGAGACCTTGCGCGAGCGCTACCAGGAGCGGCTCAAGAGCCATCGCACCGCCCTTGCCGCCATTGCGAGGCGCTTGAGCTGGTCGTTCGTGGTCCACCACACCGATCGCCCGGCCGAGGAAGTGGTGCTTGCCGTTCACAATCGCCTTGCAGGCCTCGAACGGGATTACCGCTATCGCCCGCCGGCGTCAGAGACATCCGCCGAGGCCGTGGCCGGCCGGCGCCCATGATGAGTCTCGGCGCCATCGGATTCCTCCAGCCCTGGATCCTGCTCGGCCTCGCGGCCCTGCCCGCGATCTGGTGGCTGCTCCGGCTCACGCCCCCAAGCCCGCATCGCGTGGTATTCCCCCCGACGCGGCTGCTCAGGGATCTGAAGTCGACCGAGGAGACCCCCGCGCACAGTCCCTGGTGGCTCACGGCCCTGAGGATGCTTCTCGCCGCCTTGATCGTGTTTGCGCTCGCCCGCCCCGTGCTCAATCCGGACCGGGGAAGTTTCGCCGGAACCGGGCCTCTCCTCCTCGTCGTCGACAATGGCTGGGCCTCCGCCGCCCACTGGCCCGAGCGGCGCGAGGCGATCGAGGGCGCCATCGATCGCGCCGCGAGCGACGGCCGCGCCGTGGTCCTGGCGCCGTCGGCGCCTGGCGAACCCATCACCGGGCCGGTCGCGGCCGAGCAGGCGCGCGAGCGCGCCGCAGGGCTTTTCCCCCAACCTTATGCCCCCGACCGCAAGGCCCTCGCCGAAACGCTTGCACGCGAGCTTGGCGGCAAGACGGATTACAGCGTGGTGTGGCTCTCCGATGGCCTCGACTACGGCGAGGAAAGAGCGTTCACCGACGGTCTGGCCAAGCTCGCCGGCGCCTCTGGCAGCATTGTCATGCTCCGGCCCGAGCGGGACGACGCGCCGCTTGCGCTCAACCAGACCGCAGGCGAACGTGGCGGCCTTGTCGCGCGGGTCCTGAGCGGGGCCGAGGGACCGCGCTCAGGCGTGGTCGAGGCGGTGACCGGCCGCGGCGAACCGCTGGGCGAGGTTGCCTTCACCTTGCCGGGGGGAAAACGCGAGGCCAACGCGCCATTCGACCTTCCCCTCGAAATCCGCAATCAGGTCGCGCGTCTGGAAATCGGCGGCGAGCGTTCCGCCGGCGCCGTGCATCTGCTCGATGCCCGCTCGGAGTGGCACCGTGTCGGCATCATCTCGGGCGAATCGCGCGAGGCCGCCCAGCCTCTGCTCTCGCCGCTCTATTATGTCGAGCGCGCGCTGTCGCCTTACGCCGACGTGGTGACGCCGGCTGAAGCCAATGTCTCGATGGCCGTGCGCGAGCTCGTCAACGGCAAGGTGTCGACCATCGTGCTCGCCGATATAGGCAAGTTGGTTCCCGGGACCGAGGAAGAGCTAGAAACCTGGCTCAAATCCGGCGGCGTCCTCATCCGCTTCGCCGGTCCCCGCCTCGAACAGGGTGGCGACGAGCTGCTCCCGGTCGCCTTGCGGCGGGGCGGCCGTTCGCTCGGCGGCTCGCTCTCCTGGAGCACGCCGCAGCCGCTCGCCGCGTTCGAAGAGTCGAGCCCGTTCCGCGGGCTTGCGGTGCCCGACGACGTCAAAATCAACCGGCAAGTTCTCGCCGATCCCACCGTCGCCACCGACGCGCAGATCTGGGCGCGGCTGGCCGACGGCACGCCACTCGTCACCGCCTTGCGCCAAGGCCAAGGCTGGATCGTGCTGTTCCACCTGACCGCAAATTCGGATTGGTCGAACCTGCCGCTGTCCGGCCTGTTCGTCGAGATGCTTCGCCGCGTCGTCAATATGGGCCCGAGCAAGGTCGATGTCGGCTCGGGCGACGAGGGAGCTGCCGCAACCGAGCCAAGCACCGCCGCCGCCACAGGGCCTGCGTCCGCCAGCGCGCTGCCGCCGATCCAAACCCTCGACGGTTATGGCCAGCTGACGCCCCCGCCTGCCCGGGCGACGCCGCTTTCGCCCGACGCCATCGACACCGCCGTGCCTGGGCCTGAACATCCGCCGGGCTACTACGGGCCTTCAGGCGCCGCGCGCGCCTTCAACCTCATCACCGCCAAGACCGTGCTCAAGCCGCTCAAGCCCCTCGAGGACGCGGCCCAAATCAGCGGCTACGTCCTGCGCAAGCCGCTGCCGCTTGAGCCTTGGCTCTACCTCGCCGTGCTCGCTCTATTCGCCCTCGACGTTCTGGCGGTTCTGCTGCTGAGCTCCGGCCTCGGCTGGAGGCGGCGCGGTCCAGCCGCGGCCGCCATGCTGCTCGCGCTGGCGCTTCTGCCCATGCCGCAGGCGCAGGCGCAAGCGCCCCAAGCCGCCACCACGAGCGGCGACGATTTCGCCCTGAAGGCCTCGCTCAAGACCCACCTCGCTTATGTCACGACCGGCGATGCCCAGATCGACGAAGCGAGCCGCATGGGACTGTCAGGGTTGAGCAAGGTGCTCGCGGCACGGACCGCGCTCGAACCGGGCGAGCCCATGGGCGTCGACATCGACAAGGACGATTTGTCCTTCTTCCCGATCCTGTATTGGCCGGTGCGCGAAGACGCCGAGCCCCTCTCCGACGCCACGCTGGCCAAGGTCGATGCTTTTATGAAGCAGGGCGGCTTCATCATCTTCGACACCCGCGACCAGCAGAGCGCCCTGTCCGGCACCGGGTTTCAGAGCAAGGGCTTGAGCCGCCTGATCGGCCAGCTCGACATTCCGCCGCTCGAGCCAGTGCCGGAAAACCACGTGCTCACCAAATCCTTCTACCTGATGCGAAGCTTTCCCGGCCGCTGGGACGGCGGCACGCTTTGGGTCGAGGCCCAGCCTGACAATGATGCCGATCGCTCTCAGCGCTCGCGTCAGACCGACGGGGTGAGTGCGCTCGTCATCACCTCCAACGATCTTGCCAGCGCCTGGGCCCTCGATTCAGCCAATCGGCCGCTCTACCCCGTCGTGCCTGGCGGTGAGGTGCAGCGCGAGATGGCCTTCCGCACCGGCGTCAATCTCGTGATGTATGCGCTGACCGGCAACTACAAGGCCGATCAGGTGCATCTCCCCGCGCTGCTCGAACGCCTCGGTCAATAGAACGCCATGAGCTGGTCGATCGAGTTCAACCCCTTCGTCTCCTGGCCCATTCTTTGGGCGCTGGCCGGGCTCGGCGTCGTCCTGATTGCGCTGCTGCTCTGGCGCGCGCAGCGGGGCGCGCTGCTGCGGGCCGCGAGCTATGCGCTTCTGCTGCTTGCAATCGCCAATCCGCAGCTGAAGCAGGAGGAGCGCGAGCCGCTCAACGACGTGGTCGCGGTGGTCGTCGACGACAGCCAGAGCCAGACAATCGCGGGCCGCGACCAACGCACCGAGGCCATCCGCAAGGAGCTCGAGGACCGGCTGAAGACTTTTCCCAATCTCGACACGCGCTGGGTGCATTCCACGTCGGGCGCGGGTGACGGCGACCGCGACGGCACCATGCTCTTCACCGATCTCGGCAAGGCGCTGGCCGACGTGCCGCCGGACCGGCTGGCGGGCGTGGTCATGCTGACCGATGGCGATGTGCATGACGTGCCGGGAAGCGCCGCGGCGCTCGGCTTCGATGCGCCGGTGCACGCGCTGATCACCGGCAAACCCGGCGAGTTCGATCGCAGGCTTGAAGTGTTGAAGGCGCCGCGCTTCGGTCTCGTCGGCGGCGAGCAGCCCGTCGAGGTGAAGGTCACCGAGACGACGCCGGGCAATACCAGCGCAGTCAAGCTTACTATCACCCGCCAGGGCGAAGGGCCCACGACCAAGACCGTGCGCGTGGGCGAGAAGGTCGAGATCCCGGTCAAGGTCGAGCATGCCGGCCCCAACATCGTTGAGATCGAAGCCGAGGGCGCACCGGGCGAGCTCACCACGGTGAACAACCGCGCCGTGCTCACGGTGGAAGGCGTGCGCGAGAATTTGCGCGTGCTCCTGGTCTCGGGCGAGCCGCATGCGGGCGAGCGGACCTGGCGCAACATGCTCAAATCCGACGCCGCGGTCGATCTCGTGCATTTCACCATCCTGCGCCCGCCCGAGAAGCAGGACGGCACGCCGATCAACCAGCTGTCGCTGATCGCCTTCCCGACGCGGGAACTGTTCCAGGAGAAGCTGGATCAGTTCGACCTGATCATTTTCGATCGCTATCAGCGGCGTGGCGTGCTGCCCCTGCTCTATCTCGAGAACGTCGCCCGTTATGTCGAGCGCGGCGGCGCCGTGCTGGTGTCCGCCGGCGACGACTACGCCTCGCCCTTGAGCCTCTACCGCACCCCGCTCGGTCAAATCCTTCCCGCCGCGCCGACGGGCCGCGTGGTCGAGAAGCCGTTCAAGCCGAAGCTCACCGAGCTCGGCGAGCGGCATCCGGTCACCCGCGACCTTCCCGGCGCCAATGACGGCGGCGAACCGAGCTGGGGACAATGGTTCCGCACCGTCGACGTCGCGCCCCGCGACGCCGAGGTGCTGATGAAGGGCGCCGACGACAAGCCTTTGCTCCTGCTCGGGCAGCGCGGCGAGGGCCGGGTGGCGCTGCTGCTGTCCGATCACATCTGGCTGTGGGCGCGTGGCTATGACGGCGGCGGCCCCTATACCGACCTCCTGCGCCGCCTGGCCCATTGGCTGATGAAGGAGCCAGACCTCGAAGAGGAGATGCTGAAGGCGACGAGCCGGGGCCAGACGCTGACGCTCGAGCGCCGGTCGATCAAGGACAGCGTTGAGCCGGTGATCGTGACGGCGCCGTCGGGCAAGGAGGAGACGATCACCCTCGACCAGAGCGAGCCCGGCCTGTGGCGAAAGTCGATCACGGCACAGGAACAGGGCGTCTATCGCATATCGTCGGACGCGCTCGCGAGCGTGGTCACCGTGGGCAACGCCAACGCCAAGGAGCTCTCAAGCGTTACCGCCACGGACGCGGTGCTGGCGCCGCTCCTCGCCGAGACTGGCGGCGGCAGCTTTTGGCTCGGACGCACGGCGGAGGACGCGTCGCCGCTCCCACGCATCGTCATGCTGCGCGGCAGCTCTGTGATGCATGGCGGCGACTGGCTCGGTCTGCACAAGCGCGAGGCCTATCACGTGCAAGGCGTGCGGCTGTTTCCGCTCTTCACCGGATTCCTGGCGCTTGCCGCGCTGCTCGGCCTGATTGCCGTGACCTGGTTCCGGGAAGGCCATTAGCTGAGCGAGCGAGGACCAAGCCCTTGGCCCCAGCCAGCGCGTCGGAAACCAGCTCAAGCGCGAGTAGGCGCGCTGGATCCACCGGGCCCGGCAGGGTGATCTGACCAGGCGCGATGGGCGCGAAGCCGAAGCGGCCGTAATAGGGCATGTCGCCGACCAGCACGACGAGACGGAAGCCTTCGCCCCGCGCGCGCGCAAGCCCGTCCGCCACGAGTGCCTTGCCGTAGCCTTTGCCCTTGTGGGCCGGGTCGACCACGAGCGGCCCGAGCAACAGCGCCCCCCTTTCCGCGCCGATGCCGACCGCGGTGAAGCGAATGCCGGCGACAAGCCGGCCATCGAGCCATCCGGTGAGACTGAGCGCGGCGACCGGCGCCACGCCCGCACGCACGCGGTAGGCTGCGCGGGCGAAGCGGCCCGGGCCAAAGGCCTCGGCCGAGAGCGCCGACAGCGCCGGCGCGTCACCTAACTCTTCGTGACGGATTTCGAACTTTGAGGCGTGCATGCGAGCGTATCCCGGAGGCTGAGTGTTAGAGGTCCCTCAGCCGCAAATGGGAACACCGGACGCTACCGTAACGGATAAAGCTTTAGCGTCAGCGACGAGGGGCAAGCGAAAGCGCGGAGCGGGCGCGCCCTCGTCGTCGCAAGATCGGAAGTGTTTCAAGACCCAGCTGCATGGCGGCGCTGCCATATCATGCGACTGCTCCCCGGTCCAGCGTCTTTCCGGTCCTGTCTCAATTTGGGATCGCCGCGGCGGTTGTTTGTCGCCTCACGGAACGATATTCCTCTAGACTGCGCTATTGAGAAGGAGGGGAAGTTCGGTGTACCCCTTGCGAGATGCGGGGACCAAGGATTGATGGCCAACACGACAAGAGTACTCATTCTCTATCACAGCTCCTACGGCCACGTGGAAACGCTGGCCTATGCGGTGGCCCATGGCGCTCGCGCCGTCGACGGCGTGCAAGTCTCGATCAAGCGCGTGCCTGAGCTGATGCCGGAGGAGATCATGCGCAACGCCGGCATGAAGGTGGAGCAGCCGGCGCCGATCGCCGACCCGCAGGAGCTCGCCAATTTCGATGCGATCATCTTCGGCACGCCGACGCGCTTCGGAAATATGAGCTCGCAGATGCGGAACTTTTTCGACCAGACCGGCCCGCTCTGGGTCGAGGGCGCCTTGATCGGCAAGGTCGGCAGCGTGTTCACCTCGACCTCGACCGGCGGCGGCAACGAAACCACCATCGTGTCGGTTCATTGGACGCTTCTGCATCACGGCATGGTCATCGTCGGGCTTCCTTATTCCGCGCCCGACCTCGCCGATGTAAGCGAGTTGAAGGGTGGTTCTCCCTACGGCGCCGGCACCATCGCGGCCCCTGACGGATCTCGGCTGCCCTCGCAGAAGGAGCTCAACCTTGCGAGCTTCCAGGGCCACCACGTGGCCAAGATCGCCAAGAAACTCGCCGCGACCTGACCTAGATCGCCGCCGAGGCTGGGAAGATGGGCCTACTTGTCAACGGCGCTTGGCAGGATCGCTGGTACGACACGGAGTCCACTGGCGGACGCTTCGTGCGCGACCAAGCGATGGTGCGCAATTGGGTGACGCCTGACGGTTCTCCTGGCCCCACTGGCGAAGGCGGCTTTCGAGCTGAAGCCGGCCGCTACCATCTTTACATCTCCTTTGCCTGCCCCTGGGCCCACCGCACCTTGATCGTCCGCGCGCTCAAGCATCTCCAGGATGCAATTAGCGTCGACGCCGTCTATCCGGTGATGGGCCAGGAGGGCTGGGTGTTCGATCCGAGCTTCCCCGGTTCCACCCCCGATCGGATCAACGGCGCGACCCGCCTCTACGAGGTCTATCTGAAGTCGAACCCGGCCTATAGCGGGCGCGTGACGACCCCAGTGCTCTGGGACAAGGAGCGCGGTGTGATCGTCAATAATGAATCGGCCGACATCATCAGAATGCTGAATGCGGCGTTCGCGGGCGTCGGCGCATCGGGGCCGGATCTTTATCCCGTAGCGCTGCGCGAGGAGATCGAGGCCATCAATCGGCGCGTCTACCTTAGCGTGAACAATGGCGTTTACCGTTGTGGCTTCGCCACCACGCAAGAGGCTTACGAGGAGGCCTTTCACGAGCTGTTCGCTGCGCTGGATGGACTGGAGCAGCACCTCGGCAGCCGGCGCTATTTACTCGGCGAGGTCCTGACCGAAGCCGATTGGCGGCTCTTCACTACTCTGATCCGCTTCGACGCAGTCTATTTCGGCCACTTCAAGTGCAATCTTCGCCAGCTCTCCGGCTACGACAACCTCTCCAACACTGTGCGAGAGCTGTATCAGATGCCGGGCGTGGCCGAGACCGTGCGCTTCGATCAGATCAAGACCCACTATTATCGCAGTCACCCAAGCATCAACCCGACAGGCATCGTGCCGCTCGGACCGGCTCTCGATTTCACCCTGCCGCACGATCGTGACCGGTTCGGCAAGACCGGCTGAGCTGCCGGCACTTACCAAGTGGCCTTGATCGGCGCCCCGTCGATGATCTCGGCCAAGCGCGTGCGCGTGCCGGCATCGGTCTGTTCGGGCAGGCGCTCGGGCTCGAACATGCCGGTCTCCGCGATCTCGCCGCGCTGATGATAGGTTCCGCGCCGGCGCCAATCCCGCACCACGAACACGGCGATATGGTCTCCGGGAAAATTGGTGAAATTGGCGAAGACGCCATGAAGACTGGCTGGCGTGGCGAGGCTCACCCCGACCTCCTCCTCAAGCTCACGTTCAAGCGCCGTCTCGATGGTCTCACCCCATTCCACCCCGCCGCCGGGAAAGAACCAGCCCGGCCGATAGCTGTGGCGGACGAGAAGCACGCGATTGTCCTCGTCGATGACCACGCCTTGCGCCCCGAGCGTAAGCCCACGCCGCATCCGCCAGAACGGGCGCAGCAGCTTGGTCAGCCCCCTGCCAGCGACCGTCGACGGCTTGAGGTTCGCAACTCTAGACATTTCGCCGCCTCCCATAGACGCGTAATTGGCAAGCCGATCCTTCCTGAGAACCTTAACTCAGCCCCGCAAACCCAGCGACCGGCTGTGGCTCGCCGGACACAGGAGCGTGTGTAAAATCTCAGCGGTCCGACCTCGGCGATTTCACCGAAACGCTCAAGGTCGCGCTTCCCTCCGCCGTCGGCGCGCCCGCTGGCCAGCGCATGAGCATCAGCGGGCTCGAGAATTTGAAGTGCAAACACTGACCCCGCCGGGGATCATTTACTCGGCCTCGGGCTTGACGGTTTTGTTCCGGCTCATTCCCCTCTAGTCTCCGACCTACCCCGTCAGCCCACGAGCCTCGACCTCCACCCCATTGTTCACCCTCGCCCATCTGTCCGACATCCATCTTGGCCCCATGCCGCGGGCGCGCCGCCGCGACCTGTTCGGCAAGCGCGTGCTGGGTTACGTCAATTGGCATCGCGGACGAAAGCTGGTGCATCGTCCCGATATTCTCAACGTGCTCACGCGCGATCTGATCGAGCAGGAGCCTGACCACATCGCGGTGACCGGCGACCTCGTCAATATCGGCCTGCCCGAGGAATTTATCCTGGCGGCGGAATGGCTGCATCACCTCGGCCCCCCAGATCAAGTCACGGCGATTCCCGGCAACCACGATGCCTATGTGCGGCTGCACCCGGATCGCGGCACCGGCCATTGGCGGCCCTATATGCAGTCGAATGATGCCGGCGAAGCGCTCATCCGCACGCCACCGAAAGGCTTCCCCTTTATCCGCCGCTTCGGCGATATCGCGCTGATCGCCCTGTCATCGGCGATCTCGACTATGCCCTTCATCGCCGCAGGGCGGCTCGGCTCGGCCCAACGCGCCCTCCTTGGTCTCGCCTTGGAAGAGCTCGGACGGCAGGGGCTGTTCCGAATCGTGCTCATCCACCATCCGCCGCTCCCGGGCCAGGCCGGCTGGCGGCGGGGCTTGCGCGATGCGAGGGCGCTGAAGGACATTCTCAAGCAAAAGGGCGTGGAGCTCGTCCTGCACGGGCACGACCACGCGCAGACGGTGCACAAGCTCGAGACCGCCGCCGGAACCGCATTCGTCGTTGGCGTGCCCTCGGCCTCTGAGGCCGTGGCCGGACGCATCCCCGCCGCGCGCTACAACGAATATCGCATCGAACGGGTGGCTGGCGGCTGGTATTGCGAGATGGTCGGGCGCGCCGTGGCCGATACCGCAACCCATGTGTGGGAATGCGAGCGGCGGGTGCTCAGGCATCGTTAAGGCTTAGGGCGTGGTCAGCCACGCGGCCGCGAACAGACCGGCGGCGCCGGTCAGGAGGCCAATCAGGAAGGCCGAGGCGACGATGGTCAAGCTGAGCTCGGCCGGACGGCCCGGCATCACCGGCTTCTCGTCCCTGGTCAGCGGCTCGAGCAGGGCCGCCTCTTGCCGTTCCCGGCGCACGATTTCGCGCGCCATGTAACTCGTAATGCGGTCCGCCATCACACCGAGTTCGGCCGAGCTGAACAAGGTCCGCCGTCCGGATTCGCTGTTGCGGATGAAGAGATAGGCCCCGCCCGTATCGTCGATCGCCACATAGGTGAAAAGATCGATCCAGAGCCGCGCCGGCTGGCTCGGGATCAGCATGAGGCTGAAGCGATCGTCGTTGCTGGGAACCTCGGCGAACACCGCCTCGAGTTCCGCCTTCAGCAGCTCGAGCCGCGCAATCTCGCTGTCGCGCCGGTCCGCGGCCGCATCGACGCTATAGGCTTCCTCGACGCGGGCCCGGCGGACCGCTTCGTGCAGCGACCGGCTCGCCGCCGGCCGGGCCATTCTTTTGACGGTGTCGTCCATCCCAGCAAGGCCTTAAAAGCGGTCCACGCCAAGCATATCGCCGCAAGCCGGAATTGCCACGGAAATCGAGCCCGCCCCGGCAGTCGTCGTGATTCGCGGAGGAAAATGGCCGCTTGCGGGCTATTTCGAGGAGAGCACGACGCTCGCGCGCGCGTCGTCGAACCAGGTGTCGATGGCGGTGTCGATATTAGCCTTCAGCCCCGATTTCCAGGTGGCGATGGTGGCATCGAGGGCCTGGCTATTGGCCGCCACGAAGTCTTCGCGGTTGAAGGCCTCGTTCGCGGCGTTGCCCAGGTAATCCACGGCGGCGCCGATCATGACGCCGACCGCGGCGCCGATCACCTGTCCGCCCATGGGCTGAACGAACGTGCCGGCGACCGCCCCCTGCTGGGCGAAGGCAAGCCGCGTCCCGAGCGAGGTGACGAAGCGCCGCGACAGCTGGCCGAAGCTCTGCGCCAGCAGAACGTTGAGTGACGGCCCGAGCGCCAGTGCGCCGACGGTGCCGCCCGCAGCCGCGGCGCCGAGCCCGGCGATGCCGTCAAAGGCGCGGTCCTCCATCAGATAGACCGGCGCCTTCCACTTCTGCGCATCCCAATCGAGTTTGACGTTGGTCGCGGGCGTCGACGCTGAAATGTCCTGCAAATTGCTGGTGTGCTTGGCCAGGAACAATTGCAGCCGCATGTCGCCATTGGCGATCACCCGGCGATAGCTGTCATGGGCGTGGCGCACCGCCTGCTCCACCCCTTGCGTGATGGTCTGGTCGCGGAGCTCGGGCTTCAGCACCTGCTCCTTGTAATTTCTGAGGAAGTACTCCTTGACGTCGGCCTCGATCGCCTCGGTCAGCGATTCATATTTGCCGACCTCGAAGAAGCGGGTGATGGCGGAGGTGAGCGATTCCTTCAACACTACATAAGAGCGCTTCCACTCGAAGAACCAGTCGGCATATCCGCCGATGGCTTGCTCGCGGTCTTGGAACGCGAGCGCGAAGGCGCGATCGAGATCTTCATGCGCCGACTGCTTGATCCGCGCCCGCTCGTCGTCGAGCATCAAAATGGTGGTGTTGACGAAGTCGTCCGCCTCGGACTTGCTCGCCACCATTTTATGCAGCGTGCCGTCAACGTCCTTGACCACGAGATCGACGGCATCCGCCGGCAAGCTCGCATCGCCGAAGAAGATGTCGAACACGCTCTTGTCGGCATGGGTCGGCGCGGTGTGATCGAGGTGCCGCTCGTAGCTCCGGTAGAAAGTGGTGCCGAGGGAGACGAGCGCGTAGGCCGACAGCACCAGCGCCACCGAAACGCCGATCGGCCGCAGCAGCGCGCCGAGGGCGCTGTGCTTAACAATCTTCTCGCGCGACCAGTGGGGCTCGGACTCCACCTTGGCGGGCTTGTTTTTCCGGCCCGGCATGGCGAAGCCGCCGAGAGAGTCCCCGGGGCGCGCAATCAGTGCCGTGCCATCGCCTCTCGGCATGTCATCCAACATCGCTGTTTTCGGTCCAAGCGGTCCAACCCAGGCGTAGGTTAACTCTACAGGGCTTCATATGGGTCCTCATCGCCGCCCTTGTAAGCTGTAATTTGGGCAGTTTTTCTGAAGTAATCTGATTTTGGGCCGTCCGGGCGCTGGAACCTGTCTCCCAAGCTGGAGGTTCTCCAGCAAAAAGGACGAGAGTTTAAGAGACTTCCACCATGCTCAAGCAAAAATCCGAAACCAACACCCTGCCGCCGCAGGACCGCTGGGGCGCCCCGGGCAGCCTAAGAGGTGGCACTAGGCCACCTCTTCCTCGCCTCGGAAGATTCATCCTAAATGACCGGACAGGTCCTTCACCCTAATGGCGGCGAAATGGTCGGAAGCTGAGCTTCCCTTGTTCGCAGAGGCGAGGCGCATTAACGACCCTGGCCGGGCGTTGGAGCTCTTGGCCGAGGCGGCGCGCGGCTGCAAACGCTGCCCGCTCTACCGCAACGCCACGCAGACGGTCTTCGGCGAAGGTCCTGCCGATGCGGCGCTCATGCTTGTCGGCGAACAGCCCGGCGACCAAGAGGATCTTGCCGGGCGGCCCTTCGTCGGGCCGGCGGGAAAGGTCCTCGACCGTGCGCTCGAAACCGCCGGCATCGAGCGGAGCGAAATTTACATCACCAATGCGGTGAAGCATTTCAAGAACGAGCCGCGAGGCAAACGGCGTATCCACAAAAAGCCCGATACCAGCGAGATCGACGCGTGCCGCTGGTGGCTCGAAAATGAGCTTGCCATTGTACGACCGCAAGT
>JBBQKN010000032.1:0-31259 GCA_038326945.1 Hyphomicrobiales bacterium
ACGCTGCTTCCCCTCGGCCGCGGCTCTATCAACGATAGATAACGCGGAGAGTCTGATATTGGTTCGCCATGAACGATAAGCCTTAGGGACGTTGGCCTGACTTAGAAGGCGGATGTCGTCGTTTATCCCATGGACCCGGGAACGGACCCCCTGGCCCCCGCGTTTACGGAGGAGGGCAGTCAGTTTGCGCGCTCATCTTTGCGTCCGAGTTGAGGGGAGCCCAACGCTGGCATGCTGTCAGCGGCGCTGACCGAGGGAATCGTGTCCAACGCTTGCGATAGTCTTGATCCTATTGAACTCGCTCGAGGAGATGTCTCCCGGTCGAAGGACGTAATCGCCGCGGCAACAGAGGATCTCGCTTATCATGACCGATGGCTGAAGGACTATCTCGCCTCGGAAGAGCGGAGCCGAAAACGGCAGCTTCGCTTGGTGAGGCGCCACGAGGCGAGGCAGCGCCGCAGGATTATCAGCCAACGCTTCGCTCGCTCCGCGCGGCGGGCCGCCTTCGGCCTTGCGATGTCAGTGAGCTCAGTCCACCGGTCCTTGCTCAAGGGAACTCGCTCCAGACTGGCACAAATGCGCAATCTTGCTCTGATTAGCGCGTCACGGCTCGCCTCAACCATCCACGTTTTCTCAGCCTGGCTTCTTGGACTGCTTTTCATCAGTCTCTCTTGGATAGGCGCCAGGGGACGCGCTCTCGCACTCTTATCGCTCAAGGCGTCTTTCATCGGTTTGTCTCGGGTAGCAGTCAGCGCTCGGGGCTTGGCGCTCGTGTCACTTCGAGCGGCTTCCCTGGGCTTGACCTGGATCGCTATCGGGGCTCGCGCCCTAGCGACTGTGTCACTTGGAGCGACTTCGGCCAGCTTCGCATGGACCTCGGCCAAGTCTCGGACCCTGGCCAGCACATCACTTGGCGCAGTGGCGATCGGCGGCTCCTGGCTCGGTGGCAGACTGAACGACTTGGCCATTGCATCTGGCAACGCAACGTCAAGCGGCGTGTGCTGGGCAAGGGCCAAGAGTCAGGCCCTCGCGCTGCAATCGCGTGAGGCGGCTTCAATCAGCTTGACCTGGGGCACCGCAACGACACGCACCCTCGCGCGAGCTTTGCGGAGAGCGGTTCCGACGATCGCGTCTCGGATCCAAGCAAAGTCAGGAAATCTTGTGCTCGAATTGAATCACGCGGCCTCTATGGCTTCTCCCCGGATACGGGCGGCGGGTCACGCCGCTGCCGTCCGGGCTTTGGCACTTAGGGCAGCAGCAAGAAGAGCGACGCGTCGTCAAAGCGAGCGTGCCTCGCTTTTTGCCCTGAGACTGAGCGCGCAGGCCAAGGCGGAGATCGATGGGTTGAGGCGCGCCGCCCGTTCGGGAGAGTTGAGCCTTGCGTCCTGGCGCAGCGGCTTTGCCATGGAGGTGGAGCTAGTAGACTCGGCGGCTAAGGGCGCCGACTCGGAGGAAGGGGAAAGCCCCTCTCGCAACGCCTTGATCTGCGTCGAACCTTGGCGCTGCCGGCTGCCGGCTGTTCGAGCAGAAAGACCGGTGGGTCCGCTGGCGGCACTCAACGGACCTTCACGCGGCACCGCGGCTTGATATCGGCGTTGCACCCTTTTCGGACACGGTGCAGGGTCCGCAAATATCGCCGAATGGCCCAAAGCGGACTATATCGGTCCTTAGCGCTCCGAAAGCCCGGCACCCCTTATGCTGGCTATTGCGGAAAGCTCATCTGGGGTTCATTGAAGGATGAATGGATGTCTTCCAGGAAGTAGCGCATTTGATGAAGCAGCTTCTCGGCTCGTTGATCCCTTTAAAGTAAACTCTGGAGACAATAGTCTTTATCTTCCTCAGGGCTGCATGAAGGTGACATTTCGGCTCAAGACGTTGGTTCAAACGGTAGCAAACCATCCGTGGTCAAGTCTCCAGGATGGACTCTTGCTGGCGATGGTCATGATCGTCGCGACACTGCTCGCGCTTCAGTACAATCTCTTCCGCTTCGTGGCCGAGTTGTCCGAGCCACAGCGTCGGATATCGCTGGCGGAGGCGATATTCCTCACCCTCCTTCTTGCGGCTTGCATCGTCGCCTTCATCCTTCGCCGTCTGTACGAGGAGCGGCGTCAAGTTTCACGCCAGGTCGCGGCTGAGCGTCAGCTGCGAGAGTACCGACGGCAGGCATCACGGGACTTTCTGACGAATCTGGCGAACCGTCGTACGATGCTTGACGCGCTAACGGCAGCGTCAGCTTCGGTGTCTGCCGACAGCCGTAAGAATGCGTTTTTTCTGATAGACCTAAACGACTTCAAGCGGCTGAATGATCTTCACGGTCACGCCCTGGGGGATCACATTTTGCAAGTCGTCGCCCAGCGCTTTCAGACAGTCACTCGCCCGAGTGATCTCCTGGCCCGGATCGGCGGTGATGAGTTCGCCCTACTCTCCTACGATGTTGATCTAGATACAGCTCGGACAATTGCAGGCCGCTTCATTACGAGCTTGGCGAGCGAAATCCGCGCTGATGGACGTTCCTATGAGATCGGGGCCTCCATCGGCGCTGTGCTGTTCCCTGATGACGGTGCCAAGGCAGAGGAAATAATCCATCGCGCCGACCTCGCCATGTACCGCGCCAAGAGTGAAGATCAATCTTCAGTCGTGTTTTTCGAACCAGCCGCGATCTATCCTCAGCAAATAGTTGGGTTGAAAACCCCGCGGACGGCCTAATTGGGGGCAGGAGGGCGCAGTCCGCTCACGCCAACATTGGATCGCATTGACTTAGCGTAGTCAGCGCGTGGGCAGCTTTCTGGATACAACCGCTCCCGCAGTATCTCGATCTCGATATCTCACGTTTCCCTTTGCACGCCTGGCCAGCCATCTAGGAAGTGGTGGTCGGCCACGTCCGCGGCCTCACAGCGGTGCGAATGCGCTTAGTCGAGTGAATCGTTGACTCGCCAACCTAATAGCTGGTTACCCCGCCATCAGGTCGCTGCGCCGTATGCTCGCGTCGATTTCCTCGCCGCGCGCCTTGGCAAGTGCGGCCATGACGCGCGTCACAACGCACACTGCGAGTCTCGCGGCCGTGCCGCTCACATCGAAGACTGGACAAAGCTCTGAGACATCGATGACCGTGATGCTCTTCTTCTGGCCGATCATCTCCGCAATCCGCATCATCTCGCGCGATTCCAGCCCGCCGGGCTCGGTCGATGTGACGCCGGGAGCCGCTGAGGCGTCCATGACGTTGAAGTTGAAGCTCACATATTGTGCGTCAGTGTTATCCCACACGCGGTCGATGGCGCCCTGGGCCGTCTCGTGCACCCCGTCCTTCAGCATCTGGCGCATCGGGTTGAAGTGGATTTTGCGTTCTCTCGCCAGGTCGATCCAGTCCTTGGGATTCATGGAATTGCGGGCGCCTATATGGGAGACATTCTCGGCCGCAAGATTCGGCAATTCGGTGATCCGTGCCAAGGCACAGGGAGCGAGGTTTTTCTCCCCTGCCCAGCTGTCGGCGAGATCGAGATGGGCGCCAAAATGCAGATAACCCATCTTTTTCTTAAGCCCGATATGGTCGGAGAGGGCTTTAGTCGCCGCGATCGATAGCGAACGATCGCCGCCGACGAGAATCGGCACGAGGCCAGCCTTCAGCACTTCGCGAACGGCGCGATAGATTCGTTCGCGCGCAATCTCCGGGTTGACCTTCGGCATGGAGACATCGCCGCAATCGACGGAGGCACCGTACAAGTCGATGTTGTATTCGAACCAGTAAGAAAAATATTCCTGCGAGGCCAAACGGAACTCCCGAGCTCCTTCCTCCGAGCCCGGCTTGCCGATATTGCCCTCGTCGAACGGCACGCCGAGGAATGCGTAACGTGCGCCGCTCTCCTTCAGGGCGTCGGCATTTAGCGCCACATAGGAGGAGCGCAGGAACGTCAAGACGTTCGGCGCTCGATAATTGTCGCCCGCGTCGCCGCCAAGGGGCGAGAACAAGTGCGCATAGCTTTTTGCTGGGTTCATCGTGCAGGTCCTTTTTCTTCTTAATCAATTCTCAGGCGGTCTTACCTTGATCGATCAGGGTGCGCGCTCTCGAACCCAGATAGTGATAGATCATGTTGGCAGCCATCTTGATGCTCATGAAGCTCACGTCGAAATAAGGGGCGAGCTCGACGACCTCGAGAACGTCGCAACCGTATATGCCGGCTACGCGAGCGAGTTCGATGGCTTCGCGTCCCTTCAGCCCATAACATTCGGGCGACGTCGATCCGGGCATGCAGCTGATGTCGATCGAGTCCGTATCCCAGGAGAAGTAGACAGCGTCCGTCCCCTTCCAAACGATATTGAAAATGTCCTCGGCACAGGACTCGATGCCTCGCTCCACAACCTCGCTCATGGCGATGACGCGGATGTCGTTGTCGACGTAGAAATCCCACCAGTCTTTCGGGTTGAGGCTATTGCGCGAGCCCATATGCGCCATATTCCGGGCGGAGCAATTGGGAAGCTCGATCGCCCGCGCCGGTCCGGAGCAGTTGGTGATCTTGTTGCCGGCCCAGTCGGGCCCCGCATCCAAATGAGCATCGACATGCAGATAGCCGATATTGCCCGACTTGGTGTGGCGGGACAGGGCGCGGGTTCCGGGGATCGGCAAAGAATGATCGCCGCCGCACATGATGACTTTCGCGCCGCCCTCAAGGCACTCGGTCACATATTGATCGATCAGATCGTGGGACTTGGCGTTGTTGCCCGGAATGTTCGGAATATCGCCGCAGTCGACGACCTTGAAAAAGGTCAGGATGTCGACGTCGTATTCGAACATGTAGGGAAAGTATTGGGTCGTTGCCTCGCGTAGCCCCGAGGCGCCCTGCGAGGTCCCGGCGCGCACGATCTGTCCCTGGTCCCAGGGACAGGCGAGGAAGCACACCTTGGCGCCCATCTGCCGGATCGCGTCGCGATCTGGAGGGCAGTAGGGGGCGCCCATGAAGGTCGCCAGTCCCCGCGATTTGAACGCGCCGTTGTGCAATTTCGGCGAATGGATGTGATCGTCCTCGCCGCGCTGCTCGGCAACGCCCTGATGTTGGTGCGGCACGAATGTCCACACATGGTCCTGCTTCGCTTTCATTCTGCTGTTCCCATGATTTTACGTCCCGATTTCGTCTCGGCTGCCGGTGGCGGAGCGTTGTTGGCGTTGCTTGCTACTTCGTCGACGTGCCCGAGTTCGACCGAGATCAACTCCATCTCTCGGCCGGTCACGACCTTGGGTGTCGGGTTGCCGCAGTCGGGGCAGCGAAAATTGTAGAGGGCACGCGGAAGCTTGGTTTCCTTGCAGGTTTCGCAATGCACGCTGAGTGGAACCTCGATGATGCGCAGTTCGGCGTCCGCGCACGGGGTGCCTTGCGCCGCCGGCTTGAAGCAGAAGTAAAGCGATCGGGCGATACCGCACAGCACACCCAAACGGATGGTGATGCGGATGATCGGCCTCTTGCCGTGCTGAGCGGCATGGCTGCTCGCAAGCTCCACCAGGCTGGTCGCCAATGTCAGTTCGTGCATCAGCGTGTCCTCTCGCCCGGCCTGCTAGAGCGAAGTTAAGCGGCTGCGTACGGCGGCCAAGCGTTCTTCAAGTTGTGCCGCCTGCGCGGCGATCACCTCTCGCAGCATGCTCCGCAGCCACTGAAGCCACTCATCGATTCCATTTTCCACGGTGGTCGAGACGCGCACGACCTCGATGGCTGGGTTGACCCGCTTGGCAAACTCGATGGCCGTTGACTCGTCGAAATCAACATGCGGCAGCAGATCGATCTTGCTGAGAACCATGACATCGGCGCCGGCAAAGGCATCCGGGTACTTGATGGGTTTGTCAGCTCCCTCCGTCACGGACAGAATGACGGCACGCTTTGTCTCGCCGAGGTCGAACCCAGCCGGGCACACAAGGTTACCGATGTTCTCAATGAAGAGAATGCCGTGCTGGCCAAGCGCCAAATCCGCCGCCGCATGTCCCACCGAATGCGCATCGAGATGGCAGCCCCGCCCGGTGTTGATCTGGACGGCCGGCACTCCGGTCTGACGGATGCGGTCGGCGTCGTTGGTCGTCTCCTGGTCGCCCTCGATGACCCAGAGAGGCACGCCGGCCCGCAGCGCCTCAAGCGTCTTGACGAGCAGAGACGTTTTCCCGGCTCCTGGGCTGGACACCAAGTTCAAGCTGAGCAGCCCCAGACTGGACCAGTTGGACCGGTTCTCATCGGCAAAACGTTGGTTCTTGGCCAGAATGTTCTGCTCGACCAAGATCAAATTGGGTGAATCTGGGCTCCCGCCAGCAACTGGGCTGGCCTGGGAATGATCCTGATAATTCTCGGCGGGCGAATGAACATGAAGTCCGTGCGGATTTTCGTGATCGTGGTCGCTCTGATGGTGATGTCCGGACTGGACATGAGTTGCGTGGCTCGCGCCGTGCCCGTGCCGATGGCCTGCATCCTCCATGCGCGATCCTTCGATTCTCATCTCACCATGACTGCAGCCGCAGATATTGCACATGTCATTCGCCTCTTCGTTGGCGGGGGCGACCGGGATCGTGGTCGAGCAAGCGCCAGATCAGCATCTTGAGCTTTTCCATCGAGTCCGGGATCGATGCGTCCCGGCGCACGATCGCGCCGTAATAGATGCCGTCTATATTCCTTGAGATGAACGCCGCCATCTCGTCGGGCGACTCGCAGGTGAAGATGCCGGTCTGGACACCCTCACGAATGCTGTCGGCGAGCATCCTCTGCTCGATCCCGTAGAAGTCGCGAACGATATCGTCGACGAACCTCGGCGGGCGTCTCCGATCATTGCTCGCATGGTCGATCATGATCTTGATCAGGCCTTTCAAGAACCGTTCTTGATCGACATTGAGCTGAAACCAATGATTGATGATGTCGACTGGATCCTTGTGGCTCGCCTTCACTTCGTCATAGGCGGCCATAAGCTTTTCGAGCGCGTGCAAGAGTGCCGAGTGAAATAATTTATCCTTGCTTTCGAAGTAGTAGTAGATCAGCGAGTGCCGGATCCCGAGGCGGTCGGCGATTTTCTGCATGGTCACTTCGCGATAGCCTTCCTCCGAGAACAACTCCAATGCTGTCTCCAGGAGCTTGTCCGAACGCACGCCCTCGTTGCGGCGCAAGCGGGCCTTGGCCCGTCGCACGGTATCGGTCCGGTTACGCAGCGTAGCTGTCATTTGGCCCCTCGCGCTTGATCAGAATGACGTCCCGGGATTGAACCCAGAGATCGACGGGTGTTTCCGGTGCCGTCGTCGTGTCGGCCGGCAGGCGAAGAACCAGTTCTCCCTTGCTGCTATTGGCGATCGACGCTTGGCAACGCAGATGCGTCCCCTGGAAAACAAAATCATGCAGCCGCGCCCGGCCGAGAGACGCGCAAGACTCGGCATTGGAGTTCCCGACCCGAATACATTCCGGCCGAATCGACAGACTTACCTTGGCGCCGACGGTGCCCGTTCCATTTGCGAGCACCTTGCCGACTGGCGTCTCAATAGCCGCAGTGCCATTCGCCACCGAGACGATCGTGCCCTCCAAAAGGTTCGTATCGCCCATGAATGTTGCCGCGAACAGGCTTGCCGGCTGGCGGTAGACTCGCTCGGGCGGCCCGATATCCTCAATCCGTCCCTTGTTCAGCAGGACGATCGTATCGGCAATCGACATCGCCTCTTCCTGATCGTGGGTGACATGGATGAACGTCGCCTTCAGCGACCGCTGCAATGCATGGAGCTCGTCCTGCATCTGGCGGCGAATTTTGACGTCCAGGGCTCCGAGCGGCTCATCGAGCAGAAGCACGGCCGGCCCGATGACGATTGCGCGCGCCAGGGCGACACGCTGGCGCTGGCCGCCAGACAATTCATGTATGCGCCGGCTCCCGAGACCCTGAAGACCAACGAGGGTCAGGGCTTCAGACGCCAAGCGCATCCGCTCGGCCCTGGCCACGCGCCGCATTTCGAGGCCGAATTTAACGTTGTCCTGAACGGTCATGTGGGGAAAGAGCGCGTAGTCCTGAAACACCGTCACGGTCGGACGCTGCGCTGGTGGCAGTTGCGTCACCTCACGCCCAGCGATGCGAACCGTTCCGCTTGTCGGTTTTGTGAATCCGCCCAGAATGGAGAGCAGGGTTGTCTTGCCGCTGCCCGATGGGCCCAGCAGCACTACGAACTCCCCCTCACGAAATTGCAGCGACAGGCGATCGAGCGCGACGCAATCGTCGTAGCGCTTCGATATGTCCAGAACTTCGACCGCTATGGTGCTCATCTCGCACGCCCCGGTTTGAAAACAACCGCGATGGCTGCGGCAATCGCGGCGACGAACGAAATCGCAAACACGATTGTCCCAGCGGCGTTCACCTCCGGAGTAAGCCCGGCCCGCATCAGCTCGAAGATCATCACAGGCAGCGTCACGTCGAACCGAGACAGCAACATCGAGATGATGAACTCGTCCCAGGACAGAGTGAATGAAAGGCAAAACGCCGCGATGATCGATGGCAGCATGACGGGAGCAATCACGCGGCGCAGCGTCGTGAAATCGCCGGCGCCCAGATCGTGGGCCGCATGGTCGATGTTGCTGAGATGATCGCCAAATTGCGAGTAGATGATCGCGTAGCAGAGGGGAAGATTGATCACGGTGTGGCCGATCCCGACGGCCAGAAGCGAACGCCCAAGTCCAGCCGCGTTAAAGACAATCAGCAGGCCGACCCCGATGATGAGGTAGGAAACCGTCAACGGCGCCATGAGTATAAAGCGCACCGCGCCCGCGGCGGGCGGCTTGCGGCGGAACATGCCGTAGGCGGCGAGAAAGCCTAGCAGGGTCGCAGCGGCCGAGGAGAGGCTTCCAACCACGAGAGAATTCCACAAGGAGCTCGTCAGGCGGTCGTTGGCGAACGCGCGCGCGTACCATTTGAGACTCGGCCCATCGAAAGGCGGCACAGGCAGATCGCCACCTTGGAACGAGAACAGGACCAGGACGACCACAGGAAGATAGATGAAGGTCAGCATCGCCGCGACGAACGCCCAGACCAGCGGTTGGGTCGGCAATCTCCCCATCACAGTCTGCCCATCGTGAGGTGGCGCTGGAAGATCAGATAGACCCCAGCGACCAGTACCATCAGCACGAGGCTCATCATCGAGGCCATTGGGAAGTCGGCGGCCCGAACGATCTGGAGCATGATGGCCTGCGGCATCAGCACCTCGGTGTTGCCGCCGAGGATTTGCGGGGTGACGTAGTCTCCGATCGTAATGACGAAAGTGAGAAACGCGCCGACGGCCACGCCGGGGAGGCTGAGCGGCAGAATGATCCGCCGGATCACGGTCAACCAGGAGGCACCCAGATCCTGTGCCGCCTTGATGTAAGACGGGCTGATTTGCACCAGGTTGGCGTAGATGGTCAGCGTCAGGAGCATGACGAAGAAGTGGACAAAACCAAGGATCGTCGCCGAGCGCGTATAGGCGATCGTCAGGGGCTCGGAAATCAGGCCCAGCCCCAGCAGCACGCGGTTGAGGAAGCCGTTGTCGCTCACGATCAGCAACCAGCTGTAGGAACGAACGACATAGGACGTCCAAAATGGCAGCACGGCCACTAGCAGGATGATCTTCTGCCATCGCGCGGGGATCTGGAAGGCAAGAACATAGGCAAAGGGATAGGCAATCAGGACGCTCACAATCGTCGTGATCAGCGTCACCTCGATGGAATTGACGAGAGCGGTGAGCAGATAGTCGCGCGTGAAGAATTTGACGTAGTTCTGAATGGTCCAGGCGCCTTCAAGGAGGCTTCCCTGACGATCCGAGAAACTTGCGCAAACCATGACCAGGAGCGGCAACACGAAAAAAATCGCGGTGAACGCAACGGCCGGCCAGACCATCCAGCGCACGATCTCAATAGGTGGGCGCAATTCAGCTGAATGGGCTGTCATAAGACCTTCGCCAATTCTCGTCGACCCATGAACCCAGCATCCGAGCTGGTTTCAGACCGGGCCGTGATGCGATGCGACAATGCTACGCGTCCGACTCTAACTTTCGGCCCACTGCAGACGAGGCGGGCTTCCGCCGGTTGCGGGCGTCAGCTTTGTTGGAACTCGGTCCAGACTTCGAGCATCTGAGCGTCGAGGTCGCGGGCCGGTTGCTCCGAGAAGACCGAACTTTTCAGATAGGCTGGCTGCTGATCCCATCGGAGGATCGTCTTCTGCGTCGCGTCGAGTTCAGCCTTGCTGTTGGTCGGCATCCCCCAGTAGCAGTCGGACGTCGCAAGCAGGCCCTGCCCCTTGGGGCTCAAGATCCACTTGATAAATTCAAGAGCGAGGTCTTTGCGCTTGCTCTGGTCGAGCACGGTCAAGCCCTGCGTCCAGATCAGGCCGCCGGTATCGAAAATCACCCAGTCGAGATGGGGGTTGGCGGGAATTAGGTTCGACACCGTAAACTCGGCGCCACCGAAAATCACATCGACATTGCCCGTTACCAGCGCGTTCTGAACACTGGGAATGTCACCGATCAGCTTCACATTCGGCTTGGCCTTAAGCAGAAG
This sequence comes from Hyphomicrobiales bacterium, assembly GCA_038326945.1. Classification (GTDB taxonomy): domain Bacteria; phylum Pseudomonadota; class Alphaproteobacteria; order Rhizobiales; family Methyloligellaceae; genus Methyloceanibacter. The sequence continues at coordinate 10,521 of JBBQKN010000032.1, forward strand.
CTCCCGGACGGTATTCAGCTTCTCGGAATCGAGGGTTCCCGGCTTCCAGCCCTTGCCGAGGGCGATCAGTTGAATGATCGGGAAATAATAGTCGTAGACGGCGATGCGCCCCTTGTACTTTTCGTTCCAGAGAATGTCGCCGCGCTTGGCATCTTCTACATCGACGCTCTTCTTGTTGAAACAAGCGCCGTAGTAACCGAATTTTTCGGGGATCGCGTAGAGCTTGCCATTGACGCGGGCGAAGGGAGCACTTCTCATTTCAGTGAACATGTCCGCCCATGGAGCCGTCGCATCCGGCAATTCCATGAAGAGACCCTTCTCCGCAATGCGCGGCACGTCCGTCGCATCGACCATGAATATGTCCCAGTCACCTGGCTGAGACTGCTCAATGATCGACAGACCAGTGCCGGTCCCTTCATAGGTCTTCACGTTGACCTTGACGCCTTGGGCTTGCTCAAAGGGTTGGATGAGCTTTGCATCCGCGTGATCGCACCAAGCGAGGACATTGAGCTCACCCGCCGCCTTGGCGGGTCTTGGCAAAGCGAGCGCACCGGCGCTGGCGGCTAGCCCCACTAGAACCGTTCTCCGAGATGCAGACAGACTCATGCCGAAGGCCAATTCCTTCATGCCTTCCTCCCTTGGTTATCGGGTTGACGAGGTGTTTAGCTCCTTCACGCAAACAGGCCTCCACGGAACGCTCGATCGCCCCGCGGAAAGGATCATAGGCAGATCTGAAAGGCAGACTGTCGTTTGAAGAGCGTTCGCACGTTCGGGTGGCGTTGCTTCGTTAAGCCAAAAAGCCAACGGAAATGCTGTCGCATTGGCGGGCAATTGGTGCCCGACAAATTTGAGCTTGCGGCAGCTGAATCGACCACGTCTCATAGCTACCCTCACGAACGCGGAGAATAGACGTGCCTATGCACCAACGATCGGTCAGAATACGCACCAGTTGACTGACATGTCAATCAATTCGGATGCGTGTCGTGTTGGCCGATACGAAGGTCTCCTGTTGGCACGTCTGCGACCTACACAACTTCGGTCAGCTCGGTCTGGGGCCAATTCAGCGGACCTGCGTTGCGCCGTTCCATGATTTTTGCACGTGCCAGGCGCGCCATAGCCAGCCTTGTTGATCGCCCATACCGGCAATTCGGAAACTGTGGGCCATGGGTCCTGAAGACCCACCACGTCCGGCCGCGCTGCGCAGGCCAATCGAGACGATGAGCCGGTCGTTTGTCGACGTCGTCGGCAATGAAGGTGGCGATCTTCATTCCACGGATAGCGTTGACCCGAGGGAACCGAAGGACGGCATGAGCGGTTTGGTATGGGGCGCGACGGGACGCCCATAACCCCACGGATCCGAATGGAAGCCCCACCACTTGAGCGCAAGCTTATCGCAATTCTAGCGGCCGATATTGAGGGCTTCAGCAGCCACATGGAGCGTGACGAGGTTGGAACCCTGGCTGTTCTATCGAGTCATCGGCTAATAATCGACGCGTCGGTCGTTGAGTTTGGCGGAAGGATAACCAGTACTGCAGGCGATTCGGTCCTCGCCGAATTCGCAAGCGTCACTTCCGTTATCAACTGCGCAGTGCAGATTCAGGAATCACTCGCGACCGAAAATGCCGCGCTCGACGATGGCCAGCGGCTTTTCCTACGCATCGGAATCAATGTCGGCGACGTCATGATGAAGAATGGCGACATCTTTGGAGATGGCGTCAATATTGCTGCGCGGTTGGAATCACTCGCGGAGCCCGGCGGCATTTGTGTGTCTCGCGGTGTCCGCGATCACCTGCGCAATCACCCTATTGCGTTCACGGATCTCGGCGAGCAAAAGGTGAAGAACATTGCTCAGCCTGTCCGCGCCTTTAAGGTGAGGATAGGGGAAGCGCCTGATGAACTGATTGACCCGGTGCTTGAGCCCACCCGGGTGGAGGGGCCTTCCATGACTTCCTCATCCTTGGGCGAGGACGTCGGTGTCGAGCTCGCTTTCTGGAACAGCATTAAGGACAGCGAGAGTGTTCCTGAGCTAGACGCTTATCTTAGCCGATATCCGGACGGTCCTTTCAGCTCGCTGGCTCTGACCCGGCGTGATGCGCTTATCGCTGATGGAATTGCCACCCCTGCTAAAGAAGACGCCATAGCCGTCCAGCTGGCCTTCTGGGAGGCGGCGAAGGACAGTGGCAGCTCCGTTGAGCTCGAAGCTTATCTTGATCGCTATCCCGACGGCGAGTTTGTGGAGCTAGCCCAAGCCCGGCTAGAGAGCCTGCGCGAAGCCGCGAACGACTTCGCGCCAATCGCTGAAGAAGTCACGGAGGGCGAGCTTACATTCTGGAACAGCATCAAAGACAGTGGAAATCCGGACATGTTTCGTGCCTATCTGAACAAATATCCGGACGGCACTTACGCGGAACTGGCACGGATAAATATCGACCTCGAGGGACCGTAGAGCGCGCACGATTGGAAGGCACGGTCGTTGTCACACGACGCGGCCTTAAGCCTACCACCGAGGCAAGACGTGCGCCTCCATGCGCTTCCGCACGTCATCGTGTGTTCCTATTATGCCCCAAAAATTCGATGTAGGCGGCGACAGCGTCTGTGTCGCGGCCGACATGCCGGCCCGCGGCTGCACGCGCAGGCTCATGCGCTCCCGGGCGCATCGCCGGTGACGGCATCCACAGCATCAGGGTCGGTGGTGACGAGCGCGATGGCAATGCCGTCATAGCCCCCGGTGCCGACGGTCTGGATCGCAGTCATGCTCACTTTAGGTTCGGCTGCGACGAGATCATAGAACCTGCGTAAGGCCTGAATGCCGGGTTTGGTATTGTTTGCGTCGACAATGCCCCCGGCACGAACAACATTATCCACCACGATGAGGCTGCCGCGACGCGAAAGCTTTAGCACCCACTGAAAATATTCACCCAAGTTCGCAGCGTCGGCATCAATAAAGACGAAATCGAAGGGTCCATCGGCGGCTAACGTTGGCAGTGTGTCGAGTGCGAGGCCAAGGCGCAGTTCCACCCTATCGGCAAATCCGGCGCGGGCGATGTTGGCGCGCGCAATCTCTGCATGTTTGACGTCAGCCTCGAGAGTGATCAGACGCCCGCCGCGTGCAAGCGCGCGAGCAAGCCAAACGGTGCTGTATCCACCAAGTGTGCCAATCTCCAGGATCGCATTGGCGCCGACAGCTTGCGCGAGCAGCATGAGTAGTTTTCCGCGATTGGGGGGGACATTCCTGAACGGCAGTTCGGCCGCTTCGCTCGCCTGAAGTAAAGCCTCAAGCGTGGGATCGGATGGGATCAAGCGCTCGGCGATATAACTGTCGACTTCAGGCCAACGCTTCTTCGCAGCCTTTACGTCATTCCGACCTCCACTTCGGGTCGGGAGCGGGTCGGAGGTTTGATGCCGGCGCGCGGCGAGCGTCGAGAGCTTGCCCCGCATCAAGTCACTAAGAATGCCCATGCTGCTAACCTCGTGGATCAGGCAATCGACGATCACTCCGCCACATCACGAGGCGAACCGCTGATGATGATGGGTCCTGCGCCGTTTAGTTCGATGAAGCGATAGTTGACGTTTGTGGCGCCGCTGCGTCCTCTATCGTCACACCGGCACCGCAAAGAGTTAGGCCAGGAAATCTTTGCGCCGCATGGTCGACCAACGCGCTAGAGGAACGGTGCAGTGCATCCGAAAGTTTTGCCGGGTCGACGCGTACCTGGGGCATCGACAATAAGACCGTCACGCTCAGGCACGCGCCATGGTGACCCAAAGGCAGCCGGCAGGCCTGCCGCCAAGAGAGAGGCCGCGTCATCGCCGGTCTCAGTTCGGGTTCGCATAGCACTTCCGTCGCCGGAAGATTATGACTGGAAGTTCACACCGAAACAGCGGACATTGCGTCGCGGCTTAGTCCCCGCTGCCAAAATCCATTTCAGCGCTTCTCGGGGTCGCTGCCCCGGTCGCGATCTTTGCTTGGCCCGCGCGCTGGCTGCCGCACGCGCTCGTCGCCTCCGCGCGCGTCGTTACTGCCGGCTTCGGGAACTGTCGCGCTCCTCGGAGGGACGCCTTCGCCCTCGGTGCGTCTTGCCGATTTGCGCCGGTTTCGGTTCGGTTCCTTTTCTGTCATCGCCGGTCTCCTCACTGATTCGTCTGAAGAGGAAACGCGCTCTGGCGCGTGAAGTTCGCCCTAGTGCCCGCCCGAGACGCCGTTGGGGATGACCGTTCAGGAGACTTGCAGCGGGCGTTTTTTGCTTCAAGATGAGGCAATGCTTGGGAGCAATTGGTACCGAAGGTGCCAAATATCCCATCCGGGTTGCCTGAGTGCATTGGCCACCGGCGTTCCACGCGACCCCTTCAGTTAGCAGTTGCGAACGCTTATATTGCATTGCACCATCTGATAAAGCGTCGAGTATTCACCGCGACGAGCCTGCGACCAAGCCGGGCTTTTTGCGTTGCAACATTACCAGGCGACCGTGGAAAGATTCCAACAGGTCGCCGGAGCAGGGAGAAACGTCTGTCCCAATCGGGACGCCGGGAGGGGTTAGAGCGACTCAATTAGAGGACCCTACCGATGCCAAAGCTCACCCTTCGCCGTCATCGCGAGCGTGCTCCGTCCCTTGCCAGCCCCGGCGCCAACGGCGCGCCAATTCAGCGGAGGGCATGAGCCATGACCGTGGCCATGCCCACAGCCATCGTGCTGATCGTGTGCAAGACCGTCATCGCCGGACCGCCGGACGCCAATGCCGCCTTCACCGGATGGGAAGACCGGCAGTGGGCCACGGAACACTCAATGATGGTGTGCCGGCGGCAGGAGGTGGCCCTTTACGATCCCGATGTCGACAAGGGCGCGGCGCCGATGGCGTTTACTCAAGCGGCTTGCCGCCGGACGGCAATGCAGCTCGGGCCCCTATTCGACGCGAGCCACAAGAATTCCCCTTGGCGCTTTTGGCGAGCCGCTTGCCCGGTGCCGATCGTGCGCAAGAACCCGGATGGGACTGAAGACATCATCGCCTGGAAGATGCCGGACTGTGGGCATAGGGACACGGTGGTGTGCGAGGTCGATACGGCAATTTAGGTGGTGCCGGCGCCGCATTGGCTCAGCCCCGATTTGGAGGGTGGCCACGCTTTGCTCTCCGACCAGGCAAAGGCGCTACCAAACACGTGTTCAGTATTGCCAGGGGCACCGGGCGGGGCGCAATATTGACTCCCGAGGATCACTGCGCCGGAGCTTCGGCCAGCGCGCAAGTCGCATTGGCACCGTTCATTGATACGATGGCTTTTCCTTTGGGCGCCCTCGGCGGGAGACGTTGCCATGCCCATTTGGCTAAAAGTCGCGGCGGGAGCAGTTCTTGGCCTCTCGCTGATCGGCTTTGCCGGATTCCAAAGCTTCTCGGAGAAGATCTCTCCTCTCGTTCAGGAGCATGGCACCACCTATTACAATGGTCAGGGTCCAACTCCGGCGCCGGTCATCTGCAAGCCGCAGAGCGAGATCCTCGCCGCCATCAATCAGGTCCACGCTAAGTTCGACCACCTCGCGGGGGCGGAGTTCGAAGATTTTCAGTCGCGCGCCCGGGATCTAAAGGGATTGCCGCCGCTCAACGCCGACGAGCTTTACGTCATCACCGAGGATGACAAGCTTCGGGGCGGCGACATGGTGCTCTTCATCGGACTCAAAGCAAAATGCGTAACGACGGTGTTCGCCTTTCCCGCCAAGCTCTACAATGAGATTCTGGGCAAGACCCAGAACAGCTAAAGCCGGCACGAAATTCGACACCGCGTTCGGGATCGGGGATTTTCCTTCGGAACGCACCGCTCAAGTGGATTTGTCCGTCTTGCATGATCCCTCCTTGCCGCTAGGACAGCTCCTCTATGCCGTCGGCGATATCCACGGCAGGGCCGATCTGCTTGCCGCGCTGCTGCAGCGGATCGAGGCCGATGCTGCGCGGAGCGACGGCGTCGAGCAACGAACACTCGTCTTCGTCGGCGACTATATCGATCGCGGCCCGGATAGCCGGAGCGTGGTCGATTTCTTGCTGAAGGATCTGCCGCAGGGGTTCGATGCCCATTTCCTCAAGGGCAATCACGAGGCGGTCATGCTCGACTTCATCGACGATCCTTCCTGGCTCGGCCAATGGCTCGCCAATGGCGCGGAACCGACGTTCAAGTCCTACGGCGTCGACATCGAAAGACTGAGCCGGGAGCGAGCGCGGCCGGAGGCCTGGCGAGACGCATTCCTCGATGCTCTTCCCGACGACCATCGCCGGTTCTACGATGCGCTCGAACTCAGCCTGTCCTGTGGCGATTATCTGTTCGTCCATGCCGGTATCCGGCCCGGTGTGCCGCTGGACGCGCAGGATCCACATGATCTGGTTTGGATCCGGGGGGAGTTCCTGCGCACAAGCGAGGATTTCGGCAAGGTCGTGGTGCATGGGCACACGCCGACGACATTGCCGGACATCCGCCCCAACCGCATCGGCATCGACACCGGCGCGGTGTTCAGCGATAGGCTCACCGCGCTGAAGCTCGAGAACGGTTCCCGCAGTTTCGTGCACACGGACGCTTAGGGTCCCGTCAGCTATCGGGAGCTTCGGCCGAGACGTCTTTGAGCCGTTCGCTCAAGCTGCTGCCGCGGCCACCGCCTCTGCTGCCACGCCGCCGCGCTTTTCGCGCCGACAGGATGCGCGCGAGCGAGCCTTTGGCCTTGGGGTCCTCGACCGTCTCGGGCGTTTCGCTTTCGGCCTGATCGGAACGGGCGGCCGATGACTCTTGCGCCACTTCGCTGTGTGGTTCGCCGGCGATCGGAACCGCCTCGATGCGCTCGTCGCTGCCATTGCCGATCGGTGCCGGCTCGCTCGCGGCTTCTTCGATGGAGGTGCTCGTGCTTTCGGCCGCGACAAAATCGGGCAGGGCGGTGCCTTGCGCCTTCGCCACGGTGAGGACTTGGCTCGCAAGCCGGCCGAGCTCCTGGCGCAACAACTCGTTCTCCTTGCCGCCGATCCGTCCTCGCGTCAGTTCCTCCTTGAGCGCAGAGAGTTCAGCGCTCAGCTTCCGGTTTTCCTTGGCCAGTGCCGATTCGGACTTTGCCGATCGGCGCGAGGATGCATCGTCGCCCAAGGCCCCGCGCAGCTGTTCGATGTCGCCGCGCTGGGTGTTGACGGTGGAGCGGGCAAGTTTCAGCGCTTCTGCTTGAGAGCCGAGGGTGTTGCGAAGCTCGGCATTAGCGGATTCAAGCTCGGCCATGGCATCCTTGGCCGCTCTGAGCCGGTTCTCGAGTTCGGGCAAGCGGCGGCGGATCGTCTGCTCGAGCACGCGGTTCGCGTTCTCCTTCTCCTGGAGGCGTCCCTTAACCGCCTCCAGCGTGGTGTTGATCTCGGCGATCTCGACCCGGCGCTTGTTCGCCTCCACCAGCTCGCGCGCCGCCTTGTCCTTCGCCCGTTCCAAAGCAACCTCGACCCGGCGAAGCTCGATTGCGAATTCCGCTCGCAGCTGGTCCTTGTCGGCTTGGATGTCGGCGATGGACATCGGCATCGTCGCCTCGAGCTGTCGCGTGGTGAGGCGCACAGCGCGGCGCCAAAGCGGGCGGGTGAGCATCAGCGCGAGCAGGCTCGCGACCAGAAAGCCGAGCGCCACGTAGATACCCACATCGATCATCGGAACGAGCGCTCCTCGATTGGCGCCGTCAGAGGCGGGGGCAATCCGGCCCGTGAGCGCCCGCCTTCAGGCGGGCAGGGTGCCTTCCACGATCCCCGTTAGGACTTCATTAGCGCCAATCTAGAACGGATTCCAGGTCGGCTCGCGGGTATATTTCAAGTAGCCGATATTGGCGCCAAGCCGCAGGCCAAGGCCGGAGCGGATCGGGGCAAGGATAATGTGGCTGTCGGCCAGGAATGTGACGCCTACGCCCCCGATAAAATAGGCCGAACCGTCGACGCCGGCGAAGGCGCTGTAGATCTCGCCCGGGCTGCGCAAATCGTAGACGAGCACCATGGTCTTGGAGCCCTCCGCGCCGAGATCGTAGCCGACCGACGGGCCCTGCCAATAGACACGATGCTCGCCGGCATCCTTGGTGTAAAGCGTGCCCTCGCCATAGCGCAGCCCGGCAATGACGGCGCCGCCTGCCTCCTCGCCCAAGATATAGCCGTTGGGCCTGCCTGCGCGCTGGAAACTGTATTCGATCACCTTGGCCAGACCCATGGACACGCTGCCGAAGAATTTATGGCCGGTCTCCTTGATCTCCCCCATGGAGAAGGTACCCCTCTCCTCGGGCGGAGGCGGCAAATAGGCGCCTTCACCCGGTGGCGGGGCGGCTCCGTTCGGCACCGGCTCATAGGGTCGGCCCGGACCGCCGGAATCGTTGCCCGGATCGTAGGAGGGGGAGGGAGGCATCTGACCTCCCTGCGGATGCGGCGTGATCACCATGGGCGCGTCGTTAGCTTGGGCTAATCTGATCGTCTCGGACGCTGCAATGGGCTCCCCGGCGAAGGCCGAGAAGGCAAAGAAGAGCGTAGCGGCGAGCGCGATGCCCGCAGGCGCGCCGCGAGCGGCGGTTGAGGCGCGTTCGATTTGCATATTCATCCCCGTGGCAAGCCAAAGCCCGGCCGAAGGGCCGACTCGAGGCGTGGCTCGCAGCCTCCATGATTTGCCGAAACAGTTACTAAACTATGGCGATGCGTCGACAGCTGGCGCGGATATGCGCGATCACGCCCTGAGGCTCGCCAAGGCCGCGCTCGAAGATCAGTCCTCGGCCTGAGCTCCCCAGGCGATGAAGCTCGGATTGAGCAGGCCAGTTGCGGTCCTGCCGTAGCGGAGCGGCGTGCCATCGGTCTCGACCACGCTGCCGCCAGCCGCGACAAGCACCGCCTGTCCCGCGGCCGTATCCCACTCCATGGTGGGACCGAAGCGCGGATAAACGTCGGCCTCGCCGCGCGCGACCAGGAGAAATTTCAACGAGGAGCCCGCGCTCGATCGTTTGGTGATATCGAGCTTGGCCAGAAAGGCCTCCGTGGCGGGGTCAAGATGGGAGTGGCTGACAACCGCGACTAGGCCTTCGGATAAAGGCTTGCGCACGCGTAGAGGCCGGCAATCGAGCTGGCCGAGTTCCGCGCCGTGCTCGCTCGCATCGAGCTTGGCCTCGACCGCCTTGCCATCCTCGAGCGTCAAGGCCAGCAGCCCGCGGGCCGGGGCGTAGACGAGGCCGAAACGTGGGGTGTCGTCCTCAATCAGGGCCACATTCACGGTGAAGTCGCCGCGTTTGCCGATGAATTCCTTGGTGCCATCGAGCGGATCGACCAGGAAGAAACGGTGACCGAGCGTTGCCGGCCGGTCGGCTGCTTCCTCCGAGACCACCGCGATCTCCGGTGCGAGACGCTGCAATGCCTCGAGGAGGATGACTTCCGACTCCCGGTCGGCGCAGGTGACTGGGCTTGCATCCGCCTTGAACTCGACTTCGGGTCCCTCGTGATAGATCCGCATGATCGCCGCACCGGCGCGGGCGGCCGCGTCGGTCAATATTTTCGCCGCGCGGGCGAAATCGAAATCCGTGCTCACCGCGCTTATGTGCCTTTGAGTTGTCTGTTGTCTTTGAGTTGTCTGTTGTCTTTGAGTTGTCTGTCTTGGGCCTGACAAGGCAAGATGCTCACTTGAGGTTGATTCGTTCCTTGCGGGAATCGGTGCGGGCACCGCAGCGAACCCCTCGGCGCCTCGTCTAGCAGATTTTGCGAGTGCGGCCCCGCGTCATTTCCGGGACGAGCAGGATTTTTGTCGAAAGGGGGACGACCATGACCGAGCCGGTGGATATCGGTGATCTTGAGCTCGCGGCGCTGATCTCGAGCCGCATCTGTCACGACGTCATCAGTCCGGTCGGCGCCATCGCCAATGGGCTCGAAATGCTCGACGAAGAGCAGGACGAGGCCATGCGCGAGCAGACCATGGACCTGATCCGCAAGAGCGCCCGCCAAGCCTCGGCCAAGCTGCAATTCGCGCGGCTTGCCTTTGGCGCGGCGGGGTCGGCGGGCGCCGAGATTGATCTTCGCGATGCCGAACGGGTCGCGCGCGACTTCGTGCATGGCAAGCATAGCCTGACCTGGCAGGGGCCACCCCTGACCTTGCCAAAGAACAAGGTCAAATTGCTGCTGAATTTGGTGGCGCTTGGAGTCGTCGCCCTGCCGAGGGGCGGGACCGTGAATGTGGAGATCGTGGGCGACGGGCCGGCCATCGCCTTCAGCGTTAGCGCCAAGGGCGAGCCCGCGCGGCTGGCCGAGCAGGTCACGAACCTGCTCGCCGGCGGCAACGGCGTGGTGCTCGATGCCCACTCGATCCAGCCCTATTACGCGAGCCGCGTCGCCGCGGCGGCCGGGATGACCGTGACGGTTGAGGCCCGTGAGAATGAGGTTGAGCTTAGGGCCGCTTGAGGCGCGGACCTCGCGCGCAGGGGATGCGACGCATCAGGATTCGATGCGCCGCGCGGGCAAGATAAAAGCGAGACGGCGAAAGGTCTTAAGCCGCCGCCTCGGACTCGTCTTCCGGATTGCGCAACACGTAGCCGCGTCCCCAGACCGTCTCGATATAGTGCTTGCCGCCGGTCGCGGCCGCGAGCTTCTTGCGCAGCTTGCAGATGAAGACGTCGATGATCTTCAGCTCCGGCTCGTCCATACCGCCATAGAGATGGTTCAGGAACATCTCCTTGGTCAGCGTGGTGCCTTTGCGCAGCGAGAGAAGCTCGAGCATCTGATATTCCTTGCCGGTCAGATGCACGCGCTGGCCGTTCACATCCACGGTCTTGGTATCGAGATTGACCTTGAGCCCGCCGGTCTGGATCACTGACTGGGCGTGGCCCTTGGAGCGGCGGACGATCGCGTGAATGCGGGCGACCAGCTCGTCCTTGTGGAAGGGCTTGGTCATGTAGTCGTCGGCGCCGAAGCCCAAGCCTCTGACCTTGTCCTCGATGCCGGCAAGACCGGACAGGATCAGGATCGGGGTCTGGACCTTGCTCACGCGCAGGGTCTTGAGCACCTCGTAACCGCTCATGTCGGGAAGGTTCAAGTCCAGCAGGATAATGTCGTAGTCATAGAGCTTACCGAGGTCGACGCCCTCTTCGCCCAGGTCGGTCGTGTAGACGTTGAAGCCCTCGGACTGGAGCATCAATTCGATGCTCTGTGCCGTAGCGCTATCGTCCTCGATGAGAAGCACTCGCATCCCTAATTCCCCCGTCTTCCAGGCAGATCCCTACTCATCCCCCACTGGCACCACTGGCGCTGAACCACTCGACGCAAAGTGAATGGTTAATGCGAATCAACAAATTAGTGGCCAATAGTTAACAAAAGCTAAGCTTCTGGCGAGCACTAAGAACTTGCGCGCGTGTTTCTTCTAATCGTCAAATGCGAGGCGCATGGTTTACCGCCCCTTAACGCCTCTTGCCCAAGATCGCGTCAGAGGGGTGGGGGCTACGGCGCCAAGGCGCGTGGCACAGATCTTGAACTCTCCGTCCTCAGGTCCGAGAATGTCGAGGGTATCGAACCATGAAGTCACGGGACGCATTAAGCCGGTTGAAGCGCTTCGAGGTGGAGGAGAAACGCCGCCAACTCGCGGAGATCGAAAGTATGATCGCCGACTTCAACCAGATGGCGCTCGATCTCGACCGTCAGATCGCCATTGAGCAAGAGCGGTCGGGCGTCTCCGATTCCAGTCATTACGCCTATCCGACCTTCGCCAAGGCGGCCATTCAGCGGCGGGACAACCTGCTCGCTTCCGCCGTTGGCCTTGAGACCAAGCTCGGGGTCGCGCGGGCGAGCCTCGAGGAATCGCTCGAGGAGCTGAAAAAGATCGAGCTGATGGAGGAGCGCGATGTCGAGCGGATGAAGCTCGAACAGGCGCGGGCAGCCGAGCGCGGAGCGGCCGCGGCCAATGTTCGCGTCGCGAGCTGAGCCGACGCCGCTAGGGCCATCCAGCCTGAAAATCCAAGGACCAAAAGGGGAGGTGTCGCCGCTTGCGCGTTTGGGCTCGATCGGTGGTAAGTTGACCGCTTATTGGGAAAGAGGGAGCAAGAGGCCGTGCCGTCCTTCGACGTTGTGTCCAAGACCGATCTGGCTGAAATCGATAATGCGCTCGCCAACATGGTGCGCGAGATGAGCCAGCGCTACGACTTCAAGGGCTCGCAGTCCCGTATCGAGCGGAAAGAGTCCGAAATCACGCTCAACGCCGACGACGACCTCAAGCTCAAGCAGATGCACGAATTGCTGCAAGGGCATCTGGCCCGGCGCAAGATCGAGGCGGGCATTCTCGACTATAAGACTCCGGAAAAGGCTGCCGGTCAGGCCGTCAGGCAGAAGGCTCTGATCCGGCAAGGGATCGATCGGGAGTTGGCCAAAAGACTCGTCAAGGAGATCAAGGACGGGAAATTCAAGGTCCAGGTCTCCGTGCAGGGGGACGAACTCAGGGTCACGGCGAAGAAGCGTGACGATCTGCAAGCGGTAATTCAACACGTCAAGGGGCTTTCGGTCGAGCTGCCCCTGCAATATGTGAATTTCCGCGACTAGCACTTTAACAGATGCGGGGGTTGGCCTTGTCGCTCAGCGTTCGGTCGAGCACGGTATTGCTTCTGCTCGCGGCCCTGCTCCCGGGGTGTAGCCTCGGTAGCGTTGGCAGCTTTGGCAGCGGTGGTGCCAGCGTCGCCACCGACAGCAGCGAGCCCGCCACCGGGTCTACCCGGTCCACGGGTATTTCCCTCGCAAGGGCGAAGCCGCTCGACGCCTATGTGGTGATGGGGGGCAACATCAAGCGTTGCTGGTTCAATCCTGTCGATCCGCTCCTGCCCAACCACGTTTATCGCGCCGATGTCAGCCCCGGCGGCACCAAAGTGAAGATTACCGTGCATCAGCGCGCTGATCTCGGACGGGCCGGCCTCACCACTTACATCATCGACTTCACGCAGTCGGGTCCTTCGACGGTGATCAGCACCGAGAACCGCAAGATGACGCCCGAGCTTGCCGCCAAGATGGAGTTCGACATCAAGCGCTGGCAGCGGGGCGAATCGAATTGCAGCAACAAGATGCCGGCGACCGCCGCTGCGGCCGCGACGCCGTCTTCGGGCCGATAAGGTCCGGAGGCTATTGCCGAACTTCGAGGGGAGCGGTCAAGCGTGTGCCGATGGCGGCGAGGAGCATCTCGTAGGCGCGGTCGACGATTTCTTCCAACGACCGCGTCCGCGCAAACATGGCGCTCGCCTCACGCAGGAACTCTTCACGGCTTGGTATGTGAGGTAGATGCAGGGTTTGCAGCACCTCGCTCGTGCAGTGACTGGCGCGGATGAGCTTCTCCTGCAGGGCCGAGAGTTCGGGCGTGTGCAGCGCCGCGGTGATGGCGAGCGCGATCCTCTCCGAATTGAAACGCGCCGCAAGCTCTTCGGCGGCACGGTTGACGACCCGAACACCGAGGGGCTGCTCGTTGCGCAGAACCTGCTCGGGCGGCGTCTTGAGGTCCCACACCAGTCCAAGCCAGGACAGCCCCCACAGGATGTAATAGGTCGGATCGATCTCCCACCATTTGAAGCCTTGCCGCACGCTGCCTTGGTAAGCGTGATGATTGTTGTGCCAGCCTTCGCCCATGGTGAAGACGGCCAAGAGCCAGTTGTTACGGGAATCGTCGCCGGTGATGTAGCGCTTGGTTCCGCTCACATGCGCGAGTGAGTTGATGCAGAACGTGGCGTGATAGACGAGCACTGTACTCCAGATGAAGCCGACGACAAGGCCGGGCCAGCCGGCGACCAAAAAGCAGAGCGCGGCAAGAAGAAGGGCGGGCACGAGCTCGTATTTGTGCAGCCACATCAGCTCGGGATAGCGCGCGAGATCTGCAACCTTGGTGAGGTCGGCGACGTCGTGCTTCCGATCGAAGATCCATCCCATATGGCTGTAGATGAAACCCTTGTGCCGGGGCGAATGCACGTCAAGTCCGGTGTCGGAGTGCAGATGGTGATGCCGGTGTTTGGCGGCCCACCACAGGATGCTCTTCTGCGAGGTGCTCTGGGCAGCAAAGGCCAGGATGAATTGAAACGCCCGGCTGGTCGAATAAGCGCGATGGGAGAAGTAGCGGTGGTACCCAGCGCCGATGGCGAAGATGCGCAGCCAATAGAGCGCGACGCCAAGGACGATGGCTTCCACGGTGACACCCGTCCAGATCGCCGCGAGGCAAGCGACATGCATCAGCACGAACGGAACGGCGGAGGGATAGATAATGTCGTCATGGTCGACGGCATCGTCTCCGCCGTCGGCGTCGATTTCAGGAATCATTGGAGCGATCGGCCTTTGCCCGTGCGTTGCCAGGAATCATCCTGATAATTAGGACATAACGACAGCGTATTCCAAGAAAATTGAGGGAAAGTCCTCCGGCAAGTGCGTCCAAGCGATGTCCGCCCGCCTGCGGCGCCATGGCGGGCGTCAGATCGGGGGACGCTCGACGAACAAATGATGGAGGTCCAGGCCCGTCTGCGCGGCCATGCGCTCGGCGACGATCAAGCGGTGGCAATGCTGCGGGTCACGTTCGAGGCAGAGCAAGCAGACCCGCTGGTCCTTGGCCAGCGCGGTCGCCTCGGCGAGATCGAACTCCGCCTCCGGCTCCTGCATATGGGCGAGGAACATGCGCTCGAAGGTGTCGCGGTCTCCCGCACGGGCTGCGTCCCGGCCGCGCTTCGGCGTGCCCAGTCCGCGCAAATGACGATAGGCGATGCCGGCCGCGTCGAGATGCGCCGCAAGCAGGTTTTTGGAGAAGCCCTTCTTGCGCGAAGCGGCAACGGCGCGAAGATCGAGCACCAGCTCGATGCGCGCTTGGCGCAAAGTGCGGATGAAGGCATCGATGCCGGCACCCTCATAGCCAATGGTGTGGATCGCATTGGTCACGGCGGAGCCATAGCAGCCCGTGACGAAACCTGCCAAGCGGAGGACTGGAAACAGAACCGAGCGCGCTGAGGCTAATCCAGCGGGGGCTAGCCGCGGTACTCCTGCACGCGGGTGGCGCGCAAGCCGGGGAGCCCGTGCTTGTCGATCGAACGCTGCCAGCTCAGGAACTCGTCGACCGTGAGCGTGTAGCGCTCGCAGGCCTCCTCGAGGCTGATCAGTCCGCCGCGAACGGCGGCCACGACCTCGGCCTTGCGGCGGATGACCCACCGCTTGGTATCCTTGGGCGGCAGATCGGCGACGGTGAGGGGGCTGCCGTCGGGGCCAATCACATATCTGACTCGGGGCCTAAAATGATCAGTCATGGATACTCACAACACCACTGGGCTCAATCGAGCCGCGACGCACTGGTTGATCGGACTAACGAGGAGACTACCCGCGTCCGTTTAAGATTTACCTAAGCTCTGAGGTAAAGGAACACCGAGGAAATCACTTAAAACTAATCACTTTTGAGTTCCGCCAAGGTCAGAAATTGGCTCGGAGGCGGGCTCCGCTTTGGCTTGCATGGGGAAGGGGGGGCTCCTATCTTCAGCTCCAGAGAGCGCCATCCCCCGTGGCAGCCGCCGAGCCTCGGGGTCCGATGCTTGGAGCATCGTGGCCAGACCTTTATTCGAACTCCGAGCTTAGACCCGTGGTCCCATCCAAGACTGACAGGCTCAACAGTCTTTATTTGCCGGACGAACCCGCCGACACGAGGGTGGTGGTGGCCATGTCGGGCGGCGTGGATTCCTCCGTCGTGGCGGCGTTGTTGCGGGCCGAGGGCTACGACGTGGTCGGCATCACGCTCCAGCTCTACGACCATGGCAACGCCGTCGGCCGCAAGGGAGCGTGCTGCGCAGGCCAGGACATTCAGGACGCAAGGCGCGTGGCCGAGGCGTTGCGTATCCCCCATTACGTGCTCGACTACGAGACGCGTTTCGCCGAAGCGGTGATGGGCGAGTTCGCCGACAGCTATCTTGCCGGCGAGACGCCGGTGCCTTGCGTCGCTTGCAACCAGAAGATCAAGTTCCACGATCTGTTGCGGACGGCGGAAGAGCTTGGCGCGCAGGCGCTGGCCACCGGCCATTACGTCAAGAGCAAGCCGGGCCCGAATGGCTTCGAGCTCCATCGGGCCCGCGATGCGGAGCGCGACCAGAGTTATTTTCTATTCGCCACCACGCGCGAGCAGCTGAACTTCCTGCGCTTCCCGCTCGGGGATCTGGAGAAGGAGGCGACGCGGAAGCTCGCACGCGACTTCGGGCTCCCGACGGCGGAGAAGTCCGACAGCCAGGACATCTGCTTCGTGCCGACGGGCCGCTACACGCAAATCATCGAGCGGCTGCGCCCGGGAGCCGCCGAGGCTGGCGACATCGTCCATGTTGATGGCCGGGTGCTCGGGCAGCACGGCGGCATTATCAATTACACGATCGGGCAGCGGAAAGGGATCGGCGTCGCCGCCGCGGAACCCCTCTATGTGGTCAAGCTCGATGCCTCCCGCCGCCAGGTCGTGGTTGGCCCGCGGGAACGGTTGCGCACGCGCCACATCACCTTGCGAGACGTGAACTGGCTTGGCGATGGGCCCTTGGAGGACGTGACAGACCAAGGTAAGGATGTGCTGGCGAGGATCCGCTCGAGCGGGGCGCTGCAGCCGGCGACGCTTCGCGTCGGGGCCGGAGGGGCGACTACGATCGACCTCGCGGAGGGCGAAGACGGCGTCTCCCCCGGCCAGGCTTGCGTGTTCTACGCCGCGGACGGGCGAGGCGAGCGGCTGCTTGGCGGTGGCTGGATCCGATCTGCGGACGCGGCCAGGGCCACGGTTCAAGGCGGTGCACGCACGCGTGTCGTGGGCGGACGGGCAGAGACTTTGATGGCTGGGCCACGATAGCTGGCCTGGGGTGGCGCAAGCGCCCCGAAGCATTGACAGGGGCGCGCCCGTAGCGGGCTTGAAGTAAGCGAGGGTCGGTTGGGTCAGAATGTAACCATGTTAGATGCGGCCTCTGTGCGCGACGCGTATCGGCGTTGGGCTCCGGTCTACGATTTCACCTTCGGCACGGTGGCCGAGGCGGGGCGTAAGCACGCAGTCAGGATCATCAACCGCCGCAAGGGCCGTGTGCTCGAAGTCGGCGTTGGCACCGGCCTGTCGCTGCCTTGTTATGGCAAGCACCTCACGGTCACCGGCATCGACCTCTCGCCGGAGATGCTGGACAAAGCGAGGGGGCGGGTCGAGCGGTCTGAACTCGACAACGTCGCCGGACTGTACGAGATGGACGCCGGCGCGCTCGCCTTCTCGGATGAGAGTTTCGACACCGTGGTCGCCATGTATGTGATGACCGTGGTGCCTGACGCGGACAAGGTGATGCGGGAGCTTGAGCGCGTCTGCGCCGCCGGCGGCGAGGTGATCCTCGTCAATCATTTCAGCCAGGAGCACGGCATCCGCGGCTTCTTCGAGCGCAGGCTCGCGCCGCTTGCCAACGCGATCGGCTGGCACGCGATCTTCGACCTCGATCAGGTCCTTGTCTGTGAGGATCTGCATCTGGCCGAGCGGAAGTCGCTCTGGCCCTTCGGCCTTTTCACCATGCTGCGCTTCGTCAAGCAGCCTGGCTACGGCATGGCGCGTCAGCGGGCCACCGGCGTGGCGTCCCTGACAAGTGCCAAAGCGCTTGTGGCAGCCGGCCCGCAACCCATCAGAGCGAGATTGAGACGGCCGGTGGGACGCGCGCTTGTGCTTGGCCGCCGGTTGCTTGACACCCGTTATTGGCGCTCCTTATATCGCCGACTTTCCAGCCAAATGGCGGAGTAGCTCAGCTGGTTAGAGCAGCGGAATCATAATCCGCGTGTCGGGGGTTCGAGTCCCTCCTCCGCTACCAATAAAATCAATAGCTTAGGCGCTTAGCTAGTTTGCAAAGATCTTTATTTTCCTCATTAGGTAACGCCTTAGGTAACAACTGCTGCCGATGAGTCAGGGTGGGTTTTGTCCTGCACCGCGACAGCACTCTTGATGGATTGGCGGGTCGCCTCGACAAAGAGTCACCCCTCAGTATTACGCTCACTTCTGCCTCTCGCGACTGGCGCCCTGCTTTTGGTCGGTTGCCTTGGCGTGCTTTTCGCCAATGTCATGAAAGCGGCGCAGCGATAGTCACGCGACCGGGCGGAAAGCCGCTCGAAAGTCGAATCATTGAAGACGATGCTTGACTGCATCCTCCCATGAAATCAGGCGTCGGGTCCGCTAGTGGCTCGTGTAGCCAGGACCAACGCAGCAGGTCTGCTTCGTGCCAGCAGCGGACGTGCTTGGAAAAAGGCGAAGGTCTTCGCTTTTCCTCTTCCTTGGCGATCGATCTTGATCGCCTGAGCGAAATCTTCGTCCTCGCAAATCCCGCCCGGATAATCATATTCTCGAACAGTTCCTTTCCCCAGCACTCCCCGGCAAACTCCCGCTATCAGCGGCTTTCCGATGAGGAGTGGACTACTATGGGGACGAGTACAAATTACTGGGGCGAACACCATGACTAATGGAAACGACGAGATGAGAACGCGGATCGGCGTCTCCGGAGGCACCGACAACACCGCGCGCAAGCAGGCGGAAGAGGCGCTGCTCAAGGCGGGGGCCCTGCAGCACGCGATTTTCAACAGCGCCAACTTCTCGAGCATCGCCACCGACGCGAAGGGCGTCATCCAGATTTTCAACGTCGGCGCCGAGCGTATGCTTGGCTACACGGCCACCGAAGTGATGAACAAGATCACGCCGGCCGATATTTCCGATCCGCAGGAGCTGATAGCGCGCGCCAAAGCGCTGAGTGTCGAGCTCGCAACCCCGATCACGCCGGGCTTCGAGGCCCTGGTGTTCAAGGCCTCGCGCGGGATTGAGGACATCTACGAGCTGACCTACATCCGTAAGGATGGGAGCCGGTTCCCCGCGGTGGTTTCCGTCACGGCGCTGCGCGACGCTCAGGACGCCATCATCGGCTATCTGCTTATTGGCACCGACAACACCGCGCGCAAGCTGGTCGAAGCCGAGCAAAAAAAACTCGATCAGCGCTTGCGAGACCAGACTGCTCTTCTAAGCGAGGCGAATGAGGAAATTCAGCGGTTTGTGTACATTGTCAGCCACGACTTGCGCTCGCCTCTCGTCAATATCATGGGTTTCGCCAGCGAACTCGACGCTTGGCGGGAGCAGATCTTCGAGCGGCTCGGGGCGCTGCGTGCTCAAGTCGGGGGCGAGCAGGATCGTGATAGCGATGAGGCGCTGCGCGGGGACGTCGAAGAAGCACTCAGCTTCATCAAATCATCGGTTGGGAAAATGGATCGTCTCATCGGCGCCCTTCTCAAGGTAGCGCGCGAGGGGCAACGTCAGTTTCAGCCGCAATTCATCGACATGTCGCAATTGTTGCGATCTACTTTGGAGGCATTAGCTCATCAAGCGCAGGACGTTGATGCCAAGATCAGCATTGGCGTACTTCCGACGATTACCAGCGACCGTATCGCCCTCGAACAAGTGTTCTCGAATCTCATGGACAACGCGGTCAAGTATTTGCGGGCTGGCGTGCCTGGAAGCATCGAGGTCCGAGGGACCGAATCTGAGGGAGCGATCACCTACGAGGTTCGCGACAACGGTCGCGGCATCGATGCAAGGGATCGTGAGCGAATCTTTGATTTATTCCGACGATCGGGCATCCAGGACCGGCCCGGTGATGGCATCGGCCTGGCTCACGCGCGTGCGCTTGTGCGGCGCCTCGGGGGCACGATCAACGTCGAGAGTGAGCCTGACCGCGGCACCGTATTCAAAGTGACATTGCCGAAGAGGTGGCTTCTGCCAGTAAGTGAGATGGTGACATGACCCAACCAGTTACAATCGCGATGGTCGAAGACGATGAAGGGCACGCTCGCCTCATCGAGAAGAATCTCCGTCGAGCCGGAGTCCATAACAAGATCGTACAACTTAAGGACGGTGCGAGTGCGATCGCGTTCCTGTTCGGTTCTGATGGCTCGGGTATCGTCAACAAAGGCCGCGCTTTGCTGGTCCTGCTGGACCTCAATTTGCCGGATATGTCCGGCATAGATATCTTGAAGCGCCTCAAGGAGAACGAGCATCTCCGAGTGTTACCCGTGGTGGTGCTGACAACGACTGATGATAAGTCTGAAATCCAGCGCTGCTACGACCTCGGTTGCAACGTCTATATCACCAAGCCGGTGGACTATGAGAACTTCGCTAATGCGATCAAGCAGCTTGGGCTATTTGTTTTCGTCATGCAGGTTCCTGAAACGATGTGATGTCCGCACCCCGGGCACGCGCTCGCATTCGCGGCCGTCCTGCGTCAGCTTGATGCTGGCCAACAATCTCGGCAATTTCATGCGGACGCTGGCTCTGCCGGACTCCAGCGCCACCGCAAAAAGCGCTTAAGAGTCTGAGATGAATTCCGAACCTGTCCGCTTGCTTTACATCGAAGACGATGCAGGTCTCGCCACCCTCGTAAAACGGGACATGGAGCGGCGCGGGTGGCTCGTGGAGGTCGCGCCCGACGGCGTTGCCGGCCTCGCCCGGCTCGCCCAAGGCGGCATCGACGTCGTCGCGCTTGACCATTACATGGCCGGGCAAGATGGGCTCACTACTTTGGCGGAGATGCGCAAGATGCTCCAGCCTCCGCCCGTCGTATACGTCACGGGCACTGACGACAGCAAGGTCGCTGTCGCCGCTCTGAAGGCCGGCGCCGCGGACTACGTCATTAAGGATGTGCGCGAGGACTTTTTTACTCTGCTGCATACCGCCCTAACCGCCGCACTCGAGTTGCAAACGATGCGGAGGGCGCGCGAGGCGGCGGAGGCCGAG